>JBPOFU010000004.1:0-118566 GCA_051252075.1 Oceanococcus sp. | reverse complement strand
GTCATAGTCGACAATGACCGCAAAGGCACATGCCACCACTTTGCCGTGATCTTCCAAGCAAATCTGACCTTCAGGGAAGGTCTTTATTTGACTGCGATATTTTCTCAGGGGCCATGCACCGCCCAAGGCCGAATAGACGTTGTCCATCAACGCTTTCACATCGGCATAGTCAGCCAGTTCTAAGTGGCGCAAAGAAAAATGATGCGTTGTGTTTTCCATACTTCATTCACTCCACTGCCATCCGGCCTTGGTTGTGCAGCTCCCGTCGAGCCAAATTGGCGCTGATTCTAGCCTATCCAATGTGGGATTCGAGCAGGAATTTTGATGTTAGAAATTGTCCACAACTCAAACCCGAATGCGAAGCGGTTTTGCGCCACCATCAAAGTGATACGGTGCGGTTTTTGAAGTACTGGCGGCGTTCAAAACGTGAACTCTTTTATTCACTATTTCAATTGAATCCGCGTTATCTTCGGGGGCTCACAAAGAATAGACGTGACCGCAGGCAAACAATCTCGATTGCGCGACTTAACCAGTTAAAGCTGTAGCCAATATTTCATACCACTGCCCTGCAGAAACGCCTGTGCACCTTCGCCCTGCAGTAGCGCCAATGTCGCTAAAAATCCGGCTTCACTGCAGTTGTCCCCCGCCACGGTCACGGAACGCGCAGCCTGCGGCACCGACCAACCGCTGCGTGGATCGAGCACATGGGAATAACGCACGCCGTCTTTGCAAAGGAACTTCCGCGCATCACCACTGGTGGCTATAGCACCGCTGAACAGCTCCAGCTCTCGTGCAGGCGCGCCACCTTCGACATGTTCGATACCAATGCGCCAAGGGGCGCCGTTGGCTCGCGGACCGCTGCAACGTAGGTCGCCACCAAAGTTCAGTAAAAACGGAGATCCACTATCGGCTTGTATGCGTTCAAACGAACGATCGACCGCGTATTCCTTACCAATGCCACCGAAATCGATTTCCATGCCAGCGGCCAGTTGCAGTTTGCGCCCATCCCAGGCCACTTTCGACCAGCCCAGCAAAGGCATCAACTGTTCGATGGCAAGGCTCTCGGGCACTTTATCGGAACCATCAAAGCGCCATGCACGACGCAGCACGCCAGAGCTAATGTCGAAGCGCCCCTCACTCAAGCGGTAGCATTGATCTGCATAGTTGAGCAGCCTTGCGGTCTCACCATCGACTTTTACCGCGCGACCATTGGCGGTGTTGATGCGGTGCAAAATATTGTCACTACGATAACGGCTGAACTTTCGCTCTATACGCCAAGCTTCTTGCGCCACCTGTCCCGCCAAACGTCGAGCCAAGGCTTCGTCGCCGCCGTCAATCAACACTTCACAGGGACTGGCCATGGCCTGAAACTGGCCCAGCCATGTCCCTTCATGCAGCCGGAACTTTAGGCTTTTGTCCGCTTTACCAGTTGAAGTCATAGTTGAGACGTAGCATCACCGCATCCACATCCGGATTGATTTCTTGATTCGCCAACTGCCCCGGCTTGTTCGCCGGTTCGTCGCTGCTCTGCAGATAATATTCCAGCGCAAGGCGCCATTGCGAACCACTTTTCATGCGCTGACCATACTCTAAACCTGCTGTGATACCGGTCAGATTGCCCACTCGGTAATCAGCTGACAAATCCACAGGCACTGTCTCGCCGTCAACTAAAAATGGCGTGTAAAAATCCACCGCCTCTTGGCTATAAAAACGCAGATGCGGCTCGATGAAATGCTTGCCAAAACCGATCAGGTAGCGCAGGTCCACCGTGTGCGAGCTTAGCCCCCAATCGTCCCATAGATAACGATATGACACATCTAGGACATCTGTATCTCGCAGGCTACGTTTGTACTGCGTATATAACGCCTGTTTGCTGCGGCTGTCGGGCCTGTTTTCATACAGCTGCCGCAGCGGTTGCCCGGAACTCGGATCGACTACGCTGACAAATTTGAACGGATCGGTGATATAGCCATCGGACTGGCTCATGGAATAGTTGAATTGCAGCAAACTGCTGCGATCGATGACCTGAGTGAAGCCTAGCAACAGATCGAGAACGGTTTTGTCTTCGCTGCTGTTACGGGAATTTCGTTCGCTATCGTCATCAAATTCATTGTTAATCGTGCCCGGATCTCCGCGATGGTAGTTCGCTTCCGCACCTGGCGTAGGTATGCCGCCCTCCGGCTCGATGCTGTCGCTGGAATAAGACAGGCCCAGACTCAATGTCGAATTCTTACCATTGAAGTCATAGTTTAATAAGGTGTTAGCGCCAAAAGAAAAATAGTCGTATTCATTCGAAGCGTACAAGCCAAAGCTGCTGCGCAGGCCAAAAAGCATTTGATTCCAGCTACCCGACAAAGCCACTCGCGTGTCGCGAAAGGTATCGTCCAAGGGCGTTTCGCCCGGAGCCGTTGTGAAGCGCCCCCCTCCCGATGGCCGGGTAAATGTTTGCGCTTGATCTGAAGGCACAGCGCCATTGGCGGAAGCACCGGTCAGCGAGTCAAGCACCAGCTTGGTGCTCAAACTACGGTCGTTTTCAAAGTAACGGGTGGCCTGCAACACCGGCTCTATCGCCTGAACCCGATTCGATTCGGCGTACACCAAAGTTGCGGTACGAAACTCCCAGTCACCGGGTTGTTGCGCCGCCATGGCGGCACTGCCACCGACCAAACCAGTGACTACAGTCGCCACGGCAACTAACGGTTGCAATGATTTGGCCGACTTACCAGAAGGTTTGAGCAAATCTGCAGTGGCGTTTTGCAACTGCTGTTGTAGGGATAGACTCATAGCGCGCTCAATTGCAGCCACAACCGCCGCCGCCAAACCCACGACCGCCTGAAGAGCCTTCCTTAGAAAAGTAGATATGGTCATCCAAACCGGAGGTCAGCGGATCATTATCCAAACTCATCTCTGGACTCGCTAAAACACCGCGCTGCCAAGGCTGTACGCCCACGCTGGAACAGCCCTCGACCATCACCACCACTGCAATTAACACAAATGTACGTATCACTGATTCACTCCTGATGATCGCTATCGCGAAGCTGGCGAACTGCGCTCAATATTTTCTTATTGCTGCTCAGTGTTGCTCACACGAAAACCCGCATGACTATCCATCACCGCTCAGTAAGCCATGTTGTGGCTACTTTCATTTCGGTCCAAGCATCCAGGAATTTCCGTTAACAGTGGGTTAACGTCAGTTCATTCAGGGCCGGCGCACACGGCGCAAACTCTTTCCCATCAGGAAAATAACCCTACTGCGAGAGATCGTTGGCTGTGGTGAAATTTTTCAAATAGCCAATCATCGCGCGCGCACATTCCTCTTGATATTCAGGCGTGATCTCACCGTGCAAATGATAAGACAGCCGCAAACACGCTGTGCCAAGCTCGACCGTCAAAGCGGCCGCATTGGGCTTGTGCAATGGCAAGTCGACAGAGACTGAGCTCATCAGCCGACTGACCTGGCGCCCCAAATGCTCAATGGTCAATGCCAAAGCGCGATGGCTTTCATCGCTCGCTGTAGCGCCCAAGATCAATAAACAACCAACCGGATTGCTATTGTGAAAATGGGTGACCGCTGCGGCTATCCGCTGCACGATCTGTGGCCAAGACAGCTCAACGGACTGACGGCCTGCAACTTCGATATCGGCTTCCAACTTTTCCAAATAGCGCCGGGTCAGTTCGTTGAGTATGGCGTAAGGCGTAGGAAAGAAATGGTAGATGCTGGTTCGGGTATAGCCCAAACGCTGCGCCAACTCGGGGATAGAGAAGCCCGATAAACCGCCTTTTAGTAATAATTTTTCTGACTCGGACAGGATATTTTCGAATCGCTCCCGACTGCGTTCTTGCTGGGGCGGGCGAGCCTGCGCCAATAGGGCTGTGTTGCTGTTCATGCGCAAAGCATACCCGTTGACAACAAGAACGTACAAATGTATGTTTTTACGGCCATACAAATGTCTGATACTTGAGCAGCTATTTCCATGAGCCATGCAAACACCGGCGGTACGCTCGGCCTGTGCGTAAAAACAAGCAGAATCGCGCTTTTGTTTTGCTGTGCGGCGCTGTGGGCCTGCAACGGTGGTCGTGCACCGATAACGCACTCCACCCCTGCAACTCCAGCCGATTGTGTGAATTCCGCAGAGCGCTCTTGCGCAGCAACTGAAGCAGAACGATCTCTGGATTCATATTCCTCGTTGCCCCTGCTTGGCAGCAGCCATGGACGTTTCTACGCCGAAGACTTTTGTGAAAACCAGCCAGATTCAGCCGTCCTACCGCAAGATCCAAGGGAGTTGATTGTTCCTGGAATCAACGCAAGAAGCGCAGTGACCTTCAATGCGTTTTGGCAAGACTGCGCCGGCCCTGGCAATAACCCTTTAGACAAACCCAAAAGTTGTGGTGAATACCGCGCCCAACGCGATCTTGGCAAGCAATTGATGCGGGGCGAGTTGGTGGCCAATCAAGGGGGCTCATTTAGCTCCGGCGCCTACAACGCACTCTGGCTACGCTGGGGTTTAAGCGAACGCCCGGAGAATTTCGACCAACAAGTACGTGAGCGCTATGGCCTGCCCAAAGCGCCTTATCCCAACCCCTATCCCCTCGATGGCGAGGACCCCAATGCAACGCAGGGTGGTTCCGGCGAATTACCCGTGGGGTTCATCCAAGGCAAAACGGAAGATGGGCAATATTCGAGCAATTTACTGACCACCTGCGATCTGTGCCATAGCAGCGGCCTAGACATGCTGGGTGAGAACAGCGAGCAGCGATTTGTCTCAGGACTTGGCGGACACAATTTGGATTACCAATTGCTGTTAAGCGACGAGCTGGTACCCACCTTGCCTATCGCCATTAACAGCACCCGCGGTGTCACCAACGCCATGGGCCTTTCCGGTTTGCTGATTAGTTTGATCGATGCCGATAATTTGAATATTCAAGCTGTTGGAACACCAATCAAGTTGCTGGGTATGCAAACGCCATTCAATACGACAGGTGGGGGCGACACCAAAATGCCAGCGTGGTGGAATGCCAGCCATCGGCCGCGTAAGTTCTGGGACGCGGGCTATTCCTATGACGCCATCCGTCTGGACAATGTCATCTTGCAAGCCACACTGGGTGGCGATGTCATTCGCGCGCAGGAAGCGCTGGGACAATCCACCCAAACGTATCTCGATTCCTTAGAAGCACCACGTTATCCGGGTGATGTGGATACATCGTTAGCTGAGCAAGGCGCAATATTGTTCCACGTCAAAGACCTTTGGGCCGGTGACAGCAATGCCGATTTGCCACGCCCACCGGGCAATGGCTCCTGTGCCAGTTGCCACGGGGCGTATTCACCACGCTTCGTTCACGACCAGAACTTTTTGCAAGATCCTCGACTGGCTGGCATAGCCGGATATATCGCACCGCTAGAACAGATCGGCACCGATAGCAGCCGCAACAAGGGTTTTACCTCACCACTGTTTGAGCTCATGAGCACCTCGTGGTTTTCCTATCCGGAAGGCTCCGACGGTTATGTCCCCATCGATGGAAAAGATCCGATCACGGAAAATCTAGACGATGCTGGAATCTTTGTGCCTGGCACACGCATCAAAGGCGCTTGTACTTGGCAAGGCGTGAACGACGAAGACGCCACTGGATATCTGGCACCTCCTTTACATGGTATCTGGGCGACAGCACCCTATCTGCACAATGGTTCAGTACCTGATGTTTGGAGCCTGCTGCAACCCACTGAAAGACCCACCATGTGGCGTCGCCAACTCACCACTGGGGAAGGTGAAGAACACGGCTTTGCGACCAGTTGGGATGCCTATGATGAGCAGCGCATGGGATGGAAGCACGATGTGCTGTACTGCGATTATGACGGCAGCGCAGTGCCGTATCGGTCTTGCGAGCCCGCTGAAGTACCGGCAGAAATAACCGCTATTACCGAAACTTTGATTCGTTTCCCCAGCACACTGAATAGCGTGGGTTACCAGACGCTGCCACCGATCGGGCGTCAAGGCGTGGAGGATCGTAAGATCTTCAACACCCATATGTTCGGAAAAGGCAACGCCGGGCACGATTTTGGCAGAGCACTAAGCGCCCCACAACGCCGCGCGGTCATCGAATATTTAAAAACGCTTTAACTAGCAATGAGGAAACTTTTACATCCTCAAACCGTTAATTGGCCACAAGCGGCTCATACAAAAAACCGCTAGCCAGGCAGACACCCAAGGAGAGAGGCGCATGCGTCTAAAGTATCAGTACATCCAGATTGCATTCCTCGCATTACCGCTCGGCCTTTCCGCCTGTCTAGGCGAAGGTGGCCGTGAATCTACAGATAGCATGCTGCTGGCCGAGCAACGCGATGACTCGCTGGAGTCCTACCCTTTGCTGGGCAGCAAGCGTGCAGCTCATGTTTGGGAAGAATTTTGTGCAACTCAAAGCGATGATGCACTGCTACCACCAGATCCCCGCAGCCTCATACGCCCCGGTGTGAACCAAGGCAAAGCGGTCTTTTTCAACGCCTACTGGGAGGATTGCCATGTCAATCTTCCGGAGCAGGAAAAGCAAGCCAACACCTGTGGGGAATACCGCCAGCGCCGAGATCGTGGGCAACATTTTCTGATTGAAGAACTACCGGTCAGCGCGATGTCTGCCGAAGACTTCAACAACAGCTGGCAAACCTGGGGTTATGAGCAACGTCCAGAAAATTTTGAAGAGCTATACACCTTGCGCTACGGGCTGAATTTAGCGCCTTTCCACAACCCCTATCCGCTGCCTGGTGAAGACCCCGCGACTAGCGATGGTGGCTCCGGTCAACTGCCGCTGGGCTTACGCCAACTCAAGGATGACAGCGGGAACTGGACCGGACAGATTGGCTCCGCAGCGTGCTTCTCATGCCACGGCGGCCAAGCGGGTGACCCGTACAACAACGAAGGCATGCACATCGGCCTGAAAAACCTGGGTTCCGGCAACAATAACTATGACGTCTTAATGGCAGGCCGGGACGGCTCGCAATTCAACGGCACTGTATTGTCCGATTTGCTACCACCCTTTGATATCAACACCGTTTTCAATATCGGGGTTAAGCAGCGCGGTCAAAACAACGCGGTCGGCGCTTTCGAGTTTTTAGTCACGTTGTTGGACAACAACTCGCTGGGCGTCAATCCCAATCCACTCAAGAACATGGTCAGTGACGGTGATCTGCAAGGCGTAATCGATCTGGCCCATCCGCTGGCACACACCCAAGACACCCCACCGTGGTGGAATATGAGCGTGCGCCCACGTAAATTCTTTGATGCCGGTGTTTCCAATGACAGCACACGCATCATCATGGCTGCGGGGCCCGGTGAGTTGAATGAAATTCTGTCGCAAGACGGCAAGCCTTATCGCAGCCGGATTGAGGAATGGGACCAAGATTTGGAAGCCTTTTTCCTATCGCTAGAATCTCCAGCCTATCCGGGTGAAATTGATGAAACACTGGCCAAGCAAGGTGCCGTGCTGTTCCACGCGAAAGACCTGTGGGCCGCAGCAGAGAACGCGAACGCACCGAAACCGCTAGGTGGCAATGGCTCCTGTGCGTCTTGCCATGGCGCTTACTCCCCACGCTTTGTGCATGACCCGAATTACTTGGATGATCCGGCCCTAGAAGGCATAGGCGCTCACATCTCGCCCTTGGAAGTCATCAATACCGATCCTGCCCGTTCGGATATGTTGACCCCCACCCTGCGCAAGGGCTGGGATACCACCTACTGGGGTTACACCGATGGCGTTGACGGCTGGGTCCACCCTGATGAACAGGACCCCTTCACGGAATTGGTCGACGACACCTACCCGATTAACCTGCGCCCGCAAGGTGTTTGTGGCTGGGAAAAAGAGGTCATTGGCTATCAAGCGCCACCGCTGTATGGCATTTGGGCCACCTCGCCTTACCTGCACAACGGCTCGGTACCTACGATTGAGCAAGTGCTGGATTCCAGTCAGCGCCCCACGATCTGGCAGCGCAAGATTCAAGAAGATGGCTTAGTCAAAGGCTTTGATCAAAGTTTGCAGCGCGCCTATGATTACCAACGCATCGGCTGGCAGCATGATGCTTTAGAGTGCAGCGAGATGCCGGGCACGCAGTTGATGAATTGCAATCCGCTTGATGATCAAGGCCCATCCATCGTGCAGTTGGCTCAAAACTACTTGAACAGCACCCTGAGCTGGGCAGGCTTGTTAACCATTTCAGATCCCGACCCGGACGGCTTCGACAAGCGCCTGATCTACGACACGCGCATCTTGGGCAATGGCAATGGTGGCCACAGCTTTACCGACGCACTGTCCGAACGCGAACGCAAAGCCATTATTGAATATCTAAAAACGCTGTAGCGTAAACAGGCGCCCAACTAAAAGACCACAGGCAGCAATTGCTGAATGAGGTCGTTGGGCGCTGCTCACAGCGAGCAACTCATGCGCTGACAGCTACGCGCGGCTCGTGTACCCGGCGAACCTGCAGGGTGTGCGACACCATGATGGCTTGGCCACTGACTGGCTCCAGATGATGCCGTACATCAGGCAGCGCTTCATTGATATTGGCACCCGGCAAGGCACTCGCCTTGGACAAGCCTGACTTCGCATGACCCCAGCCATGCGGCACGCACACCACGCCTGGCATGATGTCGTCGCTGAGTTTGACTGGCAATTGCACGGTCGTGTCCGTCCCCAGTTCCACTGCGTCGCCATCTGTCACGCCAATGTTTTGTGCATCTGCCGGGTTCAATAAAACATGGATACCACCATCGTGTTTGATGCGTGGCACATTGTGCATCCAAGAATTGTGTGAGCGTCGCTCTCTCCTGCCGATGATCCGTAATCCTTCTGGCTGCTGTTGCAGAGCTTGCGCACTGGCTTCCAAACGCGGCAAATCCGCCAACACGCTGGGCGGGGCCAAATCGACCATGCCATCGTCAGTAGGCACTCTTTTCCCGAGAAAACTGCCGCCTTGGGTTGCCGCTAAGCGCAGGCCTTGCGGCATACGCTTCAATTCCGACAACGATGTTTGCCCGCCCATTTTTAAAAGTAATGCCAATAACACATCAGGCTGATAAGCCGGCAACCCCGGCAGCCGGTTGTAATGCTTGAGCAACCAACCCAATCCGTTCATCAATGTAGAGCCGAGCAACGGGGCCCCACTGGCCAAGGCGAGTTCGGTAAAAATCCACCACTCGGGCTTACGCTCAAATTTTGGCGGCAATACCGCCGGGGTGTATTGGGCGTGAGGCTCCACTTGAAAATTCAGATGTGAAATGGGGAAATCTGAACGCTCCAGCATGTCCGTTGCCGGTAACAAATAGTCTGCACACTGCGCCGTCTCGCTGCGATAAATATCGATGCAAACCAGCAGGTCCAGTTTTTCAAAGGCTTGCTTGAGGCGATTGCCCGGAATCGAATGCAGCGGATTGCCCGCAGAAACAAACAGCGCACGAATACGCTCGGGGTGATCAATCAGGATTTCATCGGCCAAGGTGGGCGCAGGAAAGGCACCGGCTTCCTTGCCCCAAGCGTCTTTCAGGGTTTTTTCTCCGCCATCCAGCTGCCCTTCCAACGTTTTGACTAAGGCGGTCATATCGAACGCGCCTTGTGGAAACACCAATCCACCGCGCGCATCCAAATTCCCCGTGAGCAGACTCATGCCCTGCACTAGCCAGTAGGCCAAAGAACCGAACGGCCCCATATTCACGCCGGTGGACATGTACAAAACCGCGCCATCCGCATGCGCATAGGCGCTTGCCAAGTCACGCACCGTTGCCGCTGATATACCGGTCAAATCCGCAACACGTTCGGGCGTCCAGCCCTCTGCCACTTGCATGAAGTCATCGACTCCACGGGCGTAATTTCGTGCCTGGCTCACATTGATCTTTAGCTCGTGCACCAAGACATACAGCATGCCCAATAGCAGCCACACATCGGTGCCGGGGGTAATAAAGTGGTGTTCTTTGAGCTTTTTCGCGGTCTCAGTACGCCGTGGATCAATAATCACCGCGCGGCCTCCACGCGTTTCTATCGCTTTGAGCTTGTCCATGATATTGGTCACCGACACCACACTCATTTGACTGACTTGCGGGTTGCCGCCCAAACACATAAAGAAATTACAGTGCGCCAGATCCGGGATGGGGTGAACATCGAGCATGCCGTACATCGCTTTTGAGACATGAAATTTGTTGTTCAAATCGATGGAATGCGAGGCAAAGGCATTGGGGGAACCTAGCGCCTGCATGAAGCCTGCAGAGTACAGAAAGTTCTGCATACTGAAATTGGTCGGGTTGCCAAAATAGTGCGCGACACTGCGTTTACCATGGCGCTTCCTCAAGTCTTTGACCCGACCACCAATTTCTTTCAAAGCCTGATCCCAACTGATGCGCTGCCATTGCCCGTCCACTTTCTTCTGCGGGTAGTTGATGCGATCCGGATCATGATGCAGTTCACCAATCGCGGTGCCTTTGATACAGGCAAAGCCTTTGGACACCGGATGGGTTTTGTCAGGCCGCACCGCCACAACTTGCTCGCCATCAACATCGACTTCGAGGCCGCAGTGAGCTTCACAAATTCGGCAATAGGTTTTTACTTGGCGCATACGCTGTACATCGTCGACAGGAAGATTGGCCATTCTATCCAAAGTCCACAGCAGTACGTTTGCGCGCCCACATTCTAAACCTGACATAAAAAAGGCCCCGACTAGCGGAGCCTTCTTTAGCAGCATGACCTTAGTGGCTGCTGGCCATGCCCGCACCACGTGGCACCCGTATGCTTTCCACCAATGCTTGGATATGTGCTGGCGGCGGCGCCGTCATCCGCGATACGCAGATTGCAACCGCAAAGTTGAGCGCCGCACCGATCACACCAAAGGCTTCAGGACTTATACCCATGAGCCAATGAGCGGCATCATTGGGTAGCGAATTGGTACCGACCACAAAGAACCAACCCTTGTACACAAAGATGTAAATCAAGGTACTGAACAATCCCGCCAACATGCCACAGATGGCACCAATGTTGTTCACGCGCTTGGAGAAAATGCCCATCATCAAAACAGGGAAAATTGAAGACGCGGCCAATCCAAACGCCAAGGCAACCACCTGAGCTGCAAAGCCGGGTGGATTCATCCCTAAATATCCAGCGATTAAGACAGCACCGGCCATGGCAATACGCCCAGCCATTAATTCATGGCGCTCCGAGATGTTCGGCATCAAGGCGCCTTTGAGCAGATCGTGAGAAATCGCCGAAGAAATCGCCAATAGCAATCCTGCCGCGGTGGACAAGGCAGCGGCCAAACCACCGGCTGCGACCAAGGCGATCACCCAATTGGGCAATTTGGCAATTTCCGGATTGGCCAACACCATGATGTCGCGATCAACTTTGACCATTTCATTGCCTTTCCAACCGTAGCCTTCAGCCTGGGCGGAAAATTCTGGGTTCTTGTCGTTGTAGTACTGGATACGACCATCACCATTTTTGTCTTCATATTGCAGCAAGCCGGTGGATTCCCAATTTTTCATCCACTGCGGTCGCTGCTCGTACACCAGATTGCCTTGCTCGCTACCAATAGGACCGGTTTGTATCGTGTCCATGAGGTTCATTCGCGCCATGGCGCCCACCGCTGGAGCCGTGGTGTACAAGATGGCGATAAAGACCAAGGCCCAACCTGCAGAGCGGCGCGCATCCGAGACTTTCGGAACAGTGAAGAAGCGAATGATGACATGGGGCAATCCCGCCGTACCGATCATCAAAGTGGCCGTGAGCAGGAATAGATTGAGCTTCGAGCCAGCTGGCTCGGTGTATTTGGAAAAGCCCAGATCGGTCACGATTTTATCCAGCTTGTCCAATAGCTGTATACCGGAACCATCCGTCAGCGTGCTGCCTAAGCCCAACTGAGGCAAGGGATTACCGGTCAACTGCATGGAGATGAAAATAGCAGGCACGGTATAGGCAAAAATCAACACGCAATATTGTGCAATCTGGGTGTAGGTGATGCCTTTCATGCCACCAATGACCGCGTAGGTGAACACGATCCCCATGCCTATCAATACCCCGGTTTCAAAATCAACTTCTAGGAAACGGCCAAATGCCACTCCGACGCCTTTCATTTGCCCGATCACGTAGGTAACCGAGGCGACAATGAGACAAACCACTGCCACCATGCGCGCCGTTTGTGAATAAAAGCGATCGCCGATGAATTCTGGCACGGTGAATTTGCCAAACTTTCGTAAATACGGTGCCAGCAGCAGGGCGAGTAAAACATAGCCGCCGGTCCAACCCATAAGGTAAGCCGAGGCGTTATAGCCGAGGAAAGCAATCAAGCCCGCCATGGAAATGAAGGACGCAGCAGACATCCAATCCGCCGCTGTAGCCATCCCGTTAGCGATAGGGTGAATGCCTCCGCCGGCCACATAAAACTCTTTGGTGCTGCCTGCCCGTGCCCATATAGCGATGCCGATGTACAAAGCAAAAGTGCCGCCAACAGCCAAATAAATCCACGTCTGTAATTCCATGGCGGTTTACTCCTCGTCCACGTCGAATTGGCGATCCAATTTGTTCATCTGCCGTACGTAAATGAATATGAGTACGACAAAGACATAGATAGCGCCTTGCTGCGCGAAAAAGAAACCAAGCTTCATGCCCCCAATGGAAAATTGGTTTAGGAAGTCAACAAACAAAATGCCGCAACCAAATGAGGCCAAAAACCAAACCAGCAGTAGCTTCCATAACAAACTGAGATTGGCTTTCCAATAGGCCTGAGCCGAAAGCTCCTTGCCTTGCTGATCCTGCGGCATCGCAGCCTCCTTTAAAAATGAATTTCTCTGACGGCAAAGCTACGCGGCCAGATGCCCATGCGACACCCCTCATTTGGGCTAATGTGCACAACACATTACATTTAACGGGCCTTTTTGGATGCCTCGTATTCAGCGATAGAAATAATGCGCTTAGACTCAGTGCACCACAGTAAATAGTGCAAGGAAGTGAATACCTCCCTGAAAGACAGTTGCTTCACATCGCCAAATAAATGTGCATTTTCTGCATGGCAGGCGGCCAACCGATAATTGGGAATTCTCGCCGACAGATGATGTATATGGTGATACCCAATGCTCGCCGTTACCCAATTCATCCACTTGGGCAACACTAAGTAGCTGGTGCCGTGCAGTGCCGCCGTGTCGTAGCACCAATCATTTTCATCGACAGCGTAAGCGTGTTCAAAATTGTGCTGAACGGTAAACAATATGATCCCGGCACCACCTGCCAATGCACCGCTGATGAAATACACGGTAAAGAACAGCAATGGTCCTATCAGCCAACTCATAAGCGCCCAAAGGGTGAGTAAAACCACATTGTTTGCACTCATGTGACGATACTCCAAGGCGCTAGACCAATAGCGGCTTTGGTAGCTAGCAAGATGTGTGGACAGCTTCACTCCCGGCTGTGCCCGTAAACCACGAACGCAATGAGCCACTAGGCCTACGCTACCTTTCAACCAGTTCAGACGTGGATTAATAATGGTATACAGCAGGCCGCCCAAGGGCGCCATCACGATCTTGCGCTGGCGCACATAGGCGCGCTGCTGCTGCTCGCTAAGCGCGGCGTATTCTTCTACTGATTTGGTTGCCAACGGCCCACGGTATTTTGCCCAGTTGCCATTGGTCGCATGGTGGAAGTTATGGTGCTGAGCCCAGACAAATTGAGGCATGCCGGAAATCACTCCGAACATAAAACCTGCGGCTTTGTTGAAGGCAGGCGTTTTGAACAAACTGCCATGCCCACATTCATGCATCAGCACAAATACGCGCAGCAGCATGATCGACATAGCCAGCGTTGCAACAACAACCACCAGCATAGAGTTTGGCCACGCCCAAACGACAAACAACCATAACCCGACTAGGGGAATAAGCGTGTTGAGCACCTGTATCAGGCCGCTGGCATCGGAAGGCTGAGCGTAATGATCAACGATAGCGCGCTTATGCGCTTTGAGCTGTTTAACGGTGGTCAAAGGGAAATAACAGTGTGTATATGCGGTAGTTATACCCTGAACACGCGCATCGCACACTTCGCAGAGCACACAATATGACCATTTCACGGCCCTCTTAAACTGCAAAATGTGCTGCGCTTAAGCGCCTAGACGCAAAGTGTCCGCAGACCCTCTTGCATCGGCGCTAGCAATGGAGTTCTTGCTACTAGTCTGCTGCAAAAAATTAAGCCCTTGCCGCTAAATCCATTCCTCCTGAGCACCAGAAGTCCGAAGCAGATCAAAGCACTACCCGAATACAACGGGAACCTTAAAACCTCCAGGGCCGTTATATCACCAGTCTTATAAAAACTAAATGTCTGGAGTCTTCGATGTTGCGATTTTCCTCTGCTCTTCGCCAAAGAGTATTACTTGGCCTTGCGGTCTTTCTATTTTGCGGACAGGCACTAGCGGGGCCTGGCTTACAAGCCATTTTAGCTTCCAATATCCCTGCAAATGAGCAAGTTCGCGCAGTTGCAATGTTCGAAGAAGCGCCCAGCACCGAGCAACTTTCAGCACTGCAGGCATTGGGGCTACAGGCACAGGGCCTTAAACACCTGCCCATGGCCTTAAGCAAAGGCAGCGTGGCGCAGTTGAGTCAGGCCGTTCAATCCGGCATCGTTAAAGATGTGTATATCGATCAACGTTTAAAATGGCATTCTGCTGAATCCACCGCTGCAATGTCCGCTGACGTAACGCGCGAATTGGGCTTTGACGGCGCCGGCGTCACCGTAGCCGTGGTCGACTCAGGCATTGATGCTTCGCATCCCGATTTGGAAAACCGAGTGGTTCGCAACGTGCGGGTCTACAGCCCAGAATATCTCGACATACTGGGTGTCAGCGAGCCACTTGGCATCAGCTGGCCCAGCGAGCCTGCTTTGGTCCTACCTTTTGATGACTTGCCCTATAACAACACCGACACCATTGGCCACGGCACCCATGTCGCCGGGATCGTAGCTGGCGAAGGTGTGGGTGATGGCAGTTTGGTAGGGGTTGCCCCAGGCGCTGACATCGTCGGTTATTCCACCGGTGAAATTTTGTTCATCTTCACCGCACTGGCCTCGTTCGATGACATTTTGGATACTCACGATGAATACAACATTCGGGTGGTGAATAATTCTTGGGGTAGCTCCTACCGCATGTTTAACCCGAACGACCCGATCACAGTCGGCACCAAAGCCCTACATGATGCTGGGATAACAGTGGTGTTCTCCGCTGGCAATGATGGTTTGGAGATGACCACCAATGTTCATTCCCAAGCACCTTGGGTCATAATGTCGGGCTCGGCCACTGTGTCTGGAGAAAAATCCGACTTTTCATCCTCAGGTCTGAAGTTCGACAACAGTACGGCGCAAGAGATTGGTGATGACCGTCACCTGCGTCATGAAGGTGACGGCCTCGGCTTATCACACCCTGATGCCTCTGCCCCCGGCAGCTCTATCGTCTCCACTTGCACCCCGACCGGCGCGATCGTCTGCGGCGCAACCCTACCGGGCGGCTCCGCCAATGCCTCTGGCACGTCTATGTCGTCTCCGCACATGGCGGGTTTAGCAGCAGTGCTGTTGCAAGCCAATCCAGACCTCACTCCAGGGCAAATTCGCCAAGTGATGCAAACTTCCGCGAAACCGATGAAAGATGGTGCTGCGGTTTGGCAATCTGGCTTCGGCTTCGTCGATGCCAAGCTCGCCGTAGATTTGGTCCTGCGTTCAGATTTCAGCCAAGGTCTGTTGGATAGCTTGGAAACCGCCGCTGAAGCCGCTGCACTAGCCGCACGTGATTACAGCGTAGTCACATTAGACCAATGGGATTTCACCGAATTGCTGTTCACCGTTGCGGGCTTAGAAACGCACGACTTCCCATTTGACGTGGCCGCCGACGTGGATGCCATTCGTGCCGGCATCGCCTTTCCTGCCGACTTGGGTATTGTCGGCTTGAACCTGTTGTTTGAGTGGACCCTCAACCTCATTGATCCCGCAGGCAATGTTGTAGCCAGCTCTGAACTGTTGCCGGATCTTGGCATCGGCATATTGCATGCAGACTTGGCTGCTTTGGGCATCACTGATACTGCGGGAACCTGGACCCTACAAGCTGTTGGCGAAACTCATGTGGCACAGCCCGGCTTGCTGTGGGGGCACGTGGTGACCTTAACCGCTGCACAACTTATCAGTCAGAGTCCTGCCGGCGTACCGCAAGCTGAATTTGTCGCTCTAGACGAAATCAGTTTCAGTTTCAGCGGCGGTAGCGGCCAAGGTCTCAGCTCACCAGAAGCTTGCGACTACGACTTGCTCGGCGTGGAAGCCATTATGGTGCAAGGCGAACCCGACAGCATTTGCCATGCTGGAACAGTCGGCTACCTGGTGAATTACGGTTTAAGTGAGCCTGCGCGCTTCATCTCCGAGCCGATTAGCGACGCTACAACGCTGGGCGGCCTCGCAATGCTACGCATCTACTTAGCTGACACGCTAGAAACAATTTATGGTTTGGCGTTTGGTTCGACCCTGACGTATCAACTCGACGCGGTCGACGATGCAGGGCAAGTGTTGACCCCGATTGCCGCTGGAGAAGTGCCATCGAGTGAATTGCAAGTCGGCTCAACGGCCACGATCGGAGTTCATCCACTGAGCATCCCCGCAACGGACCTTCCTGCAGGCTCTCGTATACGGTTGCAGATGCAATTTTCTGGTGTATACACATCCACCATGCGTCTGCTTTGGGCGGGCGAATTCGCTGATGCCGGACTGACACTGCAAACGGGTGAAGTGGTTATTCCTGGGGAAGAGCGGCAATCACCGTTGACAGCAGTAGCGCCAACCAGCATCTCGGAGCCATCGGTACGAGGCGGTTCTGTAGGGCTTAGCCTGTTGTTGATTTTGGCGCTGGGCAGCCGTTTCCGCAGGCGCCGCCTAGCCTAGAGTTGGATGCGTGTCATATGCCTGCCCACAGCATGCATTGCACGCTCTATCCTCCTTATGTTATTGCGCCGCAAAACTGAATTTGCGGCGCCCTTGCATTTATTAAGTACATATCTGCGATTTCGCCATCGCGATGGCCGAGCTCATATCGTCTCAGCAAAACTTTTCGTGCAATTGGCAAAACGCATGAAGCAAGCAAATTTACGGTCATGCTCCTATAATTCACGGTCATGACGGGGTAAGCTTTTGGTCTAAGCGATTTATATTGCACAGTTACCAAAAAGCACAAGCATTTCAAAATGGGTGGGAGAAAAATGATTAAGCACACAATTGGTCGTCACTTACTGTTGACGCTCATGCTGGCCTTATTAGCGGCTTGCAGCAGCGACAATGAATCCAGCATACAAAATGGTGGCATTCCAGATGGTGCTCCCACAAGCATGCAGTTTCAACAAAACGCGCTTCAAGCTGTCGCAGCAGTCGGCACTTCGACCCAGTTAAATTTGATTGCGAATTTCGACGACGGCTTGAGCAAAGCGGTCAGCAGTTTCGATGTCACCGAATTAGCGGACTGGGTTTCCTCAGACCCCACTATTGCGAATGTCAGCAATGTAGCGGGCACCAAAGGCTTGGTCTTTGGCGGCGAAGCTGGAACGACCATCATTCGCGCCACATTCCGCGGAATCATCACCGAAATCAGCTTTACCGTGACAAATGCACAACTGCAACAGTTGGACATTTCCCCTGCGGCCCCCAGACTTCTCAGGGGAACAACCATCGATGTGACGGTTAATGGCCGGTATTCCGACGGCTCCACACTTGATTTAACTGACGACGTCACACTGAGCTCTGCCGATGCAAGCATCGCAACAATCAGCAACCCCGCAAACTCCCCTGCACGCCTAGTAGGCGTTGCTGCTGGTACAACCAGCATCAGTGCCAGCTTCGGAAACATCAGCGATCAAGCAACTGTCACCGTATTAGCGGGAGAATTGCAAAGCCTCAGCCTAAGCCCAAACACACCTTCTGTGGCCAAAGGCAGCACTTTGAATTTCACATTGACCGCTCAATTCAGTGATGGATTAACTCAAGATGTCACTGAAAGCGCAGCTTGGACCAGCTCCAACCCCAATTTTGTTGCCGTCGACAACACGGCCGGAAGCAAAGGTGACGCTGTAGGCGTAGACATAGGAACAGCCGTCATTACGGCGAGTTTCCAAGATCAAAGTGCCAACACGCAAGTCACGGTTACGACCGCCGTGTTATCCAGCATTGAAATCGACCCTCCTTCGGCCAGTATTGCCAAAGGCACCAGCCAGACCTTTACCGCAACCGGAATATATAGCGACAACACCACCCAAGACATCAGCACAGCTGTGAACTGGACCAGCTCCAACAGCGCCGTTGGATCCATCAGCAATCTGAGCGGCACAGAAGGCGAAGTGCAGGGATTGGATGTTGGTGATTCCACGATTGGCGCCAGTTTTCAAGGTGAAACGGCAAGCGCCGATTTAACTGTGACTGCAGCAGCTGTGACCAGCTTAGCCATCGAGCCGGCAGATGCTACGGTGGCTTTAAACCGGACCAAGCAGTTTGTTGCTATCGCGACCTTAAGCGATGCTTCAACACAAGACGTGACCAATGACGCCCTCTGGAGTTCGGATGACGACACCATAGTCACCATTAGCAACGACACCAATACGGAAGGTTTGGCCAGTCCTGTGGCAGAGGGTACTGCCACCGTTTCTGTGAGCTTCTCTGACATCACAGAAAGCACCAGCTTAACTGTCGGCCCGAATGCGGTCATCACCAGCATTGCAGTGACCGCAGACAACACCTCTGTGGCCAACGGCACCACGGAACAGTTGACGGCTACGGCAGTCTACGATGATGGCTCGGCCGATGATGTCACCGCTGAAGCGGTCTGGTCATCTGCTAACGAGGCCATTGCCACCGTCAGTAACGAAACCGATGAAGAAGGTGTGGTGACGGGCCAAGGTATAGGCACGGCTAACATCACCGCAAGCTTCGGCGGTGTTGATGGCGTGCTGGAAATGACGGTGACTGCTGCAATATTGGAAGGCATTACGGTAGAACCTGCCAACCCAAGCATCCCGATTCAGACCCAACAACCGTTCACTGCCATAGGCAGCTTCAGCGACGGCACTAGCCAAGATATCACTACCCAAGTGATTTGGTCCTCATCCAATGCAGCAATTGCGAGTGTGAATAACGCCGCAGGTTCAAAAGGCATCGCAACCGGCAACAGTATTGGCACAGCAAGCATCACAGCGACCAAGGACAGCTTCAGTGCCAGCTCGGTGCTCACGGTCACAGATGCCGTTTTGCAGACCATACAAATCAGTCCGCCAAGCGCGCATATCGCTGATGGCATCACAGTGAAATACAGCGCTACTGGCGTTTACTCCGACGGTAGTAAGCGTACGCTGACCAACACGGTGACGTGGTCATCCACAAACACGGCCGTTGCTGCTATCAGCAACGCCGGTGCGACCAAGGGCCGCGCCGCTGGAGACGCCGCTGGTACCACTTCGATTCAAGCCGTTCTGGGAGGCGTGTTTGCCTCATCCAATCTACAAGTCACCGATGCCACGCTCACCCTGGAAGTCACCCCAGCGAATCAGGACTTGCCGGTTGGCGTTAAGCAACAATATGTTGCGACAGGCACTTTCGACAATGGCGTCCCAACTAGGGACCTCAGCGACCAAGTGACTTGGGTGTCGAGCACCCCCGCATTTGCGTCCATCAACCCGCAAGGCTTGGCCACTGCCGTCTCTGCAGGCACCACAACCATTACGGCTACGCATTCACATGCCATAAATAACGCAACCACAACAGGCATGACGGACGCCACCGTGATCGACGCGCAAGTGACTGAATTGGTTGTCACACCTAAGGCACAATCCATTGCCGACGGTACGATGCTGCAGTTCACCGCCACCGCGACCTTCACCGATGGCCAAGTGCGCGACGTAACGGATGATGTTGATTGGGTATCCAGTGTCCCTAGTGTGGCCACTGTGACCGATACGGCACCTAAAGGTATGGCCACCGCTGTGGATCCTGGTCAAACCACCATCACAGCCACCGTCCCCGGCGGCGGCCCATCCAACGCCACCAACTTGGCTGTTACCGATGCGGAACTGGTATCGATTTCAGTCAGCCCCGGATCAGCAAGCATTGCTGAGGGGCGCACTCAAACCTTCACCGCAGAGGGCACATATACCGATGACTCTACGCAAGATGTATCAACCAGCGTGACATGGACATCGTCTGCTCCCACCATTGCCAGCATCGATAACAGCGCCGGCAACGAAGGCATAGCAACTGCTTTGTCCACGGGCACGTCCCAAATTGCGGCCGGCCTGAATGGCGTAGATAGCTCGAATGCTACTGTCGAAGTTACCGATGCCGTCATCACCCAGATCGACGTCACACCGATTGATCCAGACCAACCCAAGGGCACCAGTCGACAATTCACAGCCACCGCCACCTTTAGCGACGGCACTAGCAATATCGAAGTTACCAATGAGGTGACTTGGAGCACATCCGCTAGCGCCATCGCAGATGTCAGCAATGCGGCAGGTACCAGAGGTGTGGTCTTCGGCAATGACTTGGGTAGCGCTGATATTACCGCTGAAGATACCAGCAGTGGCGAAACCGGCTCTTCCACGGTCACGGTGACCGATGCCATCCTCGTCGCGATCCAACTCATTCCGGTGAGTGCTGAAATGCCACAAGGCTATACCCTGCAATACACTGCAATGGGGCAATTTTCTGATGCCTCTACAGATGACATTACCGCCTCAGCCGACACAACTTGGACGTCGCTGGACTCCAGTGTCGCCAGTGTTGATGCCAACGGCATCGCCAGCGGTGTCGCTGCAGGACAGACCTCCATTAGCGTAAGCCAAGTCAATGCAGAAGGTAGCGTCATAAAGACCTCCACCTCACTGACCGTTTCAGATGTGACCCTGCAAAGCCTCGTCGTTTCGCTGGCCAATGCCAGCGATGATCAGGAACTCGGCTCTAACGAATCTGTTCAGATGAAAGCCTTGGGTAATTTCAGCGCTAATGTAAGCAACTTTGATGTGACTTCCGACGTGAACTGGAATTCGTCCAATACACTGTCCATCTCCATCGATGGCGACGGTTTGGCCAGCTCAACGCTCGTGCCCGGTCAGTCGAACATTACCGCAGCGCAAGACGGCGTCAGCAGTAACGCGATTACGTTAACCAACACGGGTTTTTAGATCTAGCATGAGATTGCAAGAGGGCTCTTCGGAGCCCTTTTTTTTGGCCCGCACAAGATTGGAAACGGCAGTCGATACAGACATCTGGAAAAATGCAGATTGTCGGACTCAATAACGTGCTGAGCTTTTCGCCAGCAGATTATGTGTCTGTAAAATTAAGCGCCGCCAAAACACGATTCAAGCGCCCTTGCTCTCCGCCATCTTCAAGACCCACGGATGAGTCTGTCACCTGAGCCGCCTCAGCTTTCAAACGTGCGAAGTACGCCTCTGTGGCCTTGCTCACACCTTGTTTGAGAGTCGCTAAAGCCAATTCAATTTCATCAATCTGACGCACCCAAGTTTCAATCATCAAACCTGATTCAGGTTCAATTTTGGCTGGGAATTTTCCTTTTTGCACCAAGTCATTGAACATCTCGCACCACAACGGCGGCGCCTGAAAGGACAATGTGAAATACAGATCTATGTACGGCTCTTTGCGAACACGCGGCGGCCGTGTTTCGTCGATGCCGGTTATTCGCAGATCTTTTATCTCATCCATCGGATCATCTTCCTCTGCGAATGGCAAACCGTCAATTTAAGTTCCGTAACGAGCCGACTTGAATCAAGGACCGACAACATACATACTAGTCGGTATGTCTGATCAAGCTCCACTCCAAGTCAAACGCAAGCAGCCGGATGAAACTCGGCAGCGTTTATTGCAATCTGCCTTTACGGAAATACACCGCAATGGCTTTCGTGGCGCCAGCCTAGAAACCATACTAAAAGAAACCGGCGTTACCAAAGGTGCGCTGTATCACCACTTTGGCAGCAAAGCCAAGCTAGGCTTAGCAGTGATTGACGAGGCGGTTCGCCCCTTCGTTGAGGACAATTGGAAGCCCGTACTGGACGCGGAGAATGTGATCGATGGCGCTATTGCACTGACCCGCAGACTGACCGCAGAACGCAATGACATCGCTCTAAAATTGGGCTGCCCTTTTAACAATCTTATTCAGGAAATGTCCCCCATCGATGAGGACTTTCGAGCCGCGCTCAACAAGCTATTACAAGCTTGGCGTGAGGGCGTTGTCTGCGCTTTAAGATTAGGGCAAGAACGCGGGCAAGTCCGCAAAGACTTGGACCCGCAAGCCACCACAGATTTTCTCATCAGTGCCATCGAAGGCTGTGTCGGCATGACCAAAGCGACCCAGGACGACGTCTTTTACAACAACAGCATGCGGGGCCTAGAGGCCTATTTAGAGCAACTGCGCGCACCAGCCCGCGAAGGATAAAAGAATGTCCAAATTAATCGACACGCGAATCACTCAATTTGCCGAAGCTATGCTGCGCTGGCGTTGGCTGATTCTGGTTCTCAGCTTACTCATTGTTACCGGAATGTTGTCTGGAGCTGGCAAGCTGACTTTCTCTACCGACTATCGAGTGTATTTTGGACCGGACAACCCCCAGCTTGTAGCCTTTGACGAAGTACAAAACGTTTACGCCAAGAACGACACCACCATGTTCGTGATTGAGCCGCCGGGCGATGATGCCTTCAATCCCGACACCCTGCGACTAGTGCGCGATTTCACCGATCAAGCCTGGCTGCTGCCATTCGCCTTGAGGGTCGATTCGATCAGCAACTATCAGCATACAGTCGCGCTGGACGATGATTTGCAGGTCGCGGATTTGGTTCCTGAAGTCGACAGCCTTGATGCAGCAGACATCGCACGCATTAAGAACGTTGCGATCAACGAACCCTTACTGCTGCAGCGTCTGACCTCCAGCAGTGGTCATGTTTTGGCTATGGCGGTAAACCATCAGTATCCCGGCGATTCGATAGATGAGGTACCCACGACGGTGGCTGCTGCGCGCGCCTTGCGCGATGCTATGGAAGCCAAATACCCAGGCCACACGATCCGGATGAGCGGCTCCAATATGATGAGCAACGCTTTTACCGAAGCGTCGCAAACCGACATGGGCACATTGTTTCCTGCGATGTACGCGATATTGGCCGTGATCCTATTTTTGTTGTTGCGGTCCGTTACCGCCACGCTAGCCACCTTCGTAGTGATTCTGCTGTCAGCTGGTGGCGCAATGGGGCTGGCTGGCCATCTCGGCATCGGCTTAACCTCACCTTCAACGATCGCACCGGTGGTCATCACCACGCTGGCAGTTGCTGACGCGGTGCATATTCTGGTGTCCATGTTTGCCGGAATGCGCGAAGGTCAAGACAAAATCACGGCACTTACCAACTCATTACGCATGAACTTTGTGCCGGTGATGCTGACCTCCGTCACTACGGCGCTGGGTCTGCTGTCGATCAATTTCGCTGATTCACCACCGTTGGCAGATCTGGGCAATATTTCCGCCATGGGCGCAATACTGGCCTGGGTGTTGTCGGTCACTTTGCTGCCCGCACTGGTTGCGATACTGCCAATCAAACCGCCACAACAACAGCGCAGCGCGCTGTCTGGGCGTATGGAAAAATTCGGCGCCTTAATAGCCCGTAACCCCAATAGGGTGTTGTGGGGCGCTGGCCTGTTTGCACTCGGATTGACGGCGCTGGCACCGCTGAACGAAGCCAATGATATGTTTGTTCGCTATTTTGACGAACGCATAGATTTTCGTAATGACTCTGATTTCATGGCCGACAACATTACTGGCCTGTACACCATGGAATTTTCTCTACCCGCACCTGAAGGCGTGGCGGATCCAACATATTTGGCCAATCTCGAAGCCTTCAAACAGTGGTGGATGGAAAAACCTGAGGTCATGCAGGTCAGCAGTATTTCGGACATTTTCAAACGTCTGAACAAGAATATGCACGGCGATGATCCGAGCTGGTATCGACTGCCAAAAGAACGGGATTTGGCCGCTCAGTATCTGCTGCTATATGAGTTTTCCCTGCCCTTTGGCTTGGACTTAAACAACACCATAAACATCGACAAATCGGCCTCGCGATTTATCGTGGTGTTCGAGCATATGAAATCAGCACAAACTCGCCAAATGGCCTCCGATGCCCAAGCCTGGCTGCAGCAAAATGCACCTGAAATGCATGCCTATGGCGTTTCACCTGCAGTGATGTTCTCGTATATCGCCGAGCGTAATTTTCAGTCCATGTCTGTAGGCATACCGCTGGCGCTGCTCGGCATTTCACTGCTATTGATTCTTGCCTTACGCAGCCTAAAATTTGGTCTTATCAGCATCCTGCCGAATCTGCTGCCCATGGGCATGGCCTTCGGTCTATGGGCTTTGTATGATGGCGAAATCAATTTCGCCATGTCCTTTTCCATGGGCGTTGTACTGGGCATCATCGTAGATGACACCATTCACTTTTTAAGCAAATACCTGCGCGCACGTCGCGAACTGGGATTGAGTACCGAGGATGCCATTGCCTACTCCTTCCGCACAGTTGGCACAGCACTGGTAGTTACATCCATCGTATTGGCTGCAGGCTTTATGGTACTCAGTTATTCAGCTTTCTACCCTATGGTGTCAATGTCACTGCTCACGGTAATGGCCATATTTAGTGCCCTGGCGGCAGATTTCTTCCTGCTACCGGCCATCCTCATCAAACTCGACCGAAGTCCATCATCCTCCGAACGATCCAAGGAAACGTCCCAATGACAATGCTATCGCTCAAGCACCTGCCGCAGATTCTGCTTAGTACCGCTCTGGCCACACTGCCCCTGAGCGTGCTGGCCGAAACCGCTGAAGAAAAAGGCCTGGCCATCGCCAAAGAAGCCGAGCAGCGTGATATCGGCTGGACCGACACCGAATCAACTATGACCATGACGCTGCGTAACAAGCACGGTCAAGAAAGCGTGCGTGAAATGCGCAATCGTTCATTTGAAATGGCCGAGGATGGCGACAAAAGCCTGATCATTTTTGACCGGCCAAAAGACGTACGCGGCACAGCATTACTGACCTTTAGCCACAAGTCTGGCTCGGATGATCAATGGCTGTATCTGCCCGCACTTAAACGCGTCAAACGGATTGCTTCAAACAACAAATCCGGGCCGTTCATGGGCTCGGAATTCGCCTACGAAGATATTTCATCGCAGGAAATCGAAAAGTATACGTACAAATACCTACGTGATGAAGATTGTGGAGAACTCAAATGCTTCGTGATCGAGCGTTATCCGGTCGACAAAAAATCCGGATATACCCGTCAGGTCACCTGGATCGATCAAACCGAATATCGCGCCATGAAGATCGAATTCTATGACCGCAAAAAAAGCCACTTAAAAACGCTGACCATGCACGATTACGCCCAGTACGTAGATAAGCACTGGCGTCCAGGAAAGCTTGAAATGGTCAATCTACAAACAGGCAAATCGACCACCTTGAGCTTTTCTGATTTCAAATTCAAAACCGGTCTAGAAGAAGGTGATTTCGACCAAGCCAGCTTGGCTCGCGCTCGCTAAAACAGGTTCACATTATGCGACTTTATCGCCTCGCTTTGGCCAGCTTCATGCTGGCCAGTCCCTGCCTCTTCGCCAGCGAAATGGAGAGCCGGCTCGACCTTGAGTGGAGCCTGGAAGCCCGCAGCTTTTTGCAAAGCGCCAGCTTCCCAGAGCAAGAAAACGGCGGCATCTCCTTTAGCATCCAACCGGAATGGCTAGGCGAATGGGATCGGGGTGATTTCAGCGTCACCTTTACGCCCTTTGCCCGCTTGGATTCCATGGATGAAGAACGCACTCACTTCGATGTACGTGAACTGTATTGGCAGGGCATCTTTGAATCCTTGGAAGTACGGCTAGGCGTGTCCAAAGTGTTCTGGGGTAAGACTGAGTTATTGCATCTGGTCGATATCGTCAACCAGAGTGACTCAGTGGAAAATTTGGATGGCGAGGACAAGTTGGGCCAGCCCATGCTGCGCTTAGCCTGGTCACAAGGGCCATTAATTTTTCAGGGCTATGTGTTGCCCTATTTTCGTGAGCGTACTTTTGCTGGTATAGATGGGCGCTTGCGCCCTCCGTTGGTGGTCAACACCGACATGGCGCAATATCAATCCAGCGACAAGCAGCAGCATCTGGATTACGCGTTGCGAGTACAGGGCTATGCCGATGCACTGGACTACGGCATCTCTTGGTTCAAGGGCACGGCGCGCAATCCTCAGTTGATCGCCGGCGGATTCGTCAACACCGCGCAGGGACCACAACCGACCGAACTTCTACCGTTCTACGGCCAGTTGGAACAACTCAGCGTGGACGCCCAATACACCGTGGGCTCTTGGTTGTTAAAGTTTGAAGCGGCCAAACGAGATCAAGGTGTGTTCGTGCAAGCACCTGGGCAAATGCCACAGCTGGTCGACAGGGAATATAGCGCGGCTACTGGCGGTTTCGAATACACCCAATACGGCGTTTTAGGCTCAGTTGCCGATGCGGGCTACCTGGTCGAGTATTTGTGGGACGAACGTGATGAACAGGCCGACTCCGGTTTTCAAAATGATCTGTTCCTCGCCACTCGAATCGCGGCAAACGATGTGAAGGACTCCGCCCTACTGGCCGGTGTCGTCATCGACCTGGACAACGGCAGCCGCTTTATCAGCCTAGAAGCCAGCCGCCGCCTAAACGGCAACAGCAAGCTCAGTATTGAAGCCCGCCTATTCAATAACATTGCAAGCGATGATCAGGTGTTTTTGCCAGTCAGTCGTGATGACTACCTGCAGTTGGAATACACCCACTATCTGTAGGACTTAGGCTGTGATCTCTGGGTAGAAAGCGGAGAGAGCGGCCTCTTTCCGGACTGTCGGCTCGCTGTTAAGCGGCCCCTCCGGCACCAGGGCTCGGTGCGGTGGACCAGGGTGGCGTTGACGTGGGCATAAAGGACTTGCGCCAGACGCTCGTGCTGCGACTCGGGGCGATTTGCCAGGACGGCAAATCGAGGGGTGTCAGGGCCCGGACGGCCCTGTCGCACCGACCCGACAAAGCGGCACGGGTGGCAGGAAACCGCGCAGCGGCGCGAGGCCAGCCCACGTCAATGCCGCTCTGGTCTGCAGCGGAACCGGAACACCGAGGACTCCCACACTCGCTTAATGCGCCGCCAAGTCACCATGCTCGACCAACTTTGGCCAAGGGGTACGTGAGCGCATATCCAATTGGGTAAAGGCAGCCGCGAAAGCCAACTCATCTGCGGCCTGAGCGATGATCTTGTCGGTGGGCATCCCCCGGCCATGACCCGCCTTGGACTCAATACGAATCAGCTTCGGTGCCGGCCCCGGACTGGCATGCTGCAAGGCCGCGGCAAACTTGAAGGAATGCCCCGGCACTACTCGATCATCATGGTCCGCCGTGGTCACCATAGTCGCTGGATAATTCGCAGCTTGCGGCACATTGTGCAATGGTGAATACGCTCTTAGGGCTGGGAAAACAGCCGGATCGTCGGATGAACCGTAGTCATCAGTCCAGGCCCAGCCGATGGTGAATTTGTGGAAACGCAACATATCCATCACCCCAACTCCGGGCAACGCCGCCGCAAACAGATCGGGGCGCTGATTGCTCACCGCACCGACCAGCAAACCACCGTTCGAGCGTCCTGAAATCGCCAGTTGCTCGGGACTACTCAGACCAGATTCAATCAAATATTCGGCCGCGGCTATGAAATCATCGAATACGTTTTGCTTGTTTCGCAGCGTACCGGCTTGGTGCCAAGCTTCACCATATTCACCCCCGCCACGCAGATTGGCGATGGCGTAGATACCCCCCTGCTCTAGCCAAGCCAAACGTTGCGGCTTAAAGCTGGGGCTTAAGGAAATCGAGAAGCCGCCGTAGCCGTAAAGCATCGCTGCCTGCGCCTGGGTGTTCGGCAAGTCTTTACGCTGCAGGATAAACATGGGAATACGAGTGCCATCGGCCGAGGTGTAAAACACTTGGCGCGCGGCGAACACATCGGTATCCAGCGGAAGCTGGGAACGATTCAAGGTACTTACGCTCGCACTGGCCAAATCCAATCGCGATTGTTGCGGCGGATTGAAAAAGTCGCTGTAACTGAAATACGCCGCCGCTTCTCCCTTGGCAGGCTGCAACTCGCTCGCGCTACCCAAGCCCGGCAAGGCGGCGACACGGTGCTCACCGCCGAGTCGCGGGTAAATACGTAACTCGCTTACCGCATCTTTAAGCACGCCTATCGCTAGGTGCTGGCCAATCAAATGAGCCTGTTCTATAGGGTATTCAGTTTGTGCTACCAATTCGCGACGGCGCGATGGGCGTTGGATATCGATGCTCAAAATACGCCCGCGCGGCGCCTGATCAGTACTCCAGACATAAAGTTGGCCGTCATGCACACCAATGACTTGGTATTTGGCGGAAAAATCTTCGACGATAGGGATCAACCGGCCACGTACATGCGGACTGTGGGCAGCACGTAAATCACGCAGGTACAGCATGTTTTCATCGCCAGTGCCTTGCCTCACCGAAATAATCAGATAACGCCCATCATCGCTAACCGTACCTGAATAGCCATAACGGGGATGTTTATTGTCCGCAAAGATGGGCACATCGTCAGATTGCGGATGTCCAAGGCGGTGGTAATACAAAGCCTGATTTTTCAGTTCGCCAAATACCCCATCCTTGCCCGGATAGCGCGAATAGAAAAACCCGCCGCTGTCTTGAGTCCAGGACAGATTGGAGAACTTGATGTAGTCCAAAACTTCGTCGAGGTCACTGCCGCTGCGCGTGTCGCGAATACGGAATCGGTTCCAGTCACTGCCGGCTTCCGCCACGCCATAAGCGACGAAATGACCATTGGGCGACACCTTCCACACCGTCAATGCACTGGTGCCATCCGCGCTCCACTGATTGGGATCAAGCACCACGGTGCGCTGCTCGCCTTGCTGACGCAGCAACACCGATTGCTTTTGCAGGCCATTGTTATAGCGATAAAACAAGGCATCACCAGCAGGTACGGGCGTGCCGTACTTCTCGTAATTCCACAATTCCGTCAACCGTTGCTGCAGGCGCTCACGCCCCGGCAAGGTCTTCAGCACCGATTGAGTCACGCGATTTTGTGCCTGCACCCATTGCGCCACCTCTGGAGCATCCACATCCTCTAGCCAACGATACGGATCAGCCACACGCTGGCCATGGTAGTCATCCACCACATCTCCACGTGGACTGACGGGGTATTCCAATGCGTAAACGGGGCTAGCGAATACCGCCACTGTCACGAACAAACTGTTTAAGAATTTCACTGTCACATCGCTCCTACAACTCTTGAGACGTATGGCACTCAACGATTTTTGGAATGCACAGAGCCACTAACGACTAGCGGAACAGCCCTGGCAAGCCACTGCCTTTATCTTCCTTCACTTCTTCCGGCTCTGGCGACACAGTGATGGTGATCTTCTGTGACTTCACGATAGGTTTGTGCATCACGTGATTGTGATTACCCAAAACCAGCTGCAAAGTGTGCTTTCCCGGTGCCAATTTGATCCGAGCTTGAGTCTGGCCTTTGCCAAAATGCACCAACTTTTCGCTGGCAGGCATGGGCTCATCGGAAGCTGGGAGTTCATCCATGTCGATCAGCAAATGGTGATGACCGGTGTTGCTACGTTCCACGCCCGCTGGAGCAATACCCATACCCGACAGGCCAAATCGCACCAGCACGTTTCCTGGCACCGTTTCGCCATGCGCTGGGCTAATGAAATACAGGTTGGCCTCTTCGGCGGAACTGCTGCGCTCAGCGGCAACAAGGCCAAAGCTGCTCAAGCCAAGCACCAGGCTGGCGACGAATGGAATCCGAGTGTGCATAGTTTTACTCCGTGTGTTGATGTATTTGTTCAATCTAACATCCCAAGGATTAAACCTCCCAAGGCTGCTCTGGCCAATTGTGCTTGGGATAGCGCCCACGCATTTGTTTGCGTACTTCGGGCCAAGCATTGCGCCAAAAACTGTGTAAATCGCGGGTGACCGCCTGCGGCCTGCGAGCCGGTGACAGCAAATGCAATAGGACTGGCTCGCCGCCAACCTGCGGGGTCGCATCCAAGCCATAAACATCCTGTAAGCGCAGCGCAAGCACGGGACCATCCTCCGCCGCATAGTCCAAGGGATAGCTGCGACCGTTGGGCAGGCGAATTTGTTCCGGAAACTGCTGAGAAAATGTCTGTAGCTGCGCGTAGTCCAAGCGCGCCATCAGGGCCTCCACCAGCAAACGTGGCGTAATTTGGTCCAAACGCCGCAATCCATGTAGAAATGGTCCCAACCACTGGGACATTTCATCCAGCAGACTTTGCTCATCCATGGCTGGGCCTCCTAGGCAGGAAAAGCCAGCCAAGCGAAACTTTAATTTCTGGGCTGATCCGGAAAAATCTAAACAACTCAATCCTAGGCTACGGATACCGTCGATCAAAGCTTGCACCAGCAAATCGCTTCGCGGAGACGGCAACGGCCGTTGCTGCAAAACCAGGGCCCGAAAACAGCGCTGCTCAACGCTGTCCACCGCGCGCCGCTGTGGGTTGAACTCAACACGGGCTTGCCACTGTATTTGTGCCGAAAAATTGCGCATAAAATCGCTTTCTGACAAGACACATGCGCGTCGCACCAAAGCTTCGGATTGGCCGTCGACATCACACACCACCAACAACTTTGCTGCCGCTAGCGGATCATTTTCTGATATGCGCACACCGCGCCCATTGGCCATTTGAAAGCGCCCAGGTTTACCGCTGCGCGCCAAGGCAATCCGATCGGCATAGCCTGCCGCCAATAAGGGGCCTGGGTCGCACTCGGCTACTTGTTTATCCAGTTTTAGGCGTCGACGCCAACGTTCGCTGTCGCGGCTCAGTTGGCGTTTTTCAGCGCTGCCAAGCCCGCCGCGACGCCAAGCCAACCAATGCTGATGAATATCACAGCCCCGCATCAATCGACCATCAAACTCCAGTAAGGCTGCCAAATCACAGGCCATGGCACGTTGTGCCTGGTCTCGTGCCGCCAGCAACACGCAGCCTATGCGCGGATGTGCGCCCCATTGGCTGACTTGTCTCCCGCGCGCATTGATACGGCGCTGCTCATCGACCAACTGCAAAGCAGTTAAGGTGTCCCAGGCCTGCGCCCAAGCGCCTTCGGGAGGCTGCTCTATCCAATTAGGGGCACTGCCCCAGGCGGCCACATTCAATGCCACGGCACTCAGATCCGCACTGCGTAAAGCTGGACTGCGTTGCGCCTGCAAAACTTCTTCAGATGACCACAAGCGGATGCAGGTTCCTGGTGCGGTACGCCCGGCACGGCCGGCCCGTTGATCGGCGGAATCACGGCTCACGCGACGGGTTTGTAAATGAGAAAACCCAGCATTGGGGTCATATACGGGCTGGCGCGACAAACCAGCATCAATTACCACGCGCACCCCAGCAATAGTGATACTCGATTCAGCCACCGCCGTCGCCAAAACCACTTTGCGTTGACCTTGCGCCGCAGGTGCAATCGCTGCTTGCTGAGCTTGTTTATCCAATCGCCCGTACAAGGGATGCAGTTGAATCCTGCCCTCAGACACATCAGCCAACTGGGTTGCGGTGCGGCGTATTTCCCCTTCCCCCGGCAGGAAGACCAACACATCACCTTCGTGCTTACGTAAAGCTTGCCGGGTATAGCGCGCTACGGCTTGCTCTAAAGGCGCGTCACCCCGCGCCTGATACACCACATCGACAGGATAGCTGCGACCCTTGGCTTCAATAAGTGGGGCATCCAGTTGCGCGCTCAGACCTTGATGATCCAAAGTGGCCGACATCAACAATAAACGTAAATCTTCGCGCAATCCGGCTTGCACATCGCGCGCCAAAGCCAAGCCCAAATCAGCATCCAAACTGCGCTCATGAAACTCATCGAAAATCACCAAACCGACACCTTTAAGCTCTGGGTCGGATTGCAGCCGCCGGCTTAATAGCGCTTCGGTAAGCACTTCTATGCGCGTATTGCTTCCGACTTTGTTTTCGTCGCGCGTGCGCAGTCCGACCAGCTCCCCCAGCGCTTGCTCCGACAATTCTGCCATGCGCCAGGCCAATGCCCGCGCGGCCAATCGGCGAGGCTCCAAGATCAATATGCACTGATCCGCAAGCCACTCCTCTTGCAGCAGCGCCAGCGGCACTAAACTGCTTTTTCCAGCCCCCGGGGGCGCCACTAAAATGGCTCGGTTTCCCTGCTGCAGAGCCTGCCTCAATTGAGGCAAAGCCGCCCAAATGGGCAAATCAGCATGTTTATCTTGTAATTGCGACAACATCATCCAGTAGAATGTCGAGTTTTTCCCAGCACTGTAGTGCCCTTCATCATGCAACGCACCGACAATTTGCGCATCGACTCCATCCAAACCGTGTCCACTCCCGAAGTGGTACGCCAGGAATTGCCCCTCGATCAGGCTGCAACCGACACCATTGACCAAGCACGGCGCAATGTTGCCAATATCTTGGCTGGTGAGGATGATCGCTTATTGGCCATAGTCGGCCCATGCTCTATTCATGATCCCGTTGCCGCCAAGGAATACGCCAAGCGCTTAGCTGCGCTGCGCGACGAATTGCATGACGACATTGCCATCATCATGCGGGTGTATTTCGAAAAACCACGCACCACGGTGGGCTGGAAAGGTCTCATCAATGACCCGGATTTGGATGACAGCTATCAAATCAACAAAGGTTTGCGCGTAGCGCGCGGATTGCTGCTAGAGCTAAACCAATCAGGCATTCCTGCTGGTGTCGAGTACTTGGATGTGCTGACCCCTCAGTACATCTCCGATTTGGTGAGCTGGGGCGCGATAGGCGCACGCACCACGGAAAGCCAACTGCACCGCGAAATGAGCTCTGGCTTGTCTTGTGCGGTCGGCTTCAAAAATGGCACCGATGGCAATGTGAAAGTTGCGGTTGACGCCATTCAATCGGCTCGTAATCCGCACCGCTTCTTGTCCGCCACCACTGAGGGCGTGGTTTCTATTTTCAAAACCACGGGCAATGAACAAACCCATGTGATTTTGCGCGGTGGCAACAGCGGCCCTAATTATGAAGCGACGCACATCGCCGACACAGCGGCGATGTTAGAAAAAGCCGGGCTTAAGCCAAAAATAATGGTGGATTGCAGCCATGCCAACAGCCTGAAAAAGCATGAACGTCAGCTCTTGGTGGCCGAAGACTTGGCACAACAAATTGCCGCGGGCGACGAGCGTATTTTTGGTGTGATGGTCGAAAGCCATCTGGTCGAAGGGCGACAAGATATAGCTCCTGGAGAAACGCCCACCTACGGACAGAGCATTACTGATGCCTGCCTAGGCTGGGAACAAACAGAAATCTTGATGCGTGGACTGGCGCAAGCCGTACGTACACGCCGCCAGAACAAAGCACAGTGAAAGTTGGCCTGATCGGAGCAACCGGTTTGGTCGGCAGCCATGCACTAACGCTGCTGCTGGCAGACGACAGCATCGATAGCGTCCGGGTGTGGGCGCGCCGTGAAGCGCCGCTGCAAGATGCGAAGCTGGAATGGCAACAGGTCGATTTCGAACAACTCGCCGACCTGGCTGATTGCAGTGGCTTAGACGCTGTATTGTGTGCGCTGGGCACGACGCAAGGCAAAGCCGGTAAGCAGGGTTTGCTGCGAGTGGATCACGACTATGTCGTGGCTATCGCGCTAGCCGCTGCAAAAGCTCAAGTAGCTAGCTTTTGTCTCGTCAGCGCTTTAGGCGCCAGCGAAAAATCGCCGTCCTACTACAGCCGCGTGAAAGCCCAAGCAGAACAGGCCGTGCGGGCAATGAACTTTACCAGTCTAGAAATCTTACGGCCCTCTTTATTGCTAGGCGAACGTGATGATTCACGCCCTGCGGAAGCCGTAGGTCAAAAGCTGGCCCCACTGCTCAACAGTTTGCTGTGCGGACCTTTAAAACCGTATCGTGCAATAGCCGGTAGCGACGTTGCCAGCGCTATGATCCAGCTGGCAAAAAACCAGCAAGCTGGACAACACGTACGACTACTGCCCCTGGCCAACAGCAACAAATAACGTCCATAGGTTTTCGCGGCGTCCGCATATACAAAGGCGTGATTTAAGCTAAGCTTTAAGCACATTCCCTTGCTCATCCAAAAGGAACGCCGCTGATGACCACTTTCGTCTTTTCTCTGCTTGTACTAGCTATTGTCGGTGTCTTTCTCGGGGTCAAAGTTGTCCCCCAGGGGTTCCGCTACACGGTTGAACGCTTTGGCCGCTACACCGACACTTTGGAGCCGGGGCTGCACTTCATCGTACCCATCGTTGACCGCATCGGACATAAAGTCAATGTGATGGAGCAAGTGGTTGATATCCCTGCCCAGGATGTTATTACCAAAGACAATGCCCAAGTGCAGGTCGATGGCGTGGTCTACGTCATTGTTGCAGATGTCGCTAAAGCCTCTTATGAGGTCCGTGACTTGATGCGTGCCGTCATTAATCTGTCCATGACCTCAATTCGTTCCGTTTTAGGTGAGATGGACTTGGATGAAGCGCTGTCACGTCGAGACGAAATCAACATCAAATTGCTACGTATCATTGATGAAGCTTCTGAAGCTTGGGGCACACGAGTGAAGCGGGTAGAAATCAAAGACATTTCTCCACCCAAAGATCTGGTTGATGCCATGGGTCGTCAAATGAAAGCGGAACGTGAAAAGCGTGCCAATATTCTGGAAGCCGAAGGCTTTCGTGAATCCGAGGTCCAAAAAGCAGAAGGCGAAAAACGCGCCCAAGTTCTGGCTGCTGAGGGCCGCCTAGAAGCAGCTCAACGCGATGCCGAGGCTCGCGAACGTCTGGCCGTAGCAGAAGCCAAAGCCACTCACGATGTTTCCGTGGCCATCGCCGAAGGCAATGTGCACGCGATTAACTACTTTATTGCGCAAAAATACACGGATGCTTTAAAAGAAATCGGTGCTGCTCCCAATCAAAAGGTCATCATGCTGCCTATAGAGGCAAGCAATTTGGTTGGTTCACTGGCCGGCGTGAAAGACTTGCTCGCCTCGGTCAACGAAAAACCAGGGAAATAGCATGGAATGGGATAGCGCCAATTTGCATTGGTACTGGCTGGCAGCCGGCGTGCTATTGATTGCCGCGGAAGCCTTTATTCCAGGAGCCGTTTTGCTTTGGTTTGGGGTTTCTGCCTTGCTCACTGGCGTGGTCAGTTTGACCAGCGATTGGAGCATGAATAGCCAGCTGATTTTCTTCAGTGTGGTGGCGGTGTCCTGCACCGTGGCCTTCAAAATGTGGCAAAAAGCCAATCCGCCTCCATCACCTGACGATGATGCCGCTTCGCATTTGAATCAGGCGGGGCAAGATCTGCTGGGGCGCAAGCTGAAATTAGTCACCGATTTACGCGATGGCAATGGCCGGGTAAAAGTGGCCGACTCCAGTTGGCGCTGCACTGGCCCGGATTTAGACGAAGGCAGCACCGTGGTCGTAGTCAAGGTGCACGCAGGAACTTTAACGGTCGAGCCGGTTGATCAGGCCTGAGCGGCCATTTCGCTGACCCTTTGCACCATCGCGTAAAAGCCATTGCGTCGATTGGCACTGATGTGCTGCTCAAGTCCTAATTCGCCAAACACTTGAGCGATATCGATCGTGCCGATTTCCTGCGCAGTTTTCCCGGAAAACACGATCAGCAAAACGGCGATTAAACCCTTGACGATATAGGCATCAGAATCGCCTAAAATCTGGATGCGTCCGTCTTCATCCGTGAAGGAAGTCATCCACACCTGACTCATGCAGCCGCGCACTTTATTGGCCTCATTGTAGGCGTCTTCGGGCAGGGGCTTAAGCTGCTTACCGAGGTCAATAATGAGGCCATAGCGTTCTTCCCAAGAACCCATAAGCTCGAAACTGGCTTGTAAATCTTGCAATGTCATTCCGCCATTGTAATGGCATTGAAACGTCCAGACACTGCATCCGGTGTTACATAAATTTGCGCTCGCAAACGACACAGCCGACATCGAGCTCCTGTGCCGAAAAAACTGTTCTTCATATTCTCTTCACGGTATAAGGTAAAAGCTGTTAGTTTGGTAACAAGCCACACATGGGAGGGACACCATGAAGAACGCGTTAGTCGTTTTATCCGCTCTGCTAAGCCTAAGCGCTTGCAGCCCTGATGATGGAAATGTGCGTCTGGATGAGGACTTTGGGCCTAAGCCCTTGTTCGATCCTGTGGGCTTACCCACTAACACGCGTGGTGCGATTCTCCCTGTACCCGTCGATTTGCTGTTTGGGCGCGAGCCGGGCAGCAATGACAACCCTGACGACAATGCCGACGGCACGCTCGCTCCAGCGGGCTCGTTAGCGGCACTGCCGGATTGGGGCCTCGTGGACGGTTGGTCTACCACTGCAGCTATGTTCTTTAGCTTGCAAGGCAAGGTCGACCCAGCTCAATCTGGCAACGGCGTACGCATCTTTGATAGCCGCACGGCGCGCGAACTTATTCCGGGTGAAGACTTCAGTTTGAGCCTGTCTCCGGTATCTATAGGCAGCTCTCGCATCCTGGTCGATTGGTTAAAACCGCTGGACGAGTCCACCCGCTATTTGGTCGGGCTGACAAAAGACATCAAGAGCCCCAATGGCGCACGATCAGTCGCCAATGAATTGTTCTCGACGCTAAATCAAGACACCGTATTCAGTGAACAAGCTGGCAGCACTTTATTGGCTTCTTTGTCGCTGCTAGGCAAACCGGAGTTAATCCCTCAATTGGATGCTTTGCAAGCCACATTTATAGCGCCGATTGTCGCTGGCCTGCAACAACTCTCTGCGGTCTCTCCCAACTCACGCGGCCCTATCGCGCGCGATGATTTGACGATGGCCTGGTCCTTCACCACCCAATCCATCACACCTACGCTGAAATCAATTAACGACAGCGCCGGAGCTCAATTTATCCAAGCTGGTTTTAGCGGTTTGAACTTGGCCCAAGCCTTGGGTTCACCAACAGAACCGCTACCTTTACCCGACAACCAAAACCCAGACATTTATGCGGGGGCCTTTTCCTTACCGTATTACCAAAAGCCTGGGGCGGAAAACATACTGACCTCTAACTGGCAGAATGACGGCGTCATCAGTGCCGGCACCATCTTCCCTGCCAATGGCGTTCCTTGCGAAGGTTTACTGCCTCCACAAAGCACCACCATTTGTTATCCGGCGCCACTAAAGCAAGATGACCTGTTGGTCCCATTGCTGCTCACTCGGCCCAAAGGCAGCATGCCTGCCGGTGGCTGGCCCGTGGTGGTGTTCTTACATGGCATCACCGGCAATCGCAGTCAGATGTTCGGCATCGCCGGGGCCTTGGCCTCAGCGGGTTTGGTGGCGGTGGCCATCGATCAACCTTTGCACGGCCTGCCTCCCGGCAGTCCGCTGCGTGTGCCAGGCACCACCGAGCGCACTTTTGATGCGGACCTTGATGATGATGGCGAAGTGGATGCTTCTGGTAGCCATTTCATTAACTTGCCTCGTCCGGTCACTTCGCGCGACAACATACGTCAATCTGTGGCCGATCAAATCCATTTGATTCGGTCTCTGGGCGGCTTGCGTATCGGCTCTGCCCAAGATGAAACCATCAACACGGATCAAGTGTATTTCTTGGGACACTCACTGGGCGGCATCGTAGGTGGCACATTGCTTGGTGTGAATCAAGACATTAAAGCGGCGAGCCTAGCCATGCCGGGCGGTGGCATACCAAAATTACTGGATGCGTCCGCCAACTTTGGCCCCGTGGTTGCCGGCGGATTGGCAGCAGCTGGCATTGAACGCGGCACCGACAGCTATGAAATTTTCTTACGCTTTGCGCAACTATCTGTAGATGCAGCGGACCCAATCAATTGGGCGAAAACCGCGGCGAAAGACCGCGCTTTGCATCTAATAGAAGTGATAGGTGATCAGGTCGTACCGAATACTGCATTAAATGATGTGATCGTTCCCGGATTGCTTTCCGGCACCCAACCCCTGGCTATCGCTGCAGGCTTAAGCCCGACAACGATTACACCGCCGGTGGAAACACCTAGCGTCCTGCAAGGCAGTCAATGGATACAGTTCAACGGTGGAAATCATGGCAGCGTGTTAGCCCCGACCACAGCGAACCCCCTGGAAGATCCGGTCTTTGTAGAAATGCAGCGCCAGGTCGCCAGTTTCCTCGCCAGTAATGGGGCTTGCCTGCCAATTGGCGGCAACTGCCCTCAAGCCCAATAATCAGGAGTCCAGCGCATGAAAACATTACCCATGACTACCGCGGCCTGCCTGATTTTGGCAGCCTCCCCATTTGCTCACGCCATCGATTTCGAACTTGGCCCGATTAACGGACGTATCGATAATGCCGTCACTGCGGGTGCCGCTTGGCGCCTAGAAAAACAGAATCCAGACATCATTGGCCGAGCGAATACCACAGCCGACGGCGTCGCAGGTAGGGCCTACTCCACTAATGGAGACGACGGCAACCTAGCTTTTGATAAGGGCGACCTCATATCCGGTGGGATAAAACTCAACTCCACGATGTATCTGAATTGGGGCAATTTTGGCGCTCAAGTTCGCGGCAGCTATTTGTACGATTTTGTCCTGGTGGACCAAGACTTTTTCGACGAGGAAGATTACGCAGGAGCTCCCGGCCGCCTAGCTGGGCCTGAAGATTTGCAGCGTCGTCGATCGCAGTTGCAAGGTCGCCTTGGCAATGATGCCGATCTACTCGATGGCTTCATCTTTGGTAGCTTTGACGTAGCCAATCGTATCTTGAGTTTCCGTGTCGGCCATCAAGTACTCAACTGGGGCGAGTCCACTTTGGTACTCAATGGCCTCAACAGTATCGTCGCGGCGGATGCATCCCAACTCCGGGTGCCTGGAGTCGATCTTTCAGAAGTCTTTATCCCTATGGGTATGGCTTGGGCCTCTATCGACCTCACTGACAACGTTTCTATTGAAGGCTTTTATCAGTACGACTGGCGCGCCACGGAACCTGATCCGTCCGGTTCCTTTTTTGCCACCAATGACTTTGCTACTTTTGGTGGTGAAACGGCGGAAGTCGGCTTTGGCCGCTGCCCAGAATTGAGCGCACCCGGCGCTTGCGCAGCCGCAGCATTAGGTTCTGCCATTCCGCGTAAAGCCGATCGAAAACCGGACGACGGCGGCCAAGGTGGCGGCGCTTTACGTTGGTTTACCCCGTTATTAGGCGGAGTAGATCTGGGTTTGTACGCAGCCAATTACCACAGTCGCTTGCCGGTCATTAGCGGTACCGCCGCTCCCTTGGGTTTTGAAGGCGCAGCACCACAAGGTGGTTACTTTGTGGAGTACCCAGAAGACATCAAAATCTACGGCCTGAGTTTCAATACCACGCTTCCCTTCGCAGGTTTGTCTTTGCAAGGTGAATACAGCTTCAAACAAGACCAACCGCTGCAAATTGAGGATGTGGAAATTTTACTCGCTGGTCTGCGCACACCGCTGCCCTCGCAAATTGGCCCCTTCTTGCCCAATGAGGAAATTCAAGGCTGGCGCCGCCACGACGTAAGTCAGTGGGATGTGTCCACGGTAAAAATCCTAGGCCCCTCTAAGTGGTTAGGGTATGACCAAGCACTATTCTTGCTCGAAATCGCTGGTAGCCATATCCACAGCCTGCCTGACAACGATGAACTGTTGTACGAAGGCCCAGCCACCTACCTGCCAGCAGATCCCATCGTTGCCGGTGCGCTTGGTGTTGTCGATGGCAATGGTCGCCCGCTGACGCAGCAATCGGGTTATGCCACGGCATACTCTTGGGGCTATCGCATGGCGGCGCGCTTTACCTACAACAACGTAATGAATCGCTTTGTCATTTCACCAACGCTGGTGTTATCACACGACGTCAATGGCACGTCCGCGACCCCTGTACTCAACTTTGTACAAGGGCGTAAAACACTGCTGGCCGGCATCAGTGCCAGCTATTTGCAAGTATGGGAACTTGGCCTAGGCTACCAACGCTATTGGGGCGGCGGCAGCTTCAACTTGGTTCAAGACCGTGACAACGTATCGCTGTCCCTAGGCTACAGCTTCTAGAGCAGATTACTCCGGCGCTTCAACCCGGTTGTTAAAGTTGTAGAAAGACGACGGGTTGAAGGCCGTGCGGGAAATCTTTTCGTCATATTCGGGCGGCCCTAAGTCCATTTCGGTCTGGCTGCCTTTGACGACGTCCCGCATGGTATAGCGCAACAACATGTGCTGTTCATCGAGGGTATGCAAGGTTTCCGGATCGCCAGTCATGATTTTGGTGATCCCTTGCTGGGCAGTTTCAAACTGCAATTGCATGGGCACGCAGTGTGTTTTGTCAATATCCACGAGTAAGCTTTGATAGGGTGATTCCTGCTCTGCCGCAGGCACTATGGATAAACGATGAAAATCTTCTCCGCCCTCAGGCTCCGGCAACAAAGTGACTTCTCCCTCACGCACAGAGCCAAAAATGTCTTTGATATCGCGATAGCTAAAATCGGTACCTAAAATGCCTTGGCTGGCCATGGACCCAGTTACCGTGCGGACACGACGCAAAGCTGGCAAATACAATTTAATGCTTTCTTTGCCTGCGTCATCGCGCCGCAACAATACGCTGGTACCAGCGACATCAGACGGGGCTTTGACCCCAATATTGAGCATGATCCCTCTGTCCGTGCGCACTCCGGCAAAGTTGGCACGAATCTCACGGCTAGCACCGCTATCGTCTGTCACTTTTAGCAGCGCCGCCTGGCGAAAACTACGCTCAGGTACATTGTCCCGCGCACAATCCAAAACGGTTTGCGCGTTAGGGGATGATGGCTGCGCGTGAGCGCTGGTTATCAACAATCCAACTGCAGCTACGAATACGATTTTCATGCCAGGGCATCCTTCATTAATTGCTCGCGCGGAACGATAAGTTTGTTAACGCTTTCCAAGTGCACCGCCTGCACTTTATTCAGATTGTGCATAACTTGCACAGCAATGCGAGGATAGCGTCGCTTAACCCGCTCTAATGTTTGGGCATTCAGCACCAGCAAACGGCAATCGCTCTGTGCAGACACGTTGGCGGTACGACTACCAAAAAACAAGCCGGTTTCGCCGAAGCTTTGGCCGCGCTCAACCCGATCCAGCTCCAAACCATCTTCTATCCAAACACGCAGTTCACCCTCAATCACGATATACATTTCACGCGCTTCATCGCCTCGACGAACGACCAAGCTGCCCGCCTCGACCTGACGCAACTCTGTCAGCAAGGCAAAAACGCGTGCTTGGCGCGGGCTCAGTCCATGAAGCATTTTTATGGTTTGCTCAGGAGACTGGCCCAAATCTACCCGCAGCACGTCCCATAAAGTAACAATCGAGCTCCGGGCGCTTAAGGCGGGTGTCAGTGTTAAATCGACAACCCAGGCCAACAGCAATGTGCCAGCGGCAAGAACACCAAATAAAATCTGGGTGGTAAAGCTGCTGGTCACCAGACAGGCGAAACCACTAACGACCACAACCGTTGTCACCGTGATCGGTTGAATAACATCGCGCAATGCGGCCTGAGTGGCTTTGCGTTCATTGGCCAATAAACGTGCGTGGTGATTAAACCTCACCAAATAGAACAAGGTGTCATCCACAGCTACGCCCAACACAATACTGGCCACCAATGCCGTGCTCGGCCCCAAGGGAATGCCCGCGATACCGATCAATCCGAAATAGATGGCCACCGGCACGAGATTGGGCATGAGTGCGCGCATAGCCATGCTTAGGGATGAAAACAACAACGCTAACACCACAAAAATGCCCAGCATGGCCAGTAAAAGTGACTGCAACTGGCCCGACGTTAGGCGCTGCATAGTATTAACCAAATCTACCGCGTCGCCCTGCAGGGTGATGGTCAAGCCCGCAGGTAGGTCTCGCTTCATTTGAGCGCGTACAGCGTCAAATAGTGCAGCCAAAGCCGCGGTGTCATCCAGACGAGTTCTCACCTGAATACGCAGCAGACTGTAATTTAAATCTGTCAGTTGTGCCGTTTGCGGCGGTGCACCCACCAGCAACAATTGCTTGGCCATGCCCAGTCCTTGCGGCAGCTGAAAATTCTGCGTTGGATCGTCACTAAACAACTGGTTCAGGCGCTTGAGAACATCGACCAAAGACTGGCTACTGGCCACGTCCGGGCGACTGCGCATCCAGGTTTGCAGGGATTCCACACCACTCAGAACATCGGGCAATAAGGCCCCATCGCGCACTTCGCTATCAATTACGATTTCAAAACCATTGGCCCCACCAAGGACATCCGCAACATTTTCATAGGCCTGTCGCGTTGGGTGAGATTGCCGCATATCGCTGACCAATTGAACGCCAGTTTCAATTTGGGTTGCTGATAAGGCTCCCAGCACTAAAACTGCCGCACCTAACACGATCACTTTATGGCGTTTTCGAATAGCCAAAATAGCCATACGTCGTGCTATCGGCCGTAACTGCTCTGCCAAAGCAGCACGAGGTTTTAGCTGCCCACCCCATTTGACCAAGGCCGGGCACAACACCCCTAGCACCGCGGCAACGGCCGCTAAGACCCCCATACTTCCGGCCAAGCCAAATTGACGAATTGCGGGAGTATCTTGTAGACACAAGGCCAATAGCCCTGCCATTGTGGTAATCGCAGTCACAGTCAATGGTGTGAGTAACTCGATCACCGCATCTTCACGTGATTCCGCCGCTTGCACGGCAAAAACGGCATGCATGCTGTACGCCAAGGTCAAGGTCATCACCAGTGGTGGGACAATCGCGGTAATGAGATTAATGGGTATGCCAGCGATGGCCATAGCGGCTAAGGTCCAGAAGATCGCCAAAGCTATGGTGCACAAGCACAATACAACCGCTGGAATACTGCCAAAACACACAAACAATAGAACCGCGCTCAGTACGCTCGCCAATAACAGCACGCGTTGCAGATCGCGAAATATTTGTTCGCCCACCGACGCTGTTACTAAGGGAGCGCCGGTAATCGTGGTTTGAATTCGTGCACTGACATCAAACCAATCGCTGACCAACTGAGCAGCAATGTGAGCGGACTCATCCAGCAGTTGCGCATTTTTAGCGCTCAATCGTATGACAAACGCCAACTCCCGCTGCGCGCCAATCATGCGATCGCGTAGCAGGGGATCATCTAGAGTTTGTTCTATCCAAAACTGTGCGCGCTGGGGATCACGACTCAAGCGCTGATCCAAACTGGCCACTTCAATTTCGCCCTGCCTTAGCAAAGGCACCATCGACGTCACGGGCGAACTGACTTCCCGTACACCTCGGCTGATTTCCAATCGCCGAGCCAAGGAAGCCAAATTTTGCAATTGCTCAGGTGTCCACTGCCCCGTCACTTCGAACAGGGCGAGCAAGTCGGCTTCGAATACCGTCTTTTCCTCCGCTGCCGCACTCAGTGCTGCGGCGGTGGCGTCCAACTGCAAGCGGCTGCCTCGGTGATCATCCGGCCACAAAACGATCGCCGACAGCACGGACACTACGGCAGCAATCAATATGCCCAAGCGGTACAAACTCATCGCTTGGGACATTTCTGTGGTTTAAGAGCAAACATCACCCCCACCCCCCAGCGGGCCATGAATCACATCACGATACACCTATCGCAATTGTTGGTCAGTCTTGTTCCCGCCCATAATCATCAGCAAACCTGACTATGTCGTCTTCACCCAGGTAGCTACCGGTTTGTACTTCAATCATTTCTAGCTGAATCGTTCCAGGGTTTTCTAAACGGTGACGTGTGCCCACCGGTATATAGGTGGATTCATCTTCCCCCAGGAGAAAGATGTCTTCGCCACGAGTAACTTTGGCGGTGCCTTTGACCACTATCCAGTGCTCGGAACGGTGATGATGCATTTGCAAGGACAGCTTTTGCCCAGGCGCAACGACGATACGTTTAACTTGATGGCGCTCTCCACTGTCTATTCCTTCATAGGAACCCCAGGGGCGATAGACCTTAGGATGTATCCGTGACTCACTGCGTTGCGCCTGCTCCAACTGGGCGACGATGGATTTAACGTGCTGACTCTGATCCGCTGCGCTGACCAAAACCGCATCTTTGGTCTCCACAATGATCAAATTTTCAGTGCCAATGGCAGCAACCAATCGATCTTGCGCACGCACACAGGTATTGCGGGCATTTTCGATCAGCACATCGCCTTGTAAGACATTGCCATTTTTGTCCGATTGTCCGGTTTGTGACAAAAATGCCCAAGAACCGACGTCATCCCAACCACAATCCAATGGCACCACAACGGCCGCCTTGGTTTTTTCCATGACCGCGTAGTCAATCGAATCATCCGGACAGGCACGAAAGCTCGCCTCATCCAAGCGCATAAAGGGGCCATCTGTTGTGGCCTTCTCATAAGCCTGCTGGCTGGCCTGCAATATGTCTGGCGCATGCAAGGTCAACTGTTGTATGAAGGTACCGGCCCGAAACAAAAACATACCGCCGTTCCAGTAATAGTCCCCGCTATCCACATAGCCTTGAGCAGTGACCTGATCCGGCTTCTCTACGAAAGAGTCTAAAGCCAACGCACCACCAGACAATGTAGCGCCAGCCTTAATATAGCCATAGCCCGTTTCCGCGCGTTGCGGACGAATACCAAAAGTCACCATGACGCCCTCTTGCGCGGCCTCGCGCGCGACTGCCAAGGCCTGCAGGAAGGCATCGGTATCGGTCACGACGTGATCTGCAGGGCACAGCATCATGAGCGTGTCTGGCCCGTACTGCGCCGCTACGTCCAATGCAGCTACGGCTGCGGCAGGCGCAGTATTACGTCCACACGGTTCCAATACTATGCGCGCTGCTTGCTGCCCAGTTCGACGGATATGCTCCGACAAGACAAAGCGATGCTCTTCGCCACCAACAGCCAGCACAGGCCCTAGATCTTGCACCTGAGACATGCGCAAGATGGTGTTCTCAAGCAAAGAATTCTCCTCCGTTAGTCGCAAAAATTGCTTGGGATGTGATTTACGTGACAAAGGCCACAAACGGGTACCGGAACCTCCGGCCAATATGACGGGAATCAACATTTTAAGGGTTCGATTAAGCTCATTATTTGAACCTCAGTCTAACGCCCATAGCGAATTTTTCCCATGCCGAAGCAAACCTTTGTTTAAGAATCATTTTTTTGCCAAATTCAGCACTTATCCACACTTTACCCACAACTCATCCAAACCTTTCAAACACTATATGTTGGGTTGACTACACCCCCATGACCCACTATATAGTGTGTCCAAGCAAAACAAGCCGGCGCAGCAATGTGCTTATTCAAGGGGACTTGTTTCACGCTACCAACATCAGTTTTTGTGCGCGTCGGCGCACACTCGGGGAGAAAATACAGGCAATGGAAGTTCAAATCAGCGAATCAGAATCGCGCGCCAGCGCGACTCCCAGCAACCCGGACAGCAATGTGGACCTTAGCGCCACCGCACCAGGCGGCTTCAGAGTCATTCGTCGCAACGGCAAAGTAACACCGTTCGACGCCAGCAAAATCAAGCTTGCACTGACCAAAGCTTTCCTCGCTGTCGAGGGTGGCAGCGCTGCTGAATCTGGGCGTGTTCACGAGGTGGTTGAACAATTGACTACCCAGGTCTCCGAAAAAATCACCCGCAACCTGTCCGATGGCGGCACCGTCCACATCGAAGACATTCAGGACCACGTTGAATTGGCGCTGATGCGTGCCGGGGAACACAAGGTTGCACGCGATTACGTGCTCTATCGTGAGCGCCAATCGATCAAACGTGAAGCCGAAGAAGCGCAGAAGAGCCCCAAGAAAAAGAAAGCCGAATCCACATTAACGGTGACCCTGGCTGATGGCAGCCGCCAGCCTCTGGACGAAAATCGCCTGCGCGCTGTGATTGCCGAGGCCTGTGAAGGCATCGACAACGTCGATGCCGCGCTGGTGCTCAAAGATACGCTGCGCAATTTGTTCGATGGCATTCCAGCAAAAGATGTTGGCCAAGCCATGTCCATGAGCGCGCGGGTACTGATCGAGCGTGAACCCAATTACACCTATGTTGCCGCTAGACTGCTGCTAGACACCTTGCGCAGCGAAGCACTGAGTTTCATCAGCGGGCATAGCGAAGCCGCCACACAGCAGCAGATGGGCGAACGCTACGGTGATTACTTCAACGCCTATATTCGTCGCGCCGCCGAACTGGAACTGGTCTCCGAAGAGCTCACCCGCTACGACCTCGCGCGCCTGAGCGCGGCACTGAAGCCCGAACAAGACCAGCAGTTCACCTATCTCGGCCTACAAACACTGTACGACCGCTACTTCATCCATAGCGAAGACGGACAACGCTTCGAGCTGCCGCAAGCCTTCTTCATGCGCGTGGCCATGGGCCTGGCCATTAACGAAGTCGATCGCGAAGGCCGGACCATCGAATTTTACGAGCTCCTGTCCAGCTTTGACTTCATGAGTTCAACGCCGACATTGTTCAATTCCGGCACCTTGCGTCCGCAGCTGTCCAGTTGCTACCTGACCACCATTCCGGATGATCTTGACGGCATCTACGGTGCTATTAAAGACAACGCTTTGCTCTCCAAATTCGCCGGCGGTCTAGGCAATGACTGGAGCGCCGTGCGCGGTCTTGGTGCTCATATCAAAGGCACCAATGGCAAAAGCCAGGGTGTCGTGCCCTTCCTGAAAGTAGCCAACGACACCGCCGTCGCCGTGAATCAGGGCGGCAAGCGCAAAGGCGCCGTCTGTGCCTATCTGGAAACTTGGCACATTGATGTCGAGGAATTCCTCGAACTGCGTAAGAACACTGGCGATGAGCGCCGCCGCACCCATGACATGAACACCGCGAACTGGATACCCGACCTGTTCATGAAGCGCGTAGCGGAAGAAGGCGAATGGACCTTGTTCTCGCCTAACGACACACCGGATCTACATGATGCCTTCGGCAAGGACTTCGAGCTGCGTTACGCCGCCTATGAAGCCAAAGCTGGACGCGGCGAAATGAAAGTTTTCCGCACCATCAAGGCGCTGGACCTGTGGCGCAAGATGCTCGGCATGCTGTTCGAAACCGGCCACCCTTGGGTCACTTTCAAAGACCCGTGCAACCTACGTTCGCCACAACAGCATATTGGTGTGGTTCACAGCTCCAACCTGTGCACCGAAATCACCCTGAACACCTCGGCTGAGGAAATCGCGGTGTGCAATCTGGGCTCAGTCAACCTGGCTCAACACGTCACTGAAAACGGTCTCGACACAGACAAACTCCAGCGCACCATCAAAACTGCGATGCGTATGCTCGACAACGTCATCGACTACAACTACTACAGCGTGCCGCAGGCACGTCGCTCAAATATGCGCCACCGTCCGGTCGGCTTGGGCATCATGGGCTTCCAGGATGCGCTGTACAAACAGCGTCTACCTTATGCCGGTATGGAAGCCGTAGATTTTGCTGATCGCTCCATGGAAGCGGTGTCTTACTACACCATTCAAGCCTCCAGCCAATTGGCTGAGGAACGTGGTTGCTACGCTAGTTACGAAGGTTCGCTGTGGAGCCAAGGCGTTTTGCCGATAGACTCCATAGAGCGCTTGGCCGAAGGCCGTGGCGGTTATCTTGAAGTGGATCGCAGCCAAACGCTGGACTGGGATGGTTTGCGCGCACAGGTCCAAGCCTCGGGCATGCGTAACTCCAACACTATGGCCATCGCCCCAACCGCGACCATCTCCAATATCTGCGGTGTGTCACAGTCCATCGAACCGACCTATCAGAACTTGTTCGTCAAATCGAACCTGTCCGGTGAGTTCACGGTCATCAATCCCTATCTGGTCAACGATCTCAAAGAACGTAGCCTGTGGGATGAAGTCATGGTCAATGACCTGAAGTACTACGACGGATCCGTGCAATCCATCGACCGGGTACCTGACGATGTCAAAGCACTGTATGCGACGGCTTTTGAAATCGACTCACGCTGGTTGATCGAAGCGGCATCACGCCGGCAGAAGTGGATTGATCAGGGGCAGTCACTGAACCTGTACATGGCACAACCATCTGGGCGTGCGCTGGATAGCTTGTACAAGCTAGCCTGGGTACGCGGTCTGAAGACAACCTATTACCTGCGTTCAATGGGTGCTACCCACGCCGGCAAGTCGACCTCATCGGAGCATAAGGCTTCCACTCATGCCAATGAGTACACAGCCGCATCCGTTACCACGGACGCTATGAGTGGCGAGAGACAGGAAGGCCCTAAGGTCTGCTCCATACTCGAGCCTGACTGCGAAGCCTGCCAGTAAAGCTCCAACAATATAAACAAGCGGGCGGTGAATACATCGCCGCCCTACGCTTCTAGATAATATCAAGGAACCGACCATGTTGAACTGGGATGATCCGCTAAACAAAGCCCCTGCAGTAGCTGCAGAGGCTAAAAAAACTGAGACACAACCGGAACCGGCTGTTGTCGCAGCAACCGCAGCCACTTTAGGAAGCGCAGCCATAGACCGCCCAATGCCTGAACCTATTGTCAGTGCCAAACCGGTTCGCGCCGAAGACAAGCGCATCGTCAACGGTATGGCCGACATCAATCAGCTGGCACCGTTCAAGTACCCGTGGGCCTGGAAGTACTTCCTCAACGCCAATAAGAATCACTGGACGCCGCTGGACATCAACATGGCCCAGGATGTTCACGATTACCACCACAAGCTGACCGTAGAAGAACGCCACGTCTACACCAATGTGCTGGCCTACCTGACCACCGCCGATATTCTGGCCATGCGCAACGTCGCCATCGCCGTGATGGAAAAAATGTCCGCGCCCGAATTGCAGATTTATCAGGCCCGCCAAACCTACGAAGAAGCCCTGCACACTTGGACCTATCAGCACTGCATCGAAACTATCGGTCTTGACCAAGGCGAAATCTACAACCGCTACCGCGTCGTACCGGAAATCAATGCCAAAATCCGCATGACGCAAGAGCGTCTGGACGCCGTCTGCAGCAGCGACATCGATCTGAAAGATCGCGAGCAACTGCACACCTTCCTGATGTCCTATATCTTTTTCGCCGCCGTATTTGAAGGCACCTGGTTTTACAACGGTTTTAGCCCCATCTTTGCCCTGCAGCGTCGCGGCCTGATGAAAGGCACGGGTGAGCAGCTGCAATACATCATGCGTGACGAAGTCATGCATGCCAGCTTCGGCATTCGCGTGGCCAAGGCCCTGATGGAAGAAGAAGACATTCGCCCTGACCCCCAAGCCTTGCGCGAAATGTGGGACCAAGCCGAAGCAGCAGAAATCGGCTACGCCAGTTATATCCTGCGTGACCCCATCCTAGGCTACTCCGCCGAACAGCACGTGGAACAATTCCGCTTCATCGCCAACCGCCGCGCCACACAACTGGGCTTCGAAGAACCCTTCCCAGGTGCAGAAGAATCACTTCCTTGGCTAGCGGAACAGGCCAACATGCGTAAGGAGAAAAATTTCTTCGAAACACGCGTTACGGAATACCAAACAGGCGGCGCTCTGAACTGGGATAACTGAGCCCCAAACCTATGCAACAAGTTTACCCAAGGCTTTACTGACAAGATGGAGCCCCAGGGCGGTGTCGGGAAACTGGCACCGTCCTTTTTTATGGGCTCAATAAAATTGCTGCTGTGAGTTTCACCATGAAACCACTCACAGGCGAGTAGCGACCACTATGACCTCGTCCACCGCTCGGTCTTCGATTAAGCCTTCACGAAATTGCAAAGCCGGCTGACGACGTAATCCCAACGGCATGAAAACGTTGTTGTACCACCACATCGCACGCACCGGCCGGTTTTCCAGAAACCACATTCCCAAGTTCACCAACCAAGATGTCTGAGGCTTCATCCCAAAAATGGCGCTACGTTCAATGCGTAGTCCACATTCTGAAAACAATTCTTTTAACTGCGTGGGTTCATAGCGTCGCCAGTGGCCAACAATTTTGTCGAAAGGCGTCCAATTCGCTTGGTACAAGGGAATCGAGAGCAGCAACTTCCCACCGGGCTTTAGCACGCGCGCCACTTCCTCGAGAGCCGTAGTGTCGTCCTCCACATGTTCAAGTACGTCGAAGGTCGCGACGAGGTCAAAAGTGGCATCCGCAAACGGCAAAGCGCTCAAGGTGGCGCGGCTCGCACGACCGCCTGCTTGGCGCAAAGCCATCAATGCTGGCGTGCTGATGTCCACAAACTCAGTGTCAATAAAGGGCAGTCTCGGTCGCAAGCCTGGTGCAACTTCCAGACGGGCCGGAGCGCTCTTACAAATGCTCTGGACTATGTCCCAAGTATTGAATCGATCCGGAGAAATCAACCGAGAGCGTGACCACAAACGATCATAAAAACGTTGATTGATGCCTTGGATGTCCAGATTGTTTTCCTGGGGCATAGCGTGTCATCCGGAGGTTCTCGTTAAAGTGGGCGCAATGTTACACGGTCACTGCATTGCCCTGACATAGCGAATATTGAAGCTACCAATTTCCATGTGCCGAATGAAGACTAAATCGTCCATGTCTGTCCGGTGTCGAGGCAATCTACCCACCTTCCTTCTGCTTCATTGAAATACTTCGATTAACTACTGTTGATAGTCATTCTCATTTGCATTACCATTCACAACACCGCAGCAGCGCCACGGCAAACCACCCCGCGTTGATGCAAAACACACAGGGACATAGAAGGAAAATTCATGGCCACCTCGATGCCAAATCGATTTGCATGTGCTGCACTGGCACTGTCTACACCACTGGCCGCATTGGCCGCGCCCAGCGCCGCAGAACTAGCGCAAACTATTGAACAATTGCAGGCACAAGTTGCTGCTCTGGCTGAAGCACAAGAGCAAAACAACAGCAGCGCCCCTTCAAAATTGCACTGGGGCGGCTATGGCGAATTGCATTACAACAATATAAGCGCGGATGATGCGAGCCGTGATAACAAACAAATCGACTTTCACCGCTTTGTATTGTTTGCAGGTTATGACTTCTCCAACAAGCTGCGCCTTGTGTCTGAAATTGAACTGGAACATTCCTTGGTTGGCGATGGGAAACCAGGCGAAGTGGAGCTGGAACAAGCCTACTTGGAGATGGACGTAAGTGATCGTCTCACCGTACGCGGAGGTTTGATGCTCATCCCTGCAGGCCTCATCAATGAAACACATGAACCTCCGGTGTTCTACGGCGTCGAGCGCAACGATGTAGAAAACATCATAGTGCCCAGCACTTGGTGGGCCGGTGGTGTGGCCGCGTCGCTGAAGCTCGCCGACGGCTTGCAATGGGACCTCATGATTCACGAAGGCTTAAAGATACCCACTAGCGGCAGCAGTGCCTTTCGTATCCGTTCGGGCCGGCAAAAAACAGCAGAGGCAGATGCCGCTGATCTGGCCTACACCAGCCGCCTGCGCTACAACGGTATCGCGGGTTTGGAATTGGGCTTAGCGCTGCAATACCAAAGTGATATCAGCCAAGTGGCTGGCGATGGCTTGGACGAAGGCGCCCTGTATGTCGCTCACGCGGCCTGGAACAAAGGCATCTTTGCGGTACGCGCGCTGTACAGTGCATGGAAACTCGGCGGCCTTGCAGTGGAAGCGGCCGGTGCCGACAGCCAGACTGGCTGGTACCTCGAACCCAGCGTTAAAATTAGCGAATCTATCGGCGTGTATGCCCGCTACGAAGATCTGGACGCAGCACGCGGCCAGGACAAATTCTCGCAATGGGAAGCCGGCATCAACTACTATCCACATCCCCATGTTGTGCTGAAAGCGGACTTCCGCCAACGCGAGCATGAGCTGACGGCCGACGCTGGTCGTGACTTTGACGGATTTGATCTGGGCATTGGTTACCATTTCTAAATACAGTTTCAGCATTCAGTTGGCGCTACTGAGCTTTTGGGCTTGTAGCGCCAGCTTTGCTGCGTCCGCTGCCGAAGAATCGGTCTACCTCAGTCGCGACGCGTTCGTGGCACAAGCGTTTTCTGGGGAGGCACCACAAGCCCAATTGATTTGGCTCAGCGGCGAGCTGCGCGAGCAAGTCAGCGCCCTACTCGGCCACCCTCCAAGAAGCGCCCGCTTACGCTATTGGCAGGTCGGAAAGCGCAGCGCTTGGATATTGGATGAGATCGGCAAGGAACGCCCCATCACGGCTGGCTTTGTGATCGAAGACAGCGTGTTACGCCAAGTCGAAATTTTGATCTACCGAGAAAGTCGCGGCTGGGAAATCCGCAATCGCTTTTTCACCGAACAATTTGCCAACGCACAGCTCGCAGACAATCAGCAGCTAGACCGCAAAATCGACAACATCACCGGTGCAACTTTATCGGTTGCCGCCGTGCGCCGATTGGCACAGCTGGCCCTGCTGCTTGATCAACAACTGCAAAAACTATGAGCAGAAGCCTGCGTGTTCGTATCCGAAGATGGCATCGTAGCCTTGGCGCAATCGTAGGACTGGGCGCTATTTGGCTCATTGCCACAGGGATCACGCTGAATCACGCTCCAGATTTAGGCTTAGATGAACCTGGGGTCGAGGCCAATTGGGTGTTAAACGCATATAACATCCATTTCTCGCCACCGATCAATGGCTGGAAAATCAACGAAGACTGGATCGTCTCCTTTGCTGGCAAGCTGTACTTCAATACCGAGTTGGTGACAGATTTCGCCGAGATTATTGGGGTCGCTGGCATAAACGGGCTCATTATTGCCGCCGCTGAGAGCAGCTTGATCTTGCTGGACCCGAATGGCCAAGTTATAGAAACATTGGATGAATCCGCACTACCGGGGCACATCCAAGCTGCTGCAACAAAGGGCGATGATCTCTGCCTGCAAACCAAAACAGGCTGGCATTGCAGCGATAACCAAATGCTCAGTTGGACACTTTCGCAAGCGCCGGCACACGCACTGAGCCTGCAAGAACTACCTGCGAACGTCTCCACACCCATTCAACACACTACAGCGGCGCAGCAACTAAGCTGGGAGCGCGTGCTCGTAGACCTGCACAGCGGGCGGTTTTTTGGATCTTGGGGGCGCTATATCATTGATATGATTGCGATCGGCATCGGTCTTTTGGCCCTTAGCGGTCTCTGGTTGTGGCTGCGTACGCAGCCACACACTGCAAAGAAACCCTAAATCGAAAAATCGGGCTTACTCAAAGTCACTGAGCGTAGACTGAGCCCGCCGCACCAACACATTCTGCACCGCTTCAAACGATAACGTATCCGCTTGATTTGGCTGATCACTTCCAGCCTGACAAGTCAGGGCTATGGTGTATTTTCCAGGAGCCAAATAGGCCAATTTGTAATCCAGCGTATTGCTCGTATTCGGCACTAGCGCTGCTGTGGCCAATGGGCCAGCCCGCCGACCGTTAATGTCGCTTGGCATCGCATCCGCGCCTCTGTAGGCATATAGCGCGGCGCCCTTGCCCTTATAGGCATCTGCATCACAGTGGCTCGCAGTTAATAAGGCTGGCTCGACCGAGCCATAAACATGCCCTGTGTTCGCTGTGTTCTCAATTCTAGCCGCGGCTTGCAGGCGGTAGCAGTCTGCATTAGCGACTTGATTCAATCCACGCCTTAAATCGATATCCATAACGTATTCTGCCTGCTGGCCATCTGCGACTGCCATAGAAACTGGGAAAGAAAGCTCTTGCTGAGGGCCGCCTCGCGCTACCACCAAGGGGTACTTCACGCCAACGCGCTCGACATAACTTGCGAAGGGAGAAACCAAGTTTCTACAGGCACTTTCAGCCGCATTCAGACCAAGCCTCAGCTCGTCGTACTGCCCACTTGGCACAGGCACTTCATCCAGCAATGCAAGTGTTACACCACCTTGCAGTGCCAATACGTCGACTTGCTGGGGAGGATTAAAATGGTGAGAAAATCTGGCATTACTCCCAAGCAAATCTAGGCGATTAATTTCAATAACAACGGCATCGACTTCGTCGACAGGGGCGTCCATCATCAGCAAGGATAAAAATCCAAAACTGATCGCTCTCCCTTCCGAACCGGTGCCGGATATATCCCCCCAACTCCCTTCAATTACAAAAAAGCAAAGTACGGACCCTGCCGCTAAAGAGGTTATTTTATTCATCTTTCTCATTTTTTTTCTCTTTGCTCAATGCAACATTCGCTACATCTTTACGGTCTGGCTCAATAAATACGTATAGCCCCATTCCAGCAAAACAGCCATCTTCACTACGATGCTCTGACAACTCAGCATCCATGCTTTCTAACAACGACTGACCTTGCTCGCTCGCCATTTTCTGTAAACATTCGAGTCCGCTGGCGGATAAGTTTGGAAAACTCACTTTGCGTTGATACATCGCTGGCGCTGACGCGTACATATTATGCTCTATCGTTTGCAGTAGGGCCGATACGTCGATTCCCAGCAATTCGTATTTGGCCGCGATATCTTGTTGCGGGATGAAGCCATGATCTGTCAGCATTAAGCGCGCCTTACCCTCATCACTATAGTTTGCTAATCCCCCGGATATTAAGGCACTGACTACCGCAGTGAGAGGCGTATCAGGGCAATCAAACTCCTGCAGCGCCTCTACCGAAGGTGCTTTTCCGGCTATGTCCAATACCAAGGGCTGATGAAACTCATCTCGATATGCGGGTTCACGTATCCAACGCGAGACCACTCGAAAGACCGGATTAAACAGCGGGTCCTGCGGTAAGTTGGCGTCGGCGACTAGACAGCGTGCCACATCGCGACGGTTGATGCCCGTCACCAGCGCTATGCGCGATTTGTTTGCAGCCCGACCGCGTAGTCCGTATTCGTTACGCGTGACATCTATAAATGCCTGCTTGGCGATGCGCTCAAATGTGGGATAACCCACATTCTGGCGCAGAACAATCCGTGCAAGCGCCCGCAAAACGCTGGTCAGCATTCGTTTTACCGCCGCTGACAGACGTGATTCATCGTTCTCCGATTGCAAGTTTGCGCCGTTCATAAATTGCCGCCAACGCGCCCCCACACGCTTATGAAAACAACTGTGTTCCCACTAGCCAAGCCCGTGAGTGCACTCATTGTGGCAATTCAGCACCCTAACAATCAATCGGTATCAGTATTTCGACGCCAAGATACTGGTCGCCTTGCTGAATTAATTGCGGGTATGACCTCTTGTGCCCCAATGATGGAACTTGGCCCGCCGTCTTTATCAGCAGCACCAATAACCACCGTTTTGACAATGATTTCACCATCAACTTCGATCGGTACTGTTGCAACCACAGGCGATGGAGGTAACCCACCTCCGGTGAACTCATCGGAACGATCACCGCCACAAAAGCCTTCAACACCGACCGCGCCACTGCCATTGAGTAGGCTCAAGATATAGCCCCGCGCCTGCCCCAGATTACTCGTACAGGCAACATCTGAAGGTGGCGTGGGACGGTTCGTTGAAAAGAAAACTTGCCCCCCAGCGATAACCGGCGTGGTTACCACTTGTTCGCCTGGGCCATAAGCCGTCAAATCGATAAACCAGCCTTTACGCGTAGAGCTGGGTAGGATTCGGCTATCCGGATCGCAACCTGGGTCCGCAGTGTAATTTGCCATCAATGAGGTGTCGTCAAGATTGAGTGCCGTCGTTGAATCGATATCCGTTAAATCATCTCGAAAAACATAGAAGCGATTCGTCACGGAAGCCGTGTAATGACTAGAAAGCGGGTGCTCTCGATCACCTGAGCCAATCGCAATATAGTATTCGTCACCTGATATCACAATGGATGGTGGGTACAAGAATTTTCGCCCCGCACCACTTGTATAAGCTACTTTGGTGGCAACCCAATCTGCAGGATCAAGTTTCAGATACTCATTGTTCGCATCGCTAAAATCCAAACGATAAATACTGCCGCCCGCCGTCACCGCATACGCGAAATCTACTTTGCCATCTCCACTGGGATCGGCCAAAGCAACATCCGCGACCGCACTACGTTCGGATGCATCAATACTACTAAAATCAAAATATTTGATTAACGCGCCAGTTTTGGCATTCAACACATAGACACCGGCACCCTTTGGATTCGAGCAACTGGGGGCTGCTGAATCTTCATCTTCACAGGCATCCGCCCCCCCGGCGAATATCAGTACTGGGCTCGAATCCGAAAACCCTTCAATAAACGCGGGCAGTGGTCGCGACCAAGTCTGGCCTATGTCGTTAAACCCAGCATCACAACCAGCATCGTTGCCGAGATTCGGGCAGCCGCGACTCCACAGCAAAGTGGGTGCAGACAACGGTGTTGCGACGTCAAAGGCATATACCTTTCGCCCGCCGCGGCGCTGACTGGGGTAAATAATGACTTCAGAACTTGATTCGTTTTGAAATACCCCAGTGGATCCATCAAAGAAATACGGTTTTCCATTGATCCCACCTGACAAATTGACCGCTGGTGTATTCGCTTGTAAACGCGACAAGCGACTGAGGTGCTCCGGTGCGATAAAAGACCAAATTTCTTCGCCAGTACTCCCCCGTACGGCGCGGTAGGCCCCATCATTACTCCCATAATAGACCACAACACCTGCCGTTCCTCCAAAGTTAATTGGCTGTGGTCGCGAATGAATGACGTCACCGTGTATTGATGCTCTCGTTTCGTTGGTTCTGGAATCGCTGTCTTCATCCTGTGGCAATGCGCCAGTATCCGCACCCTGAGCATACGATTTCACCGGCTCAACCAATGACGAGCTACTCAATGCGACCAGCGAATTGCCTGAGGACGTATATATATTTCTACTCACGGCATAATCGCCATTCGCATCCGGACTCGCAAGGGAGCTATTCCCTTCTCGCAATCGTTGCGCGACTGCTCCTTTCTCCACAAAGGGGCCATCCGGCAAATCGGAGTTCTTGTTAGCGGCTGCTGCACAGCCACTGATGGCTGGTGGATCATCAGCAATGACATCACGCCAATAATTGCCTGAATCCGTTGTCCAATAGCTCACCGCACAATCGCTAATAAAGCCGGTTTGGTTATTAACCGCGGATTGCCCAAGGCTATCGCCTAACTCTACTGATAAAGCGTTATCAACAACCAATTGATAACGCTTGAGATTGCCAAACCAGCGCGGCTTTTTCTCACGATTGGGTTTAAAAACCCCAATGTAGACTTGGTTTTCACTTTGTGAGCGGTTGGTCGCGTTAACCGGCAAGCTCGCGGACGAAAATGCCGAATTGACTGCTTGGATTTCGTCAAAAATTTCGCTTAGCGCATTAACAATTTCGTCTTCATTGGTTGCTTGGTAGTACTTCCCGCCACCGGCACGAGCAATGTTAAACAATAACCCTGAGAAATCTGCATTCTGTTGGGCGTTGAATACGTCAATTGAGTATGTCGACACTTGAGAAAAGGATGCGCCATTGGAGCCCGGTAGCGGGACACCCTGCTGGCGTAGGAAACGGGCCCATTCATCAGCAACCCAAGGCCCTCCCGTAGGCGCTGAAAATGTTCCAGTCGGCTCAGCCACACTGGATGTCGCTTTTCCTACAATTTCGTAGGAATTGCGTGTACTTGCTGCGCATCCGTCGGTAGTGCTGGGCGTCGTACACACACAAGATGAGTAAGTGCTGTCAGTACATTCAACATAATCGGCAACGTTGCAAGACGCCGCGCCAAACGAGCACGAGGACGTTAGTCCCAAGGTATCGGATGTTGAAGTTTCTTCTGTAACCAAACGCGTAATAGTACGAAACCCTCTAGGTTCGTAATTACCCTTCTGGCCTTTGCAGCCCGAACTGTCAGTAAATTCATACTGACACTGTGACCAACTCTCGGTTACTCGCGTAGTTTGCCCCGGATTTGGTGAATCCGCCTCGAACGTGACCGTGTCCGCCGGACACGAATACGCAGGCACTTTATTGGACAAGATGCAGGATTGCGTGCTTTCCCCTGTATAAATTCGGCTAGCACTCACTTCAGTGGACTGTGAAACGTCAGTGACAACTGACTTTGTTCCTACCACCGTGTATTTGGATTGCAAACACGCGCTAGGCGCATCACCGCTGCAATAGCAAGAATCAAAGCCTTGCTCACCACATTCCGCATTGTCCTCCGCACTCGTACATGCTGCGGCACTGAGATAACACGCATTGCTATAACCACGAGAAACCTCGATAGGCTGCTCAGTTACCTGATATTCAGCAAACGGAATATCTGTGGTATCCCCACCCAAATTTGCCAGCGCGTCGATAGGGCCAGCGCCATCTTTGGATGGTCCACTTTGTACATTATTTCCGATAAAAATAACGATGGTTCTGCGGCAGAAATCAACCGCCGTCAATGGTGAGCGAAACTGGGAATACTGGCTGGAATACGCGGCCGAATCGGCACGACTGGCGGGCGTACCCGAGCCGGTTTGCGATTGGTTAAACCCACCGAGGTAGTTATAAATATCCCAAAATAGAGTGCCGAATGCATTGCCGCTGGAACGTTTTTCTATCGGGTCATTGATGTTGTTAAAAATGGTGTCCAGCTCGCCGGAAAAGGCCACTTTATTATTCGCATTGAGTGGACGAATGTGATACCGAATATAACCACCTTCATTGGTATTTGCGTTACCCGCTGTGGAGTATTCCAGCAGGCCGACATTGATAGAATCATCATCCAGCGATTCTATGACTTTCTTGATCGCACGCGCTTCCGATTGGCCCTGAGTCAGTCCACCCGGCCATTTTTGCGATTGTCGAGACCAGTTGGCGCTGTTATCAATAACAATCAGCACATTGGGTTTGCTGACCAAGCTGGAGTCATCCGCAGAGAAGATTTCTATGTCTTCAGAAGCGGCCTGGAAAGGCAAGAACACGGTGAGCGCTGTGCACGCTGCCAGCGCCAGTTTTGAAAGATGTCTCATCATTTTTTTATTTACCATGGTCGAGGGCCTCCAGCAGGACATGACGTCAGCACATTGGCAGTTGCCACCCTGACCGCATAATCACCAGTCACGGATTGGTTGCTTTGAGTCACTGCATCGGTAGCTACCGCAGTGACCTCCCATAAGCTGCTGGAACACAGCGAATTGTCAGAGGCCGCACCTATGACACCAAAATCGGTGGTAGCACTGACGATGCACGGTTCGTCTTCGGCGCTATCAAAATTCAGTTGCCGGTTTTGAATAATTTGCGCTTGCACACAAAATGGCTGTGGGTTGAGTTGCACAACGACATCATTTCGGCCGTCAGCATCGATATCAAAGCATTGTGAATTCTGGAAACCATCACAGCCCAGCAAGAACACCGCTGAAGGAGCATTCACCACCCGAGTGGTACTGATGGCACCCTCGAGAGTCGCATTCGCCAAATCCACCGCAATGGATTCGCTTTGTAAGTTCTGCACGATCTCAAAGCTAATTTTGCTGTAGTTGTACAAAGACATCAGGGATACGCTGGTCACCATCAGCATGATCAGGCCAACGATCAAAGTGGCTCCGCGCTGCGATTTCAAAAGCGGTTTCATCGACGACGCCCCACGACACTTTTCAAAGCGACAACAGAGTGAAATGCATGACGCTTGAATTTGTCGTCAAATGGGCCGAGCACAACATCATTCCCCGCAACATCCAGCCCTAAATTAAAGCTCTTCTTGACACTTTGCTTTTGCGCACCCGACAGTGAGCGCATTAGCACCGCGAGTTTTACCGCCGTTACATCTCTCCAGTTCAAAATGCGGCAATCTGCATCTGCGCAGCCATTGAAAACGCTTGGATCAGCGGTAAACCCGTCAGGTGCGCTGTCTCCATTCGTATCCACGCCATACTCGATTTGAAAAGACTCCACACCGTTGGCTAAAGGAACAATGGAGAATCCCCCGGCACCAAGTTCTGCTCGTTTCAAAGTCGGAATTCCATCGCCTGATATATCGTTATTGGCAACAAAGTAAATATGTGTGCGAAAGCGGCGCGCCCGATTGATAGACACACAATCACGCCAAGTTTTTATGAGTGGCGCCGCTTGTGTATGCAATCGAAACCACTCATCAGAATCTGCGGATTGCAGTTCGCCAGGCCCATTGCACTGCGATGCTTGAAAATAAGGTGCGCCCGCAACCACCGTACAACCAGGATCAGTGTTAAAACAAGAGCTTAGGCGCCTAACGACAACGACATCAGTGCCCGATTTCCAATCGCTAATGCAACCGAGGTTAATATCCACATCGCCATCGAAACCTTGAATATGGAAGGGAATGGCAAAATCCAAACTCGCCAGATCCGCGGCACATGGATTCGGTAGGTCCGCTGGAAAATCCATGCTGGCTTCAGCTAGCGCGAGATCAAATTCACCGAAATATCCAGCATTCTGTAAGTCTCGGGTCATTAACTGCAGCGTATAGCGCCCATTCTCAACCAACTCGTTGGAACGATTCATTTCCGCCCGCGCCCGCATACCGTTGACGAAGAAGGTCGTCAGTGCCAACAGCACGAGTAGGGACACCAGCATCCCGACCATCAATTCGATCAAGGTCAAACCCGCTTGCTGTTGCCGACTCTTTCTTTGATAACTCCCAGCCAAATTCTGTTTTACGAACATCGGTTCAGCCCCGTTGTGACTGTGCTGGTGACTATGCGCCTGAGCTTTTCATCGCCAAACTGATTCGCACCGCATGCCATAATTTCATTGGGGGCTTTGGTAAGATTCATACCCTGCCATGCAATTGACAACCTGTAGATGCCGGGTGTACAGATGCTCACAGTAGGATCGGGCACTTGGATCTGCTCAATGCATCCACGCGCTCCTATCATTGCCCCGACCTGATCCGTACCCAAAGATTCACCAGCGCCCTTGAGTAACTGGCTCCACTCGCACATATCTCGGGTAACTTCATCAGCCGCATTTTCACAATCCGCACCTAGCGCGTCACCGACGCCAACTGGATTGGCTGTGCCCGTTACATAAGCGGCAACATTGACCGGATTGGCAACCAAGCGCTCACTAATAGAACGCATGATCAAGATCGCTTGGGAGCGCTGATAAGCATCCACATGTAGGGTTTGCAAGTTCAATTGAAGCGCCGAAATGCCCATAATGCCAATTGAAAAAATTACAACGGAGACCAGCACTTCAATCAAGGTAAATCCTTGATTGAACAATGGTCCGTCGCTCAGAATCTTAGGTTTAACTAACATGGCTCGACCTGCACATAGGGGCGACCACTACGGTCAGAACGCAGGCAACGCGTTTTGCCGACTTCGCGGGGATCGCTGATTTCAAATTCTGGTGCGGTCACACCAGAAATTCGACCAGATGGTAGATATTGCAACGCCGCCATGTTGGCGCTGATAGCAAGATTGCTCTCACCGCCTATCGTCGCCAATACAACATCGTTGGGGTCGACGACCTGCCAGCCTTTATTCCACCCGCCAGTAAGTGGTAGAAAACGCACTTGTGCATTTCTTTTTACTGCCTCACTGCGTGCCAATAGCAACCCTGCTTGCATATCAGAAGTCGCCGCTTGCAGGCGGGTATTTACAATCAATTCACGAAATGATGGTGCAGCCAATGAAGTCAATATGGCGGATATTGCAACCACAATCATCAATTCCGCGAGAGTAAATCCCGCTTGCTGTTGCTGAATTACCATTTATCTGCCGGCAAGCGCTCGCCTGCTTTATCAATAGAAATAACACCATCAACGGTTTGCTGGGTACCGGAGACAGGCGTGGCCTCGATTAAGAAACTGGCCGGGGGCCCCGCGACTAACGTCACGGCCACGGTGTAGTACTTAGCAACATCAGCGGGCACGCTGACGCCTAAAACAGCAAGGTCACTGGTAAAGCTGCGGCTATCAGCGAAATACTGTTGTTCACGTTGCGCCAAATCCATTAACAGGCCTTGTGCTGCAGCCCGTCGGCCTTTAATAACTGATTGCTGATAGGACGGTAGTGCAATGGCCGCCAACAAACCGACAATGGCAACAACAATCAGCAGTTCAACCAGGGTGAATCCCGGCTGTTTTCTATACTTTGCTGAGCATCCGAGCATTACCGAACTCCAACACTGTTGATCTCAAAATCCACTTGGCTTTGAGAACCGCTGCCCACGGACACAACGCTAGACTGAGCAAACGCGATAGCATCTGCAGCGTCTATTCGATCATCACCGGCCTGACAGCTCAAAGCGGCGGTGTATTCACCCGGCGGCAAGAAGGCTGCGGTGTATTCAAAACCATCATCGGTCACTTGCAACGATGCCGTCGTTACTGGATCATCCTCAGTGCCTTGAATATCGACAGGATCTACGCCCCCGCCGGAAAACACATAGACCGCGGCACCAGCGCCAGATTGTGGGTCTGAAGTGCAGCTCGAGTCTTGCAACAGTGCGGCATCAACTTGCCCGAAGATCACTCCAGCGTCGTCCTGCTCGACCAAACGCAAGACCGGCTTGAGGTTGTAGCAACTGCCTCCGCTACGCTGTGCAATCGACTTACGCAGATCAAAATCGATGACAAATTTGCTGACTTCACCACTGGCTATGCTGACGTCGCCCTTCACTTTCACACCGGAACTGGCACTGCTAGGAGCCGCCAGCGGATAGTCGACACCATCGACGGTAATGAACGAGGGGTATGGGGGAGACAGGTTTCTACAGTTGCTCGCAACCGCATTGAGTTTTAAACGTATCTCAGAATATTCGCCAACAGGGATCGCGGCCTCATCAATCAAAATGTCTTGCAAGCCGCCCTGTAGTGACAACAAATCAATTTGACGTGGCAATCCTGCGGTGAGCGACACCTGCTCATCTTCTTTTAGCAAGATGATCTCCGCAATTTCGATGACAACGCGTTCTGCATCATCGACCGGAGCATCGGTGATTCCAAAGGTCGCGAACCCAGTACCAGAGATGTCTGCAGTGGAACCGCAAGCCGCCAAAACGAGAAGTAACGAACTATACAAATAGATAGCGCTTCGTTTACCGAGCTGAAAAATTCCAGTCATACATCACCAACACAAAATAAATACATATGGCAACTTTATGCCATATATGGATTGTGTCAACAATATCCCCGGAAAACCGACCACGGGGAGAGTTACCCAGATAATCGGCATAGATTTGCGGCATTGCTTATTTATGCTGCGATTTCGCCGCGCATCGAATGGCGCCTACGTTATGCTCCATGCCACTCAACTCAAACATATGCAACAAGGACAGCCGTCTTGAAACTCAGTACTTTTTTACTGTTCATTTTCGCCACTCTCGCTGCGCTGTCGGCACTTTGGTATGCGGCAGTTCTGCACAGCCCGAGCGCCGCCGATCCCAGCAGCTATACCTTGGATATCGGCAAAGTTCGAGCCTTGGCTGAACAAGGCCGCGGCCCCAAGCCCAGCCAGGTCCGAGTCGAACAGATTGCCCAATTGACGTTTGCAGAAGCGATGGTGATGGCCGGTGAAAAGTGGCAAGGCACAGCAATTCCCGTGTATGTCTACAAATTGGAATTTCCAGGCTCGTCCATCGTTGTGGATGCGGGCATGGCAAACACCGAGGGCTTGCCGAGCTTTATGGTTGATTATTTCGATTCTAAGGCGCGCCAGCGCATCGATGAGGCTATGCGCCAAGCCAGTCAAATCGTCATCACGCATGAGCATTTTGATCATATAGGTGGACTCGTCGATCATCCGAACCTGATTGAACTTTTACCCAAAATCCGCCTAAGCAAAGAACAACTCAGTCACCCCGACCGCTTGGAACCTGCAAGCTTCCCCGAGGGTATATTCGATAACTACCAAGCATTGGATTACCAAGATATGACCAGCATTGCGCCGGGTGTGGTCTTAATTAAGTCCCCGGGACATACCCCTGGCTCACAAATGGTCTTCATTAAAACCAGCAGCGGTCAGGAAATTTTGCTGATGGGCGACGTCGCTTGGCAAATGCGTAATATTGATGCGATCAAGGAGCGCCCTTGGTTCATGACTGCCCTGATCAAGGAGAATCGTGAACAAGTGGTCAACCAATTCGCCAGCCTACACGCCTTACGCGAGCAGCAGCCGCAGATCGCATTGGTGCCTGGTCACGATGCCAGCATCATGCACAAATTGCTGGAACGCGGCGTGTTGAAAGCTGGCTTTTAAGACTTCTCGTCTGAAAGGCGCACGTCGATGCGACCTGAATCTGTTGCAATACGCTGAAAATCTCAACGCATAGAAAACCATGATTGAACAAACCGAAAACAACGGCATCGTTACCCTGACGCTGAACCACGGCAAAGCCAATGCCGCAGACATAGAGCTGCTACAAGCCATGTCGGAAACCTTTAAACAATTGGAAGATGCCCGCGCTGTCATCCTCACTAGCACCGGTGGCATCTTTTCAGCCGGGGTTGATCTCATGCGTATGCTCAAAGAGGGCAGCGATTACGCCAGCCAATTTGTGGCCTCACTCGACAGCATGCTGCGAGGCATGTTTGCGTTCCCAGCACCGCTGATCACCGCCGTCAACGGCCATGCCATTGCCGGTGGCTGCATGTTTGCCGTAGCCGGTGACTACCGCTACATGGCTCGCGGCAAAGGCCGCATTGGTGCTCCCGAATTGCTGGTCAGCGTGCCCTTTCCTATCGCGCCGCTGGAAATGTTGCGTTTCGTCGTGCCTCCTCACCATCTGCAAAAACATCTCTATACCGGCGAAACTTTGCTGGCCGACGATGCCGTCACCAAAGGCTTTATCGACCAAGCCGTGGAAGCCGATGACTTGCTGCCCAGCGCACAAAGAATGGCAGAGAAGCTGGCAAACATAGACGGTAAGAACTTTCGACTGGCCAAAGCCATGCTGCGTTCAGAAACGCTGCAACGCATGGACGCCGGTGCAAAAGACCTCAACCCGGCTGTCTTTGCTCGCTGGTCTGAGTCTGAAGTGCTCGAAGGCATACAGCGCTACATGGATAAGTTGGGCGGCTGATGTTGCAGATCTATGGCGATGTGTACTCCGGCAATTGCTACAAAGTGTTGCTGTGTTGCCGGATTCTGCACATCCCATTTCAGTGGACCCGCATAGACATACTGCAAGGACAAAGCCGAAGCGCTGACTTTCTGCAACTGAATCCCAATGGCCGGATTCCCCTGCTGCGGCGTGAAGACGACAGTACCTTGGCGGAATCCAATGCCATCTTGAATTATCTGGCCGCTGACTCGGCCTTACTGCCCAGTGAGCCATGGCAACGTGCGCAAATCCTGCAGTGGCAGTTCTTTGAGCAATACAGCCATGAACCCGCGATTGCGGTAGCGCGCTACATCCAACGTTATCTCGGTTCCCCCGAACATGAGAAACAACGACATGCCAGTTGCTTACCCAAAGGATATCAAGCCCTGGATGTGATGGAGCAACAATTGAGGCAGCACCCTTATATCGCGGGTTCCAGTCTGAGCATTGCCGATATCAGCTTGTACGCCTATACCCACGTCGCCAATGAAGGCGGTTTTTCCCTAGAACGTTATCCGCATATACAGGCATGGCTTGGCCGAATCGCTGAGCAACCGGGCATCATCAGCATGGATGAAGCGGCTCACCAGTATGAATCAGTAGCGCAGTAACACCGCACCCCAAGTCATACCGCCGCCCACGCCTTCCAACAGCACGCTTTGACCGCGCTGTACACGCCCATCACGCACTGCGGCATCCAAGGCCAATGGCACGGATGCTGCTGAAGTATTGCCGTGCTTATGCACCGTGGTCACGACTTTGTCATCCGACACGCCCAGCTTTTTCGCCATCGCTTTAATAATGCGTAGATTGGCTTGATGGGGAATAAACCAATCCAAATCAGTGCCACTTAAACCGTTATGCCGTAGCGCTTCCTGCGCGGCTTCATGCAACACCTTAACCGCAAATTTAAACACCGCTTGACCATCCATTTCCAAAAAAGGATGTCCGGTTATTTTCCCGCCCGACAGGCTCGCAGAGACTCGCAAAATATGCCCTTGGCTACCATCGGCGTGCAGATGGGTGGACAAAATACCCGGCTTGTCACTGGCCTCGACGATAACGGCACCGGCACCATCACCGAACAACACGCAGGTGCGACGGTCATTCCAGTCCAAAATACGCGAGAAGACTTCCGCGCCTACCACCAAGGCTCGTCGATGAGAACCGTTTTGAATCAAGGCATTGGCGGTCGCAAGAGCATAAATAAATCCCGTGCACACGGCCTGTACATCAAAGGCAGCGCCCTGCTGCACCCCAAGTTTTTGTTGCAATAAACAGGCTGTGGACGGAAACACCATATCCGGCGTCGTGGTGGCAACAATAATCAGGTCGATATCTTGCGGCCCCATATTGGCTGCCGCCAAGGCCGCCTCAGCCGCATGCAAGGCCAAGTCGCTGGTCATTTCTCCATCTGCGGCCACATGTCGGGCTTCAATCCCAGTGCGCGAAACGATCCATTCATCCGATGTTTCAACTGAAGTTTGCAGATCCGCATTGCTCACGACCCGCGCCGGCAAATAGCTGCCAGTTGCCACAATTTTCGAATACTTCATGACTTCACTTTTTATTTGCTCGTCACTTGCCAAGATATGAGCGACGTCAGAATTGGAGACCAGCCGTGATCGTAACCCACAGCACTCTGGAAAAAGCGCTGCAGCGCATTTTCCGCGAGCAGAATATGGAAGCGTATTCCTCTATTCCTTTTCGGGAATTGCAGGGTTTTTGGTCATACACCGGACTGCGTCAAAGTGACCTGCGCGATGCCGTTCGTGGCATGTTTGAGCAAAATCTTGTGGATTTCCAAAACGATGGCGGTGGCCTTGCGGTTGTGCTGACGCCATCAGGCGCCGAACATCTGGAAGATACTGAATTTCATTTGACCAGTGCCGTGCGCGATACCTTGGACAAAGTCAGCCTGCATAAGGCGAAAAAACGCATAGCCGATGGTGCTCATGCGGCGCGGCAGAGTGCGCAGGCACGCTCTGAGGATCGTTCAGCGGCACCGTAACCGATACGCTGCAATCGCCTAGGTCGGTGCCTGATCGGTTAAGCTACGCGCTTTTTACCGGTTTCAGCCATGCTGAAAAAACTATTCAGGAGAAAATCCATGCCTACCGCAACTGCTCGCCACATACTGGTTGATTCCGAAGCGACGTGTAACGACCTCAAACAACGCATCGCTGATGGCGAAGACTTTGCTGCCGCCGCAAAAGCGCACTCCAGCTGCCCGTCCGGCCAATCCGGCGGTGATTTAGGCAGTTTCAGCCAGGGCATGATGGTTCCAGAATTTGACGAAGTGGTCTTCCGTGACGAGCTCAACACCGTCCACGGCCCGATCAAAACTCAATTTGGTTACCATTTGCTAGAAATCACTAGCCGCAGCGACTGAATGAGTTCTATGGATACGCAGGACGCAATCATCGACCTGCAAGCGCGTGTCGCCCATCAGGACGACACGCTGCTCAAACTCAACGACGTGATTGCTCATCAGCAAGGCGAATTGCTGCGTTTGAACCAGAACGTAAAAATCCTAGCGGAGCAACTCCGCAGTGTGCGCGAAGCCAATCCTAGCGACGGTGGTGGCAGTGGTGAATACGAATTACCACCGCACTACTAAGCAAAGTTCAGTCAGGCACTCCATCCGCACCAAGCAACTTGGTTAGCTGCCCTTCCAATCGCACTATGCGTTGCTCCAGTTCATCCAATCGTGAAGCTGCTGGCGCACTGCGCGTGCTCGCCAGCGGTTCGACAATAGCGTCTTCGCCACACAACAAATGGGCGTAACGCGCGCCTTTTTGGTCTTTTTGTCCCAGCAACTTTATTAGGGGTTGCCCGCGATCTTGCAGATCCTCTATGGCCTGCTCAATCACCTCCAACTCAAACGGACCACCCAAATTGCTGGTGTTAGACCGCAGCTCTGCCAAAGTTTGCGGCCCGCGTAGCATCAGCGCGATCAACACCGCCTGCGTCTCCGCCTTCAGCAAGAACTGATTCTTAAAGCGATGGCGCCAGCGCGGCACGCGTGAACTGCGTTCATCGGCTACCAGATCCAAGTCCAATAAGTCGAGTAAGGCTGATCCCACCTCACCTGCTGTCAATTGCATCAACGGGTGACGGCAGTTCTTCTGATTGCAGGCGGCCATTAGGGCATTCACCGTCATAGGGTAATACTGTGGCGTAGACAGCGACTTTTCGACCAAAGCCCCCATTACCCGCGCCTGCGGCGCGCTCAGTAGCACTTCGCTCATTGTCCAAAACCCTGCATTAATGACTGTTCAGCATAGCCCTTTGGCACGCTCATGCGCTCCGGCTTAGGCTCTTCCTGACCGACACGCAGTAATACAGACTGTGCCGTTTCGCTGCCTGCCTTGCGATGCTCAACAGGAATGCCATCAATCTTATCCATGACCGCGGCCATGGAGCCCGCGCCAAATTGTGCAGCGAAGCTGCTCATGGTCTCGCCCATACGCTTCAACAAAGCAAAGTCTTGCGAGGTCACTTTTAAATCTTTCAAGCTGGCAATGCACAAAGCCTCGCTAGGCTCATCATTGTCATAAACCAAAATCGGCTGACAGGCATAAGATGCCACCTCGCGCGCTTTTCCGTCGTTTTCAACGCGGTAGTTGTGTTGCTGAGCGATATCCGGGATTTTCGGCATCATGCCGCGCATCATTTCCCGCTGCTCTGGCGGCAACATGGCCATCTGCGCTTCGATTTGCGACTTCATCGCGTCAACCTGCTTGCCCAATTGCTGGGCCATCTCTTTGGTGACTTTCTGATAGCTTTTTTTGCTGTCGTCAATGACATACAAAGTCTGCTCTTTGTCTTTGTAAAGCATCCATTGGGCTTGGCCGCGCTGCGACATACGCACGGCATCATGGCCATACTCCATCATCTGCTGAGCCTCACCGCCGACTTGTCCGTATGACAAATTGCCAGCGGCCCATGCGCCCAGAGGCGACACCGCAGCAACCAATAAAACGCTCATCCTTGCCAACATCATGCTGAAATCCTCCTGATTAAAATATTGCCGTGCGCATTGCGCCGACCGTCATGCAAAGGAATACTACAAGTCCTATACAACAGACCAAAGCTTAGATCCTGTGTCATAACGTTTAAATTGTGCCTATGAGTATGAACGACGCCGCGCTATGGCAGGAGATTGATGCCCTGCTGGACGAAGCGCTGGATTTACCACCGCAAAAACGTGAAGCTCACGTGCGCCAACGAGCGGGCGGAAACGCCGACTTGGCTCAGCGCGTTTTGCAGCTATTGCAAGCCAGCGATGAATCCAACGAATTCTTAGAAACCGGCCCGCTAGGCGAAGATGACAAACGTGGGCCGCCACTGTCACGCGATGAGCCGCCGCAACTGCAGGGTCAAATCGGCCCCTGGGAAATTCTTGCCTTGCTCGGCCGTGGCGGCATGGGCGAGGTGTACAAAGCGCGCCGCAATGATGGTGTCTACCAGCAAGTCGTTGCCCTGAAGCTACTCCGCGTTGATCTGCCGGAACAGCTGCAACGCTTTGAAAGCGAACGCCAAATTCTGGCGAATCTCAACCATCCTGGATTAGCACGCCTGATAGACGGCGGCCTGAGTGCGGATGGACGCCCCTACATGGCCATGGAGTTTGTGCAAGGGCGCACGTTGGGTCAGTGGCTACAGCAAGAACAACCCAGTCTACAACTGCGCTTACACCTCGTACTTGAACTGTGTCAGGCGATAAACTACGCCCATCAGCAGCTGATCGTGCATCGCGATATCAAACCCGACAACATCATGGTCGATGACAACGGCCAACCCCGCCTGCTGGATTTTGGCATCGCCAAAATAAACCCCGGGCAATTCAATCAAGAGCACACCGAAGCCTTAGCCACGCCCAATTACGCCGCGCCAGAACAACTCAACGGCCAAACTATAACCACGGCCACCGATGTCTACGGCTTGGGTGCCAGCCTGTACTTTTCACTGTGCGGGCAGCCGCCCATACAGCTGCAGGGCCTGAGCCTGCCGCAGGTCTTGGATACGATATGTCACCAAGAACCCACGCCACCAAGCCGACGCGTTAGTAGCACAGATAGCGTAGACCTCAGCGGCGATTTGGATGCCATTTGCAGTAAGGCGCTCGCCCGCGACCCGCAACAGCGTTATGAATCCATCGCCGCCTTTGCGGCGGACATACAGCGCCATTTGAATCACCAGCCGATTGCAGCGCGTCCACCGAATTGGCTGTATCGCAGCCGAAAGTGGATACGCCGGCACGCGGTGGTCAGCGGCGCACTGCTGGCGGTTGCCGCAAGCTTGATTGCGGGCTTAGGGCTAGCCACCTGGCAGGCTCACCAAGCCACACAGCAGCGTGATCTTGCCCGCCGCGAAGCGGCACGCTTATCCACCATGCGTGGTGCCATGTTGCAGCTGTTCCGCAGCGCGGCCAACGAATTGGATACCAGCCGCCTCAGCGCACGGGATTTGTTTAGCCAAAGCACAAAACATATAGAGCGCGATTTTGGCGACGACCCAGCGACAGCGGCCGGACTCATGCAAATGCTTGGCGAGCTGCAGCTGTTTACCGAAGATTACGCCGCCGCGCGTGAGCTGCTGCAGCGTGCTTACCAACTCGCCCCCAGTGATATGCCGGAGGATATTCTTGCCAATATCCGCATAGACCTTGCCCACCTCGCCTATCGAGAGGGCGACTATGCGCAGGCTAAGGCGCTGTACCAACAAGCCGATGAAGTCTGGCAGAAGCAGCCGGAGCGCTATCCCACGGAACGCATTTGGGGAGCGACCTTGGCCTCACAACTGGCCCGTGCCGAGGGGCACACGGACCAGGCCGTTGCGTATCTGCAACGCGCTGCTGTAGACGCTCGTCAACACTGGGGTGCAGAGCATCAAGAAACCGGGGTGGTACTGATCAATCTTGCGGTTGCTCTGTACTACGACAATCGTGTGCCAGATGCCCTGGATGCTTGCGCCGATGCCTGGGCCGTGTGGCAAGCCATTGGACGGGATAACTCCCCTGACGCCTTAAATCTGCTGGCCAATTGGGGCCTATTTGCCTTGCGCTACGGGCGTGCCTGGGAAGGAGAAAAGCGACTCTCCGCGGCCTTGGAATTACGCACCCAGTTATATGGCGCCTCCGCCGCCCAAGCCACATTGATGAAAAATCTAGGCGTGGCACACCGGCTGAACGGCCGTCGCAACGCTGGCATGCGCTTGCTAGAGCAAGGGGAATGGATGGCAAGTAAATATGCCGGCGCGGGCGGGCGTCTACACGCCAGTGCGGTGTACGCCCTGAGCCGCGCCTTAATCGACGAGGGTTTAAGCGACGAAGCCAAAACCATGCTCAAAGAGAGCCTGCAGCACGCTGACGACAAGCCCTTTAGTTGGCGCTATCTCAATCAAGCCGTTTTAGCCAGCTTGATGCAACAAGACACCGAACGGCTAGAAGCGGAAACCCGTTTTTCCGCCACGCTACTCGGGCTGGCCTCGATCGGACGTAGTGCTTTGAGCCAGCTTGCCGATGCGCAAGCGCTCAAGGCCCATTGGCTACAAGGACGCGGTCAAACACAAGACGCATTGAACTGGCTCAACAAAGCCATCGCCAGCAAGACCCAAGCGCGTCGCCAAGGACATTTCGAAGTTATTCGCATGAATGACCAAAAAGTGGCCATGTTACAGGCCCTGGGTCAAACCAAAGCAGCCGATACCTTGGCTCAAGTCAATCGCCAAAACGCGCTACAAGAGCTCGGCGATCAGCATCCGCTCAGCCAGGGGCCGCAGGGCTTTTAACGCCCTATTTCATGGCGTCATACAACCAAGCTTTGGCCTTTAACCAATCGCGTCGCACGGTGCGTTCGGTGACATCCAAAGCCTGTGCGGTTTCCTCATCGGTATAGCCGCTGAAAAACCGACACTCCACCACTTTGGCCAAACGCGGGCTAAGCTGCGCCAATTGCTCCAAATGTTGATTGATTTGTAGCAAATGCTCGGCGCCATCGGCCGGATCTGCGGGCATGATGCCTAGACCGGAATCATCCAAGGACAAGGCCCTTGCACCACTGCCACGCTTCTCCGCCAAGCTGGCACGCGCAGAATCGACCAAGACTTGGCGCATGGCCGCCGCTGCGGTATTCAAAAAATGAGCACGACTGGCGTAATCAGTTTTATTGGCCAATTTGAAAAACGCTTCGTTGACCAATGCGGTGGTCACGAACGTCTGCCCGACGGGCAATTTCCGACGCTCTCTGTGCGCCCGTACTTTCAGCTCCGCGTACAGCGCTTGGTACAAGGCCGATGGCCCTTGCCGAGTCAAATCCGTTGCTTGTTGGTCGCTCATATTCTCCCCCTTGCCTCGCCTCCATTACAAAACACCTCTGCGCGCTTGTCCATGCCAGCTATAGCCCTGTTATGATCCGCGCCCCGTTTTCGCGTTGATCTTTGGTTATGTGGTTCAAGAATCTTTGTCTGTTTCGGCTCACCCAGCCCTGGTCCATTACCCCTGCCGCACTGGAAGAACAGTTGGCACGAAAGCCACTGCTGCCGTGTTCTGGGCAAACTGCGCAAAGTCGAGGTTGGGTAGCGCCAAAAAATGACGAAGGCGCTTTGGTAGAGGCCTTAGTTCCACATTTGCTGATTGCTTACGGCACTGAAGAAAAGTTGCTTCCCGCCAGTGTCATCAACGAAGAAGCCAAAGAAAAAGCCCGCGACTTTGAAGCCCAACGCGGCTACAAGCCAGGGCGCAAACAAATGCGCGACATCAAAGACGAGTTGACGATGTCCTTGCTACCGCGCGCATTTTCGCGGCGCAAACAAGTGCGCGCTTGGATTGATTGCGAACAAGGCTGGCTGATCGTGGATACCTCCACTGCGGCGGCGGCGGAAAATTTGATCGAATACTTACGCACCTGTGTGGAAGATTTGCCACCTGTCGAATTGATAGAGCCAAATATGGCTTTGTCAGTCAGCATGACCGAATGGCTGGCTGCCAATAAGGCGCCCGGTAGTTTCCTAATTGAAGACGAGTGCGAGCTCAACGGCAGTGAAGAAACCAAATCCACCGTGCGTTATTTGCGCCACCCGCTGAATACCGAGGAAATTCGCAAACACATTACCGCCGGTAAACGCGCTAGCAAATTGGGCATGTCATGGAGCGACAAACTCTCTTTCGTTTTGCATGACAACTTGCAAATCAAGCGCTTGAAGTTCATCGATATGGACCGTGACGACGATGCGGAAGGCAGCGATGTTGATGCAGAACAACGCTTTGAAATCGACTTCACATTGATGAGCAATGAATTAAGGATGATGTTGGGCGAACTTTGCGCCATGATTGGGGCCGACGCCAAAGCGTAGGACCCCGAACATGAGCACTGCCGACAAACTGTTACAAGCCCACGTCAAGTTCGAAATTGATCGCCTGACGGGCAAGCAATCCGAAGCCGATCTCGCCAAGCTGGTGGATGAATTGTGGGATTGGGCTTCGAAAACGACGCTCACGCAAGGTTTGGACGCAGAAACCACGATTGAAACCACCCTACGCTGGGTCGAACAATGGTATCTGCCCGATACCCTCACCGTGCTGCTGGGTTCGCTGAGCAAACGCTTGATTCATTTGCCGATCAATCAGGACACCAGCCTTGGCGATCTGATCGACGACGAATTGTTTGAAGCGGGCATTGACCTGGTCATCCAGATGGAACGGGTGCGTGACAACCTCATCACTCAGGCCACGCAAAGCCCGCTGTATTCCATGCTGATCTCCAATGTCTTGTACAGCGGAATTCGCGACTATGTCGCCAGCAGCAGCGAGGCCATGCAGAAAAAAGTGCCTGGCATGGGCTTGCTGAGTAAAGGCGCTTCCGCATTGAACAAACGCGTCGGTTTGGAAGCCGCAGTAGAAGATCGGCTACGTGGCTTCATCAAAAGCAATGCAGAAAAGACCATACGCAATAGCCGGCAATTTTTGCTCGACGCCTTAGGGCCAGAGCAGGTACGCGAACTGGCTAACGAAATATGGGCTGGTGCACAAAACACCCAACTCACCGTGGCAGAACTGCTGGAAGATGAGGAAATTGATCGCCTGATCAGCTTTGGCTTATCCGTTTGGCAAGATCTGCGACAAACCGAATACATCCAGGAATTGATCCGCGAAGGCATCAATGGTTTTTATGACAGCTACGGCGATGAAACTCTGGATATCATCCTAGAACATTTGGGTTTGGATCGCGGCAAGCTACGCGAAGAAACAACAAATTTGTTACCGGAACTATTGCAAAACGCCAAAGACAACGGCTTGCTGGAACTGTTTTTACGGTCTCGCTTACAAGCGTTTTATAGCTCTAAAGCCTGCCAAAAAGCATTGCAATAGAAGCCTTTGCTGTTCTGAATTGACGTCGCCTGCCTTACAGCTTGGGCCACTACGGGCGTTAAGCAAAAAACCAACAATCGTTGTCACTTCGTCCGCTGTCAAGACATTACAAAACCCCACCCGGACCGAACGTGCCTGAGGAGCAAGTCGCCCAATCTTCTAGGGTGTTCTTAACGCTTTCTCGAGTGCTGACAAAGCTCAAATATTCCCATGCCATCAGCAGTAAGCTTACGAAGCTTCGCTTGCTCGGCATCGCTCAACGTGGATTCATAGGTTTTTCTAGCGCTTAGATTGCGGCTTGAATTGGATGTTTCTCGGGCTAAACCACAATGCCTTTTTATCGCATCCAAGCTAGCATCGGGCTTATCACTCAAGGATTGATGATTTAGTACAAAGACTGCTTTTCTCAGTTCTTGGTCTTGCTGAATCGATTCATACAGAAACTTATGAATATGAGTCCAATATTGGGCCCAAGCTTCTAACTCACTCCCATCTCGCCAAGCAGCCAGTATGGATTCAATGACTTTCGTGTCGCCGCAGTTAATGGGTCTACGGCCAGGACCAAATTCAAAATGACCTATTGCTTCAAGATGCGACAAAGCGAGCGGATTATCGGCAACCCCAGCATTAAAACGCTGATGCTGGCGAGTTAATGATTCTATATGCTCGATCGGGTCACGCACGACCAACACAAAGCGGGCATCAGGAAATACATTGAGTAAATAGCGCATGCGGCTAATGGAGTAGTTGCTTTTTGCCAAATAGCGTTGACGCTTTTGTGCCAACAACACTTTTCCAATATGGGCCTTCAACGCCGCAGGAAACTCAGCTGGTTGCTGTTGGCTTTGATCTAATACTTGCGAAATCGTCGGTTGATGCAAAATCGACCAATACAGCATCCATAGCGGCTCCTCCATTGCCTCGGGGCTGTTTGAAGAAATCAAAATGCCGTCTCCATGCGGACGCTCAACTGCATCCTCCTTCGCGCCCGGCGTGAATGCTAAAAATTTGCTCCACAGATAGGGCAGCAACATAAAAGGAAAGTCTTGATATTTTTGGCTTGCAATCGAGGTATCGCTAGCCAGCATCTCTAGCGTTGCTGTTGTACCCGCTCGAGCAAGCCCCATCACCCAAATAGGTGCTTTTATTTCCTGATTTTCCAGATCACTTTTCAGCAGGCCGTTTTCTATGGCTATCAATGAGCGCCACAACCTTGGTTGAGTACGGATGCTTTTAGCGACGTTCTCAGCCCAAGACTTCGTCGCAAAAATCAAGGGCTTTTGCTTGGCTTTAGTCACGCTAAAATAGCCGCCATGCAAAGTGCAATGCTAAGGAAATGCTAATGAAAACGGGGAAAAACAGCATCACCCATTTGGGTATGCTGGGGAAAAATGCGGCATAACCATCAATAGAAAAGTGAATTTTCACATGTTGGAACACACTTTCTGACGGCAAATACCCCATAGGGTTTGGCAATAGTTTGTGATAAAGGCTTTGCTCATATATATCACTAGCGCTTGCAGCCAGCGTCAGTTGCAATGCTTTTGTGCCTAAGGGCAACATTAGCGCCCCTGACTCGGCATTCGGCCAAAATACGCTCCGCACCTCGCTCTCCAACTCATCGTCCGGAAAGTGTTTAGTAAAGTAACTCAGCACTAACTCTTCCCCGACTTCGGGGTGCGTGTATGTGTGATTTTGATCTAACCAAGTCAATATGCTCAGGGCAGGTATTGCAGCAACTAAAGTTGGCAAGAACCGAAAAAAAGCATTTTGAAAAGCTGCCGACAAAGCCCGTTTTATATTCTTTGAAGCCTCGTCCCACTCCATCTCCGTATTGCGCATAGCAGCGTTAGCTTGTGCCATTTGCTGCTTCAGCACTTCTACGCGCTTTCTAGGAAAAACAACGGAAAACAACCAAGTGCAAAATAAGCCGCTCAAAGCTGCCCATAGCACGATACGTCCGGGCAAAAAAATATAACCCGCCAACAGGCTATCCAGCCACTCAAATGCTGGATGTAGTAGAGAAAACAATTACTTGGCCTTTGCTTTTTCGCAGTTCTCAGCGCATTCAGCGTCGTCCTGAATTTTGATTCCCTGCCGCCGTTTTGCTAGCCAGCGTTTAATCGGCCAAGAAAAAACCAGCCATAAAGCTAATCCTATAGTACCGATAAGGCCTACCAAAGCCCCCAACATAGTCACTGCGGCTCCAGGTCCGACATAAGCATCTACGGCCCCGCTCCATATGAAACAGATACCAAGCACTGACAAAATTCTTTTCATGTAAAAGCCTAATCTTGAAATTTTCTAGATTTAGACCTACACGTATATCAGTTCAAAAAGGAAGCATCTTTTTTTGAATATCTATGCGCGGACCGCAATGCGGGCATCAAACTTTCGGCTATTGTGCTACGAATAGGCGTTACATATTCCCAAATAAGGCTTCCATCGGCAGCCACTTCCAGGAGGCGGCCTTCCTCTGACATTGTTATTAGAGTGTTGCCATTGGGCAGCCTTTGTTGCGAGCTCATGGTCCAACTATTGAATTTTCCAAGTCCTTGGCCTTCATATGCCCATTCGGTTTTGTCATTGAGGGGATCAAATTCCAAAACCCGTGAACGTAGACCTATAGCGTTGCGCCCATAATTATCGAATACCAACATTTTTCCGTTGTCTAGAAAATCGAAATCATGTTGTTTATTCCATAAACCCAACTTAAGCCAAGGAACATCACCACTGTTAAGATCAAACAGCATCGCCGCCGATTGAGTACGCAAAGAGAACAAAACTTGACCGGGGGCGGAAAACGGGAATTTTCGGCTGATTTCTTCGGTTACAAAACTCACCCCGTTCGCGTGCAATAGATCACCCGTCCAATTCGGCCGAACGGTTTTTTTGTAATTCGATAGCAGCATTGCTTCTACAAGATCAAATTTTTTCAGCTGCTCCCCCTGGCCATCCAAAACGACTAAGTAGTCGATGACATAAGGTGGACTGAAGGACGCTGGCATATAGTCAGGCTGGTTTGAAACGATTTCATGGGTAAGCACATATACATCGCCATTCGGTGCCACGTCGAAGTCATGGTGGGCACCATTGGCTTTCCACCAAATGATATTTGAATCGGCATCCAGCTTGAGCACGCCCACACCCCAAGGCGTTTTATCTGGACATATAAGTATAGCTATCAGTTCACCATCTCTTCCCATTCGAACGTGGTCCCAAAACACAAATTCATCTCCACAAGCCTGCTGACCAAAGCCCGTTTCCCGCACAATTTCGCTTAATGGTTTTTTCCATTGATGTACCCGCCCCCCTGACAAATTTATAAGTTTTGCGCCTGGTTCAGCTCGGTTAGAAAAAAGAGTGTATTCACCAAAACTTGCCCCAGCTTGGTAGATAATTGCCCCTTTATTCTCAGTCCAAGTGCTAAACCACAAAGTGCTCTGCGGGTTTTGGGACTTTTTGTAACTGAACCATAAGGCCTTTGCGGTACGGTAAGCATCATTTACCAGTGGATAGGGCCAAATTTTTGCCTGTATCAGGGATGCCCCAGCCAAAAACGATAGTAGTGCCACACCGATGATGAACCGCGCTAACCCTGAACCCATAAGATCTATTCTTCTATATTAATACTGGTAAGTGAATTGCTCCGGATTGTCTACACATTCCCGAGTAGCTGCGAATTGAAGCTGTTCAAACTTTACAGATAAAAGTCTGCAGTTGCTGCGAAGGCGATGAATCGGTTTGTAGTGCAATTCAAGGTGATCAAAGTTTCGGATCTAGCCATGCCGCAGCTCGGGTAGAGTCGACTTCCCTCGGAAAACACGACCAAAGCCGATTCCAAACGGCCTTTGGCCTCAAGATAATTCGGATGGCCGGGCGCGTTTGCATTGCTGAAAATCTAGAACGCCCCGTCTGCAGCGTTATCAATTTGAAATGCTTCGCCGTTTGGTCATATGAAGAAGGCTAGGTACCGCTTGCTGGCATCGATGCCAATACTAGTTTCAGATTGAGATTTAGTATTCATGGGAAGAGCTGCTCCCGACTTGTTTGTGGCCTCTGCCAAACACGAGCCAACTGTTTTTCACGTGGTGACTTATAGACCTTCGGCTACCGCCGAAGGTGGGCCTCAATCTTACCCGTTCGTACTTGAATACGATCCGTACAAGTCACTAAGGTGAAATAAAGCTACCGACCGCTTATGGCAGATTCCGACCACTTACGAAAACTGGTGGCAAGGTAGGCTTAGGACATAGGGAGAAAGTCCGTTTCATGCATTTCGGGAGTGATGGCTCCTATGGTTCATCGCTGAAATTCGGATAGCCCAATAAGCATTCACCCCTAAATATTTAAGAGGCAATTCTCTGCTGTTGTAACCATTGCGCCATACGCTGCTCTAACCAGAACTCTAAACCACCGCGCGCATTGCTAGAGACAAAGCCCACATGCCCTCCCCGCTGCGCTAGCTCCAAGCGCAGACTGGGCGACAACTGTTGCTCTGTTGGGACGATATCCGCACGCATAAAAGGATCGTCCTGGCTGTGCACGATCAAGCCAGGTACTTGTATCTCACTAAGGAACTGGCCGCACTCGCACCGACTGTAATAGTCCAAAGCATTCTCGAACCCGTTCAATGGCGCTGTCCAGGCATCATCAAATTCGAAAAAATCACGCGCTGCTTGGGTTGCTCGTACATTGACCGGACTTGGTAGCTCGCAGGCCGCCGCTTTCGCCGCCGCTGTCAGTTTTAAATCTCCCATCAAGCGGCGCTGATACAAACGCGATACGCCTTGGCGCATACGTTCCGCACAAGGCTGCAGTTGAAACGGCACGCTAGCGGCCACCACGCTGTCCGCTGCAAATTTGTCAGCGTCCTCGCCAGCAGCTTTCAACACGATATTGGCACCTAAAGACCAGCCTGCTGCGGCCAAATACGACCCGGGGTTTTCCTCTTTCAAGCGTTGCAGCAAAGCGTGCAAATCACCGGTATCGCCTTGGTGATACGCCCGTGCCATACGATTCGGTTCACTGCCAGAACCCCGCAATTGCAGAATCACGCCAGCCCAACCCAAGTTCTTAAGTTTCAGGGCGGTGCCACGCAAATACTTGGAATCAAAACCACCAGTAAGACCATGCACCAATACCGCAATGGGTTGCCCCGTTTGCGGCTTAGCGAACCAAGCCAAATCAACAAAGTCACCATCGGGCAGTTCCCAGCGCTCTTTTTCCAAAGGCAGCTCAGGCAAAGGTCGCCACAGTGCAGGCAGCATGGTTTGCAAATGCGCGTTGCGTAACAGCGGGTGAGGCCGAAAATCGGCTCGAACTATCTGGCCGTGCTTCATGCTGTCAACGCCGCTTTGTATGTCGCCCAATCAAAATACGGACCAGGGTCCGTTTTACGGCCGGGAGCGATGTCGCAATGCCCTACGACACGCTCCTGCGTAATTCTTGGATAGCGCTGTGACAGCAAACGCGTCACCGCAAGCAATTGCCGATACTGCGCTTGGGTATATGGGCGACTGTCATTGCCCTCCATCTCTATACCGATGGAAAAATCATTGCAATTGTCGCGCCCGGCAAATTCAGAAACACCGGCGTGCCAGGCTCGATCATCAAAAGACACAAATTGGATCATGCTGCCTGCGCGTCGAATAAACAGATGCGCGGAAACCCGCAGTTCTTTGATTTCTGCAAAATAGGGATGCGCATTGGCGTCCAACTGATTGCAAAACAACTGCTGCACTGCAGGCCCGGCAAAATGGTCCGGCGGCAGGCTGATCCCATGGATGACCAGCAAGCTGATTGCCTCCCCTGCGGGGCGTTGGTTGTGGTTGGGTGAAGAGCAGCGACTGATACCCGTCAGCCAACCATTGCGATGAATTCTCATGCGCTCAATTCTGTCACAGCCGGTGCTGTCGTCGCAGCAAATTGGTCGCTGCCCAACCACTGCACGGCTTGCCATTGTGTCGCCGCGATACGACCACCCAACAAACAAACACTGACAAACCATTCATCCGATACAGCAGCCTGTAGCAATGCATCTCTGGCATCCAACGGCAAAGCCCAAGTTTGTGTCTGCCAATGCATGGCCGGTGCGTCTTGCATTCCGGCCATACCGACTCCAGTGGCTTTGGCCCAGGCTTCCTTGGCGGTCCACAGCTGAACCGCTCGTGCCGCTTGCCGTGCTTGTGGCATGGCGCGCAACTGGTGTAATTCGCTGGCATGGAACATACGCTCTCCAATGCCCGACCAATTGGCCTGACGCTGCTGCCGCTCTAAATCGATGCCGACGGGCTGACGCGCCACCACCATGACCGCGGTATCGCCGCTGTGGCTGAGATTAAATTGCCAGCCTTGTGAATCTTGCAACTGCGGCTTGCCGTTCTCGTCCTCTACGAAGATCAATTCCTTCGCAGTACAACCCAATGCTTGCGCCAAACAATACGTTTTTAAAGCTCGAGACATAGCTGCCAAATCGGGATGAACACGCTTGTTCCGAGCGGGTAAGCGACACAGTGATATTTGCGGACCTAGCAAGCTAATCATTAGAAATAATGTGCCACAGTCAGGCTCACCACGCGCTGTCGCGAAGAAAAATGCTGCTGCCCAGTCAGGCGCAGAGCGAACCGAGGGCTCAACTGCCACTGTTGCCCCAGAGACAGCACCGCCTGCGGCAGGGCATCATCAATTATGCGACCGTCACGCCGCAGCCATTCGAAGCCGAAATGCCACGGCCAGTCCGCGCCCCAATGCCCTTGCACGCTCCATTCCAAAGCCGATTCCAAGGCGCGCTGACCGGATTTTCCCAGTAGAAGACTTCCTCGCAGCAGCACCGAGGTTTGTGCTGCGGGCAATAGCGGCACGCGCCAACTCCCCCCGATTGCTGCTAGCCCACGCCAATAGCCAAGCTGGCTCCATTCATCGCGGGCATAGCCGACGCCCAACTGCCAGGACATGGGCGAAAACCAAGTGTCACGTAGTGGCAAGGCGCGAACATCGAAAAATTGCAGTTGCTGCAGCTTCAGAACTGCATCCTGCCAACGCAGACGGGTATTCAAAACCGCTATTTCACTGCCCGCCGGGAGTCCGCGCGCGCCGTCCAGAGCATCGTGCAAGACTGGACGCCAAGAGGCTTCAGCAGCATGCTCAGTTGCACTTTGGTAATGCCAAGTCAGGCTGGCACGCTGACTCAAATGCGCCTGATCCGGGCTTACACTGCTGATCCGCTGCGGTTCATTTGCAATCAGATTCAGGCGACTGCGTTGCTTTAGGGCCCAATCTTGTAAGGATTGCCAATCTGCCTCCTGCGCTGAATCCGCTTGCCGACTCTGTGCCAGCCCTGCCAAGGCTTCCAACCACAAAGCACGCTCCGTTGGCGATTGCAGTGCATCCAAAGCTAAGCGCGATTGAGGCTGTGACAATTGCAAGCTGAGGCGCTCACGTGCCGACGACGACAAACCCGCGATCTTGGCGCGCAATTCGATTTGCTGTGCGGGCCTGTGCACCAAGCCTTGCACCAAACCGTACTGCTGCAAACGACGCAGCGTATCCACAGGCGCCGCGAACAAGGAGAAGCCTTGCGTCAGAGACAGCTCAGGGCGCAGCACATGCAGCAAAGCCAGCAACTGAAAGCTGCAATTCTCCTGAAAAAAGTAATATTCGAAATGGCTGTCACGCATCTCCCACAAATGCGCCAAAAGCAGTTCAATATCGGCCGCATCCAAAGCCAAGCGATATTCCCACAGATCGCGCTGCTCTAAGCGTGCATATTCCGTCACTTTGTCGTAGTAAGGCGCCAGACCAAAGCGCCCGGGGTAGCCGCCGGTCATGCCCTTCCAGGCGAAATTCAAACTTTTTGCATCTTGCGTTTGCGCCGCAAAATTTACTGCCCAAGCCAACAAAGGGTGGCTACCATCATCCAAACGCAAAAAGGTGTGGCCAAACAACGATGACGGATTACCCAGGTAGGCCGCAGCGAACACCAGGGTGACCGTCTGAGGATTCAAGCGATCCCGCCACTGCTGATATTGTGTGCAAGAGGCTAGAGACAGCGCGGCTATGTCAGCGAAGTGGGTGCCTAGGAATTGCAAGCGTGCGGGGAAGCGACAGCGCATCGCGGGATTAGCCAATAAAGCTTGCTGCGTCGCACGCAATTCTTTTAATGCGTTTGATTTTCCTTGCGGATGCACAAAGAAATTGGCCGAATCCACGCGACTGCTGCCCGCATCCCAATGCAGTAGAGCTTGCCACTGACTGGATTGCGCTAAGCGCTCTACTATGAGGTCGTCTTCAGCCGCCCACAAAGGCAGCGCAATTAGGCAGGCGAGCAGCGTGAAGACTGCCGTCTTCATACCCAAAATCAATTCGCCCCGGCGCTGTTCGCCGAAAGATAATTGAGCAATAGGGCCACCACCATTGTATGAACGCTTGGGATTCTGCCAAGCTCAGCGCCTAAACATCAAGATAGGCCTTGAGTGCTCCCGACGTTGCTGCCGAGCCTCAACAATCAGTATGACGCATTCACCCTACGCTGTAATGACGACGAAAAAACCTCTGCCTTGGCTTCTTGCCCTGAGTTTATTGATGCTTGGCTTAAGCGCGTGCTCGTCAGCGCAGTCTGAAAACACCCAGCCAAATGGCAGTCGTAACATTAGCCCTCAAGACGTGCCGCAATTACTCGCAAATGGCGCAAGCTTGATCGATGTACGCAACGCCGAGGAATGGAATGACGGCCACCTCAGCATGGCGCGGCACCTGCCAATAGCGGATTTCGAGCAACAGGCGCGCGCGCTCAATTTAGCGCGCGATACAAGCATTGTTTTGCATTGCAAATCCGGTGGCCGCGCCAGCCGCGCCGCAGAAATTTTGCAAGATTTAGGATATTCCGACATTGCCGTGGTCAAACCCGGCGGCTTCAGCCAATTGCTAGAAGCCGGACTCAGCCAAGCCTCTGAAAAACCATGAAAAAATACACTCCTATCCTATCCGCCTGCAGTGCGCTTGTACTGTCAGCCTGCAGCCTAATGCCGAATAAAACGCAAAGCGATGCGTTGCCCATCCCCGACATCGCGTATGAAAAGTTTGTGCTCGACAACGGCCTCACTCTGCTGGTGCACGAAGATCGCAAAACGCCGATTGTTGCAGTCAATGTTTGGTATCACGTGGGCTCCAAGAATGAAAAGGCCGGACGCACCGGTTTTGCTCATTTGTTTGAGCATCTCATGTTCAACGGCTCGGAAAACTTTAATGACGAGTTTTTCCGCCCCTTAGAACAGGTTGGTGCCACTGGCATGAATGGCACCACCAATGCCGACCGCACCAACTATTTCGCCAATGTACCCACGCCGTCGCTCGACACGTTGTTGTGGCTGGAATCGGATCGCATGGGCCACTTATTGGGCGCTATAGACCAAGCCAAATTGGACGAACAACGTGGTGTGGTGCAAAACGAAAAGCGCCAAGGTGAAAACCGCCCCTACGGCAAAGTCTGGGATTTAATTCCGCAATACAGCTACCCGCAGGGCCATCCCTATTCCTGGACCACCATAGGCTCGATGCAGGATTTGGATGCAGCCAGCTTGGACGATGTGAAACAGTGGTTCCAGGAATGGTACGGCGCAGCCAACGCAGTGGTCGTTATCGCCGGTGATATTGATGCGCAAACCGCCAAAGCCAAAGTGGAGGAATATTTTGCAGATATCCCGGCCGGCCCGCGCTTAAACCGTCCTCAAACCTGGCCCGCCCCCATGACGGCGGATCGCTTCGTCAGCTTACAAGACGATGTGCCGCAAGCACGCAGCTACTTGGTTTGGAATGTGGCACCCAATTACAGTCAGGATTTGGTGCATCTGCAAACCGCTGCCGATATCTTAGCCAACGGAAAAACCAGCCGCTTGTATCAGCGTTTAGTGCATCAGGAACAACTCGCCACCGGTGTAGGTGCCTTTGTTTCACCGCGTGAAATGGGATCGCAGTTCATGGTCTATGTCACCGCACGCCCAGATCAAAACATTGCCCCATTAGAGCAAATCGTACGCGAGGAAATTCAGCGTCTCATGGAGGCGGGTCCACAAGCCGATGAACTGGAACGCAGCCGCACAGGCTTATTCGTGGGCATGTTGCGCGGCATGGAGAAGGTCGGCGGCTTTGGTGGCAAGTCCGACTTGCTCGCCAGTTCCCATGTCCTCACGGGACGCGCCGATGCTTGGAAGGATGAATTGCAGTGGTTGCGCGATGCGACGCCAAAATCCGTACAGAACAGCATGCAAACCTGGTTGCAGCACGGCCACCTCACCGTCCGGGTAGAACCGCAAGCGCGCCACAGCACCCGTGCCAGCACGGTTGATCGCAGCCAACTGCCCGCAAGTGGGGTCGCAAAGTCGCTGCAGTTGCCCGAGCTGCAACGCGCTCAACTCTCTAACGGTATGAATGTGGTGCTACTAGAGCGCCACGAATTACCTTTGGTGGATGTGCGTTTACTCAGCCAAGCCGGTTACGCCGCCGATCCCAAGGACAGACCCGGATTGGCCAATGTCAGCATGAGCATGCTGGACGAAGGCACGCAAAAGCGCGATGCCTTGGCTTTGGCCACGCGCTTGGATGAACTAGGAGCCAGTGTTGACGCCGGTGCCTCTCTGGACACCCTCAGTGTCAGTTTGTCCGCTGTGACCACACGCCTAGCTCCAGCCTTGGACTTATACCGCGAGATCATCCGTGAACCCGCCTTCCCAACAGAGGAACTGGAGCGCTTGCGGCCACGTTTGCTCGCTGGCATAGCGCAGGAAAAAGCCAGCCCTTTCCAGGCCGCGCTGCGCTTGCTGCCACCACTGCTTTATGGCGACGATCATCCCTACGGCGTGCCGATGACTGGCAGCGGCGAAGAAACCAGCGTGGCCGCGATCACGCGCGAGGATGTGCTGCAGCTCTATCAGCAGAATCTAGCACCACAAAACAGTCAGTTTTTGGTGGTTGGCGATATCAACATGGCGAGCTTGCTGACCCAATTGGAAGCCCGTTTTGGCGACTGGGAGAATCCCAATTTCCAAGCACGCCCTGCCTTGCCGAGTCGTCCACTGGCGCAACAACCACGCTTGTATTTAATCGACAAACCCGATGCACCACAAACCGTGATTCTGGCCGGTCATTTGGCTGCACCACCTAGCGATGAGGCTGATTTGGCCATGCAAGTGGCCAATAGCGCCTTTGGCGGCCTGTTTACCTCACGCATCAACATGAACCTGCGTGAAGACAAACATTGGGCTTACGGTGCGGGGAGCGCACTGATCAGCACCCAAGGCCAACGCCCTGTCATCGTCTACAGCCGCGTCCAAACCGATAAAACCGTGCCGGCACTGCGCGAAATTCGCCGGGAACTGGAGGACTTGCGTTCGAGCAAACCGCTTACCGCAGCTGAACTTGACGCAGTCGTGCGCAACAAAACTTTATCGCTGCCGGGGAACAATGAATCACTGGGCCAGCTGGCTGGCTCTGTTGCGCATATCTTGAGTTTGAACTTGCCCGATATCTACTACAACACCTTGGTCGAAAAGTTGAACACTATGGACTTGGCCGAAGCTCAGGCCGGAGCGGAAAAGCTATTTGAACCGAATGCCCTTACTTGGATCTTGATTGGCGACGTGAACAGTGAAGAACTGGAAAAACTGGGCTGGGGCCCGGTCACTCGCTTGAGCCAATAGCCGATGCTGCCGACCTTATTGATAGCGTTGCTGTGTGCCAGCCTCAGCGGTGTGTGGCTGTGGTTCAGTTGGCGTCGCCAGGGGCCTGAACTACCCGAATTACGCGTCGGCCTGCATGCGCTCATTGCCGCTGCCGCATTGGTGGTTCTGGTAGTGGCACTGGACAACCATGGCTCTGATGACGGCTTGCGCTTACTTGCCGTCTTTTTCAGCATTGCCACCGGCGTGCTGTTGTTTCTAAAGCGACAGCGGCAACGCCAGTTTCCCAACACGCTGTTAATCGCACATGTTCTTTGCGCTCTCGCAGCCATCGCCGTTGTGGCCTGGGCGTTCGTCTAATGTCACAGACTGCATGGTTGCACATCATTTTATTCGAACCGGAAATACCACCCAATACCGGCAATATCATCCGCTTGTGTGCCAATACCGGCGCGCAACTGCACCTCATAGAGCCACTGGGCTTCGAGATAGACGACAAACGGCTGCGCCGAGCCGGTTTGGATTACCACGAGTTCTCCACGTTACAGACCCATAGCAGCCTCGAGCACTGTCTAAGCAGCATCCGCGCAGCGCAAGGCCACCCTACCCGTTTGTTCGCACTCAGCACCCGCGGCAACACCCACTGCCATCAAGCACAATTCATCGCCGGTGATGCTTTGTTATTCGGTCCAGAAACACGCGGCTTGCCCCAAGCCGTGTTGGATGACTTACCAACAGAACAATGTCTGCGTATTCCGCTACGCCCCGAAAATCGCAGCTTAAACTTATCCAATGCGGTGGCCATCATGTGCTACGAAGCATGGCGCCAGCAGGGTTTTTGCGGCGGCGAGTAGTTTTCGCATACAAAAACCTTGCCAACTGTGCGCTCCGCTCTCGTAGAATAGCGACATGACTATCTTTTTTGTTAGGCCATGAAACAGTCTATAGGCCTTAAATTCAGCCAGGGCCTGAGCTTAACTCCAGCGCTGCAGCAAGCGATTAAGCTGCTGCAAATGTCGACGCTGGATTTGCAACAAGAAATCCAAGACGCGTTAGACGGCAATTTGATGCTGGAACGCGAAGATGACTTGAGCGAGGATGCACCGCGCATCGACGAGGATAGAACCTCGCCCAGCGAACAAAATGCCTCGACCGAAGCCGCGTCGGACGTTATTCCTGAGCAACCGGCCAATGATTTCGAATGGGACGATATTTATACCGGCTCCAATCAACGCGACCAGCAAGCGGATCAAGCCCTATACGATTTCCGCCAAGCGAATATTCATGCCGGACCGGACCTTAAGACTCACATCCAGGATCAATTGGCGTTATTAGATTTGAGCGACCGGCAAGCCTTGGCTCTGGATCATATGGTCGATGCATTGGATGCCCGAGGCTTTCTCCCCGTACAAGACGAATGGCTAGCAGAACTCGCACGCAGCGTTCCGTTGAAGGACAGCGAATTAAGCGAGCTGCTTGGCATTTTGCAGCAGTGCGACCCCAATGGCGTTGGCGCACGAAGCTTGCAAGAATCCTTGTTGATTCAATTGGATGTATTAGCACCCTGCGCTACTCGCGCCTTGGCACGCGCCTTAATACGCGACCACTCTTCCCAGCTCGGCGAGCCAGATGCGTATCGCAAACTACGCGACTTGCTGCCTGGCCCACGCTGCAGCGAAAACAGCTTTAGCCAAGCCTTGGCCATGATTCGCGACCTAAACCCTGATCCAGGGGCGGATTTTTCGGCACACGAACACAATTACGTAGCGCCGGATGTGTATGTACAGAAGCGTGAGGGCCATTGGCTCGCCAGCATCAACCCGGATGTTGCGCCGAAGTTGCGGATTAACACGCCCTATCAAGAATTGATTAAGCGAGCCGATAACAGTCCAGATCAACAATTATTGAAGCAACATCTGCAGGAGGCGCGCTATTTCCTACACAGTTTGAAAAGTAGAAATGAGACCCTGCTGAAGGTTGCACAAGAAATAGTTGATCAACAGCGCGGTTTCTTAGAGTATGGACCTGAGGCCATGAGGCCGCTGGTGCTACGCGACATTGCCGGCAAGTTAGGAATACACGAATCAACGGTATCCCGAACCACCGCGCATAAGTACATGCATACACCACGCGGACTGTATGAACTTAAGTATTTCTTTTCTAGCGCCGTGAGCACGGCAGAAGGAGGAAGCTGCTCGGCAACTGCGATTCAAGCCATGATCCGCAGGCTCGTGAATGAGGAAAATTCAGCCAAGCCCTTGAGTGACAGCCGTCTGACCCAAGTACTAATAGACAAGGGCATACAGGTGGCACGCCGTACCGTCGCCAAGTATCGCGAGGGCATGAATATTCCCCCCTCTCATGAGCGTAAACGCATGGCCTAATAGACTGTGAGCCCGGGCGGGTGCAAACCGACCGGACGAACAGAGTCCGTTTTGATTAAGGAGCACTATATGAATCTGAATATCACCGGTCACCACGTCGATCTCACCCCAGCTCTGCGGGAATGTGTAGAAACCAAATTGCAACGCATAGAGCGACATTTTGAGAACATGATCGACGGGAATGTTGTACTTACGGTCGAGAAAGTCAGACACAAAGCAGAAGCCACCTTACATGCCCGCGGCGCGAATATACACGCCGAGGCAGAAGCGGAAAACATGTATGCCGCCATCGACAAATTAGTTGATCGACTGGACCGGCAAACCTGCAAATACAAGGAGAAGCACACCGACCATCACTCGCGCGAAGCACTCAAAGCGAACGCCGCAGCGATGATGGAGCAGTAAGCCTCACATAGTGCGCACCGCGGCGGTGGACATGGCAACATGTTCGCCGCCGTTTTGTTTTAGGCCAGAGCAAGGTCTGGTCTAGAACGCCTAAGCGCGGCGAATACGAAAATCATTGCCAGAATTCACCTACACTCATGGCAAAATAAAACATCCGTAACATCACGCTCACGAGCCCCAAAGGAAAGCGCATGAATCTCGCCGAACATTTGCAAGTCACTGCCGTAGGCATTAGCAGCGATATCAGCAGCAAAAAGCGCGCACTGGAAGAAGTCAGCCGCTTACTCACCGGTCACGCCGAGTTCGTATCGGAAAAAGACGTACTCACCAGCCTGATTAACCGAGAAAAATTGGGCAGCACGGGCTTGGGCAAAGGTGTCGCCATCCCACATGGCCGCTTGAAAGGCTTGGAATCGGTTGTCGCCGCCTTCGTTAAACTCTCCCAGCCTATCGATTACGATGCGGCTGACGAGCAAACCGTCGACCTAATTTTCGGTCTCTTGGTGCCGCAAGATGCTACCAGCGAACATCTGCAAATTTTGGCAAAAATCGCAGAAATGTTTCAAGACGAAAACCATGTGGCAGCCATGCGCGAATGCAATGACAACGCAGCACTCCATCACTTACTGACGCGCTACCTACCAGCTTGATATGAAGCACAGCGCCTGCCAGCATGGTGTGCTGATCCGCGTCGCGCAATGCGGGGTGCTGATCAATGGCGCCGCTGGCAGCGGCAAAAGCCAGCTGGGATTAGAACTCATAGCTCGTGGCCATCAATTGGTTGCAGACGATATTGTCGACATAGAACGTCAACAAACGCAGTTGCTTGGGCGTGGTGTCAACGAAAGCAGCGAATTTCTAGCACTGCGTTGCGGGGCCGTGGTGCCCATTGCCCGCCGCTTCGGAAAAGATGCCCTATGCGCGGTGTCCAGCATCGATTTGGTGGTCAGCCCTGGCCCAGCCTTAACGCCCCTGGCGGCTATCCCTGAAATTGAATTGCTGGGACTGCGTCGCCCCCTGCATTACCTACAAAACCTAGCGGGTTCAGCCGTGTGTGTTGAAGCATTGGCCCACAACTGGTGCGATCAGCAGCAGGGCTACGACGCAGCAGACGATCTACAACAACGGCTACAAGCACGCATGAGTACTCCGGCATGAGCGAACCGCAACCAGAGCTTTTGATTGTGAGCGGCTTATCCGGCGCAGGTAAAAGCATCGTGCTGGATATGCTGGAGGACCTCGACTATTACTGCATGGACAACCTGCCGCTGAGCATGTTGGGTTCATTGCATCCACGCGCCTTGGCCAAAACCGATGTGCGCTGCAATCGAATGGCCATTGGCATCGATGCACGAACGGGCGGCAATATAGATCAAGTTCCCGTTCTCATTGATACTTTGCGCGACGCCAACCCAGGCTTTAATACGCGGGTACTATTTCTACACGCTGACACCGACGTATTACTCAAACGCTTTTCCGAAACGCGTCGTAAACATCCGCTAACCAACGAAAACACCAGCCTGACAGATGCGCTGAGCGCTGAACGGACACTGCTGGAGCCTATCGCCAGCATCGCCGATTTCACCATAGAAACCAGCCACAGCAATTTACACGAGTTGCGAGAGCGGGTTCGCCGTACGCTAGCAAGCAGCAATCAATCGCAAATGATGCTGCAGCTACAATCCTTTGGGTTCAAGCATGGCGTCCCTGATGGAGTTGATTTGGTGTTCGATGTACGTTGCTTGCCAAACCCACACTGGGAGCCCAGCTTGCGTTCGCTCACGGGGCGCGACCCCGCAATCCAAAAATGGCTAGGCAATCAAGCGCCGGTCATCAACATGAGCACTGACATTGGTGATTTTCTGTCGCGCTGGCTACCCGCTTACCAAAAACAAAATCGCAACTACCTCACCGTTGCTATTGGTTGCACCGGCGGCCAGCATCGCTCAGTCTATTTGGTAGAGAAATTGGCCGAGCATTTAGCCAAGCCCGATCGCAAAATCCTCATTCGACACACAGAGATTCGCTAAACATGAGCACCGCTGTTTTGCTAATTACCCACGGCCGATTAAGCCAACATTTGGTTGATACGGTCAGCGAAATGTTAGGCGGCAAGCTCAGCTTGGAAACTGACGTATTGGAAATTCGCACGGTGCAAGATCCAGACGTACTGATTAAGCAAGGTCAGCGACTGATCGAGAAACTCGATAAGGGCGCCGGCGTTTTGATATTGACCGATGCTTTTGGCTCCACCCCCAGCAACATTGCTAACCGAATCGCTAAAGGGAATCTCTGCCGTGTCGTGGCGGGAGTCAATTTGCCCATGCTGATCCGAATTTACAACTATCCCAGCCGCGACTTAAACGCGTTGGCACAAACTGCCCTAGAAGGCGGACAGCGTGGCGTCATGCTGTGCGAGGATGCCTGAATGACTATGAATGACAGCGCTTCAGAGCAACAGGGCCGCCAACTCAGCATCGTGAACAAACTAGGCCTGCATGCCCGTGCGGCGGCCAAGTTGGTCACCTTAGCCGGTGGGTTTGATGCGGATATTCGCATCAGCAAGGGGGCACGTGAAGTCAACGGCAAAAGCATGATGGGTGTATTGATGCTGGCAGCAGCACAAGGCAGTGAAATTACTGTGATCGCATCGGGCATGGATGCCATCGCCGCGCTGGATGCCATCGCGGCACTCGTTGCCGACCGTTTCGGCGAGGACGCTTAGACTCATGCCTAGGCATGCTCATCTACACGGCATCGGTGTCTCACGCGGCATCGCCATCGGTCGTGTTCACAAGTTATTGGGCGATGACTTTGATGTCCCGGAAACGGAATTGCTCGCCACTGCAGTAGAAGCGGAATGCGAACGCTACACCGCCGCACGACAGCAAGCCAAGGTGCAGCTGCGCGGCATTCGCGAACGTATCCCGCAAGACACGCCGAAAGAAATTGCCTCGTTCATAGATACGCATTTGTTGATGCTGGACGACCGCACCTTGTCTGATGCGGTCACCGATATTATCCGCGCTGAACTTCGCAACGCAGAATGGGCATTAAAACTGCAATGCGAAAACCTGGTCGCCGTGTTCGAGCAAATGGACGACGCCTATTTGCGTAGTCGACGTGATGATGTCGAACATGTCGTGGTGCGCATACAGCGTATCCTGCTCAAGGGCGAAAAGGCCATCGATGTTTCTGAGCAAAGTGACTCTACCGTCGTTGTTGCCGACGACATCACCCCAGCCGACGTTATCCTGCTCAATCAACAAGGGGTCGGTGGCTTCATTACAGAATACGGCGGCCCACTGTCACATACCGCCATTCTGGCGCGTAGCCTGGGCATTCCCGCCATCGTTGGTGTTCACGATGCACGACGCCTAGTCAATGACGGGGATGACATCGTGCTGGATGGCCAGCGCGGTGAGGCGATAGCGTCTCCCTCCGCTGAGGAATTGGGCGAGTACCAACAACGGCAACAGCAAGAAACGCATTTCCGCCAAATGCTGGAGCAGTTGCGCGACAAACCCGCAACAACGCTAGATGGTCAAAGCATAGAGTTGCTATGCAATATCGAACTGCCCGCTGATACCGCCCACGCTCATGGCGTTGGTGCAGCCGGCGTGGGGCTGTATCGCACTGAATTTCTGTACATGAACCGCCCGGATACACCGGGTGAAGAAGAGCAATATCAGGCCTATGTCAATGTGATTCAGGCGGTCAGTGGGCCCATCACGATTCGCACCTTGGATCTTGGTGCTGACAAGCAAGTCGACTCTGGGCGTGTGCAAGGGCCAACACCAAGCAATCCGGCATTGGGGCTGCGCGCAATACGTTTGTGCCTACAGGATGAAAACTTGTTCCGCGTACAACTGCGCGCATTGCTACGCGCATCTGCGCACGGACCAGTGAAAGTCATGTTGCCCATGATCTCTAATCTGGACGAGCTACTTCGCTCCAAAGCGCTAATCGAAGATGTCAAAGATGAGCTGCGCAAGGAAGGGCGCGCCTTTGATGAAGACTTAGCCGTTGGCGCAATGATCGAGGTTCCAGCCGCTGCGCTCACCGCGAATTTACTGGCGCAACACGCCGACTTTTTTTCTATCGGCACCAATGACCTGATCCAATACACCTTGGCTATTGACCGCGTAGATGATGAAGTCAATTACCTCTACGATCCATTACACCCTGCAGTTTTGCATCTCATTTACATGACCATAGCGGCAGGCCAGCGCTACAACATCCCGGTCTCCATGTGCGGAGAAATGGCCGGTGACACGCGCTACACACGCTTGCTATTGGCTTTGGGTTTAACCGAATTTTCCATGCACCCATCCAGTGTGCTGGAAGTGAAAAAACTGGTACGTGAATCCGACCTCGGTGCCTTGCGCATCACCGGACAAAAATTGGTCGACACGCACGAACCTGATGAAGTACAAGCCTTGATTCAGGAGTTGGCAACAACCATGCCGGGGGGCTAAGGCACATTCGCGCTAAGCCGACTATGGACAAACCACGGCGGCGCATGGCAATTTAGACGAGTTTTCGCGTTCGCTACTAGCTGCGCAACCACACAACAAACAAGATCCTTGGGGGATAATCATGGGTACTGCCATCGAAACGCAGACGCCGCTTGCGCGCCTATATCATTGGGAAAAAACTGCGGGCGACAAAGTGCACTTCACCCAGCCCATCGACAATGGGCAGGTTGAAACCTATACCTGGAAGCAGATCATGCTGCAGGTACGCAGTATGGCGGCACACTTACAGTCCTTAGACATACCCGCCAATTCGCAAATTGCGCTGATCGGAAAAAACTCCGCGCATTGGATGATGGCTGACTGGGCAATCTGGATGGCCGGCCATTGCACCGTCCCGATTTACCCCACGCTGAATGCGGAGACCGTGAAGTACATACTCGCGCACAGTGAAAGTAAATTGTTGATCGTGGGCAAACTGGACGATTGGGATGAGATGAAACCCGGCGTTCCTGCGGATATGCCGATGATCGATCTACCCATGGCGCCCGCCAACAGCGGTGAAAAGTGGGATGACATCATTGCTAAAACAGCACCACTGGAAGGCGAGCCAGACCGCGGCATGGAAGAGATGGCCACCATCGTCTACACCTCGGGCAGTACCGGCCAACCGAAAGGCGTTATGCATAACTTCAATGCCTTCCGAGTTTGCGGCACCAGCATGATCGATATGATGAAAATCGATGGCAAAACCGTAGATGAAAACGACCGCTTACTGTCCTACCTACCGCTGGCACACGTATTTGAACGTGTGTGCGTAGAAAATCTCTCCATTTACCATGGTTGCCAAGTGTTCTTTGCTGATTCCTTGGAAACCTTCGTCCAGGACCTACAGCGCGCTCGTCCAACGATCTTCTTCTCGGTTCCCCGTTTGTGGACCAAATTTCAAGCAGGCGTTTGCGCGAAACTGCCGCTGAAGAAGCAAAAACTGTTCTTCAAAATTCCGCTTTTGTCCGGCAAAGTTAAAACCAAGATTCTGACCCAACTGGGCCTGCAACACGTACGCTTTGCTGGTACCGGCTCCGCCCCTCTGTCTGCCGAAACCATCAAATGGTATCGCACCCTGGGCATGGAACTGTTGGAAGGCTATGGCATGAGTGAGAACTTAGCTTACTCGCACTTCACCAATCCCGGCGATGCCAAAATTGGCACCGTAGGCACTAGCAACCCTGGCGTTATCACCAAGATCGGCGACAACGGTGAGATCCTAGTGAAAAGCCCCGCCGACATGATGGGCTACTACAAAGCCGAAGACAAAACGCGAGAAACTTTTACTGATGATGGTTTCTTGATGACCGGCGATATGGGCGAAATTGATGAAGGCGGTCGCCTAAAAATTACCGGCCGAGTCAAAGAACTGTTCAAAATCAGCAAGGGCAAATATGTAGCCCCAGCGCCGATTGAAAACAAAATTGTGAACCACCCGGCCATCGAAGCCGTCTGTGTCGCAGGCGCCAACCAACCAGCCACCTTTGCTCAGATCATGCTGTGTGCGGAAGCGCAACAACAAGCGGCGACTCCCGAAGGGCGCGAACAGTTGGAAAAGGAAATTGCTGAGTTGATTGATGACGTCAACGTCACCATCGACCATCACGAACGCATGCAGTTTGCCGTTATCGTGAAGGATGACTGGAGCATAGAAAATGGCTTCCTGACGCCAACGATGAAGATCAAACGCAATGTTTTAGAAAAACATTACGATCCCAAGGTCGAAGGCTGGTATGGCGCCAAGAAAAAGGTGCTTTGGGAAGACTAATCCACGATCAGTAAAGGCTTTACGATCTGGGCCAATCCTTGCTAAGGGTTGGCCCATTTTTTTGGCTGTTCAAGTTCGACACAGCTGGCGTGAGTCTACTATGAAGACGCACTAGCTCTCTAAACCGAAGCCTCGTTCAAACACTTGCCACTGAGCTTGCAATGTCTCAAATTGATCCGGGGGCGCGGTCAGACTGATGGTGTATTGGCCCTTGTTCGAAACCAGCAACCAACTGCGGGTTCGCACTGCGTGTCCTGGCCCAATCTCATATTGATAATCCAGCGCGATCGCTTCAGACAACTGCTTGTTCATCGCCCGATGCTGCTGATCCAGCAATTTACGTTTCTGAGCAAAATGGCTTAAGCGTGACACCCGAAATTTCGCGTACTCACCCAGACTCACAGCTTCACCATCCGGACGTCGATCCCAATGAACACTAATCCGCGTTGCTGTGCTTTTTTCATTTTCAGGACTGAGTAGCAGTCGCACATCACCATACCCGTGCAGCGCTTTCCAGCCCGCGGGAATCATCAACCGAAAACCTGCGGCCAGATCACGGTATTCGGTTGCTTGCGGCGTTGTTCCACATGAAATTAGCAGCAATAAGGCCGCACATAAGGCAAAACGCTTCACGGCGTTTGAGCCACTGTTTCCTCAAACACGGGAATGGGATTCCCTTGTTCGTCCTCGCTGCTGGATACGCCACCATTTTCGCCATGCTCAACGGCGTAGGTCGCGACAGTCATGCTACCGCTGGCATCCATTTCCACCCAGAAAAAGCCAAAAGTTCCACCTTGCTGCATCCTCACAGCATTACGACTCTCATTGCGTAATTCGCGGAATTTTCCGCCCGCACCGGACAAAATGAATTGCGTCTTACTGCAGCTTTCATTGGGCAACAACCACTGCAAATCATGATCATGTCCTTGCAGCATTAAATCCACTTCCCCGCAGATGGTCTCTTCCAGCATTTGCTTGTATTGCGCCCCTCGGCAGGACGGGTCAGCCAACGGGAAGGTGCCGGGTTCCACAACACCATACCCAACGGGAAAAGCGGTGCAACCATCCAGCGCCGGGCCTGAAGATGGTGGAGGCAACTCGATCTCGTCATAGCTGCCCGCATTGCCGTGATCACCATTGGATATATAAGGATGATGTGCCAAAGCCAGCTTCCAGCGCGCCTTGCTGCTCGATACTTTTTCCTGCAACCAAGCCGTTTGATCCAACAAATAATCCTCAAAGCCTTCGCTGTACCAGCCAGTCTCATCACGCAAGTAATGCGACAGCGGACTGGAATCAATAACAAACAATTCAACCAAAGGATTGGCGCTACCCCGAGGCCAGGTTTCTGAATAAAAACGAGCCGGCATCACCCACTTACTCGACCGAGCCGAATACTCAACCTGAAAATCACCCCGAGCATTGCTACGGCCTTCGCCGTAAAAGCCACCCTGCTCCGCTAAAGAATTGGCCAATGAATTGTCGTGATTCCCCAACGCCGCAAAAAACGGGAAATTCAAATTTTGATAGGGGATCTCGAAGGTGTCCTGAAAGCGGAAACTGTCGACCGCATCCACACCCTGCTCATAAATGTTGTCACCGGCCATCGTGGCAAAATCACAGCCACGCAAAGCGCACACCTGCTCCACCACCTGAGCAACCGCAACCTGGCCATGCTCTTCATCAATGCTTTGTGGTTGCGGGCAAATATCGGTGTCTTCAACTTCTGTGCAGTAGCCCGTGCCTACATCGCCTAGGGCGATAAAGCGCACTTTGCCACCGGCAGCCCCGCTTCCGTTACCGGCGTTATGCCCTTGGTCCGCGTTGCACCCCAATAAAGCAACACCCAATACAAACGGAATCCATAAGTTTTTTTTACCCACCCACATAATCGCCATTCCCGCTGCCAACATAAAGGCATATTCTAACCGCATCATTACGCAAGTATTTTCGCCGCCCAGATCAAGATCTGGATAGTTAAGCGATGACCATAGGCTTAGGCCTCACTCGCCAAACCATCAAAATTGTAAGTCTGCTCTTTTTTACGCAATTAACAGGAATGCACTATCAGCTTGTTTGGCCAAGTATTTTAACTAAATGCTAATATACGAAGACTATGGTGCGGAGTACGAAAAGCATGCAGCCTTTTTTTATAAGAATAATTTTTAGTTTGGTAGCTCTAAGCTGGGTGTCTCTCGCCGCGGCAACTGCTGGTACCATTACAGATGTCACTGGCAACGTCGTCGTGATTCGAGCGGATGCCAAGTATCGCGCCATTGTTGGTAGCAAACTTCAAAAAGGCGATGTTGTAAAAACAAATGCCTTTAGCAAAGTGAGCTGGACGCTGCAAGATGACTCCAAATTTGATTTGAGGTCCAACACAAAACTCTCCATCACAGACTTTCAATTCGAACGTAAAAGTTCGGGATTCGGACGCCTGTTGTTCAATTTGGCCGAAGGGGGCTTTCGATCACTAACTGGCCTAGTAGGTAGCAGAAATCGCTCCTCCTATTTGATACGTACGCCAGTGGCCACAATGGGCATACGTGGAACCGACTACACGTTATTTCATTTAACTGCTGCGGCCGCTCTAGAATTAGGCAAAGAGCCGGGCACTTATGTTTTTGTGACCAGTGGCAGCGTTGAACTCAAAAATGATAAAGGCACCCTAATCGTGAAAGCGGGTCAATCTGGGTTCGCTCCGTTAGGGCAGGTATTCGCTCCAGTACTTATCCCAGACATGTTCGAGGTATTACGCAAATTAAGTTTAAAGTTCGAACTTACCATTGGCGACGATGAATACGGCATTGATCTTGACCCAACAGACTTCAATTTGTTGCCACAGCCAACCATATCCGCCGCTCCAACGGCCACACCAGCTGTGACTCCTACGCCAACAACATCCACGTCGCCACAACCTACCGCGAGCCCTGGCACGAGCCCCACACCTACAGGAACTCCGACGCCCAGCCCGACTGGTAGTGCTGGCCCTACACCATCTTCAGCTCCGAGTCCCAGCCCTACTCCGAGCCCATCTCCAAGCCCTAGTCCTAGCGCAAGTCCTAGTGCAAGCCCACTACCGTCCACCGGTCCGACGGAAACTCCAGCCAGCCCAATGTGATGATTAGTCGAGCTTTTGAGATATGTCCATGAGTAAATACCACTTCAGCGCCCCAAAACTTGCACTTATGATTGGCTTGTTTGGCTCCGCAATAGCTTCAAACCTTTACGCTCAAACGCGTTACGAGTTTATTTTAGGTGCGAATGTCGCTATAACGAATAACTTTTACTATCAAGAACAGCAGGAACTGACGAACAATTGGGGCACCCTCAAAGGCAGGATCAACGCCGAACGTCAAAGCGCCTTGATCGATACTCGGCTGAGTGTATTTGCAGATGGCACTGCACATGGCAACGGGAGCCAGGACAACTATTCCGACTTTGGCACAGAGGGAGATGCTCAATTCAAGCTGGGGTGGAATACATTCTCAATAGACGGATCATTTCGCCGAGATCATGACGCCTTCGGCACAATTCGCACAGAAGGGTCGAGTTCATTTGATCGTGATTTAGACATTTACGATTTGAGCACCGTAGCGCTCAGTTGGAAACGAAATGGCGAACAAAAGGGTAGCTTTTTTACGGCTCTCAACGCCAAGTACAACAACTACGACTATGTAACCAACAAATCTTCAACTCAATTCCTAGATCGAGATTCCTTTTCACTATCAGGCTCAGTCGGCTACCACGTTTCGCGTAAAACCGGCATTTACCTTCTCGCTGTACATGGCGAAGTGGACTTCGAGCAAGATACTACGAGTGTCATTCGCTCTGGAACCAACGACGCTTTTCTTGTAGGAATTCGGTGGCAAAGCTCCTCCAAAACGTCAGGTGATTTTCAATTTGGCCAAGCCGAGCGTCGGCAAGATGTGACAGATGCGGAAACCAACAGCACGTACTGGAAAGCACGGCTACAGTGGACTCCTCGGGGTAATTCCAATTTCACGCTAGAATCGTCCCGTAGGTATGAAGACAGCTACGTAGGTGATGCGGAATATTTCGATACCAAAGCCAACAGTTTGATATGGGAACATAATTGGACTCCGCGCTTTAATAGCACCTTGGAACTAACATACACAGAACGTGATTTTATCCGCAGCATTGATAGCGATAAAACAGGCTTAGCGTCGATTCGGTTATCGTATGCGTTGGATCGATCATTCGCAGTATTCGCCTACACGCGATATAGAGACAGAGAGTCCACCCGTATCGATCGCGATTACCAGCGCTCTATTGGAATGTTGGGCTTTCAAGTAAAACTAAATTAATCCCAAAGTTGCATTCATGAACCCCCTGTATTTTCACGCGTTTTTTAGCGCTTTTCTCGTCTTATGTAGCGCTTGTGCGACACAAGGCACACGGTCCTCAGACAGCACAACAATAAACCTTGCCGAGCCATTTAGTGCGCTAAATTATGCTGTTTCCACTACGGATACATTAAGTATTGACGTTTATCGTGAGGCAGAACTGACTGGAAAATACTATGTTGACCCCTCAGGGACAATTAATATGCCATTACTTGGGCGTGTCAGCGTTGCTAACTTGAGTGTACAAGCAATAGAAAAACGTATCGAGCAGGGATTGGCCGGGGGTTATATCGTAAATCCTGACGTACGCGTTTCCGTTATTCATTTTCGTCCAATCTATGTGTCTGGCGAAATCATGAAGCCCGGAAAGTATGTTTTCACTCCGGGCATGACGGTACAACAAGCCATTGTTCTAGCAGGCGGTGCGACTCGATTTGCTGCGAAGAAATACTACCTTCAGCGCAACAACGTGCAAGAGTCGCAGCGCATGCGGGTAGACGGCAATAGCCTTTTGTTTCCCGGTGATGTGATCACTGTCGGTGAGCGATTGTTTTGAACCTGCGTACTTCCATTGACAATGGCCATCCGCAGGTTCGTGGCTCTACCAACCCGACTGAGCCAAACAAAGCGGTTAGCCTAAGCACGCTCGGGGGCGTTGGCACTGATGTCGTAAACATTTTTGCCATAATTCGCCAAAATCTTCTAGTTTTGCTGAGTTTGCCTCTCTGTGCGGCTCTAATCGGGATGTATGCAGCTCTAGCCCAGCCCCCCATTTATCGAGCCGACACACTGTTGCAGCTTGATCCAAAACCCATGCGCACAATCGGGAAATCTGAAGATTTCTATGATCCTGGTTACGACAGCTTTAAGTATTACGGCACTCAACTCACGATTCTAGAATCTCGAAAGCTGGCGAAAGCGCTGACAGAACGACTGGATCTAGTGAACGTTGAGGAATTTGGCGGCACTGGATTTCGTGAAGCCAGACTCAGAGAAAAACTCCTCAGTTTCCTGCCCGGAATGCCGGATGCTCCGCCGCCCGTCAGTATCGACGACGGCGCCCGCTTGGAGTCCACTATAGAAAAAGTGCGAAAAGCCAGTTCCAGCAGATTGGCGCCAAACACGACGCTGTTTCTAGTGAGCTTCGTATCGTTAGATCCTAAATTGGCCGCCACCGCAGCCAATACACTAGCGGATTTGTATATCGAAGAGTTACTACAATCACGATTAGACATTTACGCCAAGGCTAACCTTTGGTTAGTCGGTAAATTAGGTGATGTCGAATCCCAAATGGGTGGCGCCGAATCGGCTTTGCAAACCTTCCGAGATACTAATAACTTGCTTAACGTAGGCGGCAACCGCAGCTTAGTGGAAAGTGAGCAAGTCAAGATAACCGCAGAATTACGAACCGCCACACGAGAGCGGCGCCAGATAGAAAATGCACATCAGGAAATTCTTAGCATTACTTCTGGTGGGAAAAATCCTGCTGATGCTCGACCACTGCTTAGTGACGACGTAATCCGAGGCGCTTGGCAATCGCTTGCGTCCGCGGATGCAATTCTCTCAACCCTAGAAAAGCGTTATGGCACTCGCCATCCAGAATATGTCTCAGCAGCAGCCCGCAAAGCGGCTCTGGAACAGGAGTATTTGAGCCAACTCGAAAATAAGGCTCGCAGCATAAAATCCAAGCTAGACATTGCTCGGCGCACTGAAGCCAATCTCATAGCGGAAAAAGCACGTTCGGAAAGTCGGCTACGCGACCTGGACAAATCCGAATTCAAGCTGAATATGTTGGAACGTGACGTCAAAACAAACCAACAACTATACGACCTCTTTTTGGCCCGGTTCCAGCAATCCGAAAGCAACTCTTCATTCAGCGAAGCCAATGCTCGTATTGCTGACCCTGCCGTGCCGCCGCGCAGACCTTTTGCCCCCAGCGCCAAGCAGTACGCCTTCCTAGGCGGCCTTTTGGGCATAGTACTTGCCTTGTTCATCACCGTATTACGAGAATTACTGCGCTCAAAGATTGAAACACCTGACGATCTGGAATCCATCACTCGCCTCCCTTTATTAGGCATTCTTCCCAGAAGCAAATCGAAACTGTTAGAAAAATCGGTGATCGATTTGCTGCGTAACGACGCGCGCGCGCCCTTTGCTGATGCAGTCCGTAGCTTGAAAACAGCCGTCTTACTTGGCGGGAAGTTTAAGCCCGAAGCCAATCAAGCAGCTGTAGTTGCCATAACCTCTACCGAGCCAGGTGAGGGCAAAACCACGCTCACAGCGGCACTGGCTAGCGTTTTTGCTGACACATCTCGGGTTCTGATTATAGATGGCGATATGCGCCGCCCTAAAATGGCACGTCAGTTCAAAATCAAGAATTCATCTCATGCAGGACTGGCCGAAATGCTGCAAGGCAAAGCTGAAATCAATACGGTCGTTCAGCAGTACAACGAAGAAAACTTGTTTTTCGTCACTGCCGGCACACCACCGGCGAATCCAGCTTTGTTGATTGATTCCCCCATGTTTTCGAATGCATTGAATCAATGGCGTAACTCATATGACTATATTTTCATCGATACTCCGCCATTACTCGCTGCCAGTGATGCGCTTCATCTAGCCGACAGAGTTGATACCTTCATCTTACTCGCCCGCTCAGAAGTCACCCATAAAAAAGGCTTAATTGGCGCGATCAAGCGTCTGGATGCTGCGGCAGCAAACTGCATGGGTGTCGTCTTGAATGATGCCAGCACCAGTCGGGCCGGTTACTCAGGCAACTATTACTACACGACGGGTTATCGATACTAGGTGGGGCAACGAATTTCTACACTAGCCCATTCCCAACCCTAGTGAGCCATGTTAATCCTACTGCGCCCACTTTTTGCACTACTCATATTGTCGCTAGCGTTAATGCAACTCTACGGGCAAAGCCGCGTCTGGTTGGAATCTCAGCATCTGCTCACAAACGTTGCATCCGTAAAATTGCAGCATACTGCTCTCATAAGCCCCCATTGGCACCCTGCTCCCAGCCATCTGCATGCTCTTGGAGAAAGGTTCGCCTCTATCAACAGACGACACGCTTGGGATCTAATAAATCAGGCCCTGCAACTTCAACCTAGCGATGCTCGATTGTGGAGTCGCGTGGCCACACTGGGCTTATACTTCGGCCACCACGAATCTGGCCTAAAGGCAGCAGCACAAGCGCTCAGTATGGCCCCAAACACTAACTACATTTCATTAGAACAAGCGCTGCTATCCACCCACTTTAATCATATCGCCCCGCCTGCAATACAGACAGCTTGGCAACAGGCTAGAAGCCAAGCATCTCTGCACACACCAGTTCTACTCTATTCACAATTGTTAGCGACAGATGCGCAAGACGCATTTTGTCTGTTTGAAGACAAAACGGTTCGTACAAAATATTGGTGTGACAATTTGGTGGCTCTACGCGCCCGCTGCCAATCTCCCCGGGCTAATCGGGGGAAACTCAAACGTTCATGCCATAACCATGGGTTCCTATGAGGATGCTGAGCTTTGTGCTGTGCCTGCTCGCCATCATTCTTTTACCATGGTTTCGTGGCGGCAACTTACCAATAGCGGAAACCGCATTCATCATCATTTCTGCTGCAGCTCTACTGATACACCCCCATAAAAAGAATGCGCATTCAACTATGCTGACTCGCTTAACTAGGCTGAGCTGGTTGGCGTGGTTAACTTGGCTGCTTATACAAGTATTGCCGATGTCCACAAGCTTGCTGCAAGAAGTTAGCCCGTTGTCCAGGCAAATCTGGCAGTCCATTGAGAAACAAGGTTTAAATGCCCATTACAGCATTAGCCTTGTGCCTATGGAAACAGCCCGACTGCTATTGGTGTCATGTGGCCTATTCTGCCTTTGGGAATCACTGAGACTTCATCTGCAAAACCGAAAGCGAAAGAAAGTCTTTCTCTGGTGCTTAGTCATACTCGGTAGCTCTCAGGCCATTTACGGCATTCTCTCTCTGACGACGGGTTGGACATGGGCGTGGATTGAACCGGACGGCTTTGTCCACAAGCACGACGCACATGGCAGCTTTGCCAATCGCAATCATTTCGCTGCCTACCTTACCCTCTGTGCTGTCGCCACTCTGGTGCTGCTACTCAGCATAAAGGACCCGCCCTGGAACAGCATTCATCGACGTCTGATCCACCTGATACAAAGCATTGCAGTTCCCCTTCGAGTTAGCTTGCTGACGATGGTAATTGCTGTTGTATTAAGCCGCTCCCGCATGGGTAATACCAGCCTTGCGGCGGCGATGAGCGTTTTTGCAATACTTTGGTTGTTACGCTCACAAAGCACTCGATCCTTTCTTAAAACAGCCCTTATTTTTTCCAGTATCGCTGTGGTGGATATCGTACTAGTCAGCCAACATTTTGGCTTACAGCGTGTGGTTGAACGCATCGAAAACACGAAATTAGAAACAGACACACGATCTACCGCTCGCGCATTGAGCCAGCGACTAATCAGCAAAGCCGGAATAGGGGGCACGGGCTTGGGCAGCTATGCACTTGTAGAGGATTTGGCACGGAGCTCGCCTCGAACACCGCGTTATGTGCATGCCCACAACGACCATCAACAATTCATCATCGAAACCGGCTGGATTGGATATGGCTTGCTAATCAACCTCGTCATTCTGCACCTGCTTATGGCCGCGCGAACGTTCAGCTCCAAACACACCACTCAACAAGCAATCGCCGCAGGGGCATTCGCAGTCTGCGCAGCAGCATTACTTCACGCTTTGTTTGAATTCAACTTTCAAATACCGGCTTGGCGAACCACTTTTGTTGCCTGGTTGGCACTCATTGCATCATGCCAACATGGAAAGGTCAGTAAGCGTTTGGGTGTCGAAAGCCAACGAATACCGTCATGATGAGAATTTTTATATCGAGCCACAAAGTCCAGTTATTGATGTAATACAAATCATATTCCAGACGTTTATCCAACAATTCTGCATCACTCGTTTCACCGCGATAACCATTGACTTGCGCCCAACCACTCATTCCGGGTTTCACCTTGTGACGCAAGTGGTAACGAAAATCACGCGTGACCGCATCTTCATTCATCTGCGCTGGGTGAGGACGCGGACCAACCAAACTCATACTCCCTAACAACACATTCCAAAGCTGGGGAATTTCATCCAAGGACCACCGTCGCAACCAATATCCAACACGGGTTACTCGTTGATCACCTCGAACCGCTTGAACAAATTGCTCACTGGAAGCCTGCTGAGTCATAGAGCGAAACTTCCATAACTTAAACAAACACCCTCCCCTACCATGCCGTTGTTGAGAAAAAAACACACCCCCTAATGATTCCCAACGGATTGATAGCGCTATGATCAGAAACAATGGCGCGAACAATATCAAACCCAATGCAGAGCCAAGAATATCGATAGCCCGCTTTCCAGCAGCTTGCAATCCTACTTGTGGGGATACGGACATCCCAATCAAGGAGTGTCTGCCAATACGCTCCAGATCACTGCCAAAAAAGTCAAAGCCCTGAAAACTGGGCACGAAGCGGAGTTGATACAGCCTCAAATCATCGCGGACAAACATGGCTCGCCCTAATTCAGCTGTAGCCTCCGATTGCATGATCCAAATTTCGTCCACTAGATCGTCATCTGAAGAACGGAGCACTTGTAGAATATTCTCGGCCCCCCCCTTCCAAGGCACGGGGCATTCTTGCTGCTCTGCCCCAAAGTAACCGACGATATGGTAACCATTATGTGTACTCTGATTGATGTCCGAGAAGAGTGAAATCGCATGATTGTCTGAGCCTACAACCAAAACCCGCAACTCAGATCCCACAGCACCCTGGATCCAGCGCAAAAGAAAGTAGTACACAATTTGGCCAAGCACCAGCAGCACAGTAGTCGTGCAAAACCACAAGCCCATCCACAGTCGGGAGAAATTTTCACTGAGCTTGTTGGCCCAAAGAATAACCAACATCAGTACAAATACGGTGCCCCATGCTGTAAGCACCCGCTGAACGCTTCGCCCCAAGGACACAATCGACCGACGCTCATAGCCCCCATAAACCCGCACAAACAATGGAAAAGCAATGGCGCACAAAGACATCAAAAGGCTCACTGCATCAGTGAATCCGATACTCGATCGACCAGACCAACCTGCGACTAAAAGCAAGCAACTGTAGCCACACAGCCACGTCATAGTAATGTCGGCAATAACCAAAAATGGAATCAAATGCACGACGCCTGCTGGCTCCTCAAATCGTTCAAAAAAATACGAATGTATCGAACCAGGACACGGTTGACACTGTAAATAATCTTATAAAATAGTATATGCATTGACCTGATATGCACCTACCCCAATAGGTGGACGCCCCTGGGGCCATAGAGCACTTTGGCCGATGCTAACTCAAAATAATGGGCTCGAAAACAGCTGCCTGAATGGTGCGAACAGAAATCGTTCAGTATTTTGCGCAATGAAGCCGCTAGAAAGAGCCAACGTCGCGATCAAGGCAATGAAGAAAATGCTGAGGAGTACCGTAACTGCTCCAAAACTTGCAAGAAAATGGATAGCCCCAATCCCAAGCAAAATCTTGACGAGGAATCCGTGCCACAGATAGGCATAGAGCGAGTTTGAACCTAGAACAGAGATGACCGAAGCGCGTGTCGGCACAAGCATTAATACCGCGACTGAAGTCGTAAAGGACAGGCCATACACTGCCAACCTAGAGGCCGCGGCAGTCCAGCCATCCGCTCCCAATTGAGCATAGGAAAAACTACCGTAAAGCCAGGACTGGGATTGATCTTGAAGGACCCAAACCACAAACGTATTGAGCAACAGAACCGCCAGCCATACCTGCTTTGGAATATGCCTTGTTTTCGAATCCCGCAGAAACGCCGTAGTGACAATGTTCCCCGCCAGAAAGAATGGAAAGAAATAAATGGTCCTAGACAGCCCTAGAAAATAACCTATGCCGTCCATGTAGCCTGCGGCAAGGGAAAGCGCGACACTCAAGATCAAGGGGTGACGTAGTTTCAAAAGCATAGGCAGCAAAAGCCGCCATATCAACAAACTGAAAAGAAACCACAAAATCCAATATGGCTGCAGGCTCACGGAGTAGCCGCTCGGTGTTCCCCGCGCTGCAAAAACGCAAGCCTCGTACAGTGCGGTGAAAACCAGTAACGGCAGCGCTATCGAACGAAGTAACTTGACGACGCGGCCCTTGCTGAGCTCACTTGAACTAACCATTCCGGCCGCCATAATTAATACTGGCATGTGGAAGGAATAGATACTCATAAAAAGCACTTTAATCATGTTGCTGCTATTGGTAAGTGGCTCAATTAGGTGCCCAAAAACCACCAATATCAACATCAGAAATTTTGCATTATCGAGCGCGTAAATTCGACTCACGAGACCTCCTATACGGTCCTGCCATACTTGCCCCCCCAACTTAGGATGAACTGGACATCACTTTTTTAGTGCTCGCCAAATTTCTTGACCAAGCTGATAGGTCCAGATGCCTTGAAGAAAGCTTAGACCACAAGGTACAAACACTGATTCCTCAATTAGGGCACACAACAACGGCACGCTAGATTGTTTACTAAAGCCCGGCATGCCTAATGCGCCATGATCGCCATACACCAATAGCAACGATCTATTTGGCATTGCGGAAACCAAAGTCGAGATCGCCATATCAGTATTTTTGACTTCGATCATATACCGCTCTAGTAAGTTGCCGTCACTATTTCTACTCGCAGGAATGTTGCGGTACGGGTAATGTGAAGTGAGGGTTATGAAGTACAAGAATTGTCCTGATGTAAGCCCAACATCGTTCGTAATGCGTTCAACACACTTTCGATCATCTAAGCCCCAAAACCCCGCCCCATCGCGCTCAAATCCAAATGACTCGCTCCAGTAGATGCGCGAGAACCCGAATTCTGAAACACGTTTTCCACGCGAAAAAAATCGCTCGGTATTGCAATGAACAAAGTTCGTCGCGAAGCCTTGTGAATTTAGGTCTTTAGCCAGATAGGCCTCGCGCCTTGTCGCCGAAAGCAAATAGGGATTAATGTCTCTCGGCGTAGGCAGCCCTGTTAGGATCGCGTAGTCGGTATCGGCAGAGCCATTAATGTGCTCTGTTTTTAAGTTCTGCACCCCTACGGCAGCCTCCAAGCCCTTTAAGAATGAGCCGTCTTCCAATTGCTCTAACGCAATATAATCCAAACTTTCCCACTGAATCATATAGATCGAAACCGGATCAAATTTCAACACGCCTTCAATCGGTTGACTCTCTGCGTTTTGACCGTTTTCTAAAAACCCCTCGTACGCTTCCTGACGGTTTGCTGCCACAATGAATGCACCATCAGCAACGAGCATGCCTATATAGCCGTAGCTCAGCATGATTCGTTCCTTACTTATATAGGTGCGAATACGTTGAGGCGGATCGATTGCCATGACCAAAATAGAATCGAATATTAAAAATGGAATCAAAACCACCATCACCGTTCGGTAGCGCAGGCGCTTTTGGGGCAAGACTACCCATGCAAGGACACTCAACAAACCTACCGACAACAAGACCATAGCGTCGGTGATGTTCAATCCTAGCCCATGCGTCGAAACCTCTATGGCTTCGCGGTAATTAGAAAGCGCCAAAGAAAGTGTTAGCAAAAAACCTGCTTCTCGCGCCAACATGATGGCAGCAATAAAAAGCACCAGGATGCTCGCAATTAAAACCCTAGACAGCGGTCGTGGAGTGATGAGTAATATAATCGCAACTTGTAGCTCAACAATCAGTCGTATGATCGTTCCTAGCACTTCCTTAATTGCAGAGACTTCATAACCATAGCCACCTTGAGACAGGAAGAAGTAACCCCACTCCTGCAGCGCAAGCATGACCAGTAGAAATAGAAGGTAGTGCCACCAACCGGGCGACTGTGCATTGTGAAGCTTCATCGCAAGCTCACGGTCTCACGCTCGAACGCCGTCCGATCTTGCAATGGCATGGAAAATTCGCGGCCATATCTCGCACTGAGCCCCCAGTAAACGACTAACGCAAAGAAAACCCCCAGCGTGAATTCACCAGGATTACTTTTTGTTAGGGCCAAGAGTGCGGAAGCCCACAAGGTCAGTGAGAGCACCACGCTCACATTCCGGTACTCACAGACTTTTCGCCATGGCCAAATCAGGAAAATAGGCATCAATATAACAATCAAATACCCCACGAGACCAAAGACTCCAGCGACGTGCCACATTTGCAAATATAAATTGTGTGCGACTTTTAATGCGCTGTATCCGACACCTACGAAGGGACTATTCAATGCCTGTTCCCACACCAATCCATTGATGATTTCACGTGCGCCATCTGACTGCGAGCTTCCTTTAAGCAATCGCCCCAAAGCGCCGCCCACATGCCCACCGCTGAATGAATTGATGATCAGAAATGACGAAGCGATTACCGTACCGCTGACGAAGCGAAGAATGGATTTTCCTAGCTGCGGGGCGGACAGAACCCAAAACCCACCAACGATTACGAAAACGCCCACGACCCCGCTACGCGATTTTGTAAGGTCCAGCGCGCCCCAAACAAGGCAAAAACAAACTACGAAAAACGCACGCTGCAGCCAAGACTGTGACTGAGTAAACGCAATGAGCAATCCCGGAATTGCAAGCATGCATATCGCTGCCAAAATATTGGCATGGGCTGTCAGTCCGCTCGCTCGACGTATGTAAACCCACGACCTGTCGAACAATTCAAAAGGCCATAAACCGTTGCAGTTCAGCACAACTACCAGAGCTCCGTAAACCGCACCGAATGTCCACATCCTCCACAGAAATACCCATTCTGACTCGCGTTTTATCCTAACAATCCACAATGCCACCGGCATCAATGATGTATTTATCAGGAAGATCAGGAATAGTTTTGTTTGAGACGTACTACCGCCCCCAAATAAGACATTTGCATTTAACGTGAGATTCACACCGCTGACATCTGAAATGCGCCCATCGAAACCAGCTACCGGGACCGGTGTGGCAAATTGCCACCAAAGGTAACCTGGCAAGAACAACAGGGTAGCCAGTATGTACATAAGGAGCGCGTTGAGCGCTCGGGGCGACAAATTCAGTTCACGCTTCCAAATGCGTTCTACCAGGCCAACGACAAGGCTCAATACAAAAAAGACATCACTGAACGAAATATTCCCAATAACGCGCACACTCGGCCACGCCATAAACATGAGACAAAACCCCAGTAGCAGCAATGACGGAGACCTCAGTAGCTGTGCGTTTGTCAGTGGCATTGCGATGCGTCGTTAGTCGCCTTCATATCCCAAAACTGCCGCCCCGAAATTTGTATATGCGTAACTACTGAGCAAGGCACTGATATATGGCCCCAGTTTTTTCTAGCATGGCGCGTTCACCGAATTGCTTGAGGTACAACTCTCGTCCCTTTTTGCCGAATTTTTTACGTAGCTCGTTGGATCGAAGCAATAACTCAAGTCGGGCACTCAATTCGGTTAGGTTATTCATTGGCACAAGATAGCCTGTTTCATTGTGACGAACCGCTTCTGCAACCCCCCCTACATCAGTTGCTATCACCGGTAATCCTTGGCGAATCTGTTCCAAAATTGCTAAGGGAAGGCCCTCCGCTTGGCTGATGAGCACACCTACGTCACAGGTTTTTAGCAAGCCCGGTACATCAGTCACGTTACCCAAGAACTCGACCCTGTCCCGTATACCTAACTCATTAGTCAATTGCTCAAACGCCGTCCGCGATGGGCCATCACCTGCAAGCACTAATTGCCAAGGACCTTCAATTTTATGAATGGCACGGATCAACTGATCTTGACACTTGCGAACATCAAATCGAGAAACCATGACCACCCGTATCTTGCCGTTATCTACGCCCTCTATATAAGGGGCCTGGACATCCTCAATGCCATTGTGAATCACCTGCACTTGTGGCGGAGCCGCCACCCCATATTTCTGCCCAAGATTGCTGTCGAATTCAGACACCGCAATTATCGGTTGCCTCAACCTACTCACCAAAAACTCCAGCACCCAAGAGGACACACGTCGTGTCCAGGGCATTCCCGGGGCAAAGTTCCAACTGTGTATCGTCGTGACACAAGGCACTTTCTCCGCCCAACACGCCCAACGACATGCCACTCCTGCCAAAGGCGAGTGAACGTGCACTAAATCAGGCGATAACTGCCGCACTAATCTACGTAACTCTCCAATAAGCCGGAAAAACATTGGCAGACTGGCATCACTTTCCATTAGCGGCAGATGGTGAATTGTCGTGCCCTCTTTCGCTGCCACCTCCGCAACATGATCAAACTGTCCAACGCATAAATGAACGTCGTAAGTGCTAGAAAAATGGCGTATGAGTTGCAGCAAATGCAACTGTGCCCCACCGACTAAGGTGAACTTAATAACGTACAACAGCACCGGCTTCTTATCAGGCATAGCTTCTACAACCTACTTATTTCTATCGACAAAAAACTTGCCACGACCAATTTATACATGCGGAGCACCAACGCAACGGAAGCTAGGCGGCATCGCTATAAATCTTTGCCATCTGCTCATCCATGCGTTGACTCGTAAATTTTTCTAGAAAATGCTGCAATGCATGTGCACCTCGACGATGCAGTTCCTCAAATGAAACGTCTAACAACAGCGCTCGCAAAGCTTCCGGCTTGTCCAAAGGAAACACCCATCCCGCTTGTGAACCTTCGAGCAACTCTGGCAGAGCACCGCGATCACTGACCATAACGGGACGTGAGCGCCTCATCGCCTCCACGGCAACTAAGCCGAATGCTTCCCAGCGAGATGGAACAATAACGCAATCAGCGTCGTCATATAGCTCATCCATTGCGCTTTCCGCTTGCCAACTTAACACCCTTACTCCTGATGGAATATCCCACGCTTTAGCAGGCTGCCTGACGAACTCACCAACTAAGGTCAATTGAAACTTTCCTATAGGTAGCGTCCGAAATACATCGAGTAGCCAGCCAGCTCCTTTTTCCGTATCAAAGCGCCCGACAAACAACAACTGCATTGGACCTGGGTTGCTCTTAGACACAACGCTGCCTACTCTTTGTTTATCGATACCAGTACGAACAACTTTTAACTTTTCTGCAGGCAGCCCAACTTTTAGAGCTGATCGCCTTTCAAAAAATGACACGTTAACAACAGCAGCAGTCCGATACAGGAGTAAGCGCTCCACCCCACGATAGATTAAACGAAGCGACGCCTGCTGCTCCATATCGAAGGCCCAACCGTGAGGCGAGTACACAATCGGTGCTGCAGCACGCCCCAATCGAGCAATGGCTCCGGCGAAAGTACTGTGTGCATGAATGACATGAGGTTCAAAGTCGGTCTGCAATTGGGAAAATGCTCGAAACAACCGCCAAAGCGAACCAAAATCGCGGCCACTTCTCTCATAGAGATGGATGCGTGCCATTTGACGCACGTCAATAGCCAGATTCTCAAGCTCTTGCTCTGCCACTAGCAGCACAACAGAGTCAGCTCCGAATCGTGTTATCTGTAAACGTACAAGTTCGTTCAGGTATGTCGCGACACCGCCGACTGTAGCTTCACTGACATGCAATATACGCAAAACTTAATACCGTTTTTTTAAGCGTCGATAACCAACAGCCCAACCACGTACTAATAAAAAAGCACCGTAAACAAGCGAATATAGCGCCAAGCTTGTTGGGTGATTTTGTAAAAGAGGTAGCACTAACAGCAACAAGGGGGTGTCCATCAAATTTGTCAAAAAATCTCGACTACGAGCAACAGTTGGTTGAATTGTTGATTTGCTATTCACCACGACCTGCTTGCCAGCAACAGCTACTGAATAGAGATATGTGGTGCCCCCACCTACAAAGGCGAACAGCGTTAAGAACCGCCATTCTATATCGATCGCTGCTTGCTCCAAACGAAATGTAATTGCGCATGCCAAACCCACATACCGCAAGAAATCACAGTAGATATCTAGCCACGCTCCATAATCAGAGCCCCTATGAGTAGCACGTGCGAGCTGCCCATCGGCACAGTCGAATGCAAACGAAAGCTGTAAAACAAGAACTACAATAAGTGTCTCTCCCCCACCTCCGGAAGCGTGCGCAAAAGCGAAAGAACCCATCAGACCGATTATCATCCCTGCATACGTGAGAGCATTCGGGCTAATGTGAAATTTATATGCTGCAGCTGCAACAACGCGCCCCAAAGGCTGGCTAATTCTACGAGTTAGAAATGCCTGATCAGGGGAGTCGAAACGCTGGTTTAATAACTCACGCGCTGCTAATTTCTTCATACTTTATATTTTCCAATATTTATTGAGGCGAGAAATGGTCCACAAAAATTGGACAGCGAGATAAGTACATCCGAAGGTTATGCCGCCAGCTTGGCGACGCGTTCGTAGTAAACGTCGTCAGATTCGCAGCGCTCAAATGATTGGCGCTTGCGCTCGCTATTTTAGAAATCGAAAATCATCCTGAGCAATGCCTTAGCCGTTTTGATGCTGTAATAGTCTGTAGATAGATCACTTCGTATTTAGTGCTCAGCCATAGGCTTCAAACGCATCGTCGCAAAACGTATGCGACACACACTGAACAATACCAGTCCTATCATAGGCCCCTGAACTGAGCATCAGTAATGCCTGCCAATCCATTTGAATCATGACCTGATCTTCTCGATAGTTTCTGTAGTCGACACCGCCGGCGTACGGGGAAGATAAACCACTTTGCACAGCGATTCGAAATGATCGAAACGGCCTTTCCAGTCATCCCCCATGATCAAAACATCAACTCCAAATTGCTGGATATATTCACCCTTCTTCTCTAAAGATTCCTCACCAAAAACATCATTCACAACACGCAAGGCTTGCAGAATTTCACAGCGCTCAGCAAAGCTGTATACGGGTGCCCGCCCCTTCTTGCTGCGATTCAAATCATCGGTAGAGACTCCGACGATCAAGTAATCCCCCAAGCTTTTTGCACGCTGCAAAATACGTAAATGGCCTACGTGGAACATATCAAATGTGCCAAAGGTAATTACTCGCGTCATGACCTTAGCTCAGAACTGGAAGATACGATCAGCGGATCAACAAACCGTTGCAATAACGCTTCGGATGCCGGAATTTGCTGCAGCTCATTCAGCCACGATGTGGTTGGTGAATTTAATTCTGTAGCGGATGCTATAGCGCTGAAGAAGGCCGATATGCTGTTTTGGTCGTTCAACATCTGGGCGTGGGTGTCGTGTACTGCATGCACAAACGGAAATACTAGGTTGCGTGTGTAGCGTTTTTGATCAAAAGCAAAAATGCCTATTGCCTTGCCGGTTTGTGCAAAATCGATCATCACCGATGAAACGTCGGTGATCAATCCATCGGCCATAGATAACACATCGTAAAGTTGCACCTTACGGGCTTGCCACTGTTCTGCACTAAGCACACTGATACACGGCCAAGAGGCACATCGAGATGCAATATCGGCCTGCTCATATGGGTGCAGCTTGATCAGAATGGTTGTACTGGTTGCTTCCGCCTCTTTTTGCAATGCATCCAACAAATCGGAGTTCAATTCGTCCAAGAAACTACGGACACTGTTTGAGCCATCACGCCTTTCACCGTCTTCGGCGCGATACGTGGGCAACCATACGACCAACTTGCGCGCCGCATCGAGTTCTAATTTGCCCAATAGCCTGTTACGTTGATCGTCACTTTTGCCGCCGCCTAGCAGAACATCACATCGTGGTTGCCCTGTGATTAATACAGATTCCGCCGTGACACCGAAGGCCGCTGCTAACACGTACTTAAAAAAATGCGAACTAGCAATGTAGTGGGTCGAATAAGTCGGCTTGGGGTTCGGCGACACTGTGTTCAAGCGGCCAATACACTTTATTGGCATGCCGTGCCATAAACCCACCCGAAATCTTTTAATCGCGCGCCGGGAAAACACATACATCCCATGGGTATGGAACGCACAGCGACTGCACAAAAAGGCCCAATAACCAGACCAAGCGCTCCAGGCCTGTATTTCCAAACTGTGTCCACGTACCCCGTGAATCGCGAGCGACTGCTGGAAATCACTACGGATCTGTTCAGCCATGGACAAATCATGCAACAACCACACGTGGTGTAAGCCCTTTCGGTGCTGTAACGCATACTGATACAGATAGTAGGCATTGTCAGAAAAATCAGGAATGCTGGCGTAGCACAACTGGTTTTTACGCGCTGGCACAATATACTGCAAGACTTGGTCAACCACCCCGATCAGGCGATATATCCAACGCTTGATCGGTATTTTCGGCGACCACACAGGGCTAAGAACTGACATATTAAGCACGATTCAGCAGGCGATTTGCCAAGCTTGGAACGCAAATCAGACCAACAAGCAACCATCGCTTTAGCACCCAGGGATAACACGCCAAAGCATGCCGAAACTGCGTTCGTGCCAGCACCCATTGCTGCCGCTGGGTGTGTCGCCTCGCCAACAAATGATGCAAACGCCCGTGTTGTTTTGGCCACGCTTGCAGATGCTGGTGATGCTTGGCCAATATATGCTGCAAATCAGGAATCCACTTCGGGTTCACAGCGGACAAGCTGTCTTCGCACCGCCCGGATACCACAAGATAATCAGGCATTAAACTGATTTCGGTATGTCGTGAGATACGTATCAGCAGCTCCCAGTCATCCCAGATACCCATAGCCTCGTCAAACCCACCCAAATCCTGCAACAATTTTCGCGGCATCAGCCACGTCTGAGTGTATATACAATTGGCCACGAGAACTTCTTCGTGTTTTAGCTTGTCCCTGTTCATGCAAAGCTGAGAAAAGTCATTCATCAAGCCGTTTTCGGCATAACGCACAATGCCACACGCGATTCCGAGAATGTTTGCCGGCTGCTTTTCCAAATGCGCGATCTGCTTTGCCAATTTATCCAGCAACCACTCGTCATCGCTGTCCTGAAATGCAACCAGCTCGCCTCGGGCTTTGTTTAAACCCGCGTTTCTGGCTGCGGCAACACCCGAGTTTTTATCTAAGCTCACGAGCACCACTCGGGGGTCATTAAGTGCTGTGACATATTCAACCGTATTGTCGGTTGAACCATCGTTAACAACAATCAATTCAAACTCTGAAAACGTTTGGCCCAAAATACTAGAAATTGCCGCAGGAAGAGTATGCAGCCGATTGTAGCTAGGCAATATAATAGATACGCGAGGTGCAGTAATCACGAAAGTAGCCACCCAATTGTGCCTGAAAACACGTTAGCCACGACGCCGCAGAACCCAACGAATAAAACCATCACGAAAAGCTGGAAAAAATGAGATTGCCAGCCATGTCCACGAACGCCAATCAAACGGAGCCTTTTGAACCGCTATCAAAAGCCAGTGCCGCGCCTCGTTAACTTTACTACATTCGACTAAGCAGTACCTTCCAATCAATGCCGCATGTTTCGCCAAAGTTTCCGGCTCTTCAGCCCAATAGTTTTGGTACTTTTTAGACAGAATCGTTAACGATTGAACCGCCAAATCACGCCGGTACATCATAGACGTTGGCCGAGTCTGGTCTTGAAGAAATAGTGGTGCTTCTACATAGCCAAAACGACAAACATCTTGTAGCCGCTTCGCTAAATCCCAGTCATTACGAGCAGGTAGTGACTCATCAAAACCTCCCACTTCTTTGACTAACGCTGTTTTTACCAACCAACCCGGCGTGGCAATAACGCTAAAATTATTTCTCAAAACGCCACTTTTGAAATCAAGTTGATCGAAATAGTAGCGCGTGAACCTTTCCGCGATTTGCCCACCCGGCAGCAAACGGACGTAGCCAGAAAGACAAAGTCCACGCTGTGCATCTGCATGCTCGAAAGCCTCAAGCTGACGCGACAACTTATTTAGCATCCATATATCATCATCGTCCTGAAAGGCTAAGAACGGTGCTTTCGCAATGTTAATAGCCAAATTTCTCGCGCTCGAGGCATTCAACAAATTATCCGTATGAATACAATGAATACGGCCATCGTCTATAGCCTGCAAACGAACCGCCGTGTCATCTGTGCATGCATTCACAACCACGATGACTTCAATCTCGCTCATTGTTTGAAATAACACGCTACGCAAGGCGCGGAAAAACAAATCGGAACGATTGTGCGTCGGTAGTATCACCGAGACTTTTGGGTGGCTCAATGCTGGCTTTTCTGTCCCAATTAGCATTATGACTGCCCCATTTCTAAGCTCGCATAAATGCCTAGAAGCCTTTCTTCAACGCGCTCGCAAGAAAATTCTTCAAGTACAAAATTGTGCCCTCGGCGCCCCATGTCTAGCCATCTGGAAGAAGACTTCCACATATCGACTATCGCATCCGCCAAGCTCTCATCGCTGCCCTCATCGGCAAGCACGCCGGTTTCTCCTTCTATGATGCCCTCCGGCACACCGCCATGCCGGGTGGCGATAATCGGTAGACCGGTGGCTTGCGCTTCCTGAACAGCCACCCCTTGGCCCTCGCGGTCCCCTGCAACGCTTCTGGGAACATGCATAAAGTGTGTAGCGAGGCTCATCTGTTCAGCAACCATTTGATGGCTTGCTGGGCCTAGAAAAGAGACTTGCTCGGCCAGTCCCAGCTCCGAAGACAAAGACATCCATGCATTTTTGCAAGGACCATCACCAATAATTCGATAGCAAAACAGTACTCCACGCGCTTTTGCTAGCGCCAAAGCGCGCAGCGCTACATCCAGACCTTTGTACGGCACCAAACGGCATACCGATAAAATATTCATGCGAGTAGGCTTTAACATTTCACGCGTAACATACGAAAACTTATCGACGTCAACGCCGACCGGCAAGCACTGCAATTTGTCGGCTGGGCAGCCAATGGAACGTGCTTGTGCTTGCATAAACCGAGTCCCGACAAGGATTCGATCAGCAGCTTTTGACATCATGGGATATGGTTGACATCCATCGGCGGCGGGCCGGTTTACGTCAAATCCGTGCAAAGTCACCACGAAGCGCTTGGGTGCATTTCCAAGGCTAAACAGTCGAGCAGCCAACTCAGCCTGCTGGCCAAAATGGGCATGAGCCAAATCTGCCGAGAAATTCAATTGCTTCAGAAACAGCGCCTTCAAAAGCAAGTCCAATGGCCGATGACTGCGGCTTTTTACAATTTTCCCGATGAACAGCAGCAAGGTGGATACTTTGATCTTGTCTTGTCCAAACAGGCATAAACCCACTTGTTTCAAACGATCCAGTTTTCCTGTAGACACCGGCCAGTAATCTACCGACAAACCGGGCGGCAGGCTTGCATGGGCATCCATGCTATCCCCTGCGGTATGCGCCAACACGCACACTTGCCAGCCGCGTCTGGCCAAGCCCTCACAGTGCGCCTTCACAAAGGTCTCGGTGATTGCAGGATATTGCCAGACAAATACGAAAATTTTATTGCCCACCCGTGTCGGCACTTCCGCGCTAGTGCCCACGCGTTTTCCCCAATTCCTTTTTATACCACTGGTACAGCGCATTCGCGCACTGCATGGCAACACCGCCCATACTGCGTACGACAAGCTCACGAACCGAACTCTTCCTCGTTTTTTCGGCAACATACTGATAAAGCTGTAAATCGAACAGGTTGTTCTGCCGAATCACCTCTATCGCCGCAGGGTCAACATGGTGGTCAACATCTCCCGTACTGACATTCTTTCTACTGTAGTAAACCTTGGGCCAGTAATACTTGAGCGCCAAGTCAATGAGACTGTAATCAAATTTTTCCGTCAAACCAATCCAATCAAAATATTGATCGATATTTCGCAGCGCCTGATCCAAATCGTCCTGTCCCAGCGGTCGGTCATCCAATACCCCAGCGATCCAACGGGTTTGACCATTCTCTAGCTCGCCGCTCATCCGGCTTTGCGCATACTCTTTAAGGCTCATGTTCTGCGCCTCAATTGCACCTATAAACTTCGGGTGACGATGTCTCTTAACATAAAAATAGTGCGACACAACCCGTGCTATCGGATCTCGTAAGACGGTCAGGTAGCGCGCGCCAGGCGACAGATAGGTATGCAAACCGAATGGCTGATGGCCTCGCAACAGCCGAATGTCATGCCTATAGCTTATGGG
>JBPOFU010000039.1:0-26038 GCA_051252075.1 Oceanococcus sp. | reverse complement strand
TATCTGGTGGTTGAATGAGAGCTTTAGCAACATCGTCATGGCGGCGCCGGATTTGTACGACCGCACATTTGTATTGAACGGTGTCTCCAAAGCCTATTCCATGACCGGCTGGCGTATCGGCTATGCCGCAGGCCCGGCAGAAGTGATTAAAGCCATGAGCAAGGTGCAGTCACAAAGCACCTCCAACCCGGCTTCGATTTCGCAAGCGGCTGCCGTCGCGGCTTTGAATGGCGATCATGGCTGCGTACGCGAGATGGTGGTGGCCTTTAAACAGCGCCACGATTATGTGGTCGACGCATTGAATGCCTTGCCTGGTGTGAGCTGCCAGCAATCTGATGGCACCTTTTATGCCTTCCCGGATTTCTCCGAAGTCATTGCGCGCTTAGAAGGCGTGGATGACGATATTCAATTCGGCGAATTCTTGTTGGAGAAAGCCGGTGTGGCCTTGGTGCCCGGTTCGGCCTTCGGCACACCTGGTCATATGCGTTTGTCGTATGCCACCAGCTTGGACACGCTTAAATCCGCAATTGAGCGCATTGCTGCTGCGATCTAGCGCTTAAGTTGCGGGTGTAGGGTCGAATTGCAGTACGCCATCGTTGATGGGCTGCTTAAGCAGCATCTTTTTATCAACTTTGTAGTCATTTAAGACCTTCCACGGGAGGTCTTTGCCTTGCCGCGGTAGGGTGTGGGCAGCACGTCGAACATAGCCGGAGTTCAGTGTGTCCATCACGGAACCTTCGCCTTGACTGCCAGAATTTGGATGAGCGACGGCAACCTCATGGCCGTGCTCGTCCATGTAATTGAGCAGGCGGCAGATGTAGCCAGAGGCAATATCCGCTTTCAGTGTCCACGGCGCGTTGGTGTAGCCATACACCGCGCCCATATTGGGAATGTCTTGCAGCAGCGTGGCTTTGTAACTCATGCCTTGGCCGGCGACGACGGTTTTGCCATCCACCTCAGCGCTCATGTTGTGCATCAAACTGACATTTAAGCCGGTGGCGGTAATGATGATGTCGGCATCCAAATGTTCGCCAGATTTGAGCTGTATACCGGTTTCGTCAAAGCGCTCGATATGGTCTGTAACCACTGCGGCTTTGCCGGAATTAATGGCGGCAAATAAATCGCCGTCGGGTACTGCACACAGGCGTTGATCCCAGGGCGCGTAGCTGGGTTCGAAGTGCTGCATATTGCTCGAATCCTTTAGCGCTTTGCGCACTTGCTTTAACAACCATTCACGCATGCCGTCCGGTGATTTCAAGGATTTTTTGTACTGATAGCGTTGCAAAAAGATATTGCGCCGACGAGTGATGGCATAAACCCAACTCAAGGGCATGAACTTCTTCATCACACGGGAAATATGGTCGACGGCGGGTAAGTTGATGATGTAGGTGGGGGAGCGCTGCAGCATGGTGACGTGCGCGGCTTTGTCGCTCATGGCGGGCACCAAAGTGACTGCGGTTGCGCCAGAGCCGATGACCACCACCTTTTTGCCGGAATAGTCCAAACCTTCTGGCCAATGTTGTGGGTGAATAACCGGGCCTTTAAAGTCTTCACGACCTGCAAATTCAGGGCAGTAACCTTGGTCGTAGTCGTAATAACCGCTGCACATCACGACAAATTTGCTAGTTAATAGTCGCTCTTCACCGCTGTCTTCATTAACGCTGCGAACGCGCCAGAATTTGTCTTGGCTGGACCAACTGTATGTTTCCACGCGTTGGCCAAATTGGATTTTGTCGTAGACCTGGTATTCCTCAGCCGTGTCCTGCACGTACTGGCGAATGTTGCCGCCGTCGGCCAACACTTGATCATCGACCCAGGGGCGAAAGCGAAAACCAAAGGTGAACATATCGGAATCGGAACGTATACCGGGGTAGCGAAATAAATCCCAGGTTTCGCCGACGTTTTTCCTGCGCTCCAAAATAGCAAAACGCTTATTCGGGCAGTTCAATTGCAGTTGGCAAGCCATGCCTATACCGGACAGGCCGGCACCTATGATGATGACGTCGAAATCAGTGGTTTGCATACAGCGACACTTACGCAATAAGAGCAGGCAACACTATCAAATTATTGCGCAATTGGTTGGTTCTTAGGCTGCTGCTTGTGGCGATTGCCGGGGCAGAATAAAGCGGTAAAACGCCGGGCAGAGTATGACCGCGCCCAACATGTTGGCGGTGAACATGAACACCAGCAGCAAGCCCATGTCTTTTTGGAATTGCAGTCCAGAAAATAACCAGGTGGCGACGCTACCGGCTAGGACCACGCCGGTGAATATCACTGCTTTGCCGGTTTCTGCCAAAGTTTCACGATAAGCGCTGTAAAGGTCGGGCGCGCCTTCCGCCCATTTTCGCTGCAACACATCGTAGATATAAATGCCGTAGTCCACGCCTATGCCCACCGCCAATGTGACCACAGGCAGCGTGGCCACTTTGAGTCCGATACCCAGTTGTGCCATCACCGCATTGGCAAATATGGACACCATGAACAAGGGCGTGCCGATCACCAGCCAGGCGCGCCAAGAGCGGTAAGACAGCAGCAGCAAGGCAAACACCACGGCATACACCCAAAGTAGGGCTGGCCATTCTTTAGCTTCCACCACTTCATTGGTTGCCGCCATAACCGCCAGATTGCCAGTGCCAATGGCAAAATTTACCGGGCAGGGTGAGGTCATTTGCTCCAGCGCCAGGCGTTCTTCTCTGATGTTTTGTGCAATAGCCTGCATTTCTGGTTGTTGCCGGGCGTCCGGTTCATTGAGGCCGCTGCGTAATAAGATGGCCAGTTGAGTGCTGAGCGCCAACTTTTGTTCGCCCAGATTGCGCCGTATTTGCTGTCTTTGTTCGCATTGCTCTGGTTGTGCGGCACTGCTGCTGGCAAAAAACGCGTGCTGATTTTCTTGGTTGTAGTGCTTGGCTGCGCTAACGATACGGTCGATAGTCGCCGCTTTATGGTCACGTGCGAAAACGATGATGGGCATCGCGGTGCAGTGATAGTCGAGTAAGCCGGATGAGGATTCTATGGGGGTGGTTGCCAGCACCAGTGAGTAGCGATTGCGAGGCAACACCATAAAGTTCGGATTGTTCTCATTCATGGCGGCGTAGATGTTCTTGGCCACATCGACCACGCTGATTACTGCGGTGACGCCTTCTACATTGCGCATGCGCCAGGCGAAGTCATCGACTTGCTGCAAAGCGCTGTGATCAATGCAGGCATCCTTGGGTGTTTCCCCGATGATTTTGAGTACGTCGGTGCCTATGGAAAAGTGCTGGGCGATTTGTGCGACATCTTGGTTATAAACCGAGTCGGGTCGTAATTCAGGGACACCCGTTTGTGCATCTCCAATAATACGGTCTTGCTGCAACCACAAAGACAGCAACAGCACTACGAAGGAAAAGAAAATTAGACTCAAAGCGACCGGCTTGTAGGTGACTTTAGCGAGGTGGCGCCAGAGTTTGTCACCATGGATTTCAGTCTGTTGCCGATGTCGCTGGAACGCCTCGACGTTGCCGATCCGCATGTGGGATAGGGCAACCGGCATCAACAACTTGTTGCTAACCAACAGCGCTAGCATGCCGAGACTGGCGTTTATCGACATCTCGCGTAAGGCATCGATGGGGATCAATGAGATGGTTAAGAAACCTGCAATATTGGTCAATATGGCAATCGTGCCGGGAATGAACAGGCGGCGGAATGTCAGTCGAGAGGCTTCCCGTGCATCATGTCCGTCAGCGATCTCATCGGCCCAACGATTCACATATTGCACACCGTGGGAGGTTGATACGGCCATGACTAAAAACGGCACCAATATCGCGAAAGGGTCCAGTCCGAAGCCCGCCAGTGAGAGTAAGCCAAACTCCCAAATCACGGCGATTAGGGCGCAGATCAAAGGCAATACAGCCAAGCGTGCGCTGCCCAAATACCAGCGCAAGACCAGCATGGTCATTAATATGGTGAGTAAGAAAAAGCCCAACACCTGCGCCGTGGCGCCTGCAACCGCTCCCACGATGCTGGTGAAACCCAGAATATGCACGGATAAGCCGGGCAGATAGTCGGGGTTGCTACTTTCGCGAATAGCCACATGTCGACCGGAGACTTGGATGTGATGGGTATGGCCTTTGTCATCGATATAAGTCGCTGGGTATTGGCGAAAGCGGTGTGACCAATTGGGCGCTTGGTAAACAACGCTAGCGACACTGCCGCTGGGAAAACCAGGCAAATCTATTTTGCTGATCAACTGGTAGCGCTTGGGCTGGGTGAGTCGCATGCGCACCTGATTTTCTAAGGCGTTCGATATGGCGACCAAATTGGGCTGCAAACCACTGACCGGATCACGCGATAGCACTTCGGTGCTAATCATGGCGCCGCGCTGATTCAAACTCACCAGCTGGCCAATTAGGCCCGCTTTCGCGATATTGATACGGATTTTCGCAAACATTTCGGGCGACGGGCTGAAGTCTGGCGGGACCACGTTGTCACCTGCAAAGCCTTCTTCATCGACCTCGATAAAACTCACATTGCGGGTGAATAAGGACGCAACCCGAGTGCGGTCGATGCCGGGAATAAAGGTGACCTCAGTGGTCGCGGTTTCCAAAGCCTCAAAGAAATCGGCGTTGTAGATGTCGCCTTTTTCTTGCATCAGTGCCACTAACACTGAATTGGCCCCACCGAAATCCTCGTGGTATTGACGCAGCACCTGCATATTGGGGTGATCGCGCGGAATGTTTTTCTCGAAACCAGCATCGGGGCGCAGTTGTATCGCTTGGTAAGCGAGAAACAGGCTGGCTGCAGACAGCGCTAGAAGTAGGGCGGTACTGCTGCTCTTGCCGTAGAGCAAAGATTCGAGATGACGCAGGAATCGGTCAGATAGCGTGTTCAATCACTTGTCCTGAGCTGCTTATTATCAGGCGCAGCTGCTTAGAGAGAGGCGGGTTTTTCCCCGATGTACGGGGAATAATTCAAGTTCATACCGTAGCGTCTATTTGCATGCACGGAAAGACACAAAATTATTCTCGTTTCAGGCTTGTCCTAGGGGCAGTCGATGCCTATAATGCGCGGCTTCACATTCCCCCTTAGCTCAGTTGGTAGAGCAAGTGACTGTTAATCACTGGGTCCCTGGTTCGAGCCCGGGAGGGGGAGCCAAAAGTAAGAGAAAGCCGGCCTAAGGGTCGGCTTTTTTGTTGGTGCATGGGCTGTGCTCTCACCAGGGCCCTGGTTGTTGTGGCCATCCAGGCCACAATCTTCGCTGCGCTCAGACTCGCAGCCTTGCTGCTCGCGGCGCTACGGCATCCTGCCTCGCTTTCGAGCCCGGGAGGGGGAGCCAAATTAAGAAAATGCCAGCCTTCGGGTTGGCATTTTTGTTTGTGGCTAGTGCCGTGCTCTCACTAGGGCCCTGGTTGTTGTGGCCATCCTGGCCATAATCTTCGCTGCGCTCAGACTCGCAGCATGCTGCTCGCGGTGCTACGGCATCCTGCCTCGCTTTCGAGCCCGTATTACTCGTAATCCGTAATCACGGGTTTTTGTGCCCGCATAGTATTCAAAGCGCCCCAAAGAATTTCATTAGCCCCGCTCCACAGACTCAGGTGAGAGCTCAATCCGGCGTCGCTGGTAATTGAAGAGCTTTTGGAGCAGGCTAAGTTGCGACCGCAGTCGGCTACATATCGGTAGGGCACCTGCAGATTAATCATTAGATCTATGGTGCGCCGATGGGCGAGCCCTAGTTACGAACGGAAATGTATTGAAAAGAATTACGAATAATCCTAGCCGCTGGGGGTTTGCAATCGCCCTTTTGCTGGTAACGGGAGTGGGCCATGCTGCGCTCGATTATTGTTACAAAAATTCCTATGGGCGGGGTGTAGGTGAGATTCCGACTCAGTGTTCGACAGATCAAGACATGCAGGGCACTGCGCCGTTTTTTACTTGTTATGACGAATGCCCGGATGGCTACAGTTCTACCGATTGGGGTGGATGTATGCAGACGTGCCCTTCCGGAACCAAACGCGATGATTATGGTAACTGCGTGGAAAATAGCCGATTTTTAGAGCGTTATGAAACCAGCAAATACACCATTTGGGAGAACCCCAATCCTGATGAGTGCTATTTTCCTAAATACAATCTATCGAAGATTGGTGAATGTTTCATGGCCGAATGCAATAAGGCCAATCCCGAACTCGGCTGCCAATGGAACGGGGGCGATGTCGTCGCGAAATGTAAAGAAAACTACAAAATGGCTGCCTTGCATTGCATTCCGGACCTAGACTGCACCGATTTTGTAGGCAAAGGCGTGGATTTTTATGGCAATACATTTTGTGAAACAACACGCAAGTCCCCGCGTCCCCCCCAGCCTGCCTATTGTGGAAAGGATAAGTCTGGTCATGACAAGGTTAACGATGCGGGCTTATGTTACCCACAGTGTGGTGCCAATGCGGTAGGTGTGGGCCCTGTTTGTTGGGAGGGCTGCCCGACTGTGCGGGGGAAAAAGTGGGTGGAGTGTGGAGCCGGCTGTGCAGCAGATGCAACGGCCTGTGGTTTGGCCACCATGGATATGACCATCTCTGTATTGGATGCTGCCATTAGCATAGCGTCGCTCGGCTCAGCAGCCGCTGCCAGCAAAGGTGGTTTGGCCGCAATCAAGACGGGTATGAAGGACGGAGTGGGTGATGCGTTGAAGGCGACTGCGAAGCAATATGGGAATACTTTTAGCAAACGATTCACCGGTCATTACAAGGATGCCGTGTCCAGCCTGACCAAAGAAGGCATGAAAAAAGCCGGACTTGTACAGGATATGGCTACACTCCAAAGCACTGCACGTGGCGTTGCTACATTCTTTGGCGCTGTGGAAGATATCGTTGGTAAGGATATTTCCCAGGAGGAAATGGATTTCCAGATTGCGCAGCAGGCGCTCGGGTACGCGTCCTTGCTTGATCCCAGCGGTGTCATGGGTATTGTCGCGGCTTATACCAAGCCTCTGTGTAGCGTTATCGCCAATGGTAGTGGCTCCTATCCTGCCCCGGAAATCACAGCGCCGGACAATCAGCCGCTGACCACAGGTGCCGCCGAGTCTTTACTTGCGGAAGCGAGCAAGCTGCACAATGTTATTGCCACCCTTAAAGAAGGCGATAAGGCTGCTGCAGAAGCCTTATGTTCCGATAAGCCGGCATTGTCGGGTCTCGATGCTGCCGGTGCCCTCGACAACTATTACACACTGAGCTCAAGGTGGATGGGGGACAAGCAATTACTCACAGCGGGAGAGCACGGGGTGGGAATGATGCCCGGATTTCACACCGCTACTATCGACAAGCCTGAGCCAGGTTTTGACAAGGGCCGCCAGCTTTGGAAAATCCGGAAAGGTAAAACAGGCTACTACAAGCTCGTTCCAGCGTTACACGCACATGTCTCGCCCACGCAATCACTGGATATCAGCGCACGAGACCAAGTGCGCCCCGTCATTGCAAATTCGGCGGATGTATCCGGTCAGTACTGGAAACTTTCGGCTAGCGAATTCGGTAGAGGGTCGGTTAGGTTGACCACCATGTGGCGAGGTGACTGCAACTATCTCGACATTATCCGAGGTGGGCCAGCTCATGGGTCGACCATGCTACGCCCCCGCAGGGATCATACCGCGCAGGCATGGATCCTGAACAAAACGTCGATAATGACAGCGGTGAGGGCCAAGACACCCGAGCAGCTCCGCGAAGGCTATATGAACGACATCGAGGCCAATTTCGGTAGCTATGTGACTGCCGCACATTCCCTGCCCAACAACAGCCATACGGATCTGTGGTTTAAAGACAATACTCACAGCCGTTTTGGCGCGAGCAAAACCGAAGTGGATTCTGGCTATCCAAAAAATAATCCAGGTCATTTCAGGGGTATACCCGCTGACTGGAATGCCAGCTTCAATGCAATCCTCCCCTATGGGGGCACTTCGAAATCATACATTTTCAAAAATGGACTGTATTTAAGGCTGTCCGATGGGATCACTGTTGATAGTGGTTACCCACAGCGCATGCCGGGTGGCTGGCAGGGAATGCCAACTGCATGGCGTGGCAACGTCGATGCAGCACTGTATTACCCGCCGAATGGAAAGCACTACATGTTTCGCGGCAACGAATATGTGCGCCTGAGCGGCGTCAAAGTCGATGCTGGCTATCCCATACCCCTGCCTGGCGGTTGGCGTGGGATGCCAGCCCATTTCACCGCGGGCATCGATGCGGCAACAACGCGTAACGGGCAGGTGTATATGTTCAAGAACAATGAATACATTCGCTTTACCGGTACTCAGATGGATCCCGGTTATCCCAAACCCGTAAGCACGTTTCCGCATTAGCGGCGGATTCTGATTTCCCAATGTGTTATTTCAAGTTAAGGAAACAAACATGCGAGCTATTCGATATCTATTACTAAGCGCACTCATGTGCTTGTTATCGCCAATTGTTTTTGGCCAATCATATGATCAAGGTAAAGCTCAACCGAGAACCGAGACTGGCAATGCGCCGGAGGCGGAGAGGGGACCAAAAACCGGAAATGAAACCTCATCGGGCGGTTCGGTCAATGATCCAGAACCGGATAAAGCGGCCCCCAGGCGGGTCGAGAAAGTCCAGGGGCAGAGCGATCAAGGCAACGACCCAGAGCTGGGAAGCAAGGATCGCCCTAGGGCAGAAACAGGCAACGCACCGAAGCCTGACAGGAATCCAAAACCCGGGAATGACGCACCAAATCAAGACCCTTTTAACCGACACAAAGAACTGTGGGCGCTGCACCCGGGTAGTGGCTACGTCAATGGCGTGAACTATGTTGAGGCTGGCAACTACTGCAAATCCTCCGGCGGTCTTCTGGCGTCGCAAGCACAATTGGTGACCGCGAACGAACGTGGCTTCAGTTTTTGTGCCTATGGTTGGCTGCAAGGTGGGCAAGCCGGTTTTGTAATGCAAGGCACGCACAAAGGTTGTGGTCGCGATGGTTGGAATTCAGCTGGAAAGCCGGATCAGAATAGAAAGTTTGGCGCCTACTGTGTTGGGAAATCGGCCCCCCGTAATGTGTCTTCGCGGTTAAAGTCGGATATTTCTCCCCGCTAGCCTACGCAGACAACATTGTTGGATTCGCGGAATATCAATGTTCGAGATCAAATTGTAGTGTGAATTCAGGAGTTTGATGATGAAATGGTTAAGAAAACCGGTGTTTGGTGAGCTTGAATTGTCGTACACCCGCTTGCTTGGTTTTTGCCAAGTGCTTTTTTTGTGCGGCCTTCAGATGCCGATTGCCCATGCAAGCCAGTCCTACCTGTGGGGCATGACGCCCGGCAGTGGTTATGTAAACGGTAAGAATTTTGCAGAATCCGAACAATATTGTCGTTCAAAAGGCGGAGTTCTAGCGAGTAAATCACAGCTGATAGAGGCCAATCGTGCCGGGTTCTCAATGTGTGCCGTCGGCTGGCTGCAAGGGGGTGTGAGTGGTTATGTGATGAGGGGCACACATGCAGGTTGTGGGGCCGATGGCTGGAATGCGCGTTCGTCAGACAAAACGAAGAAGCTGGGCGCGTATTGCATCGCCTCTAGGGCTCCTGCAGGCGAAAATGCCATCGCATTGGTCTCGAGTGGATCACAGAACAGCACTGCAGCAACACGATCATGCGAGCCAGAGCTGCGTTCCGAGCAGAGAAAAATGCAGCAATGCAGTAACGCTTTGTCTTTAGAGCAGAAAAAATTGCAGCAATGCAGAGACCGAGCGTACCGGGACGCGGTAAAAAGTCAGCAATGCAAGACGGAAGGTATTGCACAGCTCGCTAAAGAGAGGCAGTTATCCGAACGGTATAGGCAGCGATGCCATATGCAAAGGACTGATAACCTTGAGGCATTGCAGCAGCATAGCGGAACCGTGAATTCTCTTTTGCAGCGCATGCGTAGCATAGGCGATGAAGAAGAACTGAAGCAGCACAATGCGACTCCAGAACACATTGAGAGAGTTCGATTCTGGCGATCGTCACTGGGTATCGACGAAATGATCCGTTTCTTAGAGCAAAGAGAAGCGTATATTGCCTATGAGCGTCAAAATTTTAGTAGTAAGCCCCTTTGCCACTTAACCCAATAAAAGTTGGTAACAGATAAACATTGAAAATCCGTCGTTCAGTGTTTATTTAGCGTGCTAAATTTTTTGCTTTCGGCAAACGTAGGAGCGCTCGTCTGTCATGAAATCAATATCTCATGACGCCGCTTGAGGATATCCCGAGCAACGACGTCCATAGCAATTCAAAAGCCGGCCCAAGGGTCGGCTTTTTTGTGGATGTATGGACTGTGCTCTCACTAGGGGCCTGGTTGTTGTGTCCATTTAGGCCACAATCTACGCTTTGCTCAGACTCGCAGCTTTGTTGCATCTAGTCGTTGCAATCAGGCGTCCTATGTTCGCGTTTAGCAGGATGTGCGAACGTGCGAATCTTTCATAAATGACTAATGACATAACAATAGGACATAATCCTAGGCATCTAAGTCACCACCGCATAGTGGGTGGATGGGGAATCTGGGAATTATGAATAAAAAAGTCGTCCTGCCAGTGTTGGTTATTCTGCTAGGTGGCGTTGCATCCGCCGTCATTGCGACAGCAAAGCCAGCCCCCCAAGCGCAAGCACCAACGCTACAGGCACATCCCCAAGTTCAAGTGATTGATTTGAAGCCACAGCGTGAACGCATCGCGATCACCAGCCAGGGGACAGTACGTGCGCGTCGGCAAATTGAATTAACCGCTCAGGTTGGTGGCGTTATTCATGCAGTGGATGCGCAATTTGCCAGCGGCGGTCGATTTGCAGCGGACCAAGTTCTGCTGAGTTTAGATGGGCGTGATTACGACATCGCGCTCGTGCGTGCCCGCGCCGCTGTGGCTCAGGCCCAGGCTCAACTGGCCACCGAAAAAGGTCAAGCGAGGCAAGCGCAAGCTGAGTGGCGGGATTTAGGTAGCGCAGAAGCGAATGATTTGTTTCTGCGTAAAGCTCAGTTGGCTGCTGCACATGCGCAAGTGAGTGCGGCAAAAGCGGATCTCGAACAAGCTCGCTTAAACCGCGAGCGGGCCACGATAAAAGCGCCGTTTGCAGGCCGCGTGGTGGCGGTGCATGTGAATCAGGGGCAATACATTGCTGCTGGTATGCAGGTTGCTCAGTTATTAGACATGTCGACTTTAGAGCTCGCTTTGCCGGTGAGCAGCGTTGAATTGGGCATGTTGAATTTTGCCCAAAGTATTCCTGTCGTCCTGCAGGCGGCAGGAATTGGCGAAACTCGAGAGTGGCGGGCCAGTATTCAGCGCTCTGCAGCCGTTTTAGACGACAGCACTCGGCAATTGTCATTGTTTGCTGAATTTGATCAGGCTACCGACGGGCCGGTTTTGCCGCATGTGGGGCAATTCTTAACAGCGCGTATTGAAGGCAAAGAGCTCGACGACGTACTAACCATACCCGCAGCGGCGCTGAGAGCAGGCGATAAAATCTGGACAGTAGACCCACAAAATATTCTCCACATTCATTCCGTTGAGGTGCTGCAAGTGGCTGAGCAGTCCCTGAAAGTGCGTGGCTTAGTTCCATCGGGGATGCGTTTGGTGGTGTCGTATCTGGCGTCGGCGCGACCAGGCATGACTGTGCTTGTTTCTGAGGCTCAAGGGGCCGACTCGTGACAGCTTTGGTGCGTTGGTTCGCACACAATCCTATCGCCGCCAATCTGGTCATGATTATGGTGTTCGTTGGCGGCTTGACGACGTTTTCGCAGTTGGATAAAGAGTTCTTTCCGCAGCGTAAATTGAATCAAATTTCAGTGACGGTGACTTACCCCGGCGCCAATCCGCGTGAAGTCGAAAAGCAAATTGTGCAACGCATTGAGGAAGCCGTCGGCGACCTTGATGGCATAGCGGAGATGCGTAGCACCGCTGCTGAAGCGCTTGGTCGCGTCGTGCTGGATGTGGCGTCTGGTGAAGATGGCGCTCGCCTGCTCGATGATGTGCGTACCCGCGTTGATGCCATCAACACGTTTCCGGCGGAAGCCGATCGGCCCAATGTGTCCGAAGCTGTCTGGCGTTCGCGCATGATCAGCCTGGCCTTGGCGGGTGACTTGCCGGAAGCCGAACTCAAAGAGTTGGGAGAAAGCATACGTGAGGAATTGGCCGCTTTGCCCAGCGTTTCTTTGGTGGAACTGCGCTCGCCGCGTACAGCAGAGTTATCGATAGAAGTAGAAGAAACAAATTTGCGTCAATTTGGCCTGAGATTTGAAGATTTGGCCCAAGTGGTCCGTGCCAGTTCGGTCAATTTGCCTGGAGGGAAATTACTCAGCGCCGATGGCGATATACAAATTCAAGCACGAGGGCAGGCGAATAGCGCACAAGATTTTTCCGACATCGTGGTGCAGGAGTCTATCGACGGCGCGCATTTGCGCTTGGGTGACATCGCCCGAGTGACAGACGGATTTGAAGAAACCAATGTGATCGGTCGGTTTAATGGCCGTACCTCCTATGCCATTGATGCTTATGTAACGACCCATCCCGATGTACTGCAAACCAGTAAGGATGTGCATGCCTATGTAGCGGACGCTCAAGCGCGTTTGCCGGCCGGAGTGGAGTTGCGGGTATGGCGAGATATGTCCATACCGTTTCGCGACCGCCTATCGACATTGACTAGCAATGGCTTGGGTGGCTTGGCCTTGGTTTTTATTTTGTTGTTGTTGTTCTTGCGTCCTTTGTTGGCGTTTTGGGTGTGTTGCGGCATTGCTGTGGCCTTTCTCGGGGCGATCTGGCTGTTGCCAGTGCTAGGAACCAGCTTGAATATGGTGTCTTTGTTTGCCTTTATCTTGATCTTGGGGATCGTGGTAGACGATGCCATTATCGTTGGTGAAGCCGTCTACAGAGAGCAATCTCATGGCTATCCCGGTCTGGAAGGTGCGGTGCGTGGTGCGAGCTCGGTATTAAAACCTGTGAGCTTTGCAGTGATCTCCACCATGCTGTTTTTTGCACCGTTCTATTTCTTGCCAGAAGAAGCCGCTGAGCCCCCCAGTCTTGCTGACGTGGTGATGCTGGCCTTGGCCTTTTCCTTATTTGAATCCCTGTTCATTCTGCCGACTCATTTGGCGCACATGAAGCCGGAAAGTCCCGGAAAAACCCCGATACTGAGCCGTTTGGAATCCTGGCGCGAGCGCTTTGCTCACGGTATGGAACACTTTATAGCGCGTTATTACCGCCCATTTTTGCAGGGCTGTATTCGTTATAAAGGTTTAACCGTGGCCAGTTTTGCGATGGCGTTTGTATTGGTTATATCCGTGCTGGTTGGCGGCTGGATAGCGGCCGGTTTCTTTCCCAAGGTGCCGGGCAATTACATTGTTGCCAACGTCAAAATGGCCGAAGGCACGCCCTTTACTGAAGTCAGTTCCACACTGGATCGCGTTGTCTCGGCGGCTGAAGAGCTTAAGCAAGAGCTCAATGTTGCTGACGCAGATGCCTATGCTGGCAGTATTGAGTCGGTGGCACACAACACTACGATACGCGTCACGCTGGAATTATTGAATGCGGAAAAACGTAAACGCGGGATCGATGCGATCCGTGACCAATGGCAAGCGGCCATAGGTGACGTCAGCAACGCTCGGGATATTGATTTTGTGTACACCATAGTGCCGTCCGGTAAGCCGATTGAGCTGCAGCTCAAGGCTGCGGACGTAGGGCAATTGCGGGAAACGGCCGATGCACTCAGCGAGGCCTTGGAACGCTACCCCGGCGTGTTCAATGTTAGGCACAGTCTCGAATCACCGCTTACGGATATTGAGATTCATCTGAAGCCCCACGCAGGTACGTTGGGCATCGGTTTGATTGACGTTGCCCGCCAAGTGCGTCGTGGGTTTTATGGTGAAGAAATCCAACGCATTCCTCGGCTGCGTGAAGATGTGCGAGTCATGCTGCGTTATCCGCGGTCTGAACGTGAATCTATCCACAGCATTCGCGAGATGATGATTCGCACGGCCGATGGCGGTGAAGTGCCTTTCGAATCCGTCGCCGAGCTTGTATTCGTGGATGGCTATAGCAGCATTTCGCGCATCGATCGTAAGCGTGTCGCCAGCGTGACCGCCGACCTGCAAGTTGGCTACAGCGCGGGTCCGGTTATTAAAGCCTTACTCGCAGACAAAGGTGCTGAACTGCAACAGGCTTTTCCGGATGTCAGCATACAAAAAGAAGGTGAGCAACAAAGACAGTCAGAATTCTTGGATCGCGTAGTCCAGTTGATGATGTTGTCTCTGATTTTGATTTACGGCTTGATGGCGGTGGTTTTTCGCTCGTACTGGCAGCCTATGTTGATATTGACGGCCGTGCCGTTTGGTTTCATGGGTGGCTTGCTTGGGCACATCATCATGGGCCAAGAGCTGGCCATGTTTTCCATGCTGGGCATGATCGCTTGCGCGGGCGTGGTGGTGAATGACAACTTGGTATTGATTGATCGGATCAATCAACTGCGGGCACAGGGGAAAGATGCCTATGACGCAGTCGTTAATGGTGCAGGCGAGCGTTTCCGACCTATCATCTTGACCTCACTAACGACCTTTATTGGTTTGACTCCCATCATGCTGGAAACCTCCACGCAGGCTCAATTTTTGCTGCCTATGGTGGTGGCTTTGGCGTTTGGTGTTTTGACCGCAACCTTCGTGACTTTGCTGTTCGTGCCTTGTGTCTACTTACTGGGCGAGGCAGTGAGCAGTCGCTTTGCCGAACTGCGCTCGTCGCCTGTCAGCGACGAGCTGTTAAGCGATGAGGTTTAGCAAGTTCAGAAATTGGCTATACGCTGCTGTTCCAGTACGCCCGCGGCCGGTGACTGAATGTTCTCAGTTAAACCTTAAAACTGAAGTCAGTGGTCGAATGTAGCGGGAACAATCTTGTGCTGCTGTGCGTGTCACCGCCACTAATGCATTTTTATATATAGAACCGACGAATGAGACGCCTGCAGCGTAGCCACTTATAGCTCTACGAAGCAGCCGCCATAGCGTCAATGTGCTATCTGGAGAGAATCGATGTTGAAGAAAAAGCCGGGTCTAGGCCTGCTATTACTATGCGTGAGTCTGTTGACTGCCTGCCAAGGTGGTCGCCTCGGCACTAACGATGGCCGTGCACTTGAGGCCCCAGATCTCTTGCCCGCGATACCACAGGTTCAGTTGCCAGCGGTCGATCCAGCATTGTTAACGCGCTTGCAATCAGCGGATGCCAACGAAGACATACAAGTCATCGTCGGATTTCATGGGCGTAGTGCAGCGACTAAAGAGCAATTACTGCAAGTGGCTAGCCATGGCGTGACGCGGGCCTTGCCTTTGCGTCATTTACCTATTGCAGGTGTGTTGGCGAAGCCAGCACAGGTACGCTCGATGATGGCGGATAGTTCATTGCGCTCGTTGTGGCATAACGCTCAGCTTGAGTACGATGATGAGCGAGCCAATTATTTGACCTCGGTCGATCAGACCATTGCTGCACCCGAACTCACCGATGCGACGGGTCAGCCCATTACCGGTGAAGGCGTTACGATTTTCGTCAACGATTCTGGTGTCGATGGCACCCATCCGGATTTGAGCTACGGCGACAAAGTGCTGGCCAATGCTTTGGCTCACACCAATTTGCGTATGTATGCCTTGACCATCGCGGACGTCATTGATGGATTTCCGGCGGAAGCGTTTCCAACGACTTGGACCGAAGGCGTTCCCAATACCGATTTTCTCGGTTCGCATGGCACGCATGTGGCGGGAATAGCCGCTGGCGATGGCTCGGCTTCAGATGGTAAATACACGGGGGCGGCACGTGGTGCCAATATCGTAGGTTATGGGTCCGGCGCCACTTTATTGGTGTTGGATGCTTTAGGAGGCTTTGATTTTGCAGCAGAAATTGCGAAAAACCGCCCGGAATACAATCTGAGAATTGTGACCAATTCCTTTGGTGACCCTAGCCAGCAAGGTATGGCTTTTGAGCCATCTGATCCGACCAATATCGCGACAAAAATTCTCACCGACTTGGGTTTGATCGTGGTGTTCTCAGCAGGTAACTCCGGCAATGGGCCGGACAGCATTACTGGTAACTACAAGAAAGCACCGTGGATACTGATAGCCGGCAACGGCACTATGGATGGCTATCTGGCAGATTCCTCATCCCGTGGAGCTTTAGGTAACGGCAGTTATGAACTGGAAATTGATGGCGAAATCTTTTTGGTTGAAGATCGCCCCACGGTGATTACGCCAGGCACAGACTACATCTCTGCGCGTGCTATTGCGCTTGATCCCTTTACACCGCTGGATTTCGAAGCCGATTTCTCCAACGGTGATATCGAACCGCAGTATTTGCCGTTCTATACCCAGAAAACCGGCACGAGTATGGCGGCGCCACATTTAGCTGGTTTGGTCGCGATGTTATTACAGGCCAAGCCGGACTTGACCTGGCGTGAAGTCAAAAGCATCTTCAAGACAACCGCCACGAATATGCCGGGTTATGCCCCTTGGGAAGTGGGCGCTGGTTTCGCCAATATCGAAGCCGCAGTGGCCATGGCGCAGGGCCTTAATGACTACGGTTCTGTGAATCATCTCAATCGCGAATTTAATGCCGTTGTTGCGACTGCTACTCCTCGAGAAGAAAGCTTCACCCTGGACTTCTTGCCGGTGGGGCCAACCGATACGGTTGAATTTGAGGTCGCGGACGATATTGCACTGGTTATAGCGTCATGGGTCATGCCGGATACCGGAACTTGCACCTGTGCCGTGGTACTCATGGACCCTGCGGGAAATCGTTATGGTTCAGGCATCGCGCTTCCCGTATTAGCACCTAAAGTGTCCGCCTCCGCGCCCGGCATGACGGGCACGTGGACGCTGACAGTCAGTGGTATTGGCGCAGTATCTGGTGTGGCAGTAGACCCACTGGGTGTCACCAATGGTGTTGCGTTGCCAGGCTTGGGAATGGACATCAAAGTGCAGCAATTCCCCTCAGGTGAAGTGACAGGCTTGGATGATGTGCTCGGTGTTCACCCAGCAGAAAGTTTGATTCAGGCCGCTGTTGCCCGCCGCTTGATGGATTCACGCAGCAACGGTTTGTTTGAGCCAGATGCTCCTTTGCTTGTCGGTGAGTTGATCGAATATTTGATGAGCTGGGGTGTGCGCCAAACACGTGATCATGGGCAAGCTGCACCAGCAGCAGGTGAGCAAGGGCGCCGCCTAGCTGCTGCACTTGAAGCAGTGCAGCGTAAAGGCGCATTGATTCTTGATTCGAGTGATGAATCGCGTGCTTTGATCGAAAGCTCGCTTGATGTATCGGCGCCAGCCAGCCGCCAGTTGGTTGCCTACACCTTGGTTCAAGCCATGGGATTGCAAAGCGTAGTAGAGCAAGAGGAAAACTATGATTTGGTTTACGTTGATGAAGAAGGTTTTTATTTAATACTCGATTCTTTTGATGTCGATCCAGAGAAGCTCGGTCATCTTCAAGAAGCGATATTCCTTGGTATCTTGGACGTCACCGTTGCGGGTGAATTGGCGGCCTACGTCTACCCCAAGGAAAGCATGACCCGGGCCGAGTTTGCCGCAATGGCCATGCGCGCCTACGGCAGCATCGTGTTTCCGGAATAGTTTGCCGCAGTTCCAGCTGCGCCTATGAGGGAATAGGCGGCTAGGCGCGCCAACTGCTCAAAGTTAAAGAGGCGATTAGGGGTGAATCCCTAATCGCCTCTTTTTTAACTGTAGCGCGAGTGCCCACAGTGACGTGATTGCAATGGGCTGGGGAGAGCAGCCCGTCGCAGCTGTACGCGTTAGGCTGCCGCGCGAAGACGGCGTGTTTTGCGCATGCCCGTCGCGGTATCGACCAAACTCAAAAGAAAGACTTTAAGCCCGGACTCGGATGGTTTGGGCTCTTCCCCACGACTTATGCGGCGCAGTTGGCGGGTGTAAAACGTCACTTCCATGATCGCCATACGGTCAACCGGACCTATGCCTGTTTTGATTGGGCGTACGGTTTGCACCGGATTTTCCCCGGCCAGCAAACGTTGTGACGCATCCGGTTCTATAGCGAGCAAACGGGCGATGCCACACAGATCCAATGAACCTGAAGCCAGGGCTTCGTTCATGCCTGCAGCGCTGCGAAAACCACCAGTAACCATAAGTGGGATAGCAGGAATACGCGCACGTACTTTATCGGCAAAATCCAGGAAGTAGGCTTCGCGCTTGCGGGTGGATTCACGCACGCCCGTCATCGCGGGTGCTTCATAGGTGCCGCCAGACACTTCGATCAAATCAATGCCGGCATCTGCCAAGGCTGACATTACATCCAAAGACTCTTCTTCGGTAAAGCCACCGCGTTGGAAATCGGCGGAATTCATTTTGATGCCAATAGGAAAATCAGGTGCCGTGGCTTCGCGCATGGCTTGCAGGATACGCAGTACAAAGCGGCGGCGGTTCTCTGCGCTGCCACCCCATTCATCCGTGCGTTGATTGGTGCGTGGTGACAGGAATTGGCTGACCAAATAACCGTGTGCACCGTGTATCTGCACGCCGGTAAAGCCCGCTTTGTAGCAAATGCCAGCCGCACGACCAAAGCGGCCGATGATGTCTTCGATTTCGTCGCCGCTCAGTTCGCGTGGCGTTTCGAAATACGCTTGCATGGATTTATTAAACGGCACAGCCGATGGCGCTTTGGTTTCTTTATTCAGGCCTTTGGGGCATTGCCGACCCGGATGATTCAATTGCACCCAGATTTGTGCACCGTTTTCCTTACCAGCGCTGGCCCACGCTTTCAGGGTGTCCATGTCGCGCTCGTCTTCGATCACCACGTTGCCCGGCTCACCCAAGGCACTGCGGTCGATCATGACGTTCCCTGTTACCAACAAACCCGTACCTCCTGCGCCCCAGCGACGATATAGCTCAACCAGTGCTGGGGTGGCGCGATTGTCCATGGTACCTAGCGCTTCACTCATGGCGGACTTGGCGATACGGTTGCTTAGGGTGCTGCCGTTGGGCAGAGTGTAGGTGTCAGTTAAAGTTGTTGTGCTCATGGATAGTCCATTGAATTGAGGGCCGCTATTGGCGCGGCAATGGATTGACTTTAAAACCAATCGGTCCCAAAATGCAAGTATGACTATCGGCAGACCCCTAAGTTTTGATCGTGAACAGGCCTTGGACCGCGTAGCGGATGTATTTCGTGAGCGTGGCTTTGAAGGTGCATCCTTGCAAAATTTGTTGTCCGCGACAGGGCTTTCAAAAAGCAGCCTGTATCAGCAATACGGCAACAAGCAGGAGCTGTTTGATCAATGTTTGGCGCGCTATGCGGATGCTGCAGAAGCCGATATGCGTGCAGCTTTAGCCAAGGCCGCCAGTGGTCGCGATTTCGTTGCCGGTTTGTTACAGCAGATCGTCGATGAACCAACGCCGGTTAAGGGCTGTTTGATTTTTAATACCGCTAGCGACCTTAGCCAATTGGACCCACATGTGGCGGCCAAAATTCGCCAAGTTTTCGTGCAGTTTCGCGCCATCATTATCGCTGCGATGGAGCAAGATCAAGCCAATGGCAAGCTGGCACAGGCATCATCGCCGAAAGATCTTGCCAACTATTTAATGGCGACTATGGGCGGTTTACGCACTTTAATGAAAGGCGGCATGAATCGCGCCGAGCTAAGCCGTAGCTGTCAGTTGATACTCAAGGCTCTGGATTAAACAGCGCCGCGTTGTTTTCGACGGTCTCATCCTTCATTTAACAAAACCACAAAGACCCAAGTCCATGAGCGAACGCATACTGCAAATTTCTGATGATTTCTGGAATATCCGTGGCGAGTTCAAAGTTGGCGGCATACTCAATATCGGTACGCACGCATCCTTGGTGCGGCGTAGCAGCGGCAAGTTTGTGCTGCTCGATGCTTATACCCTGAAAGGCAAGGTGAAAGAGCAGGTGGACGCACTCACCAATGGCGGCGAAGACATCGAAGCCATCATAAATTTGCACCCATTCCATACTGTGCATGTGAACAAAGCCCATCAGCAATTCCCCGCCGCCAAGCTGTATGGCACTCAACGGCATATCGATAAATTTCCGGATTTACCGTGGCAAGACGAATTGACCGAATCAGCCGAGTGCGCTGCACTGTTTGCCGATACGTTTGAGTTATCTATCCCTGCGGGTGTGGATTTCATCTCCAGTAACGAGCATCTGCATTTTTCATCGGTGCTGGCGTATCACAAAGCGTCTAAAACCATACATTCGGATGACACCCTGATGTATCTGCCTTTGCCCGGGCCGTTGGGCAAAATCAAAACACCAGAAATCAAATTTCACCTGACTTTGTCGAGAACGCTGCAGAAGCGAGCCGGTGCCGCGCAAGAGTTTCGTGACTGGGCGCAGCAACTGGCGCAGCAATGGGCCGATGCGGAGAACCTGTGCGCCGCGCATTCGGCGAACTTACTGGGTCAGCAGCATCCTTCAGCATCGGTTTCTGGCCAAATTCTCCGTGCATTACAGAAAGTTGAAAAAGCCTTGCATCGGCATGAGAAAAAGTTTAACTAAATCATGGCCGGTGATTTTTTTGGTCGCTTAGTGCAATGCTTGTATCACTGAATGGGTCCGAACTTCGCATCGACCTCAGTGTAACTTGCTGTTAATCTAATGCACATACAATGCGTGTGTTGAGTGACATGGAATCAAAAACTGCAAGATTAACCGTGCTGGTTGATCCGACCAAAAAAAAGGCCTTTGAGGCGCTATGTGCGCAACAGGACTTAACAACTTCACAGGTCATACGCCAACTCATGCGCGAGTACTTGGCGGCGCATGATGTGAACTATGACACTCAAGCCGGCTCGCGGACGCAAAGCTCGAAATAGAGCGACAGTTCATGAATGCTTCAAGTTTGCTAGAAGCACATAGCTTTGCAATTTAATGAACCATTATCGGCTAGACCCGATCAAGCATTCGAGTGTGGCGATGTGCCGTGTTACAAGCGCTCAATAATGGTCACATTGGCAAGGCCGCCGCCTTCGCACATGACTTGAAGGCCGTAGCGTTGCTCGCGGCGTTCTAATTCATGCAGCAGTGTGGTCATCAGTTTGACCCCGGTCGCACCCAAAGGGTGGGCTAAGGCGATACCGCCACCATTGACGTTGGTTTTCTCCTGTGGGTAGTTGAGTTCTCGCAGCCACGCGAGAACGACCGGAGCAAACGCTTCATTGATTTCCACCAGGTCGATATCAGTGATGCTCAATCCCGATTTCTTCAGTGCGTGACGTGTTGCGGGTATCGGCGCGGTCAGCATGAGTATTGGATCATCTCCTAATACGCTCATGTGGTGAATGCGGGCACGTGGTTTTAGGTTGTAGCGCTTAAGCGCTTGCTCAGACATGATGAGCATAGCCGCAGCAGCATCGCCAACTTGGCTGGAAACGCCAGCGGTTATGGTGCCGCCGGAGGTTAATGGTTGCAGTTTCTGCATTTGTTCCAGTGAAGTGCTGCGTATGGTTTCGTCTTGTTCTAGCGAGTTCGTGCACAAAATCTCACGTTTGAAATGCCCGCTGTCCGTCGCGCGTTGGGCCCGCTGATGGCTTGCTAGGGAAAACCGCTCCATCTCATCACGCGATATGCACCATTTATCTGCAATCAGTTGCGCCGCGTGGAATTGAGACACCGGTTCGTCACCGAAGCGTGAACGCCAGCCAAAGCTTCCTGAAAAAGGGCCTTTAAAACCAAAGGGTCGCGCTGCATTCATGGCCGACATGATGGGGATTTGGGTCATGGTCTGTACGCCGCCGGCGACAACCACATCCTGCGTTCCACTCATCACAGCTTGCGCTGCAAAATGCACCGCTTGTTGGGACGAGCCGCATTGTCGATCTATGGTCACGCCGGGAACCGTCAATGGTAGACCTGCGACCAAACTACAACTTCTAGCGATATTGCCTGCTAGCGGGCCTATCGCATCCACGCAGCCAAATATCACATCATCATAATCGGCTAGTGGAATGTCGTTACGTGTCACTAAAGCCTTAAGGGCGTGGGCGCCTAAGTCGGTGCCGTGAATTTCTGACAAAGCCCCGTGCCTCTTTCCCGTGGGCGTTCGAAGTGCATCGATAATAAAAGCGTCAGCCATGTTTATTCCTTATTTGTCATATCAAGACGACACCTCCACGACAAGAAGTAACATCATGTGATTATTCTTACATGTTAATATAATTAGCATACAAAGCACACATCTGGGGGCCGTTTTGATCGCGTTATTGGAGGCGCAAAAAGCCGGGCTGTTCAAGCTAAAGCACGGGTCACGGAATATTGTGGCTGGGGTGGTTGTTGGGGTTGTTGCTCTGCCATTGGCAATGGCTTTTGCGATTGCCTCGGGAGTGAAGCCAGAGCAAGGCATATATACCGCCATCATTGCGGGTCTTATCGTGTCTCTATTCGGCGGCAGCCGGATTCAGATTGCAGGCCCAACGGGGGCGTTTATCGTCATACTCGCAGGGGTTACAGCCAAATTTGGTGTCGATGGTCTGCTGTTGGCCACCTTGATGGCGGGAATGATGCTGGTATTGCTTGGTATTGCACGCTTTGGCGCAGTAATACGCTTCATTCCCGCGCCGGTGGTGTCAGGCTTTACTGCCGGAATAGGCGTGATCATTTTTGTGGGCCAGTGGCGTGATTTCTTTGGCTTAAGCGCTGTCGGCGGAGACCACTTCTATGACAAGCTCGGTCACTTGCTGCAGGCCTTGCCGACTGCCCACTTGCCGACCACGGCTTTGGCATTATTGAGCTTTGCATTGGTGATATTCGGCCCGCGCGTGCCGGGTATGCGGCGGCTGCCCGGACCGTTAATCGCGATGCTTCTGGTCACGCTATTACAAGCCTTTTTACAGATTGAAGGTGTCGCGACGATAGGCAGCGCGTTTGGTGGCATTCCCAAAGGCCTGCCTCAACTGGCTTGGCCTGAAATCAGCTTCAATAAGGTTGTTATGCTGCTGCCATCGGCTTTTACGATTGCCATGCTGGGTGCAATCGAATCGCTGTTATCAGCTGTTGTGGCGGATGGCATGGCAGGCACGCGGCACAATTCCAATCAAGAATTGATAGGCCAAGGTATCGCAAACATAGTGTCACCGCTGTTTGGTGGGATTGCTGCGACCGGAGCGATAGCACGCACGGCTACCAACTATCGTAATGGTGCAAACAGTCCACTTGCCGGCGTTGTGCATTCCATTACTCTGGTGCTGATCTTGGTCTTGTTGGCACCTTTGGCGGCAAAAATTCCGCTGTGCACCTTGGCCGCCATATTATTTGTGGTGGCATGGAACATGAGTGAGGTGAAGAAATTCGTCAAAATGAGCAAAACCGCGCCACGTGCGGATGTGGCGATCTTGCTGATTACCTTTACGCTGACCATATTGACCGATCTCGTTGTCGCAGTGAATATCGGTATCATTTTGGCCTTGCTGCAATTTTTGCGGCGTATGGCCATCTCCGTCGAGGTGCGAGCGCTAAGCCGCGAGCAGCTACGAAAAGAGTTGGGGAGTGCGCTAGCGGAAAGCCTGGAGCAGGGCGTTTTGGTTTTTTCAATTGAAGGCCCGCTATTTTTTGGTGCAGTAGAAAATTTGGAGCAGGCTTTAGAGCAGGCTCACGATAATCCCCGTGCCATTGTTATTCGTTTAGGGCATGTGCCGTTTATGGATATTAGTGGGATTCAGGCCTTGTCGGAAGCTGTGATCAATCTCGAAGGTCGTGGATATCGCACTGTATTGTGCGAAGCCAATCAACGGGTTTTGCGCAAGCTGGTGCGTGCGGAACTGGTCCGGAGAGAGCAAATGCCGGCACATTATTTTAGTGATTTATGCCTTGCAATTGAAGGCATCCAAGACATTGAAAAGAGTCAGCTGGTAACAGCTGCTGAAAACCTATGAGCTGCGAAGATCAATGGATAGAAATACCGGCCTCGATACTCGAGCAAGATGGTGTGATTTGGGTTCGGGAGCCGGCTGAAACCGACCAAATGGATGTGCTGCACGATTTTCTGCAAGGGGAATATTCCAAGCCGTTCATTATGGATAACGGCGAAGTTCGAAGTTTGCATTTTGATTTCGATGCAGTGCAAAGCGAAATGCTGGTTGATGAGCCCAATGCGTTGACCTTCGCCTATACCCGTATGATGATGGCGTTTCTGCTTTTCAACCCTGAGCCTAAAGATGTGGTCATTGTTGGTTTGGGAGGTGGTTCGCTGACCAAATTTTGTTATCAGCAATTGCCCCGAACGCGGGTCACAACCTTGGAGATCAGCGAACAAGTGCTCGGTATGGCCGAAATGTTTGAGATCCCCGATTCAGACAAATATAAGCAGGTTATTCATGCCGATGCTGTCGATTATTTTTCCACAACGGAAGAGCTTTTTGATGTGGTGCTAATCGATGGTTGTGATCAAAAGGGTACGGCGCCAGTTTTTTGTGAACCCGCCTTCTTGTTGAACGTGCGCAATCAACTGCAGGATCAAGGCCTATTGGTGATGAACCTGACCGGCATGAACGATAGCCTCGCTCAAATCATTGCGACGGTAGAGGAGTGCTTTTCCACACAACCACTTGTTCTTAATGTGAACGAAAGCCGCAATAAAGTATTGTTCGCTTTTCATTCGTCCAGCAGCACGAACGATTGGCCTGAGATTCGTCGTAGGGCGAAGATGCTGGCCGAAAAACACGGACTGGAATTCCCGTCCTTTGCGCGTCGTTTGCAGCGTAAAGGTATACCTAGAAAGCCTCAGTCTGATTGACGGCTGTGTTTGTACCGCAACAATAATTCAAAGCCGATCTAACTAAGAGGCTTATCAATTTGTAACAACCACTTGCTCAGCGTGTGCTCCAATTTTTTCAGCGTGATCGGCTTGCTTAGATGATCGTTCATGCCCGCTGCCAGACTGCGGTCTATGTCTGCGTCATATGCGCCTGCAGTTAAGGCGATAATGGTGAGGTCGGCGTATTTCCCCGATTTGGCTCGAATTGTCCGGGTGGCTTCATAGCCGTCCATTTCGGGCATCTGGCAGTCCATCAATACACAGTCATACTCCTCGCGCTCAAGCAGTGCGATGGCTTCTTGGCCACCAGCTGCGGCGTGGGTGAGGTGCCCGAGCTTTTTCAGCATGGCTTGGGCCACTTTCAAATTGATGGGATTGTCATCCACAACCAGCACCAAATTTTTATGTTCGTCAAGCATGCCTTCGGATGCAGGTGTTTGAGTTGCTTGGGCCGTCGTGGTTGTCGTGTTGCTGGGGTTCCAAGCATGCGACAAGCTGTCATACAGATTTTCAGGGCGCACCGGCTTGGTCAGCTGCCAGGAATGTCCCAGCGCATGGATGCTTGATGACTCAGCCAAGTTCGCGATGGATGAAAGTAAGATGACGGGCAATTCTGAAAAACCGGGAAGTTCGCGAATGCTTCTGGCAGCCTCAATCCCGCTCCCATCAGACATTCGGTAGTTCAATATGACGGCGTCAAAAGGCAGCTGCTGATTTATTGAGTCCGCTAATAAAGTATGGGCTTCGCTGACCGACGAAGTGGCGGCGCACTGAATGCCCCAGTAACTTAACTGATCCAGTATGTTCTGTTGATGCACCGTGTTTTCATCAATAATGAGCACGCGTCGCTTAGAAAAATCTTCAGTTCCAGTTTGTGCTGCAAGCTGTTCCTTCAACTGAAGCGGGATTTGCAATGTAAATTCTGAACCTTTACCAAACTCGCTTTTGGCGCTTAGCGTTCCCTGCATGAGCTCGACCAAATTTTTGCTAATCGCGAGTCCGAGCCCGGCGCCTCCATACTTTCGGGTGTCAGACGTGTCAGCTTGATTGAATTTTTCAAAAATCCCATCAAGTTGTTTACGCCGAATGCCTATGCCGGTATCGACCACTCGAATTGAAACCAAAGGCTCTTCGTTCCGTTCAGTTTCAATTTGAACCTCGAGCAGTACTGTGCCCTCAGGTGTGAACTTGATCGCGTTGGCTAGGAGATTGTTAACAACTTGCCGAATGCGGCCGGGATCGCCGTAAAACGCCTGCGGTATAGAGGCGGGATATGCG
>JBPOFU010000038.1:0-26624 GCA_051252075.1 Oceanococcus sp. | reverse complement strand
TGAATGCGCTGGGCCTGCATGTGCCGTACTTTGAGCGGTATCTGGTTAAGAGCATGGCCACTGCGAAACAGAAAATCACCGATGAGCGCTTGCGCAGAGATGTCTCGGCCATCATTGGGCAGGAAGCGCATCATGCGAAAAATTTCATCGATATGAATCGATGGATGACGGCGCGTTATCCCAAAGTTTCCAAACTGGATGCTCAGGCACGCGATTACTTTAGCGCACATGCCCAAAAGGACTCGTTAAAACGATTGGTCGGATTCACGGCAGGCTATGAAACGTTTACCTTTTTGGCCGGCATGATTGTGTTGCAGAATTTTGATCGCTGGTTCAAAGACAGCGACCCGACTATGAAAGCCCTGTGGATCTGGCACCAAGTTGAAGAAGTGGAGCACGGCTCCGTGGCCTTTGAGGTGTATCAACACTTGTTTGGGGAGCATGAGTTTTATCGCAAATGGATGATTTTGTTCACCCTGCTGCATATCGCCAAAGAAACGCTTAAAGCCTATGTGCACATGGCCAAATGCGAAGGCTGGTTACGCAACCCGTTTCGCGGTGCGGTGAAGATTGGCTTTTGTCTTGTGATGTTGGGGCGGTTTGTGAAAAGTGCCTTGCCTGTGTTCAAGCGTGGTTATCATCCACGTCAACATCCTTTGGTCACTAGTCGGCAGGATCCAATACAGCTTGCCTGGCGCCGTTACCACCACGAAGGCGGCGATGTGCTGGAAATAGACCACCAGAAAATGACTGAAATTATGAATGTCAGACCCATGGCGGCCTGACCTCAATCAGCGATGATTACTGTGGCCACCCTTAGGTGGCCACTTTTATTTTGGCTAGGTGAAATTCCGGCGTAATTTCTATTTGGCAACCCAAGCGTTGCGTGCCGCTGTCATCGCCTACAAATGCAATGACGGCCAATTCGTCATCAAGCGCAGGCGGCAGCAGTTGCTGTAGCGTCGGGCTGATGTCCATGCGACAGGTTCCGCAGGCACAGCAGCCGCCACAATCCGCATCGATGCCGGCAATATCGTTGGCTTTGGCCACTTCCATCAGGGTTTCACCGGGGCTGGCATCGATTTCATGTGATTGCCCATGCTGATCAATCATGGTGATGCTGATCGTTTCCAGCTTGCTTGCCACTTGTGTCTCTTGCATATAAGCACTCTCTATTTCTTGATGAGATGATTGCTTGAGGCGTAATCAACCTCAAACGGTGTATATGAGAGCAAAAGTGGTTCAGGAGCATACCCATCAAGAGTTGGGGGTGTTTCAGGAAGGTGGGGGAGGTGGGTTTTGAGGATCTCAGAGGCTCAACCCTGAGATGCAATTTGCCAAAAGCTCAACTTTGACCATTGACCGGTTGGCGCCCGTAGCGGTGCCACAGCAGCAGCATATACACGCCGTTGCAACATAGACAGAAGCTGATAGCAAAAAGAAATTCTTCGACCGGAATGCCGGCTAGGAAAATGCCACTGAGCTCATCGAGTTGCCAAACGCGGGTGATGTAATCGTCGGTCAAGCCTTTGATTAGTAGCAGGGGGACCGCGCAAATTGCTAAAAACCAGCACAGCGCACGGAAATTTCGCCGCCAAGTTTCCAGAAAGCAGGCGTGCGAGCCTAGGCCGCCGATGGCCAAGGTCATGATGGCCAGATAAATCGGGTTGTATGGCCAGTACGGATATGCCACCGGAAAGAAAATAAAGGGCGCGGCCAACAACGGTAAATAGATGCGATTGATCAACTGGCGGCGCGCTGGGATGGTTGTCGGTAAGGTGACTTGGCCCTGCCAGGCTTTATTCAACAAGCCTACGCTTAAGCCTGTGATGGCAAAGCAGAACAACAAACTCTCGAGATCAAAGCCGGTGCTCAACGCTAAATCACCCAGGCTGGGCGGGCGCCAGTAAGCAGGTACGAAATAGGGTTGCGATACTCCGAGCAAGCTACCGACCAGGCTGGAAACCAACATGATGCCGCGATGTGCCGGCAGCGTTGTAAACAAAGCCAGCCAGAACACGCTGAGAGTGCCAGCCCAGAAAAGCCAAACGTATTGATCAGGAAGCATGCGCGGTATGATGGGTTTTTTTGCCGGAAAAGTTTGAAATGACAGCCCTGATCTGTGGATCATTTGCCTACGACAACATCATGGTCTTCAAGGGCCGCTTTGCTGATGAGATTCTACCCGACAAGGTGCACATACTGAATGTGGCCTTTTTGGTGCCTGAGTTGCGCAAAGAATTTGGTGGTTGCGCCGGCAACATCGCATACACCTTGGATATGTTGGGCGGCAGCGCCTTGCCTATGGGGACAGTTGGTGGTGATTTCCATCCCTATCGTCAGCGCTTAGAAGAGCTGGGTTTGGATAAGCGCTATGTGAAAACCATCCCGAATAGCTTTACCGCCCAAGCCTATATCATGACGGATATGGATGATAACCAGATCACGGCGTTTCATCCGGGTGCGATGGGCGAGGCGCATCAGCAGGTAGTACCGCGCGATCAAGGCGTGACTTTGGGTATGGTGTCTCCAGATGGTCGTGATGGCATGATCCAGCACGCTGAGCAATTTGCAGAAGCGGGAATTCCTTTCATTTTTGATCCGGGCCAAGGCTTGCCTATGTTCGGCGCGGACGAGTTGAACGTGTTCATAGAGCAAGCGACTTACGTCGCCGTGAACGACTATGAATCCGGCATGCTCAGCGAGCGCACGGGATTGTCGTTGCAAGAGATTGCACAGCGAGTGAAAGCGTTGATCGTGACTCGCGGCAGCAAGGGTTCCCATCTGTACGTGGATGGAAAAATCATTGATATCCCGGTGGTGCAAGCGGCGCAATTGGCAGATCCCACAGGTTGTGGAGACGCTTACCGAGGTGGTCTGCTGTACGGACTGCAGCAGGGCATGGATTGGGAAACCACAGCGCGCATTGCGGCTTTATGCGGTTCCATAAAAATCGAGCAAGCCGGTACGCAGAATCACAAATTCACCCGCGCTGAATTTGCCGAGCGCTTTAAGCAGGTGTTTGGTTATGCTTATTAAAATCGGCACATCGCTCTAATCTGTTGTTGCTGTTTCACTCAGTCCGAAGCAGCGATCGGCGTTGTCTCTTGTGATGCGGGCGATGTGTTCGACACTTTGACCGCGAGCCTGCGCTACCGCTTCCGCAACATACAGTAAATGCATGGGTTCGCAGCGGCGGCTTTTGGGGCGTGGTCGGATGCTGCGTGGCAACAGATAGGGCGCGTCCGTTTCTATGAGCAAACGGTCGTCAGCAATCTGTGAGACGCACTCAATGAGGTGAGCGCCACGGCGCTCATCGCAGATCCAACCGGTGATGCCGACATAAACATTCAAGTCGACATAATCAGCGAGCTCATCGGCACTGCCGGTAAAGCAATGAACGACCACGGTGGGTAATTGCGCTAGTCGTGGTTTCAATAACGCGAGGAAATCACTGTGCGCATCGCGTTGATGCAGAAAGAGCGGCATTTGTGTGTCCACTGCCAGATTAAGTTGATCTTCAAAGGCACGCAGCTGAGCATCTCGTGGTGAGAAATTGCGGTTGTAGTCCAGTCCGCATTCACCTAGGGCCACGACGCGTTCGTGCTGCGCTAGTGTTCGAAAGCCGGCAGCCATTTCGTCATTCCAATCACTGGCATGATGCGGATGTAAGCCTGCAGTAGCGTATAGCTCGACATCGCCATGCCGTCCGCTCATTTCAGCGGCTCCGGCGGCACTGTCCATACAGCTGCCCGTCACCACGATGCGATCAACACCAGCGGAATAGGCGCGAGCGAGCACGGCGTCACGGTCGGCGTCGAAGCTGTCGTGGTGCAAATTGGCACCAATGTCAGTGAGAAAATTCATGCGGAGCTCAGCTTAAGGAGAAAGTCACGGTCGAAAGCATTAAAGTAGGCGCTTGTGGGCTGCGATAATGCCGCAGTACGTCATTTTAGAGTCGTGGTACCACCACGTCACCTCAATCTTATCGTTAGGAATCCGATGAAATATTGGCTGGGACTCTTACTGCTATTGCCGATCTGTTCTTGGGCTGCAGAAACGGTTGTTGTGAAAGATGTGTTGCCGATCAATGTGCGCAGTGGCGCTGCAACCAGCTTTGGCATTGTCGCTGCGGTGAAAAGCGGGCAACGCCTAACTGTACTGGAGAAAGCTCCTGGTTACGTCAAGGTGCTTACTCCCAAAGGCAAAGAAGGTTGGGTATTAGCGCGTTTTGTGCAGAAGGAACCGGTGGCGCAAGAGTTGTTGGACAGTGCGCTGAAACAAAAAGATCAGGCTGTCGCGCAAAATAAAGAGGCGCAAACCGCCTTGCAGCAGTTGCAAGCGAGTCATACAGAGTTGCAGAGCAAGTTCGACAGTTTACAGATTCAACATCAGGCCGTTTCGGCCGAGTTACAACAAGTGTCAGTCGCAGCGGCGTCGACTTTGGAAATTCAACAGCGCAATGAAGATCTGCAAAAGCAGTTACAAGTTAGCGAATTGGCGCAACAGAAGATGCAAGAGCATGTGGATTACAAAAGCATACGTCGCTCTAACATGTTGCTGGGTGGCGGGATCATGCTTGCGGGCTTGTTAGTGGGTTTGATTGCTCCTCTACTGCGACCACAGCGGAGTTCTTGGGCTTAGGCCCAACACTCATGGATATCTCTGACGTCATCGTCTTGACCTTTGCCCTGGGCGTATTGGCCCAGTGGTTTGCTTGGCGCTCACGCATGCCAGCGATTGTGCTGTTTGCGGCGGCCGGCCTGTTTATCGGCCCGATCATGCAATGGGTCAATCCCTCCATGGTTTTGGGTGATGTATTTCGTCCTGTGGTGTCTTTGTGTGTAGCGGTGATTCTGTTCGAGGGTGGATTGAATCTGCATTGGCATGAATTGTCGTCTGCTGCGTCCGGTGTTAAGCGCTTGGTGACCGTGGCCGCTGTGCTTAGCTTTGCTTTTGCCTCTACCGCGGCGCATTGGGTGGGCGGTTTAGAGATTCCAGTGGCCATGGTTTTCGGTGCCATTGTTGTGGTAACGGGCCCGACCGTGATCATGCCGCTACTGCGTCAAGCTCGTTTGAACAAAAGAACAGCGTCTTACTTAAAGTGGGAAGGCATAATCAATGACCCCATCGGAGCCTTGGCGGCGGTCTTGATTTTCCAAGTGTTCGTGTTGAGCGAGCAGTCCGGTTCCGGTGGCATGCTCAGTGGCTTGTTTCGCGCTTTGGCCGCCGGTATCGGGTTAGGCGGCGGCGCAGCTTGGTTGTTGGGGCGCGCCTTTAACAACGGTACGATCCCAGAATATCTAAAAGCCCCTTGTACCTTGGCCTGTGTGCTGGCGGTGTATGTGGTGTCGAACCACATCCAGCACGAGGCAGGCTTGTTGGCTGTGACCGTCATGGGTCTGACCATGGGCAATATGGACTTGCCTAGCATGGGTGAAATGCGCCGCTTCAAGGAATACATCACCTTGATGTTGGTCTCCACCGTGTTTGTCCTGCTATCCGCCGATATCGATCGCAGCATCGTTGATGTCTTGGATTGGCACGCCGTTGCGTTGATTGCGACATTGATGTTCGTGGTGCGGCCAGCGGCGGTGCTCATCGCAACCTTTTGGACTGATATGCGATGGTCCGAGCGACTGCTGGTTGCTTGGATTGCGCCACGCGGTATTGTGGCCGCAGCGGTAGCCGGGGTGTTTGGCCCTGACCTTGTTGCAGCTGGTTATCCTGATGGCGCTTTGTTGGCACCCTTGGTGTTCGCTTTGGTGTTTGCCACGGTATTGCTGCATGGTTTTACCATCGGTTGGTTGGCCAAGCGCTTGGATTTAACGGTAGAGCCCAATACGGTGTTGATCGTCGGGGCATCGCCTTGGGCAACCAATCTGGCGCATGCGATTACCAATGACTTGGGTGGACAAGTGCTGCTGGTTGATAGTTCTTGGCATAGATTGCGTGATGCGCGTTTGGCTGGCGTACCGGTGCAATATGGCGAAATTTTGTCTGAAGAATTCCAACAAGGTTTAGAACTGGCCAGCGTAAACAGCGTACTAGCAGCGACCAGTAACGATGCCTACAACGCTTTGGTTTGCAGTCATTTCTCCTCCGAGCTTGGGCGTGAACGGGTTTTTCAACTGCCCATGTACGCCGCAGAAGAAACCCACAAACGACGCCGTCATGTGGCCAAACCCTTAACCGGCGTGGTCGCATTTTCTGAAGATTCGCAATACGAAGAATTGTGGCGGCGGCATTTTCAAGGCTGGCTGTTTAGTAAAACGCGCATTACAGACACCTATGATTGGGAAGATTTTTTGGCCGATGTAACCGGAAAATCTATACCTATTGGTGTGGTACATGAATCTGGGCGTATGGAATTTCACGCTCCGTTAAACCCCATTCGTCCGCAGGCCGGAGATACCGTGATTTACTACGCACCACCGGAATCCAAGCCAGCCAAAAATGCGGCTACACGCAAGAAGGCACGTAAAGCGGATAAAGAACAAAGTAAGGACGATGATGGAGACGCCATCCTCACTGCCGATACTTGATTTAGGGCAGAGTCAGCAAGGCTTGATCGCCGGCCCAGCCGGTGCCTTGGAATACAAGCTGGAAATGCCCAAGCAAGCGCTGCGCGGATTGATGGTGATTTGCCATCCTCATCCGCTGTACCAAGGCAGCATGGACAACAAGGTGGTCTACACCCTGTCGCGTATCGCCTTACAAGCGCAATGTGCCAGCCTGCGGTTTCAGTTTCGTGGTGTAGGCGGTAGCCAAGGGATTCACGATGAAGGGCAGGGTGAGGCGCAAGATACGGCTTATTTATTGGCAGCCCTGCGCGAAACTTACCCCAATATTCCCAGCCTAATCGCAGGATTTTCCTTTGGTGCCTATATGGCCGTGAAAGTGGCCGCAGAAGATCCAGATTTGTCCGCTCTCATAACGGTTGCACCGCCATTGGCGTATGCCGGCAATGGTGACGTGCCACAACCGCAGTGCGACTGGCTTTTGCTGTACGGGACCGCCGACGAAGTGGTGAGTTTTGCAGACACGCAGCGTCGTGCGGATGCCATGCGCACGCCACCGCAATGGGTCAGTATCGAAAACGCGGGACACTTTTTCCATGGGCAATTGAATAGCGTGCGTGAGCACACCCAAACTTGGCTGGAACAGCGTTTGGGCACAAAGGAATAGAGCATGTTGAAGGATTTGTTTTCGCAGTTGTTTGCAGCGCCAGAAGAGAATATTGACGCTGAGCAACAAGCTAGTCTCGCGGCGGCGGTATTGTTGGTAGAAATTGGCAAGGCAGACTTGCATTTGCAGCCATCCGAATTGGCCGTGATCCAAGGCGCGCTGGTCGAGCATTTCTCATTGCCTGCAGAACAAGTGCACGCCTTGATCGATCAGGCTCAGCACGAGCGTGATGCCAGTGTGTCCATGCAGCCGTATGTTGATGCCTTAAACAAATCCACAGACCGACTAGCACGCATTAAATTGTTGCAGGCCTTGTGGCAAGTGGCGTTTGCGGATGGGCACCTCGATGCTTACGAGGAGCAACTCATGCGGCGCATTGCAGATTTGTTGTATTTATCCCATTCCGATTATATCCAGACCAAATTGAGCGTGACTGGCGAGCACTAATGGCCACAGCGCCTTCGTTGCAGGAGATCGACGTATGACACAGCAAGACCTTATTCGACGTGGCATCGGTGTTTGTGTATTGATGCTTATCGCGCTCACGGTGCAGGCTCAGCAAACGCCGTTACAGCAAGCCATCGACAATCCGCAGCGCAGTGAGGCGGATCGAGCGCGTGACCTGCGTGATAAACCGCTGGAAGTGCTGAACTTGTTGGACTTGCCTGCAGGTGCCCAGGTCGCTGATGTGTTTGGCGGCGGTGGCTACTACAGCGAGTTGATGTCGTATTGGTTGGGACTTCAAGGAAAGGTTTTATTACGAAACAATCAACCGTATGCGGATTATGCGAAAAAGGATTGGCAGCGGCGGCTGGCCAACGGGCGTTTAGGCAACGTAGAAAACGCGATTGTGAGCAATACCGACTTGCAATTACCCGCGGCTGCACTCGACGCCGTGCTGTTGATGATGACTTTTCACGATCTTTACTACGCAGAGGCCAAGCACGATTGGAAAAAAGTCGACGTTACACAGTTTCTCGGGCAGTTGTTGGCCTCTTTAAAGCCGGGTGGGTTGTTATTGCTGACGGATCACGCCGCAACTGTTGGTAGTGCGGCGAGCGTATCGAAAAGTTTGCACCGCATAGAAGAAAGCTATGCACAGCAGCAAATTGTAGCCGCGGGTTTTGAACTGGTGGCTACAGATGACGCCTTGCGAAATGCCCAAGATGATCGTCAATTGATGGTGTTTGATGCCGCCATTAGGGGCAAAACGGATCGCTTTGTTCATCTTTATCGTAAGCCGGCACAGCCCTCAACGGCGCGGCGGTTCTTCTACTAGTGTTCGCATTATTGCGTGCACGTATCGCCTGTGCGTGGCGCCCGCCTACGCCTGAAACTAGAGCTTAAGTCGTGGTTTTGTTCGGCATTTGTGATTGCACATAAGCGGTTGCCATGTCCGCCAAACCATCAATCAGGGCCTGGCTATCAATCCCCGCCGGCGGCTTTTCCGAGTGCCGTATCAGGTTAAACGCACAGCTGTTGAGCACGATGTACATGACTTTTGGAAAGTCCTGCATGTGCGCCAATTCGGGGTGATGGCTGAGGTACTGCATGGCGAGCGCAATCAGTGGTCGTTCGATTTGTTCCGTGAGAACCAGGCCACGGCCTGATAGCAGGCGCAACAGTACGGCCCAATGGCCACCACCTTCGGTCAGTAGGTTGAGATAAATCTGTGCTACATCGCGTACTGCAGAGCCGATATCTTTTTGAACAATCAGCGGCGATGCAGTCAGCAAGTTCTGCTGCAGTTGTTGCATAAACTGAGCTTCCAGCGCGGCTGTTATTTCCTGTTTGTTTTTAAAATAGTGATACAGGGTGCCGACACTAATGCCTGTTTTATCAGCAATATGGCGCGTAGTAAGTCGCTCTATCCCGGACTCAGAGAGCAGCTTTAGTGAAGCCGCAAGTATGCGTTCCACCATCTGCTCGGATCGTTGTTGTTGGGGTTCTCGGCGCATAGTAGAAATCGAATTGTAATCGAACAAATATTCGATTTATGCTGACCATAAGTCAAATGACGATTGCGAGAGTGCGGGTTTATGTCAGCTGAATCACCAAATATGGAATTTCCACGGCGCCACTGTAGTCAGCCGCAGGCCTGGGCACCGATGGTGAGCAAGCTGAAACCATTCTTCGCCGGCCGAGCTTTGCCGGACAGCCACTTGTGCGAGCATTTTGGACATGCCTTGCTACGTGGCGATAAGCCCATGGATGAGCTATTGGATTGGATGCTGGAGGTCGGCTTGAAGAAAAGCAAACCTCAATTTCAACAAGCGCTAGAGCAGGGCATCCAATCGCTTAGCGATCCGTCAAAGCCCCTGCAGGCGTTTTTCGCCTTGGTCGACCAAGTCCCGCAGTGGGTGGATTTTGAACGGGTAAATCGTGGCGGCGATGCCTTTGCCATGATGGGGCGCGATTTAAGTGTTGGTTTGCGCGATTTCATACTCATGGGCGGCTATCTTTCATCCTCCATCAATGAAGTTCTGGCGCTCAGTGGCGGGCTGCAAAAGGGGCCGGTGCGACGCCTGGCGGAAACCGCAGATTGGTATATGCAGATTTCCGAAACGGATGGTTTGCAGCGCTTTTCTGCTGGATTTAAGTCGACTATGCAGGTGCGCTGGGTGCATGCCTTGGTCCGCCGTCGCATTCGTGAAAAACCCGATTGGTCTAGCCATGAGCATGGATTGCCTGTGAACCAAACTGATATGGCGGCGACTTGGCTGGGTGCATCCATAGGCGGTGCTATTGGCGCGATGCTGCTAGGCCGTTTGGTGCTGAGTCCACAAGATTTGCGCGACTATCTGCACATGCACAAATACGCCCATTGGCTGATGGGGGTTGAGGAGGAGATCCTTTCGGATGATCCTGCGGAATGTGCTCATCGCTTGGCCAACAATACTTGGACCCAGCCTGGTGCCAGTGAAGTCTGCCGGGTGATGGCAAAGGCCTTAGCGGATTATGGTTTGCAGCAAGAGTATCCGCGGCCTAGCGGATTACGCCAACGCTGGCATCGGCACAGCCAACTCAGTCGCAGCCGTTACTTTCTTGGTCGTGGCAGCATGCGCGAGCTGGGTTTGTCGACGCAGGTTTTACCTTGGTATCCGCTGCTAGCTCTGCCGCCAAAAGCGATTGCTTCTGTTGTGCAACGTTTTGTTCTACCTGGCCAGCGGCAACGATTGATTCGTCAGGGCCGCGAGCAGCAACGTGCCTTTATGAACGGTCTGTATGGCAGCGGTATTCACAAGCTAGAACCGCAGGCCTTGTCCGCATTGGGATAGCGAATCTCCTGCTGGATGCGATTGATTCTGGCCTTAGCGTCCTGGTGTATAGAACTGCTTGGAGAATTTCAGTGGCACGCTGGTTTTGGATGACGCTGGTTTGACCTGAAATTCAAAGCGCATGGTCTCCAAATGGGAAAAGTCGAAGGTCGCGATCCAGTACAAGGCATCTTGTTCGCGCACTTCTCGCAGGTCATCTAAGCGCTCCTGGCCAATGAGATTGCGTATACGCCCAGTGGTGGTCGAAGGCACGCTGACCAGTGGGGCGTCTTCATGTTGTAGATTCAGAATCAAAATTCCCTGCTTGCGGCTGCGGGTAATTCCGTAAGCTTTAGCGACTTCCGGCTGTAACTCGTCCGTCACCATGGACATGTAATGCAGACGATAGCCGTCGTGCTCTATAACTTGTTCTGCGCTGACCGCGATTGGCAGTGTAATAAGTAGAATAATCAGTAGTTTGCGTAACATTATTTGGGGTTTTCCAGCATGTACAGACCGATCTGGCCGGACCAATTGGGTAGCCAGTTCTTTAACAGGCTGCCGCGATGTTGGTCATCAGTGACGCTGCGCTGCAAGATGTTAAGGCCGAGGTCTTGGCACAAGATTTCGAAGTCTTTCAACGTGCACAAGTGGATATTTTGCGTATCAAACCATTGTGCAGGCAGCGTTGGGGTACGCGGCATACGGCCACCCAGCATCAACTGCAGACGAGTGGACCAATGACCAAAGTTTGGAAAAGTGACGATGCCGCGGCGACCCACACGAAGCATCTCGCTAAGCACGCGTTCGGGTTGTTGCACCACTTGCAATGCTTGGGTCATGACCACGTAGTCGAATTTTTCGTCAGCGAACTCGCTTAAGCCTTGGTCTAAGTCAGTATGTATGGCATCGACACCGCGCGCCATGCACTGCGCGATATTGCCAACATCGATGTCTAATCCGTAGCCGCTGACATTGCGTTCTGTACGCAATTGCTGCAAAAGGGTGCCGTCGCCGCAGCCTAGGTCGAGCACGCGACTGTCTTGCTCTATCCACTGACTGATGATGGAAAATTCGGGTCTCATGCAGCGAACTCCTGAGCGACATTACGCATGAATTGAGCGAATACGCTGAGGTAGTCCGGTACCGGTACCAGAAAATCATCGTGGCCCAGTGGCGAGTCTATGCAGGCGTAACTGACCGATTTTCCGGTATGCATCAAAGCGCGCATCAACTCACGTGAGCGTTCCGGTGAAAATCGCCAATCGCGGGTAAAGGCGATGAGCAAGAAACGGGCAGAGCTGGATGCAAAAGCTTCTGAGAGTTTGTCATTGAAAGAGCGCGCTGGATCGAAGTAATCCAGCGCTTTGGTCATCAATAAGTAGGTATTGGCATCAAAGCGGTCGATAAAGCTCTTGCCTTGATGGCGCAAATAACTTTCAACCTGAAACTCCGCCTCATAGGAAAATTGCGGATCGCCGCTAATCAACTCTCGGCCAAATTTGTTGGCCATGGCATTGTCAGACAAATAGGTAATGTGTCCGAGCATGCGGGCCAACATCAGGCCGCGCTGTGGCACAACGCCGTGTTCGGCGTAGCGCCCGCCATGAAATTCCGGGTCGGTCAAAATGGCTTGGCGTGCCACCTCATTAAACGCAATGTTTTGGGTCGAGAGTCGTGGTGCAGAAGCTATGGCGACCACATGGCGCACCAACTCCGGGTAGGTGATGCTCCATTGCAGGGCCTGCATGCCGCCCAAGCTGCCACCTATGACGGCGGCCCAATGTGGGATGCCCAGAGCTTGCATGAGCTGATGTTGCGAGCGCACCCAATCTGACACCGTTAGAATCGGGAAATCCGGCCCCCAGGTCTGATCACTGTCCGGCATGTTGCTGGCAGGGCCGGTAGAGCCAGCACAGCCGCCTAAGTTGTTCAGGCTGACGACGAAGAAACGATTGGTGTCGATCGGCTTGCCGGGGCCTATGCAGCTGTCCCACCAGCCCGGTTTGCGATCATCCGCATTGTGGAAGCCGGCTGCGTGATGATCGCCGGATAGGGCATGGCAGATCAACACCGCATTGCTACGCGAAGCATTGAGCTCGCCGTAGGTTTCCACCATTAAATCAAATTGATCCAGCTGCCGACCGCAATCCAGTGTCAGGGCTTGATCAAAGTGCAGGCATTGCGGACTGACCAGCCCCACACTGTCCTGCGGCAATGATGCTACGTTGCTGTATGTCATCTCAGCGCGTAACTCAAGGGTATGAGTCGGTTAAATACCTGCAGAATGAGGATGACCACCAGCGGCGACAAATCCAATCCACCCAGGTTTGGAATGATGCGGCGTGCCGGACGCAACAGCGGTTCATTGATATTGAACAACAGGCTAGAGGCGGGGCTGTGCATGTTTGTGCCAAACCAACTCATGACCGCCTGCACCAAAATACAGAAGGTGAGCAGATTGATGATCAGCACCAGCATTTTCATCAGGGTGATGGCGAGCAAGCCGAGCAGGCCAGCGGAGACGTTCAAGATCATCAAGTCGATCAGCATATTCAACAGCACCACGATGCTGAAGATGATCAAGGCAGGAATATCCCATTGCCGATAGCGAGGAATGACTTTACGCAACACTTGCGTCGGTGGATTGGTCGCTTTCCAAATAAATTGGGCCAGTGGATTGTAAAAATCCGCGCGTGTCCACTGCAGTAATACGCGCAGTAGCAGCACGTAGGCATAGAGGCTGAATAAGGTATTAACCAAAAACAGGCTGGCGTTATTGATATTTGAGGTCATGATGCTTGCCAATATTGGGGCAAATTAGCCGTTTTCACGGGCCATTTCTGTAGCGCGACGAACCACTGCGCGCATAGCGCTTTCTACGGTGTCGGGTAAACCGGCGTCGGAGAAGACTTTAATTGCTTCTGCGGTGGTGCCGCCGGGCGAGGTGACTCGCTGCCGTAACTCCGCCAAAGTGGCTTTGTCATGCAGGGCCAATTTGGCCGCGCCAAAGGCAGTATGCAAAACCAAATCGCGGGCAACCTTTGGCGATAAACCGAGTTTTTCACCGGCCGCTTGCATGGATTCCATGAGGTAAAAGAAATAGGCCGGACCGCTGCCTGAGATGGCCGTGAGCTGATCTAAATCTTCATCAGTTTCAAACCAGCGCACTTCACCGGCTGCAGCCAGTACCGCGGTGGCTAAAGTTTTCGCCGTTTTAGCATCGGGCGCATCAACGATGGCGCCGGTCATGCCTGCGCGTACCAAGGCCGGCGTGTTGGGCATGGAGCGGACGATCGGAACGCCGGGACCGAGCAGGTCGCGATAGCTCTGCAGCACGATGCCGGCGGCGATGGTGATGACCAAAGGTTTGCGCACTTGTACGGTTGCGCGAATGTCACCCAGCACATCGAGCATGATGTTGGGCTTTACCGCCATCACCAAGATATCAGCTTGCGCTGCCAGGACATTGTTGTCCTGCAAGGCGATGACGCCGTGCTCGGATACCAGCAAATCGCGGCGCTGCTGATTAGGCTCGCTCACCATGATTTGTTCTTCATTGTGTCCGGTGGCGATTAGGCCGCCGATCAGGCTGGTGGCCATATTGCCGCCGCCTATAAAGCCTATGGTCTTGCTATGCATATTGGTCTGACTCTTGTCATTTGGGTATTCTGCCCGCCCATTGTCCCTGATTCACCCTATTCATGTCCGCATCCATCTTGCAGGAATACGCAGATCGCTTGGCCAACGCGCAGGTTTACGAAGTTGCCAGCGAAACGCCATTGGAGTTTGCCCGCAAGCTCAGTGAGCGCCTGGGCCATGCTGTGTGGATTAAGCGGGAAGATTTGCAGCCAGTATTCTCCTTTAAGCTGCGCGGGGCCTACAACAAGCTGCGCTGTTTGACGCCAGAGCAACGCGCCGCTGGCGTGATTGCAGCTTCCGCGGGGAATCATGCGCAAGGTTTGGCCTTGGCTGCGCAGCGCGGTGGTTTGCGCGCGGTTATCGTAATGCCCGGAACCACGCCCAGCATCAAAGTCGAAGCGGTGCGTGCGCGTGGCGCCGAAGTGGTGCTGCACGGGGATACCTTCGATGAAGCAAGCAAGAAGGCGGTTGAGTTGGCCGAACAGCAACAGCTCAGTTTCGTGCATCCCTATGACGATCCTGATGTGATTGCGGGGCAGGCCACGGTTGGATTGGAAATTCTGCGCCAGTATTCACAAAAGCCCGACGTCATATTCGTGCCTGTGGGCGGTGGCGGCTTGGTTGCGGGCGTTGCTTTGGCGGTCAAGTCGGCTGATCCCAGTATTCGCATCGTCGGAGTTGAGCCAGATGACGCGGCTTGTTTGAAGCTGGCTATGGACAGCGGTGAGCGCGGTGTACTTGAGCATGTGGGCTTGTTTGCGGACGGTGTGGCGGTGCGCCAAATCGGCGAGCACACGTTTCGGGTTTGTCGCGAGCTGGTGGACGATGTCATCACCTGCAGCGTGGATGAAATTTGTGCCGCGGTGAAGGATATTTTTGAAGATAACCGCTCTTTGGCTGAACCGGCTGGCGCACTAGCCGTCGCTGGGATGAAAAAATACGCCGCAGCTCACGCCGGTGAGAACCAATGCTTGGTGGCCATTGAAAGCGGCGCCAATGTGAACTTTGACCGCTTGCAGCATATTGCCGAGCGCGCCTCCTTGGGTGAGCATAAAGAGGCGTTGTTGGCGGTGACCATTCCGGAAAAACCGGGGAGCTTCTTACGTTTCTGCGAAGTGATTGGGCGTCGTGCGGTCAGTGAATTTAATTATCGCTATGCGGATGCCGGAGAGGCGCATATTTTCGTCGGTATAAAGCTCGGAAACGCCAGTGAAAGAGTCGCACTGATTGAGCGTTTGCAGGAGTCAGGATTTGCCGTCAGCGATCTCACCGAAAGTGAGATGGCCAAAGTGCATGTACGCCACATGGTTGGCGGCCGTGTTCCTGGCTTGAGCGATGAATTGTTGTTTCGGTTTCAATTTCCAGAACGCCCCGGCGCATTGCGGGATTTCCTAAAAAGCGTGGGTAGCCGTTGGAATATTTCGCTGTTCCACTATCGTAATCACGGCGCGGCTTTTGGTCGTGTGCTAGCGGGTATTCAAGTTCCGCAGGCCGAACATGCGGCCTGCCGCGCAGCGCTAGATGCCTTGCAATATCAGTACACGGAAGAAACTGGGCATATTGCCTATGAATTATTTCTGGGTACGGATGTAGCGCCTAAGCGCTGAGTTTGGAAGTCCGCTATCGCTTGCGGTCGGTGCAGGAAAAAACCCTGTAGATGGTCGCAGCCGAGTGCTTCCAAGATATCCAATTGCGCTTGATTTTCCACCCCTTCAGCAATGGTTTGCAGATGCAGACTGCGCGCCAAAGCGACTATGGCTTTGCACAGCGCCAATTGCTCTGGTTGATGCTCTAAATCCTTCACGAAGGCTTGATCGATTTTGAGCTTATCGATAGGGAATTTCTGCAGATAGGTGAGTGAAGAGTAGCCGGTGCCAAAGTCATCCAATGACAAGACATGGCCCATGGATTTGATGCGGTTGAGGGTCTCGGTAATCAGCTCGATATCGCTGGCCAATACGGATTCTGTGACTTCGATTTCCAAACGGACGGGGTCAAGCTGGTAGCGTTCGCGGTTTCTCTCTAAGGCTGAAAAAATTCTTCCAGAAACAAAGGTTTCTGCCGAGACATTGACCGCAATATTCAGTCCATCGAGTCCCTGGTCCTGCCATTTTGCCAAGTTGAAGTAGGCCTGATCGATGACCCAATCATCCAGTTCCATGATGAGTTCGCTTTCTTCCGCTAGCGGCACGAATACAGCGGGTGAAATCGGACCGTGCTGTGGATGAGTCCAGCGTGTGAGGGCTTCGGCGCCCACAAGTTGACCTTGCGGAGTGAATTTACCTTGCAAGAACAGCTGCAGCCCATCATTGCGCAAAGCATTGCGCAAATCGCTTTCCAGGGCCAAACGCTGTTTTGCTCGTTCAGTCATGGCAGGTGCATAAAAGCTGGCGCTGGGCGCGGTGCTGGATTGGGTGTCGTGGGCTGCGGTATTGGCGTGCTCGATCAGGCCTTCGGCTTGCAGGCCATGATCCGGATAACAAGCAATCCCGGCTTTGGCGGGAACTTTGACCTTGTGCTCGCCAAACTCCAGCGGCTGTTGGACTAAATCCAGCAGTTGTTGGGCCCAGCGCATACCCTCGGACGAAGGTTCGTTCAAGTGCAGCAATACGACAAAGGATTCATCACTTAAGCGCGCCAGTTCGCGGCTTGCGTTGCTCGCACCGTCCCCGAAAACCGCTAGCGTCAAACGGGCGCTGAGGCTGCGGTAGACATCATGGCTGGAGCGGTAGCCCAGACTATCGTGCAAATGCTTGAGCGGACCCACTTGTAGGACGATCAAGCACAGTTGAGATTTGTCGTGTGCTGCCTTTGCTACGTGATGTTGGCCGCGCTGTTCAAACAAATCTCGGTTGGGTAATCCGGTGACATCATCGTAATAGGCGAGTTGTTCTATGCGCGCTTCACGTTGTGCTACCTGTATGCGCCAGCGGTACAGGGCAAAGAGCAATAACAGGGTGCCCAAGACGTACGCGGCTCGAGCCTGTGGTGTGGCCCAGGGTGCCGTCTTCACTTGTATGGCAATGTCGCGTGATTTTTCGGTCCACAAACCGTCACTGTTGAGGCCACGCACTTTAAGGACATAGTCGCCCGGATCTAAATTGGTATAGGTGCTGCGCGCATGGGCTTGTTCTGGCGACCAGTTCTTGTCAAAACCTTCCAGCTTGATGGAATACCGGTTTTCACGCGGTTCTGTGAAATCCATTAATGCGTAGGAGAAGCTAATGACATCGTCATTATGAGCGAGCACCAAACTTTTGATATCGCTAATGGCTTGTTTGAATCGCACTGGGCGATTGAATTTTTCAAACTGTGTGATGACGATTTCTGGCGCCGCAAGTGCGCTGTTCAAATCGGCTGGATTGAATTGGTTATAACCTCCAGCGCCTCCAAAATAGAGCAAGCCGTTGCTGTCACGGAAATGAGCGCCGAAATTTAATTCTTCGCTTTGCAGTCCCTGGGCGCGATGAAATTCGCGCATCGTGCCATTGTCTGCATGCACTCGAACCAGACCGCGGTTGGTGCTTATCCACAAATGACCTTGTAGATCGCTGCGCAGACCGTTGATGGATTGATCGGGAAGCGCATGGGCGAATCCGGCGTTTTGCACCACGATGTTCGCTGCCTGCAAATGCTTAGGAGCAATAAATTGCAATCCGGCATCTGCCGTGCCTAACCACAACTGCCCGGCAGCGCCCATGTGCAGGGTGTATAGGGTGTCTGCGCTTGGCCCGGTCTGAGTATCGGTAGTGCGTGGAAAATGACTTAGGGTCTGTGTGCTGGGCGCATATCGGAATAGGCCCGCGCCGTCACTGGCAATCCAAATTTGCTGAAACGGGTCTTGCATTAATGCCGTGGCGCGAATGCCAGCGAGCTCGTCACCGGCAATGCGTGTCACCTTTAGAGACGTGTTGTCGACTCTGGCAACACCGCCGCCAAAAGTGCCTACCCAAACAGTTTGATCGGCACTTTGTAGCAAACTCATGACGCCATTTGCGCCCAAGCTTGCGGCTTGATTTTCTTGGTGCTGCAATTGTTTCAGGCTGTTATCCACGGGGTCGTAGATATACAAGCCAGCATCAAAAGTGCCTATCCACAGCCGGCCAGCGCTGTCGCGCAGCAGCGCGGTAACGGGTGACTCGGCCAGCGTTGGATAGCCAAACTCTGGAGAAAAACGCGCGCTCATTTGGCCTTCAGCATTGAAGCGTGCAAGTGGGGCGCCAAACCCACCGACCCAAATATCACCACTGGGATGGTCCGCAAAGGCCAATACGCCGCTATCTGCGAGTTCTGCGGGGCTTTGCGCGCCCAAAGCCCAACTCCTAGGGTTCCAGCGGTTCACGCCACCTACACGTGTGCCGACCCAAAGCAGACCGGTTTTATCTTGGGCCAGCGACATCAAACGGCTATCCGACAAACTATACGGATCGTTGTCGACATGTTGGTAGTGGACAAAATCCTGAGTGTCTTCGCGGTAGAGGTTAAGACCGCCCTGGGTAGCGACCCAGATGCGCTCTTGCTGGTCTTGCAGCATTTCACGCACATCCAAGTGGCTCAAGCTGTGAGGTGAGTCTTGTTGTGGTTTGAAATGTCGCGGCGGCAGTTGCTCATGCATGCGCAATAGACCCGCTTCAAAACTGCCTATCCACAAAGCACCATCGCGGCTGCGGAACAGGCTGGATAGGCTTTCCTGCTTTTCTGAATCGGGCCAGTTGAGTGCTATTGCCTGCAAGGATTTATTTGCCTCATCGACGCGCCATAAACCCTGGTCACTGGCGACGAGGATTTGGCCATTGTTGTCTTGCATGAGCGCATTGATGCTGCCGGTCTTTTTACCGTCCGTGGCGTACCAATGGAGCAGTTGGCCTTTTGGATTTAGTTGTAGCAGCCCAGCCTTTTGAGTTCCTAACCAAATGTGCTGTTGCTGGTCTATGAGTACGCTGCGGGCACTGCGGGTGGTGGCAAATTGTTCAGACTCTATGTCTAAGGGCTGGCTAAAGTTTTCACTGGAGCGCTGCCAACGTACCAGGCCGGCACCGCGCGTGGCCAGCCAAAGATCGCCGCTGTTGTCCTCCGCTATGGCCCAAACGAAATTGCCTGGTAATGAGGTCGGGTTGCTAGGGTCGCGCTGGAAGATTTGGAAACTGACGCCGTCATAGCGGTTTAAGCCACTTTCGCTTGCCAGCCACAGGAAGCCACGGCTGTCTTGGTAGATGTCATTGACGGTGTTTTGACTTAAGCCTTCATTTTGGCTCAGCGCCTTAAAGGCCATGGCGCGGGTTGGGGGCTGAGCCAGCGCCGTCGTCATGCCGGTTACAAGCAGGAATAGAGCGACAAGGCCGATTGTTAGGGATCGCATTTGGAAAGTCCTGCTAGGGGGTAAAAAAGGCACTATCGGCATCAAAAATCCATTCACATAAACTTCGCAGCGTGGCCTGCAAAGTTTACGCCAGAACCCACAAATGGACAGTTTAGATGACAACTTCTTTGCTTGGACGAGCGCTTTGCTTGCTAACTTTGTGCAGCACCATCAGTGCGCCAGCTTGGGCCGAGGCGGTGAGTGCGCCAGTGCTTAAGCAGCAGCACGCGATTCAGCGATATATTGTTCAGTCAACTACGGTCGATGAAGCCAAACTTGCCGTAGAACAGGTTGCGGGTAAGGTCATATCCAAGCTGAAAATCATTCAGGCGGTGGGAGCGGAATTGAATGTGGCGCAAGTGGATCAGTTACGCCGTTTGAATCCTGCGCTAAAAATTCACAGCAACAACGCCCTAAATGTATCTGGGCTACTTGGTGGTGTGGTGAGCGGTGTGGTTCAGAACACGGAAGTCGATCCAGATGACGGCATGATTTTATGGCAGCCAAAAGAAACCAATTACACCGACTGGATAGGCGCGACCGATTTGCATGCCCAAGGTGTGGATGGCAGTGGCGTAACCATTGCCATGTTGGATACCGGTGTGTGGGCCCATCACGGAGTGGAACTGGGAACAAATTTACGCACTGGCCGTATTTTGGCCCATCACAACACTACGGATGAAAGCGGTACGGATCGCAGTGGTCACGGTACTCATATCAGTTCTTTGGCGATGAGTAGTTTTCAAACCCCCAGTGGTCAATATCAAGGTATTGCACCGAATGCGGATTTGGTCGATGTTAAAGCCTTCACCGAAAATGGTAGTTCGACCTATTTGGATGTCATAGAAGGCATCGATTGGGTGGTTGAGAACAAAGACGTCTACAACATTCGGGTGCTGAATATGTCCTTCAGTGCTTCACCGCAATCCTTTTATTGGGAAGATCCTCTGAATCAGGCGGTCATGGCCGCTTGGCAGGCTGGCATTGTTGTTGTGGTTTCGGCGGGCAATGCAGGGCCAGAAGACATGACTGTCGGAGTACCGGGCAACGTGCCTTATGTTGTTACCGTGGGTTCGTCTGATGACAATTACACGCCTAACGATTTGACGGATGATTTCCTCTCCAGCTTTTCCTCGGTCGGCCCGACCTTCGAAGGGTTTGTTAAACCAGATTTCCTAGCACCTGGCGGTCATATGATGGGCATCATGCCGTCATACGCCAAGATCACAGCAGGGCATGAAGAATATCTGTTGGAAGACAACCGTCATTTCAAAATGTCAGGTACTTCTCAGTCTGCTGCAGTGGTCAGCGGCGTTGTGGCTTTGATGCTGCAAAACGATGCCTCATTGAGTCCTGATGACATCAAGTGCCGATTGGCCAGTACCGCTTATGCGGCTATGAACGGCGACGATGCAATGTATTCGGTATTTCAACAGGGCGCGGGCATGATCAACGCTTTGGACGCGGTAAACAGTACCGAATTGGGTTGTGCCAATGTCGGCTTAGACATCGCCAAGGATTTGTCCGGTGAGCAGCATTATGCTGGCCCCGTGCAAGAAGATGAAAACGGTAATTTCGTAGTTCGCGATGAAAACGGCGAGCCAACTGAGTTGGATGGCGATGCTTACATGTGGAGCCGCGCCTACATGTGGAGTCGCGCTTACATGTGGAGCAGGGCTTATATGTGGAGTCGGGCGTACATGTGGAGCCGTGCCTATATGTGGAGCCGCGCTTACATGTGGAGTCGCAGCTATGCTTGGGATGTCAGCGCTGCGGAATCAGAAGCACAAAACCCAGTCGCAGGTGGCACCACATCGATCAGCAGCGTGGGCGATATCTTGGATGACATTTTCAATCCCGTAGTGAATGCCACGACAGGCTTGTTACCGTTGGATTGGATTAACCAAGGCGTTCCCGGTAATCGTTGGGTCGATGCCGAACCACAGCGCTACCAAGCTAACTAAGCGACTCGCTTAATCCGTCTGCAGCAATAAGTGAACCCGCGTTTGTAGCGCGGGTATTACTTTTTCTGCAAACCAGGGGTTCTTGCGCAACCAAATATTGTTGCGAGGACTGGGGTGCGGCAGCGGAATGATCTGTGGCCAGTAGTCCTGCCAATGAAGCACCGTTTCCGTTAGGTTTTTATGTTGATGGGGTAGGTGATAATCCATCGCGTATTGCCCAATGACGACGGTGAATTGGATGGCCTGCAACTCAGCGAGCAACTTTTCTCTCCAAGTTTCTGCACATTCTGCACGCGGTGGTTTGTCTCCAGATTTTCCGGAACCGGGGTAGCAAAAACCCATGGGCAGCAGAGCGATTTTGCTGGCGTCGTAGAAGGTGTCTTGATCTACCCCCAGCCACTGTCGTAATCGATCTCCGCTGGGATCATCAAAGGGTATGCCCGAGGCGTGTACGCGGCGGCCAGGCGCTTGCCCGGCGATGAGAATACGGGCGGAATTGCTGGCCTGCACTATCGGGCGTACGCCGTGTTCCAAATGTGGTGCGCATAAGCTGCAGGCACGCACTTGTTGAAGTAGCGCCGGTAACGCGCTCATTCCAGTTCGAGTATCGCCTGCCAATGCGCTGCGTCCACTGGCATGACCGAGAGGCGGTTGCCGCGACGAACCAGTGGAAAGCCCTCCAACTCTTCCGCGCGCTCTTTAAGTTCTCGTAAGGTGATGGTGCGTCTTAGCGGGCGTACGTATTGCACATCACGCAGAAACCAGCGTGGACTCTCCGCGTCGCTTTTCGGATCGAAATGCTTGTCATCCGGGTCGAAGGCGGTGTGATCGGCGCGGGCTTCGCCATGGATGCGTGCGATACCAACAATGCCAGGTTCGGCGCAGTTTGAGTGGTAGAAAAAGACTTCATCGCCATCGGCCATCTGATCACGCATGAAATTGCGTGCTTGGTAGTTGCGCACGCCATCCCAAGGCTCGGTTTTCTTCGGGCGCTTGCCCAAATCATCAAAGCTGAATTCTTCGGGTTCGGATTTCATCAACCAAAAGGCCATGCTTTACTTCCTAAATAATAGAATTTGAGTCGGGGTTACAACAGCGTCCAGGGCTTGGTCCCATGGCGCTGTCGGTATGTGTTCGCAGTATTGTTCGTCAAAGGCGATGCCGATAAGCCAAGGGCGACGCCAGCGCAGTTGCGCTAGGCAACGATCATAGTACCCGCCACCTTGGCCTATGCGGTTGCCTAGTGCGTCAAAGCCAAGCAAAGGGATGAGCAGCGCAGACAGCGCCCAGACCGGGCGAGGGCGGCCGCTACGGGGCTCGCTGATGCCAAATCGGTTGTCATGCAGAGCGTGGGCGTTGGGGTGAAATGCGAGATGTTGGCGCTGCACCCGCGGTAGATAAATGCGCCGATGTTGCTGCTGCAGCCAAGGCTGCAAGCTGATTTCGCTGCCCATGGCGCTGTACGCCGCAACGTCTTGCGCATAACGCAGAGCGGGAAGGCCATCCAATTGAGTGGCCAGTTGTTTGGCCAGCTGATGACGGCGCAGAGCTGGAATCGACATACGTCGACGGCGCAATTGTTTTCGCAAGGCTGCTCTTGCGTCGTCAGCGTTCATGAAAGGTCCGGTTTACCGCAAATGCCGGTATGCAACATTGACCTTGAGACGGGGTCTCAAGTGGGTGTGGTTTCTAACGTCATTAGGCTTTCCACTACAAGGTGGACCTGCACACAGCCGTAGATCCCGCTCCCGGGGTGACAAAATTGGCTCAAGGGGTTCCCGAAGCATTGCCAAACACCGCAGTGAAACCGGATAGCAATTATACGCCCTATGGGGACCTAATCGCAGAATAGCTTGCGATTAACTGTCGCTCAATTCAGCATCAATACGCAGCGCCATTTGCTGGGCACGTGCATCTTCGTCATCCGCATCCAAACTATCCAGATCAAGATCCAAATCGTTCATGGCGCTAACCGCCGAGCTTTTTTTGCCGGGGTTGTCGCGTTCCATCTGCAACATTTCACGGGCCATGTTGAGCGCGGCCATGACCGCGATACGTTCTATGCCTAAACCGGCCGCCCGTTTGCGTATGGCCAGCATGCGATCGTCCAGATAGCGTGCTGAGGCCAACAGATCATCTCGTTCATCACGCGGGCAAGCCACTTGATAATCACGACCGAGGATTTTGACCGTTAAAGGTACGGAATCCTGGCTTTTCATAATTCACTCTCCAATTCCAGACGCTTGATGCGTTCGATGACCGCTTCCAGGCGACAGCGTAGCTCGCCGTTGCGCTCCAGCAATTCTTCTCGTTCTATGCGCAAGGCTCGGTTGGCTTCACGCTGTTCTGCGTGGGATTCAACCAGTGCGTTGATGCGTTGCTCCAGTTTTGTCCATTCTTGTTCTGTCATAACCGCCCTGACCGTATGCGCAAAGCCTCAGTTTAACGAAAAGTGGAATACCCCGAACCATTCGTGTTCATCGAGGTGGCTAGATTGCAGTTTCCATCCGGCTTTGTTGGCCAAGATTTGGAAGGTTTCAGGCGTGTATTTATGAGAATACTCGGTACAAATCGCCTCGTTCTCTCTTAACTGTATGCATTCTTCTCCGACGCAGACTTGCTGCTGACACTGGCTCTGCAGAAACATTTGTATCGCGCTAAGTTGCGGGTTCCAGGATGCCCGATGTTGGAATTGTGCAGTGTCAAAATTACAGTCGGCGGCGCGATTGAGATGAGCTAATAAGTTCAAATTGAATTGAGCGGTTACCCCTGCGGCATCGTCGTAAGCCGCTTCCAAGACCTCTATGGGCTTGACCAAATCAACACCAATCAGCAGATCGCCTTGCCCTTGTGTCCATTGTGCAAGCTTGCGCAAAAAGCCCGCAGCGTGTTCATGGCTGAGGTTACCGATCGTGGAGCCAGGAAACCAAATCATCGGATTCTCAACATCGTCCGGACGCGCAAATGTGCCCATGAAGTCGGCGCACACGGGACGTAATTTGAGTGCTGGATAACGCAGTTGCAGCTGCGCGGCGTAGCTTTTAAGTTGCGCTTTGCTGATGTCGATGGGGACATAACCCAAAGTAGTATTGAGGGAGTCCAGCAGCATCAAGGTTTTTTGCCCGCTGCCGCTGCCAGGCTCAACAACCCAGCGATTCGGCCCCAAATTTTGCGCTAATTTCGGTAGCGCCTGCTTGAGTATTTCAATTTCAGTGCGGGTCGGATAGTACTCAGGCAGTTCGCAGATCTGCTCAAACAATTGAGCCCCGCGCGCGTCATAAAGGTATTTGCTGGGCAAGTGCTTATGGGCTTGACGCAGGCCTAGCAATATCTCTTGCTGGATGGCGGTCGCAACAGGGTGACGATCCAGTACGGCGGGGCTGTTCATGGGTTTAATTGTCCTTTGCCAGGCGCAGGCCAGTCATTTGCCATCGACTGTGGGGATGAAAGAAATTGCGATAGCTGGAGCGGCTGTGTCCAGCTGGCGTGAGCACAGAGCCCCCGCGCAATACCATTTGATTGCACATGAATTTGGCGTTGTATTCACCCAATGGCCCGCTAGGGGCTTGGTAGCCGGGGTAGGCTTGGTAAGGACTGGAAGTCCATTGCCAGACTTGGCCTATCCAGCGTGATTGATAGGGGTGCAAGCCTTCACCGTCCGTGTTCTCGCTGGCCGCAAATTGGCTGCAAGCGACTTCCCATTCCGCTTCGCTGGGCAGGCGCAAGCCACGAAAACGCGCATAAGCATCGGCTTCATAAAAACTGAGATGGCAGACAGGTGCGCTGGGGTTGATCGCTTGCTGGCCATAGGCGGTGAACTCCATGAGTTCATCGGTTTGCCAATATAGCGGGGCGGTTATCTGACCCTTGACCCGCCAATCCCAGCCATCGGACAGCCAAAATTCAGGGCGCTGGTAGCCATCGGCTTGGATGAATTCCAAATATTCGGCGTTGCTAACGAGCTGACTGCAGATCTCAAAGTCTTGCAGATAGACTTTGTGCGCAGGGGTTTCGTTGTCGTAGCAAAAGCCCTTGTCCTGATGGCCTATGGTGTAAATCCTAGCCTCAAAACTATGCCATTGCTGGTCGCTATCGCTTACGCGCGGTGCCTGTTCTGTGGCGTAGGCTGGTAGCAAAGGGTTGCAGAAAAATGCGTGTTTGATGTCCGTGAACAGCAATTCCTGATGCTGTTGCTCATGGTTAAGCCCAATCTCACACAAGCGTGCCAGTTCAGTTGACGGTGCTTGCAATGCGGCCAGCATGGCATCGTCAATGGCTAGCCTATATTGCAAAACCTCATCGAGGCTGGGGCGCGTGAGCAAGCTGCGTTGTGGTCGGGCGTGCCGCTCACCCAATGCGTTGTAGTAGGAATTGAACAGATAGGCAAAACGCGGCTTGTAGGGCGTGTAACCTGGCACTAAGGCCTGCAGTATGACGGTTTCAAAAAACCAGCTGGTGTGGGCCAAATGCCACTTCGCCGGGCTGGCGTCATCCATGCTCTGCACATTGCAATCTTCGGCGCTCAATGGCCGTATCAGGTCCAGGCTGTGGCCTCGGATGGCCTGATAAGCTTGAATAAGATCGATGGTCACTACCCAGATTTCTGCGTGCTTGGACTATAACAAAATGTCCTTGATCATCGTGTGAGTTATGACTGTTGCATTGCAGTTGCAGCAACAAACAGAGGCAATCGCTTTGTTTTATTGCGAGAGAGAGAAAGGCATCTTTGAGCCAAAATCTTAATTGACAAGTCTGCGCTGAACTGCCAGTTTGTCCGCTCAACGCTAGGGCGTTAGTTGCGAATGGAGGTCGCTATGCAAAGACTCCCCCGTTCGAAGCTGGATACCGATGATCTGCCCTTCGCGCAGCGCTACGATGAATGGCGCGATAGTTACGACGTGGTATTTGGATACGAGCGTGCCAAACACGTTGCCGCTGAAGACTTCCGTGGCTGTCTGGATAACGTGCTGTTCGAGCAGTTCATGTTTTCCAAATACTTTGCTTCAGCCGGTTGCTACGAACGCGGCGCAGCACGTATCGCCCGTGACGGTGTCGATATGGTGATGTTGTCCTTGTGTCTCAATGGAAACATGGAGTTTCAGACCACGCAAGTGCAAAATCGATGCACGGCAGGCGAGATCATAGTGGTCGATTTCAGCCGGCCCTTCCACAGTCAGCAAGAAGACAAGTCCTGTATTTCCGTCTGCCTCCCGC
>JBPOFU010000037.1:0-27664 GCA_051252075.1 Oceanococcus sp. | reverse complement strand
CCGCATCCGCTTGACCGTAAAACACACCCATGTCGATACGCTGACCGTCCGGCACTGGCGTGTAAATATCTTGAACGATATCAAACACGTACGGCGTGACCACCACACCTATATTTCCGTCGCCGTCTGGCGTGACGACCGTTCCGTTACTGCTAGGGTCCGTTTGGCTGTTGCCAAACTGGATCCGGGCCGTAAATCCATCACCTTGAACAACGTTGCTCGGCACTGCCGCCACAAACACTGGACTGAACGGATGACCGTCAAATTGATCACTGGGTGACTGGTCATCATCCATCGCATCGGCCAAGCCAATGGCGTTGTTGTTCGGTACCGCTAGAACTTGTTCCTTTGGAACAAAATGACTGCTTTGACGCGTAGCATCGTTCTGATTAGGACCGAAGTAATAGGCCTGGAACGAATAGCCGTTACCGTCAATCGATGCTGGCAAGTCGCTGATGTTGTACGTGAAGGCCACCTGGCCATCTACGACAGTGCCTTGCTGCTGTCCGACACCAGCGACCGGGTCGGCATCCGCTTGACCGTAAAACACACCCATGTCGATACGCTGACCGTCAGGCACCGGTGTGTAAATATCTTGAACGGTATCAAATACGTACGGCGTAACGACGACAGCGATGTTTCCACCGGCGTCTGGCGTGACAACCGTGCCGTTGCTGCTGGGGTCCGTTTGGCTGTTGCCAAACTGGATCCGGGCCGTAAATCCATCACCTTGAACAACGTTGCTCGGCACTGCCGCCACAAACACTGGACTGAACGGATGACCGTCAAATTGATCACTGGGTGACTGGTCATCATCCATCGCATCGGCCAAGCCAATGGCGTTGTTGTTCGGTACCGCTAGAACTTGTTCCTTTGGAACAAAATGACTGCTTTGACGCGTAGCATCGTTCTGATTAGGACCGAAGTAATAGGCCTGGAACGAATAGCCGTTACCGTCAATCGATGCTGGCAAGTCGCTGATGTTGTACGTGAAGGCCACCTGGCCATCTACGACAGTGCCTTGCTGCTGTCCGACACCAGCGACCGGGTCGGCATCCGCTTGACCGTAAAACACACCCATGTCGATACGCTGACCGTCAGGCACTGACGCATAAAGACCTGTTGCAGTATCAAACATGTACGGCGTGACCACCACACCTATGTTCCCATTTTCGTCAGGCGTTACAACCACAGCGTTGCTACGGGGATCTGTCTGGCTGTTGCCAAACTGGATCCGTGCCGTGAAACCGTCACCGGATTGATCGCTGCAAACTGGCGACTGACTCAGGGGATCAAATTGATCGCATACTGATTGCTGAGCGTCATCGAAACATTGTTGCAAACCGTCGGGACTGCCATAGCCACTGCACAAGTCGCCTATCAATTCAGCAGGGTCAACTGGCAATCCGCCAGGTGTAGTATCACCGCAAAAAGGTGAATCACCCGCCGGATCAAACTGATCACATATCGCTTGCTGGCCATCATCAAGGCACTGCTGCAAGCCTTCTGCAGTATCGTAGCCACTGCATAAACCAGCCAAAACTTCTTCCGGGTCTACCGGTAGTTCACTGGGAGGGAATTCATCACAAAATGCTGTGCTTTGATCAGGGTCATACTGATCACAAATGTCTTGCTGGCGATCATCTAAACATTGTTGCAAGCCCTGTGGGGTGTCGTATCCACTGCACAGCTCCCCAAGCAAGGTATCCGGGTCCGGAATACCTTCACCTGGGTTGCTTGGTGGTTCCTGATTCGCAGCACAGCCGTTTTCATCAACTGTGGCACCTGCATCCGTATTCGGACAGAGGTCTTGGTTATCATTTACACCGTCATTATCACTGTCCTGAGCAGGGCAAAACTCTTCAGGAGCTGCTCCAGCAACGTCGAAAACACAAAGCTCTGCGAGTGAATCAAGCGAACATGCATTACCCGAAAATTCATTGCATGCCGCAACGCACGCTTCGAAATCACCAAATTGCGTGACACAATCTTCAAACGAGGCGTTATCTCCAATATCCTGCTGTACCGACAACGTGTCGCTGGCACTGTCCGATAAACCTCCAGCATCTGTTACTGCAAAAACTACGGTGCACGTAGTGCTGCCGTCATCAGGTGCGGTCGTCGTGGTCGACTCCGCACGGTCATCTGCGAATAGCAAGCCGCAATTTGAATCAGCCGCTTCACGCCATAGATAGCTTAAGGCGTCACCATCAGGATCTGTTGACGTGCTGCCATCTAAAACAACCTGGCTTCCTGCATCCGCTGGATTCGGCGAAATGCTGAAACGTGCTTTTGGTGCACGATTGCTATTTGTGGGGTCCGTTTTGACAAGAACTGAAACATCATCACTATCTGCCGCACCATTATCATCAGTCACCGTCAAGCGGAAGCCAAGACTGGTGTCTTGGTCCACCATTGGCGCTTGAAAACTGGGATTCGCTTGGCTGGTACTGGATAGCTCTACTGGATCACCTAGTATTTGGGACCACGCATACTGACTAATCGTACCGTCCGGATCGCTTGAGCTGTCGCCATTTAAAGTTACGGTGACGCCACCTTCAACAGTCTGGTCACTACCTGCATTGGCGTTCGGCGTCTGATTCTCAATCACGTTTCGAATGAGCACACTTAGCTCATCGCTAGCCGAAGCACCCTGATCATCTGTTACTTCCAAGCGAACCAAAACAGACGTTTCCGAATTCACTTGTGGCGCAACGAAAGTCGCCTGAGATGTGTTCGCATCTTGTATTGTGAACGGGATGGACGAGACATTACTCCAGCTAAAGCCCACCACACTGCCATCCTGATCTGTACTGCCGCGCCCGTCCAAGGTTACGGTGTCGCCCTCATCTACAGTCTGATCATTGCCTGCAAAGGCGGTGGGTAGTAAATTTTCTACGATATTGCGAACCGTAACTGCAACATCATCACTTGCGGTGTCGCCTTGGTCGTCGGTTGCGCTTAAGCGAAAAATAAATGCGGTGTTCGAATCAACATCGGGAGCGACAAAACTGGGGTTTAAAGTACCGGCATCATCAAGTGATATTTCGTTCCCGACCGGCACCCATTGCAGAGAGCTAATCTCACCGTCACTATCTGATGCCTGACCAGATAATTGAACAAAATTTCTCTCATCTACAGCTTGGTCCGTTCCTGCACTGACCGCAGGGGGCAGATTGCTGATCGCACCGGCAACTATTGTTAGGCTTAGTTGATCGTTGTCAGTCGCGCCTTCATCGTCAGTAACCTGTAGGTTGACCACTGCCGTTTGATCGTCAACCACATTCGGTGCCGTAACGGATGTGGACGAGCCGACTGATGGATCAAAAACCAAGCCCAACGAACTTAATTCAGTCCAACGAAATTTCACGAGACGCCCGTCTGGGTCGCTGCTACTTCCACCGTTCAGCAATGCAGTCGCACCTTCCGCCACCGTTTGGTCTGCCCCCGAATTGGCCGTTGGCAAGAAATTAGCGCGACCATTGGCGCGTACAAAATCGATCGTATGCTGCAACCTATTGCGCGCAGCTACGGCATTCACCAGCTGACTACGGCCGGCGCGTTGTAGCAATGCCAATACAGCCAAATCTTCTGAAAAATCTGCAATTGACTGATTAAAATTGATCGCAGTGCAAGAACCCATTCGCAAATTGACTGGGATCGTGATGCCATCACTAGGGTCCTGATCAACATCAATGGTTTGGAAAAGACGTGCAAGATTGATAGCCGCTGGATAGTCGTCTATATCTTCATCTAAGGGTACGTTCACCAATTGTGAGCTCAACACTACTGGCGATGCTGCTATTGGCCCAAAACTAATACTACAAAAGCTGAAAATTACTGATTCGGTCTCGCGGTAGTTAAAAAGACCATTACGATCGGTGACACCTGACTGGCTAGGAGTCCGGTATCCAAGACCTTCAATTGGATCATCAACGACAAAACCGAAAACGCGGGCGCCAGGAGCTGGCGTGGCGGTTGCTCCCGGACCAATATTGATTCCGCTACGCGGCGCTACATTATTGCTGTCACAAGCAGAAAAAGTCACGGCGATTAACGCGACACAGAATAGATAGATACGACTTCCCACAACAACCCCAACCAATAGCAATAGACTCAGTCTATCAATAGGGAATGCAGATGGGGTGTACTTGGGGAACTTCGAGCTTGGAAAAAGCACGCCAAAGGGCGTTTCGAAAGCTACCCCCCCCGGTAAAACGCATGTTTAATTTGCTTTACGGTATTTTTAATTGGAGGAGAAGGAGGGATTGACTCAGGCCATCCATGGCCATCGCCCTTCGGGTTGCGCCAAAGGCGCAATCTCAATCGGCAATCCTGCCGATTGATCGAACCCTGGCGTGGCTCCTCACCCTCCGATCTCCCAAAACAAATATGCCCGCTTGCGCGGGCACATTAATTTTGGAGGAGAAGGAGGGATTCGAACCCTCGGTACGGCAGAACCGTACACCGGATTTCGAATCCGGCCCATTCGACCACTCTGGCACTTCTCCTGGTCTGAAAACTTGCTGCAGGTCTATCAACCCGCTCCCTGTTATCGCTGACATGCAAGACATGCCCCGGTAGGGGCCGCAAGTCTACGATAGTGCTGCATAGCTGACCAGTACCTAAGCTGAAGATTGTCGATTTACCGTTACAATCCAGCACATGAATTTCCATCTTCACAAATCGGCTGGCAAGTGACACGGCGCACACTCTTTTACCGAGCAAGTGTCGTGCTGTTGTTTACGTTGCAGCTGTGCGTTTTAAGCACCTGCACCCTGCCGATCAGTAAATTGGATCAGATTCGCGCCACCGGCGTGTTGAAAGTCGCCACTATAAACAGCCCAACGACTTTTTATGACTCGGGTGATGGCCCGACGGGATTTGCCTATGACCTGGCATTGCAGTTCGCACATGAGCTTGGTGTTGAACTGGATATGCGTATCACTCCTTCGGCTGCGGCGGCCTTGGAAGCCGTGGTGGACCAGAAGGTACATCTGGCCGCGGCCAATTTAACGGTGACGGACAACCGCTCTCGCCACATTTTGTTTTCTCCAGCGGTGCGCCAAGTCACGCCACAGCTGGCTTATCGCATAGGCAGCGGTAAACCACGTTCTTTAAGCAAACTAAAGGCGCCTATTTACATTCCAGAAAATTCAGCTCACGAAGAGCTATTGACCAAACTGGCTGAACAACACCCCACACTGCGTTGGGAAACCGTGGAAGATGCCAGTTCCGAGGATTTACTGGCGCGCGTCGGCCAAGAGCGCATGACCTACACCGTTGGTGATTCTGATCTCATTGCCATGACCCGGCGCTACCACCACAAATTGGGTACGGCGATGGATTTGGGTGAACCCAGCCGAAAAGCATGGGCCTTTAGGCATCATCGTGATTCCAGCTTGTTCAATGAAGCCACGCGTTTTCTCACCACAATGACGATTAGCGGCGAACTGGCGATACTCAACGATCGTTATTTCGGCCATGTAGATCGTCTCGATTTTGTCAGCAGCCGTTCGCTAGCTCAGCACATCACCAACCGCCTACCTCGCTATCGCAAGTGGTTTGAAAAAGCCGGAGAGCAAACCGGCATCGATTGGCGACTGCTGGCTGCCATCAGCTATCAAGAATCGCATTGGAGCGCGCAAGCAAAGAGCACCACGGGCGTACGCGGCTTGATGATGCTGACGCGGGATACCGCCAAATATATGAAAGTTAAAGATCGCACTGATCCAGCACAAAGTATCGACGGAGGCGCACGTTACTTCCGCTTTTTACTCGATCGATTACCCGATGAAATTCCGCAACCTGACCGAGTCTGGATGGCCCTAGCTTCCTACAACATGGGCTACGGCCATCTGCTGGATGTGCGCAAGCTCACAGAAAAACGGGGTGGCAATCTGAATAGCTGGATTGATGTGCGCAGTAATCTGCGCTTGCTCACTCAGGACAAATGGCACAAACAAACCAAGTACGGCTATGCCCGTGGCCACGAAGCAGAAGTCTATGTGGGCAACGTTCGCACCTATCTGGATGTGCTCAATTGGATGACCAATAACGAGAAAACACGCGACAAAAGCGAGTTGGCGAAACCAAAAGTGCAGAACAAAGTGCTGCAAGAAACCACCAGTCCTTTGGATATTGACCTGCCCCTGTTGTAGCAGGCGGCGCGATGGCGAATAATTCGCAGCCTCTTCTTCCAAAATCGTTCAGCCGCACGCCATGAGCCAATACGTTTACAGCATGAACAAGGTGGGCAAAATTGTCCCACCGAAAAAACACATCCTGCGCGATATCTCTTTGTACTTTTTGCCGGGTGCAAAAATCGGGGTGCTGGGCTACAACGGCGCGGGTAAATCAACCTTACTGCGCATCATGGCGGGCATCGATACCGAAATCGTCGGCGAAGCTCATCCGCAACCTGGCCTTAAAATTGGCTATCTACAGCAGGAACCGCAGCTAGACCCGGCGAAAGATGTACGCGGCAACGTAGAGGAAGGCGTTGCGGAAACCAAAGCCCTGCTGGATCGCTTCAATGCAGTTTCTGAAGCCATGGCCGACCCGGATGCCGATTTCGAAGCTTTGATGGCTGAACAAGGTGAGCTGCAAGACAAGATTGACGCCGTCGATGCTTGGGAACTGGATCGCAAATTAGATCAAGCAGCGCATGCCCTGAATCTGCCACCCTGGGATGCCGATGTAGAAAAATTGTCCGGCGGTGAACGCCGCCGTGTCGCCCTATGCCGTTTGCTGCTGTCCGAACCGGACATGCTGCTGCTGGATGAGCCAACCAATCACTTGGATGCCAATTCAGTCGCTTGGCTGGAATCCTTCTTATGCGACTTCAAAGGCACCGTCGTGGCGGTGACCCATGATCGCTATTTCTTAGATAACGCAGCCAACTGGATACTGGAACTGGATCGCGGCCACGGCATTCCTTGGGAAGGCAATTACTCCTCGTGGCTGGAGCAAAAACAAGCCCGTCTCGCGCGCGAAGAGAAGACTGAGGCGGCACGGCAAAAAGCCATGTCGGAAGAATTGGAATGGGTACGCAGCAACCCCAAAGGCCGCCAATCCAAGAGCAAGGCGCGTTTGCGTCAGTTCGAAGAAATGCAGTCTCAGGATTTTCAACAGCGCTCGGAAACCAGCGAGATTTACATACCGCCTGGACCACGCTTGGGCGAGTTGGTGTTTGAGCTGGAAGGCGTCAGCAAAGCCTACGGCGAACGTGTTCTGTACAAGGATATGAGCTTCAAAGTTCCACAAGGGGCCATCGTCGGCATCATTGGTCACAATGGTGCAGGTAAAACCACCCTGTTCCGCATGCTCACGAGACAAGAGCAAGCCGACGGCGGCGAAATCCGCATCGGTGAATCGGTCAATATCGCTTATGTCGATCAAAGCCGTGATGCGCTGGATGCCAATAAAACGGCTTGGGAAGAAATTTCCGACGGCCAGGAAATCATTAAAGTCGGCAACTACGAAGTGCAATCACGCGCTTACTTTGGCCGCTTTAACTTCAAAGGCTCAGATCAACAAAAGCGTGTCGGTGATTTATCCGGTGGTGAACGCAACCGTGTGCATCTGGCCAAATTACTGCGTTCCGGCGGCAACGTGTTGCTTCTCGATGAACCCACCAATGACTTGGATGTGGAAACCCTTCGTGCGCTGGAAGAAGCCCTGCTGGCCTTCCCAGGTTGCGCCATGGTGATTTCACATGATCGCTGGTTCTTGGATCGTATCGCCACGCACATCTTGGCCGTGGAAGATGATGGCAGCATCGTTTTCCATGAAGGCAATTATCAGGATTACGCGGACGATCATCTACGCCGCAAGGGCAAGGAAGCAGGCGCAGACGAAAAAGTGCGTCACCGCAAACTCAGTTAAGCCCGAGCTTCTAGTCGCAATACGCGGCCAGATGCTGGCGGTGCACCATGATGTCGCCGTGCCGGATTGTCACTGGCACGGCGGTTAATCGTAGCCCCAAACACGGCCCCGCCACACACAGGCCATCATCCGCCTGAAACTGCGCGCCGTGCATGGCACAGACTATGTGCTCACCTTCAGGGTCTAAAAAGCGCCCTGGCAGCCAATCCATGGCCATGTCTTGATGCGGGCAACGATTGAGATAGGCGTGGACTTGACCATTGTGACGCAACAGGCAAAGACCATGGGCATGCGTATCGCCATCAAAGGCCACACGCAGACTGTCGCCTTCCAGCAGTTCTTGCTCAGCGCATAAACGCAGCCACTGCGCGGTCACAAACTACGCCGCGCGCTCGAAACGTTGAAACAACAGTGGCCAGGCATGTCGCTCATCAGGCTCCATACGCCGCTCTTCTTTGAGCTCCCAATGCGACCAATCCACCTCGGGGAAACGGGTGTCTCCATCCGGTTCGCCACAGACCAAGGTACGGTAGAAGACATCAGCGCGCGGAATCGCTTCACGGTAAATTTGCCCACCGCCAATAACCATCACTTCTGCCTCATCCGCGACCAATGCCAGGGCCTCATCCAAGCTGGCCACAAGCTCCGCACCAGGAACAGCGTAATCCGCCTGCCGACTAATGACGATATTGCGCCGACCTGGCAGTGGCTTGCCCACTTCTTGCCAAGTGCGCCGCCCCATGATGACCGGCTTGCCCAAGGTCACTGCTTTAAAATGCTTTAGATCCGCCGGCAAATGCCAGGGTAATACGCCGTCTTTGCCAATCATGCCGTTTTCGGCCATGGCCGCGACCAGACTCACCGTGCTCACTAGAGCTTCCTTATTCATGCGAGCGCAGAGTGTACCGAGCGCACGACAAAGCTACACTGCTTGGGTGCAAAAGATGTCTGATAAAAGCCGTGGGGCTACGTTCAATCCAGCCGGTCGATACTTGGCCGAACACACCGTGGTTTTTGACGATGGCTGGCCGCGCGATGAGCAAGCCGCTGCGCCACTGGCTACACATCTGCATATCGATCACGCGCGCAGCATTATCAGTAAAAACGATTCACCCGACGTGCCGTTTAACCGTTCTATCAATCCGATAGCCGGATGCGAACACGGCTGCGTGTATTGCTACGCCCGCCCTAGCCATGCCTACCGTGATTTGTCCCCAGGGCTGGATTTTGAAACCGAGTTGTTCTACAAGCCTGACGCCGCCACCTTGTTGAAAGAGGCGTTTAATAAACCCAACTACCAAGCGCAAACAATAGTCATAGGTGCCAACACCGACCCCTACCAACCGGCGGAACGGCAACTGCAGTTAACGCGCCAACTGCTGGAAGTGTTTCTGGAATACCGTCATCCAGTCGGCTTAATAACCAAAGGCAGCGGCATACTGCGAGATCTCGATCTGCTCGGCGAACTGGCCCAGCTCGATTTGCTAAAGGTCATGGTCAGCGTAACCACATTGGATGCTGCACTGAAACGTAAATTAGAGCCACGCACAGCTTCACCCGCGCGGCGGCTGAAAGTGGTCGCAAGCCTGACCGAAGCAGGCATTCCCACCGGCTGTTTAGTCGCACCCATCATTCCCTTCATCAACGATGAAGAGATCGAATCCATCGTTGCTGCCATCGCCCAAGCCGGCGCACAGGAGGCTGGCTATGTGATGCTGCGCCTGCCCCATGAACTCACCGAGATCTTTCAAGCTTGGCTGCAGGAACACTACCCAGACCGCGCGGAACGCGTCATGAATAGGTTGCGTGACATGCGTGGCGGCAAGCTCTACGACAGCCAGTTTGGAGAGCGCATGCAAGGCACAGGTGTGTACGCCGAGCTCATCGCGCAACGTTTTCAACTGGCCAGACGCAAAGCTGGTTTATCCTCACGTGCTAGTGCGGCCCGCCGCACCGATTTGTTCCGCGTGCCGGGGCGCCCCGAACAACAGGATTTTGCCTTTTGAAAGCCTTGTCTCCTATAGATCTGCACTGCCACTCACAAGCCTCTGACGGTGAACTGACGCCTAGCGCTTTGGTGCAACACGCGGCGGATCATGGCATCACGCACATGGCGCTCACTGACCACGACACCATTGCCGGCTTGCCGGAAGCACGTGTTCAGGCGCAAGCACTGGGCGTCGAACTCATCAATGGCGTGGAATTGTCAGTGAGCTGGGAAAACAAAACCCTGCACATCGTCGGCTTAAATTTTGCAGTCGATCACCCGGCGATGTCGCAGCTGCTGCAAGAACTGCAAGACATACGCCAGCAACGAGCCGAGGCCATCGCCAAAAAACTAGAACGCCTGGGTGTGAAAGAACCCTTATCACGCGCGCGTGCTCTGGCCAGCAAAGGCCAAATCACCCGACCACATTTCGCTCGCTTGCTCATAGAAGATGGCTTGGTCAGCGATATGAAACAGGCGTTCAAACGTTATCTCGGCGCCGGAAAACCCGCAGCGGTTAAAACCCAATGGATAGATCTACCGCGCGCGATCGATACGATTCAACAAGCTGGCGGCCTCTCAGTGCTAGCCCATCCGCTGCGTTACAACCTCACTGCCAGTTGGCGTGAGCGTATGTACCAAGCCTTTGTTGAAGCTGGTGGCGATGGCGTAGAGGTCAGTGCCGGGCCGTCCCAACAGGCACACGACATGGAACTCAGCACCCGCGCCGCTTTGCGCCATGAGTTGCTGGCCTCCATGGGCTCGGACTTTCACGCGCACGAACAGCGCTGGATACCTTATGCTCGTTTGCAACCGCTAAGCACCCAACTCACCCCTATCTGGACTCGATTCGCCGCATGACCAATCAGCAAGACAAACTTCAATTGATGTTGTCCCTGCAGGAAGGGGTGAACTCCATTATCAATCCAGAATGGAAAGATGCTGACCAAGCTTGGCACCGCGCCATCTGGATGGAATGCGCGGAAATTCTTGAGCGCGAAGGCGATTGGAAGTGGTGGAAAGCCGCGCCAAAATTTGCTGACCAGGCCGCGCATGCAGGCCACCTGGAGCAACAGCAAATTGAGCTGTGCGACATTTGGCATTTTCTGCTGTCCTGGGCCTTGCAGGACAAGCTGCCTGAGAATGCCTTGCTACCAACAACAACCACAGCGAGCGATAAAAACGAACAAATCGAAAGCTTGGTTTTGCACGCGGTAGCGCAAAACCTAAGCGCTAGCATTGATGCGTTTTATGCCTGCTGCACACTGTTCCAGCTCGACTTTGATCGCTTGTTCGAGTTGTATGTGGGCAAGAACGTGGTCAATCGCTTTCGCCAAGACCGCGGCTACAAAACTGGTGAGTACCGCAAAGTGTTTGCGGGCTTGGAAGACAACGAACATTTATCGGAAATCATGGCCGAAATCGGCGATGTTCCCATATTTGAATTGGCCGACGAACTCTACAGCCGACTGGCACTCCGCTACGACGAGAGTGCATGAGCGCAAGCAACCCTAACTACCTAAGGATTTGGAATACCGTCATGGCGGTACCCGCCGGCAAAGTCGCCAGTTATGGGCAAATCGCTGATCTTGCAGGATTACCAGGGCGCGCCCGACTGGTCGGTCGTTCACTGGGCCATGTGCCGGATGATTTGGATGTGCCTTGGTACCGCATCCTACGCAGTTCTGGGCAATTGGCTTTTGAGCCAGCGTCACAACAAGCGCTCAAACAAAGTCGATTGCTGCACGCCGAGGGTGTGAAAGTAAAAAACAATCGGGTCAAGCTAAAAGAGTTTGGCTGGCAGCCCGACATCACCGAGTTAATGTTTCGCTTGGACTATTAAACCCAAGCTTCCAGCGTTTTTACCCTGGCAGCACCTTTGCTAGCCGCCAAATGCGCCGTCGCTGAAATGTCAGCAGCATTGTGCAAATTGAAGCGCTGGAAACCAAATTCGCTAAACGCTTGTTGTGCTTCCGCGGCTGACGTGAAATGGATATGCAAACGCCCCCGCACAAAGCTTTGCAAGACACCGGCAAAAGCACCCATCAAAAAACCGCTGTTTTCACTGCTCAGATAGAAATCAGCCAAGTACTGCCCGGCGGAGAACGGTTTCAGTTGCTGGGCGACACTGCGCCAAACAAAGCGAGCCTGGTCGGGATTAAGGTAATTCATCAAACCTTCGCTGATGATAGCCAACCCCTGCGTTGTATCCAGTTGCTGTACCACGCCGTCCAAGGAATCCTCACCCTGCTCTGCCAACACATTCAGCTTGCAGAGCTGATGATTCGGCAAATGCAGACCAGCTTTCTGCAGCAGGCGGCGTTTCTCGCGCACCATGTGCGGTAAATCGGTTTCTATATAACGCAAGGCCTTGCCGTAACGCTGGCTAAAACGCCAGCCGCGTGGCGACAAACCGGCAGCCAATTCTATGACCTGGCTGACTTGACCGGATTCAATCGCGGCTTGTAACTGAGCGTCTATGCCCAAATGCCGCGCCAACATCAAATCATCGAAGGACACGCCGGATGCAACACGTAAACCCGCAGCCATGCCACTGAACGCAGCATCGAAAAACCGCCCTTTCTGTGTGATCAAGCCGGGATGTGACAAACCATAGCGATGCCACATCGCACCCGTGGCATAGGCCGTGGGGCTAATGTTTTCGGAACGGCTCATCGCGAACGTACGGCTAGCCATTCAGCCGACTGCGCCCACACCGCATTGGCCGCTTTGCTGCCCAATATAACCCCCATATGGCCACCGGGAGCGACCCGAAATTCTTTGTCTTCTGAAGCAATAATATCGACAATTTTCTGGGCAATACTGGGAGGAACCAGCTTGTCTGTCTTACCGGCAAAAGCCAGCATATTGGCGGTTATTTTGCCCAAATCGGCAATCTTGTCGCGAATCTCCAGCTTGCCACTGGCCATTTGATTATCGACCGCAAATTTCACCGTCATGTCCTGAATCACACCACCGGGATAAATCAACATATTGTTGAGGTAATCCGCCGTGGTGCTATGTGATTCGACAAATTTGCGGTCCCACAAACGACTCACCAAATCCCAGTAGGTGGTCACGCTGCCGACCGGATCGGTCATTTTAAACGCCAGTGTGGTCGCCCAAGATGGCGAATGCAGCCATTCGGGGTTGAGCATTTGCATACGCAAACGCGTGTAGCGCCGAATCAACTTGGCCGGGCCGTTCAATGCTTGCGCGGCCCCTGCAACAATGCCACCACCGCGCATGTCGATAGGACTCGCCACGGTCACTAAATTGCGGATATTGGGGTCTTGGTTCAAACCTTGGTAGATCAGGCACAGCAAGCCGCCCATACACCAGCCCATGAGCGACAATTCTTCACTGCCGGAATGCTTACGCACCGCATTAAGGGCATGACTCATCATGTGATGGGCGTAGTCGTGCATACCCAAACCGGCGTGCTCGCGGCGTGGCTTACCCCAGTCCACCAAATACACTTGAAAGCCACGCGCAACCATGTACCTCACCAAGCTGCGCTGCGGCATCAGATCAAAGGTTTCCGTCGTCACACCCAAAGGTGGGACCAAAACCAAAGGGATTTTCTTTTGTTTGCGATCGATGGGCATAAAGCTGCCATCGGGCATTTCGATTTCATCTTCGTCTGGCAGGCTGTAATAGCGCACCGACATAGGATCGCCATCCAACACCAATTCAAACCAAGTGCGGCCGGATTTCACCAAGCCTTCGCGGCGAAACATCCATTCCGCACCGTTACCGGCGGCCGCCGCTAGGCGCTGATTGGCCACGCGGGCCTGGCCGAGACCAACTCTAAGCAGCTTGTTCATCGTTCATCGCCTCCAGTTCTTCCAATGACAAGCCCATGTAAACGGCCATGCGCTGCAAATGCGGTAACAGCTCGCGGGCACCACTCAAGCCCACATGCCAGTGCGTGCCATAACGCATACACGCTACGTTCATTGCGCCACCTTGCAGCAACATGGGCATGGGGAAAATCGCATCCAATTTCGCATCACCCAAATATAAAGTTTTCTCACCCAAATCCATGCGCACCAATCCAATATTGAACAGCGGCGCCAAGCGGTGATCGACTTTTAAAGCCTGGCGTATCAAATACGGCAAAGTGTCGACGGTGGCCTCGGCACGGGCATCCGAGCCGGACAGCACAGAAAACTGCCGGCGTGCTTTACGTAAGGCATCGCGAATCGTCGTCATGCGCTTTTCCCGGTCGGCGTACTGCGTACCCAAGGGAAAAAACAGGGGACTGAGCATACCGTCTGGACGCGAGCGGTCGGCCAATAAGGCCACTAGCGAGTCTGCAGGCAAGGCATTGTATTCGCGGAAAAAACGCCGCAATGCGCTGGAGATTAAGTAATACAACATTTCTTCTTCATTCGCGCCAAAATACTTAGCCGCTTTGCGCAGGCGATCTGTGGAATATTGTTGCGTAGCGAAGCGACGTGGGGAACTCAATCGGTCATTGAGCGCCGAACGCGGCACCCGCTTAATTCCCGTCCAACTGCGGCTCAGCGAAAGACCGCTACGCAATTGCTGACTGCCTGCACGTAGCAAGGCTGGCCAATTCGATAGCAACGACGAGGGCGCACGCTTGGATGCTTGACGTTGACACCACACCGGCGACAACTGATCTGCGTCACCATCTGAATTTAATAATCCTTGCATGGCTTGCATCACACCAGCGCCATCAAGCATGACCGGATGAATCTTGAAATAAATTGCAAACCGGCCACCATGCAAGCCTTCAATGATATGCAGCTCCCATGGCGGCTTACGCAAATCCATGCGATGGCCGTGCAGGCGCGATACCAATTCACCAATCTGGCGCTCACCACCGGGTGCTGGCAAGGCCGAATGCCGTAGGTGGTAGTCCAAATCGAAGGGATCATCATCCACCCATACAGGGCGTAGCAAGCCAGCCCGACTCAGTCGCTTATTCCAAGGCGCTTGTACTGCAGTCTCGTTACGCAAGCGTGCAACCAGTTGCTGTACATAATCCTCAGCCGCCTTCTTAGGCAATTGAAAGTACAACAGCCCGCCCATGTGCATCGGGGTGGCCTTGCTTTCCAACATCAACCAACCTGCTTGCAGGGGATTTAATCGCATTCCCAAACTCCCAACCCTAGTGTCACGCGTGGTTTTGACTCACCCAACACCACGGGAAAGTCCTCACTTAATCCTATATTCAGCCCGCTATGGTAAGGCATAGTTGCTGACTCGGGCATGCTCAATTCACGCTGCTAAGCCACCGCGTCAACATGCGCTGTAGCTGCTGGTGCGCGCTGGCCAATTCTTGTGGCGCAATGCTGGCTAGCTGCTCGGCGGATTGCACCCAAGTTTCTGCTTGCAACTCATCCCTACAATGCTCACTGATGAGTGCAATGGCGACACTGTCCATCTCCAAGTGAAATTGCAAACCCAGAACTTTAGCACCAACACTAAAGGCCTGATTTCGGCACACGGCAGAGCTGGCTAATAGGGCCGCTTGCGCAGGCAGATCAAAGGTTTCGCCGTGCCAATGAAGCACCGGCAGTTGTGCAGGAAAGCCCCATTCTTGCTGACCTCGCTCGGTCACAGCCACTGGAAACCAGCCGATTTCCGTGCACACGTTGGGGTAGACCCTGGCGCCTAAGGCCGCAGCAATGATCTGCGCCCCAAGACAAATGCCCAAAACGGGTTTGCCCTGCTCCATTGCTGAACGCACATAGGTCTTTTCCACCGCCAACCAAGGGAATTCCGCTTCGTCATTTGCACTCATAGGCCCACCCATAAGCACCAAAGCATCGAAATGCTCGACCTTGCCGGGGCTCTGCCCCTGATAAAGATGAGTAACGACTATTTGATGGCCCATTGTGGTGAGAAATTGGCCTATTTGGGCCGGACCTTCAAAGGCAACGTGTTGTAAAACCTGAATAAGCACGGCGCTAGCCCTCTCTAACGTAGCTGCGTATTTTCACACAACCCGCCCAGCTTGCCGACAAATCCGCACAGCCCTGCAAAATGAGATGACGCACTGCTAATCTATCAACACGCCACGCACACTCAGATCAATCGAAACATCATGCAAGCTGCTCAGCCCTACAAAATCATTCTCGCCCTGTATTTATCAACATGGCTAAGTGCATGTGGGGGAGCCCGCGATGAAGGAACCACGGCGGTGCCAGACAGCGCGGCAAAAGAGGTCACGGTCTGTCCACTGGATGGAGAGGTCGCTATTCTCACCGGTCCCATCGCAGGCGGCACAGAAAAGGAATACTTCGTTCTACCGATAGACATCCCCCAGGGCACCCGTCGTATCGAGTTCCTTTACGGCTGGAGTGACAGCAACCCAACAATCGCCACCGGCACCGACCCGAATGACACCACCGTGCTCGATCTGGGCTGGTGGGATCAAAATGGTTATCGCAACGCGGATGGATTTCGTGGTTGGAGCGGCAGTCGCCAAGCACGCATCAGTTCTGGGCAAGAGCCCGGCTACATCGAAGCGGATAAAGCAGAACGTGGCTACACCGCGGGCCCGATTGTAGCCGGCCTTTGGCATGCCGAGATTGGCGTCGCCATTAGCAGTCGCGGAGGTGCAGAGTACGAATTGCGGGTGCAATGTATGAGCACAGGATCTAGCGCGGCGATAGCGCCAGACCCAGTCGATGCCGATCACGTCGCCAACCCCAATCCAGGCTGGTACTACGGCGATTTTCATATGCACGGCTACCACTCCCATCCTGCCGGCGCCGACGCCTTTGAGATGGCGGAGCAAGCGCGTGCGGCGCAATTGGACGTGATCTTTTACACCGAATACGTGGTGGTGGCGCATTGGGACCAGATTGGTTCAGCACAGCGTGCCAATCCCGATTTATTGTTCTATCCTGGGCGCGAAATCATCACCTATTTCGGCCACGCCAATACCCTGGGTGAGACCCGCGGTGTGGTGGAATACCGCCATGGTTTTGAAGATATCGACATGGGACAAATTCAAGCCGATGCGATCGCCGCTGGCGCCCTGTTCCAAATCAATCACCCCACCACCGCCGACTTACCGTTGATTCGTAATCTCTGCCGTGGCTGCCAGTGGGAATATGACGAAGAACTCAATTGGAACGAAGTGCACAATATCGAGGTGCTCAATGGCCCTGCCATTGTCGGCTCTGAATATGCAGGCGCTCCGAGTTTGCCTGCGGCCATCCAAAACCCCTTCATGAGTACTGCCATCGATTTTTGGCACGACAAACTGCAACGAGGATACAAAATCACCGCCGTGTCAGGCTCCGATTCGCGTGGCGCAGAAGCGCAAGAAGATCGCAATAGCACGGGTTATGGCACCAGCGCCACCGCCATACTCAGTCAATCTCTATCACAGGCTGATATTCGAGAGGCAGTCTTGGGCGGGCGCACGTTTATCAAAACCTTGGGGGTAGATGAAAGCCCGCACGTAGAAATGGAAGCCTTCGACAACACCGGTCAAACGGTGACATATGGAGGACAGATCGCCCTTGCAGACGGCGCTGAAGCCACAATGCGGATAGCGGTCAGCGGTGCACAAGGGCAACGCTTGATGCTGCTCCAAAACGGCACGCTGCACAGCACGCGATTGATCACCAGCGACGACGAAATCATAGATGTCAGCATAGACCGCAATCCGCTCAGCGAAGGCCCGCTGGGAACTTGGTGGCGCTTCGATGTGGTGACTGATGCCTTGATTTTCAATGGCCGGCCAGTCGTCGGCTCGGCCTTGACCCTAATCGGCAATCCCGTGTTTTTAGTTCCGACTCAGTGATCCGCAGCCAAAGCCTTGATTTGGCTTTGTAACCAATGTTCACGCTGCTGCTGGCGCCAATGCTCTAGCAAACGCGGCCGTAATTTTTGCAGACTCGGGAACTGTTCCGGCTCAATTTTATGCACACGTAAAGCGTGCCACCCCAATGCTGAGCGCACCGGCCCCGCCCAAACGCCAACCGTTTGTCGCTGAACTGCCGTAGCAAATCCCACGCCAAAGCGTTGCTGTATGCCTGCATAATCGAGTTCGCGAAATTGCTCACCCAATGAGTGCGGTATCGATGTGACCGTGCGGCCATTGTTTAAGGCATCAATTTGCGATTGATCCGGCTGCTGATCGCGAAAGTAGCGTTGCTCAAAATCATAACGCTGTGCTGTTGCAAAAAATGCACGGTGCTGCTGCAAATGCGCACTTAGCTCGGCATCCGTGGGCACGATTGTCGGTGCGTGCTGCAGCAAGTGACGACGCACCATGGAGGCCAAGCAATGACGCTCTACCCAATCCGTAGAGATGGAATCTTCACTCTGCGCATGATGCTGGTGCTGAATATCGGCATGTTGAGTGATGGAGTAGCGCATATCCTCGCCACACACCAACTGCAAACGCAGGCCCTCTTGATACAAGAGTTCCACGCTGCCGTCAGCCGCTTGCTTTGGACCGTGCGCCTGAGCGTTGCTGGCGAGCAGGCACAAAAATGCACCGATCACGGCGATCCAGCCTCTACTTGTCTTTTGCCTGGTGGATGAATTCATGCGCAGCGCACGCTCAGCCCCAAGCGACATCCCTTGCACGTTTGTTCAGCGCTTGGGCAACTTCTGTTCAAACTGCAACTGCGGCTGCAATTTTTCATCCAAGGTGTATGCCGCGCCGATCAGTTGGCTCTCTTCCAAGCGAAACCAGAAAAACCCTAGCTGTTCATCTTGCTGCCAATACGCCGCGTTGCGTGTCGCATCTGCGAATGGGCGCGGTAATTCGCCGGCACCAGACACTACGAACTGAGTTTTGCCACAGCGCTCCACCGGCTCTAGCCATTGCAGATCGTGGTCGTGGCCTTGGAAGTAGATGTCCACCCCTTGCGCACATAGCGTGGCATCAAGGAAATCTTTCCACGGTGCGCCGTTGGTCGTGAGCGGCAGCGCCTCAGGAATACCGTCGTAATTACCGGCATTGCCGTGCACACCGTTAGAAAGGTAAGGATGGTGGGCATAGGCAATTTTCCAGTTGGCCTTGGAGTTCGTTAATGCCTCAGTAAACCATGCCTGCTGCTGTGCGCCGTAGGTGACGAAATTAAATTCGGGACTGACATCCGGCACGATCGCTGTCAGCGGATTGGAATCCAATGCGAAAAATTCGGCTATAGGCGCCTGCGCTTGTAGGGGCCAGACGAAATTGTAATAGCGCGCTGGCATATTCCACTTTGTAGATTTTCCGGAGTAGTGGTAATCCACCTGAAAATTGCCTTTGGCGTTGGCAGAACCTTCCCCTGGACCGGTGCTGTTGTCGTGGTTACCCAGCGCCGCATAAATTGGATAATTGAAGTTGGCATAAGGCTGCTCGAACTTTGTTTGCCATTGCTCATCCTCCACGCTATCGACCCCTGAAAGATAGATGTTGTCACCTAGCTCCAGTGCGAAGTCACAGCCGCGTTGCTCACAGACTTTGGCCATGGCATCGCCGACTGCGGTTTGCGTGGCCGGGCCAGCGCCAGACTGCTGCCCGGCGTCACCAAAGGCAACAAAGGACACCGCCTGCCCCGTCGACAAGGTCACTTGTGGTGCACTGGGCTGGTTGTTGCTCTGACTATCATTACAAGCCGACAGAAAGACAACGAGAACTGTAGCCGAGACTCGATATAGATGGTTCATAACTGAATTTCCAGATTTGTTGTGTCAGCAATCATTGAATATTGGCCAATTCTAAGGCGAAAACAGCGCTATCACTCCCCTTTGGGGGCATCTAAATCATTCTGTACTCGCTGCCAGTTCGACATGGCTAGCTCGTAGGCCGCCAGATCGTCGAGATAACGGTCCATGACGCACGGCTCGCAGCCGCTGTCGCAACAATCCGAAGGCAACGGCTTTTCCGGTGGCTGAGGCCGTGCCCCTGCGCGCAGCACTTGATTTTCAGATTTCACGTTCATCGCATGATTATCCCGCCGAACTGCAGGCTAAATCCACCACCTTTCGTAGTGCGATTCCACGTGGGCCTAGGCCATCTATAAAGTATTACGCGTCTGTCGACCCACGGGCGTTGGCACGAAAAATGTGTGACTGTTGCTAGCAATAGGCTCATGATTCGCTTTTAGGCAACTTCAGATCAGGCCTGCCAAAGGTTTCGACGCTTATATTGCCCACAATTCGGTCACTACCAAGGTCTCAACGTGTCCATTTCCGCAGCCATTTATCACCGCACCGAGTATGTTTATGACCGCTTGGTCACCTTGTCGCCACAAGTGGTCAGATTACGCCCCGCTCCGCATACGCGGGTGCCGATCACGGCTTATACCTTGCGTGTTTCGCCGGAAAATCATTTCATCAATTGGCAGCAAGACCCGCAAGGCAACTGGCAAGCGCGGCTGGTTTTCCCGGAAAAGGTAAAGCGTTTTCAGGTTGAGGTTGAGCTGATTGCACGGCTGGATGTATTCAACCCCTTCGATTTCTTTCTCGAAGAATCGGCACAGACCGTGCCATTTGCTTACGCGGATGAACTGGAAACGGAATTAGCGCCGTTCTTAAAACGCCGCAAATGCGGGCCAAAATTCGAAACTTGGCTTAGGGGCATTTCGCAATCCGGTCAGCGCACTTCGGATTTTCTGGTTGAAATCAACGCGCGTTTGAATGAGCACCTGCGCTATGAAATTCGCATGGAGCCGGGCGTACAAAGCCCCGAAGAAACGCTAACGCTGAAGTCAGGTTCTTGCCGTGACAGTGCTTGGTTGCTGGTGCAACTGCTGCGTCATCTGGGTATTGCCGCCCGCTTTGTCTCGGGCTATTTGGTACAACTGAAAGCAGATCAGGAAGCCTTAGACGGCCCATCAGGCACCACGCAAGACTTCACAGATTTGCACGCGTGGTGCGAAGCCTATGTACCGGGTGCCGGTTGGATTGGCTTAGACCCCACTTCAGGCCTGTTCACTGGGGAAGGTCATATCCCGTTGGCGGCAACCCCAGAACCTTCCAGTGCTGCTCCCATTACTGGCTCTGTGGATGATTGCAAGGTTAGTTTCGAGCACGAAATGAAAGTCTCGCGGGTGGCGGAAACACCGCGCGTGACGTGCCCTTATGACGAGGATCAATGGAAAGCCATAGATGCTCTGGGGCATAAAGTCGATGCCGATATCGCAGCCAGTGACATGCGCCTGACCATGGGCGGCGAGCCGACCTTTGTGTCTATCGATGACATGCAAGGCGAGGAATGGAATACCGCAGCCGTTGGTCCCAGCAAACAAAAATTGGCGGCCAAGTTGGCGGAACGGCTTAAGCAGCGGTTCGCCCCGAATGGTTTATTGAGCTTTGGTCAAGGCAAGTGGTATCCCGGCGAATCTTTACCGCGATGGGCTTACAACATTAGCTGGCGCAGTGATTTAAAGCCGGTCTGCAAAGACGAAACATCCTTGCAGTTGGTTTCCGAAAAATCGCCGGATATTGAGGACGCACAGAAGCTGATGAGCAAGGTTGCGGAGGCCTTGTCAGTAGAAGCCGATTGCATTTTACCGGCTTTTGAAGATCCATTGGTTTACATGGCGGAAGAAGCGGTACTGCCACCTGATATCGATGTCACTGATGCCGATATTGATGATGCCGAAAAGCGCGCACGATTGGCGCGGGTGTTTAGCCAGCCGTTGAGTTCACCACGTGGCTATGTGATGCCAATACAGTTGTGGCAAGCGCCCGCCAAGCCGCACTGGATTAGTGCACGCTGGAAATTGCGTCGGGAAAAACTGTATTTGACCCCGGGCGATTCCTTGATCGGATTGCGTTTGCCCTTGGACTCACTGACTGGCGGTGCAGCGCCACGCGGCCCAGACCCTGTGCGCGCTCGAGATCCGAGCATTGCACAGCCATCGCTACGTGATCATTACACCGTAGATGCACCAACTCAGGGGCAACAGCAACAAACACCACCCGATGATGAAGATAGTTCAGATACTCCGGTGGTGCGTACTGCGCTGGCGGTCGAGCCGCTGGAGGACCGCTTGGCTATCTTCATGCCGCCGGTACGTGATGCCGATGAATATCTCAGTTTGGTCTCCACCATTGAGGGCTGCGCCGAGTCACTTGCACTGCAAGTGTGCATAGAAGGTTATCCACCGCCGACTGATCCGCGCCTACAAATCATCAAGCTAACCCCCGACCCCGGCGTGATCGAGGTCAATATCCATCCGGCGGCGGATTGGCCGAGCTTACGCGATAACACCTTAGCGATTTACGAAGAGGCGCGACTGTGTCGATTGGGCACGGAAAAGTTCATGTTGGACGGCAAACATGCCGGTACTGGCGGTGGTAATCACATCGTTGTGGGTGCAGCTACACCCTTGGACAGCCCCTTCCTGCGCCGCCCGGACATGTTGGCTTCGGTGATCCGCTTTTGGCAGCGCCATCCCAGTTTGTCGTATTTGTTTGGCGGGCAATTTATAGGTCCGACTAGCCAGTCGCCGCGTGTGGATGAAGCGCGAGACGATGCCTTGTACGAATTGGAAATCGCCTTAGCGGAAGTGCCTGAGGATGCGGCCAACACGCCGCCATGGTTGGTCGATAGGATTTTTCGCAATCTACTGACCGACCTCACCGGCAATACTCACCGCGCCGAGCTGTGCATAGACAAACTGTACTCACCCGATTCAGCCACAGGCCGATTGGGCTTGCTGGAATTTCGCTCTTTTGAAATGCCACCGCACGCGCAAATGAGTTTGGCACAACAGCTCTTGGTACGCGCTTTGCTCACCTGGTTCTGGAAGACGCCTTATCGCCGCCCGCTAAAACGCTGGGGAAATCGCTTGCATGATGAAATGTTGCTTCCACACTTTCTGCAAAAAGATTTACAGGACGTGTTGCAGGATTTGAGAGATGCCGGCTACGCATTTAAGGATGATTGGTTCTTGCCGCATACCGAATTCCGTTTTCCGCACTACGGCAATGCCCAGTTCGGCGATATGGAATTGGAATTGCGTGGAGCACTGGAAGCCTGGCCAACCATGGGTGAAGAACCTGCAGCTGGCGGCACCGCACGTTATGTTGATTCGTCCTTAGAGCGGGTGCAGGTGAAAATTCGCAATTTTGATCCTGGCCGCTACGTTTTGGCTTGTAACGGCCGCCGCTTACCCTTGGAGCAGACGCAAGTGGCTGGCGAATGGGTCGCAGGGGTGCGTTTTCGGGCTTGGCAGCCTTGGTCCTGCATGCACCCCACCGTTAAGGCACACAACCCTTTGACTTTCGATCTTATCGATACCTGGTCAAAGCGCTCAGTCGGTGGTTGTGAGTACCATGTGGATCATCCCGGCGGCTTGAGTTATGAACATTTCCCTATCAACGCCAATGAAGCGGAGAGCCGCCGGCTGTCTCGCTTTTTTAATACCGGGCATACCCCCGGTTCAGCCCCTGTGCCGCCTATCGAGTTGAATGAAAAGCACCGGGTCACATTAGATTTGCGACGCCAACCTCAGGAGATGTCTTAATGGGTGTGCCGAAGTCTCTCAACCATCTAAAGCTGGATGGTTTTTACGATGAGTTGTTGTCGCCGGCGCGACGCAATGACCCTGTAACCACCAGCATTCTGAAGTTTCTCAGTGGCATGTCCCAGGATGACCTGGAGCAACGCCGTGAGGCTGCGGAACTCACTATTCGCACTATGGGCATTAGCTTCACGGTTTACAGCGACGGTGCGGCGATAGACCGTGCCTGGCCGTTTGATCTGATCCCTCGCGTGTTGCTACTGGATGAGTGGAAAAAAATAGAAAAGGGCTTGAAGCAGCGGGTACGGGCGCTCAATCTTTTCATTGGTGATATCTACGACAAGCAGCAAATCATTGCCGACGGTGTATTCCCGGCCTGGGTGCTGGAAAAATCCGTCAACTTTCGGCCACAGTGCGTTGGTGTAAAGCCTGCACACGGTGTCTGGGCTCACATTTGTGGTTCTGATTTGGTACGCGGCCGTGATGGCACGATGTACGTTCTGGAAGACAACTTGCGCGTACCCTCCGGGGTCTCCTATATGCTGGAAAATCGCGCTGTCATGAAGCGTATTTTCCCTGAACTGTTTAAGAATCAGGATATACAGCCGATCGATGAATATCCCAATCAGTTGTACACCACACTGGCTGATTTGAATCCCAATGGCGGCCGTAAGCCATGCATCGTCCTGCTGTCGCCTGGGATTTATAACTCGGCCTATTTTGAGCACTCCTATCTGGCCCAGCAAATGGGTATCGAGTTGGTAGAAGGCAGCGATTTGGTTGTTCAAAAAGACGAATACGTCTACATGAAAACCATTGATGGCCTGCAGCGCGTTGATGTCATTTATCGCCGTATTGATGATTTATTTATCGACCCGGAGGCCTTTAACCCAGACTCCATACTGGGTGTCGCCGGCCTGATGCGGGCTTGGCGCGCAGGACACGTGGCGCTGGCCAACGCCCCGGGTGCCGGTGTCGCTGATGACAAGGTGGTTTACGCCTTCGTGCCTGACATTATTCGTTATTACTTGGGTGAAGAACCCTTAATTGAAAATGTACCCACTTACCAATGTGCCAAACCAGATGAAATGGAATATGTGTTGGAACACATTAAGGAATTGGTCATAAAACCGGCCAATGAATCAGGTGGCTACGGGCTGTTGATTGGCCCACATTCCACTGCGGCAGAGCGGAAGAAAACCATTGCTCAGGTCAAAGCCGACCCGCGCAATTGGATAGGTCAGCCCTGCTTGAACCTGTCGACAACTCCGACCCTGACCGACAAAGGTCTGGCAGCAAGGCATGTCGATTTACGCCCCTTCATCCTGTCGGCCAAGGAACAATTTGTAACGACCGGCGGGCTGACGCGGGTCGCCTTACGAGAAGGCTCGCTGGTAGTGAATTCATCCCAGGGTGGCGGCAGCAAGGACACGTGGATCGTCGATCCGCATGCCGCGATTACACCCAAACCCACTAAGAAGGGGAGCTGATCATGCTGTCACGTGTCGCAGAAAGTTTTTACTGGTTTGGTCGCTACGTTGAACGCGCCGAAAATACCGCTCGACTGATTCTCAACTATTCAGATTTGGTGCTGGACTTACCCTTGCGCTCTAAAGTCGAGTGGTACCAGTTGATCGAAATCACCGGCGCGCAAGAGAGCTTCAATGATCTGTACAAGCGCAACACCGAAACCGCCGTGCTGCGCTTCATGATCGACGATGAAAAGTACCATGGCTCAATTCGCAACCTTATCCTGCGCTCGCGAGAAAATCTGCGGCCGACACGTGACCGAATACCGCGCGAGCTGTCGGAATCCGTCAACGATTTGCGCCAGTATGTGATCGATAACAGCACTGACTCGATACGTCGCGGAGCTGCGCGTGTGCGCTACCTACGGGGCTTGATAGAGCGTTGCCAGATTTTGCGTGGCTATATGGGTGGCAGCATGAGTCGCACCGAGTCTTATTACTTCATCCGCTTTGGCCGCATGCTGGAACGTGCGGACATGACCACTCGCATCATGGATGTACGTATTGATGATTTGGTGCAAGATGAAATAGAAAATTTGCCTGCATTTGATGCCATACAGTGGATGAGCATCTTGCGTTCACTGTCTGCCTATCAAATGTATAGGCGCGAGGTTCAAGGCAAAGTTCAGTCACTAGATGTCATCGAATTCCTGTTCTTGAACAAAAAATTCCCACGCTCAGTCGAGTTTTCCCTAAACGGCGCAAGACAATGCTTGAGCCATTTGCCAAGATGCGAAGAGGTCATGGCGCCCATAGCTCAATTAATCGATGAGGTAGACCGTTTCAAACCCAAAACGCTGGCTAATGATTCGGCCAAACTTCGAGACACCATTGATAAAGTACAAGCAGACATCAACTCAATTCACACTCACTTTGTGCAGAACTATTTTGCACCTGATGTGGCCCAGAGCCAGCAGCAAAATCAAAGTTAGCCAAGGATAGTCGTGCAGGCATTGTTTAATGCATACAGACCCGCGCCAGGGCGCTATGACGAGCTGATCGATGCCGACGGCCGCATGCGGCCGCATTGGGGCGAGCTTACCGGCGCGATCTCGGCCCTTGATAAGCGCGAGATGGCTGAGCGTCAGGCCGACATGCATCGCATGCTGGTCGAGCACGGGGTTTCATACAACGTCTACGATGGCAATCAAGCGGTGGCTCGCACTTGGCCGATGGATTTATTGCCAATGTTGGTCGAAAGCCGCGTTTGGCGTGACGTTGAAGTCGGCATTGCACAGCGCGCTGAGCTGCTACGTCAGCTTATGCATGATATTTACGGCCCGCAAAAACTACTGCGCAGTGGATTGCTGCCAGCCCACATCGTATTTGCTCATCATGGCTTCCTATTGCCGTGCATGAACGCGAATGTTCCGCTGGAACACCAGCTCATCATCTACGGCGCCGATCTTGGCCGCTCTCCTGATGGACGCATTTGGGTCACCGGTGACCGTACACAAGCGCCATCGGGTATCGGTTATGCCTTGGCCGCACGAACGGTGAGTTCGCGTGTGTTGCCCAGTGCATTTCGCGAATCCAATGTGCATCCAATCTTGCCGTTTCTGCGCGATTTCCGCACCCGACTCATACAGTTGGCAGAAAATGATTTAAGCCGCATCGCCATACTCACGCCCGGCAGCTCCAACGAAACCTATTCCGAACAGGCCTACTTGGCGCGACACCTGGGCTTGCCGCTGTTACAAGGTGAAGATTTAGAATTTCACCGCGGCGGCTGCTCTTATGTGGGGACAAAAGGTCGGCAGGAAATCTCGGTGCTGCTGCGGCGCATGGATGATGACTTTTGTGACCCGCTGGAGCTGAATCGCAGTTCCTTTATTGGCTCGCCTGGTTTGTTACAAGGCGTGCGTAACCGGCGCCTGAATTTTGCCAACCCTTTGGGCAGTGGGGTATTGGAAAACCCAGCCTTGATGGCCTTTCTTCCCGACTTATGTCGTGAAGTTTTGGGTGAAGAGCTCAAGCTACCATCGCAAGACACCTGGTGGTGTGGGCGGCCAGATGATCTGGCTTATGTGGTGAGTCATTTCGATGACATGGTCATCCGCAGCTTCCGACCCAGTGCCCGTCACCCCACGCTGGCGGTATCCAGTTTGACTGCGTCGAATCGGCGGGCTCTGCTCAATCGAATCAAGGCCAAGCCTACAGAATTTGTAGCGCAGCAGCGACTGGCACAGGCCAGTGCACCCGTCTGGCAAGGTGGGGCTATCGAGAGTTATCCCTTGGAAATGCGGACGTTCGCACTGAACTTCAACGGCGGCTACCGCGTCATGTCCGGTGGTTTTGCCCGCGCGGCCAAGAACCAAGACAGTTGGCGTTTTTCAGGGCAACTGGGTGGTGTAGGCAAAGATATTTGGGTGCTGTCATCGGAACCACAACGTGCCGCCCAAACACTGCCTCAGTTCCTGCCAAGCCTGCAGCGGTCACAGCAGCTGGCGCAACCGCATGTGGCAGAAAACCTGATTTGGCTGGGACGTTACACCGCCCGCGCCGATATGCTCACACGCATGTTGCTGCAAGCCTATGAACATCTGGCCGAAGGGCGCCCCAGCCAAGATGGCGGGCCTACACAAACCCTACTGAGCGCGATAACTTGGCAAACCACGCTCTACCCTGGATTTGTCGGCCCTGTCGGTGCAAACAATTTGCTTACCCCGATGCCTACACTGTTCCATGTGCATTGCTCGGAACGGATTGGTAGTTTGCGCCAGGATATTCGCGGCATGAGAGACGCGGTAGAGCCCTTACGCGATTTGTTAGTGCCAGAAGCCTACAGCTTGTTGAGC
>JBPOFU010000036.1:0-27717 GCA_051252075.1 Oceanococcus sp. | reverse complement strand
CGAGAATATCACCGGGTTTCGCGGTGAATTCACGCATGGCGTTGTCGTGGCGACCTTTTATTGAAACCACGGCGCCGCTTTCCAAAAAGGCATCTGACACATCAACGGCCGCAGTGAGCACGCCGCCTGGGTTGTTACGCAGGTCCAGCACGATGCCACGTAATTTGTTGTCGGATTCTTTGAACATCTTGCTCATCTGCTTTTCCAGCGAGACGGCAGTGTTGCCCGAGAACGTGGAAATACGCAGATAGCCGTATTCCGGCTCTAACATGCGTGAGCGCACGCTAGTGACTTTGATGATGTCACGGGTGATGTTGACGTTGAAGGGCTGCGCCTTGCCTTCGCGCATCACCGCCAATTCAATGTTGGTTCCCGGTTTACCACGCATCATGCGCACTGCTTCGGTCAAATTCATGCCTTTGACCGGTTTTTCGTCTATGCGAATGATCAAATCACCGGCTTCTATGCCGGCGCGGCTTGCGGGAGTGTCGTCTATTGGTGAGACCACGCGGACCAGGCCGTTGTACATCTGCACTTCTATCCCCAAGCCTCCGAATTTGCCGGAGGTGGAAATTGAAATTTCTTTGTATTCCTCGCCGTCCAAATAGGACGAATGAGGATCAAGTCCATTGAGCATGCCGCGGATAGCGTTTTCCAGCAGCTCCTGATCGTCGACTTCTTCTACATAGTTGTCTTTGATCTGGGACAAAATCTCGGCAAAAGCTTGCAGTTCTTGCAGTGGCAGGGCGGCAGGGCCGATTGCGCGGTCTGCAAAGACGCCTTGAGTCAAGGTGATAGATGCACCGAGTATGGCGCCAGTGGCCAGAAGTACAGTTGCTTTGAATTTGGTTGCCATGTGGGATTATCCGCGCCGCCCGAGGCGCCGTCTTTTGTGAGTTACGGGCTTTATGACTGCCTGCGACGGTAAATGATTCCATCGTCGCCCTATTGGCTATCAACATTAGCACAAAGTGCCTGCTGTATAAGCTATTGCTTAATTGCTCAAAGCGCGTAGCCAGCGGGCTGGGTTATGGGTTTTGCGCCCATTGCGAATTTCCAAATACACCCCAGGCTTGTTGTGCCCTCCAGTGTCGCCAGCGCGCGCTAGGACATCGCCGGCAGCGAGCGAATCGCCAACCGAACGGCTGGCGCTTTGGTTATGCCCGTACAGCGAGAACCAGCCTTGGCCATGGTCCACCACCATCAGTAAGCCGTAGTGGTGCATCCAGCCGACGTATACCACCCTGCCAGGGGCGACAGCGCGTACCGGATCGCCTTCTGCCGCTGCTAGCCAAATGCCTTTCCAGCGGGTTTCACCATCTGGTTTTTGAGCGTTGTAATGGGCCAGGGTTTTTCCCGGGACTGGGCGATAGAGCTGCCCTTTGTGCCGTGCAAAATCGCCACTGAGCGGGGGTAAGCGCGAGCTTTGCAAAGTTTCGTTCAATTGCTGAATGAGACTTTCCAGCTGGGATTGCTGGTTGCGCAGGCTGCGCAAAGTGTTTCCGCCGGCTCCCAAGCGCTTTTGTACTTCATCCAATTTACTTTGGCGCTGGCCACGTTGGGTGCTGATGGCTGCTAAAGCTTGATCCTGGCTTTTCTTCAGTACTTTAAGCTCGGCTAAGGCCTGGGCCGATTCTTGGTTTTTTATTTCCAACTGGTCCAGCACATCTTGAAATGCGGTGATTTTTTTCTCGTAGCTGCGCTGGAAGATCTCCATATAGGTTTGTAAGCGCGCTAAACGCCCTGGATCTTGCTGGCTCAGCAGCATGCGCGTGCGGGCTTGGCGGCCAATGACGTGGGCGGCGCGCAGTTGCGCTTGCAGTGCGCGGTAGTGCTTGCGCAAGCTTTGTTGCAGTTGTTTGCGCTCAGCTTCTAGTTTGTCGGCGGTTTTTTGCGCGACTTGCAGATCTTGCGCGGCCAAACGGGCGGCTTTTTGTAAGCTGGAAAGGCGTTTTTCTATGCGTTCAACATCGTCGCTGAGCGCGCTTTCGGTCTGCTTATCAGACTCCAATTGCCGAGTGATCTGGGCAATACGGCTCTTGAGTTGATTGAGCTCAGCCTTTTTCTGCGTGAGCTCGGGCTGAGCCAACGCTAGCAGAGGCAGAAAAAGAAAAAGGGCGAGGCAATTGCGCATGGCGCGGCGATATTCGCATGCGCTGCGCTAGATTTCATCTGTTGTTTACGCGGCTTGCCCTTTCATGCGCACGACTCAACGGCGATAATGCGGTTTTTCCGCGCAAAAACTCTCATGCTGCAAATCAGTGAATTTCTAGGCAACCATATGTTGCTAGCCAGTGCCATGTTGCTTGTCCTTCTGGCCTTGGTCGCCAACGAGCTGTTGCTGATCCGTCGTGGTGGCAGTCGCTTAAGCCCGGCCGATGCTGTGCGTTTGATCAATGATCAAAGCGCAGCCATTTTTGATTTGCGCCCGGTGGCGGATTTCAAACGTGGCCATATCTTGGATGCAAAAAATGTTCCTATGGCCAAGTTAGACGACGAACTGGGCAAGCTGAGTAAGCTCAAAGACAAACCTATATTGCTGTGCTGTGCGCTCGGGTCCACCGCTGCGCAAGCCGGCATTAAAATGCGTGCTCAAGGTTTTGAAAAGGTTTACCCCATGGCGGGTGGCGTCAATGCTTGGCAAAACGCCGGCTTGCCATTAACCAGCAAGGCTTAAGTACCTCCAAACTCTTCAGGATTATCTGTGACCCAACAACAGCAACAAACGACTGGCCCTCAGGTCGTCATGCAAAAAATCTTCTTGGCCGATTGCTCGGTGGAAGTGCCCGCCGCACCGCTTGTTTTCACTAAAGAGTGGAAGCCAAAAATGGATGTGCAAATCAACACCGATGTGAAAAAGGTGGCCGATCAAACTCACCAGGTGACCGTCGCCGTGACCGTGACCGCGAAACTGGATGATGAAGTGGCTTATCTAGTGGAAGTGCAACAGGCCGGGATTTTTGTGTTGCAAGGTTTTGCAGAAAAGGATGATGTGCGTCCGGTTTTAGGCGCGTATTGCCCGAATACTTTGTTCCCTTATTTGCGCGAGGCAGTCAGCGATTTGATACAGAAAGCGGGTTTCCCGCAGTTCTTATTGCAGCCAGTGAATTTCGATGCCTTGTTCCAAGAGTATTTGAAGCAGCAGGCCGCACCGGCTGATCCCGCAAAGTCGCACTGATGAGCCAGATCGCGGTATTCGGTGCCGGCTCTTATGGCACATCATTGGCCATACAGCTGGCCCGTAATGGCTGCGATACCTTGTTGTGGGGGCGTAACGACGCTCACCGTGCGGAGTTAGCCAAGGATAGGGTGAATACTCGCTATTTGCCCGACTGTCCTTTCCCGGCCAAGTTGCAGGTGGCTGATAGCTTGGAGCAGGCTGCAGCGATAGAGTTTTGGTTGCTGGCTGTGCCCAGCCACGCGCTGGGCCATTTGCTTGAATCTCTAAAGCCGCTGGCGGTAGGGCCGCGTAAGGTAGCTTGTGCGACCAAAGGCTTCGAGCCTGATACTGGCCGCCTAGCACATGAGGTGGTCTCTCATGCCTTGGGGAATGTGCCATTTGCAATCGTGTCTGGTCCTACTTTCGCCAAGGAAGTGGGGCGCGGCCTACCATCGGCAATCACCATCGCGTCGCGAACGCCTGGTTTTGCTGCTGAAACCGCGGATGAATTGCATGGTCCGGGCATGCGTGCCTACACCTCGGATGACGTGATCGGCGTGGAAGTGGGCGGTGGGGTGAAAAATGTTATCGCCATTGCCGTCGGTGCCGCCGATGGTATGGGTTTGGGGGCGAATACCCGCGCCTTGCTTATCACCCGAGGCATACGTGAAATTATGCGCTTGGGCGAGGCCATGGGTGGTCAGCGCGATACCTTAATGGGCCTGTCCGGCATGGGCGATTTGGTATTGACCTGTACCGATGATCAATCGCGTAACCGGCGGCTTGGTAAAGCTTTAGGTGCTGGGCAATCGATAGACGTAGCACAGCAAGAAATTGGTCAAGTGGTTGAAGGTGTGCGTAATGCTGTCGAGGTCAATTTATTGGCCGAACGGCATCAAGTGGATATGCCAATTAGCAAGCAGGTTTACCGCGTTTTGCATAATGGCATCGCCGTACGGCAGGCGTTTTATGAATTATCCGCGCGCCCACCTGGGGCTGAATCACGTTAAGCGCTTGACTCTGGACTAGGCTCCAAGCTTAAGCTTGCCCCATGCAACAACGTCTTGCCCATATCATCAGTTTGATCTTGCTATTAGCCCCAGTGGCAAATGCGTGGTCGAATTGCTGTGTGGACAAAGATGCTGCTCAAAGCTCATCCCTTGAAATATCGGACGAGCAAGCAAGCCCATGCCCTATGCATGCCGAGATGGCCGCTGAGACTGAACAGCTCAGTGACGCAGGCGATTGTATGCATGGTGGCCATTGTTGCAGTGCGGTTTTCTCCGCTGTGATTGCGTTGCCATCGCTGCTGACAAACGAATCCGTCGAAGCACCAAGGATTGATGGGGCCATGCCCTTGCAACAGATCGATCTTGCCGGGCTCACGCGACCTCCGAGTATGTCCTGAAGCATAAGCCGCGCTGAGCCGCGGCGGATACCCCGTGGCTGCGGCCACGACTTGGCCGAGTCTGCTTGGTCGAATTCAGGACAATCTCGTGAAAATGAAAAACAACGTTGTGATGCGCGTCAGTCGCGCACCGCGTGTGCTATGCACTTTGGCGCTGCTTCTATTGCCTTTGTTTGCGCATGCGCAATGGAGTGAACAGGACTTGGTGGATCAGGTGCTGGTGGCCAACCCTGGCGTGGAGGCTTTGGTCTATGCGCAACAGGCGGCACTTGCGCATGCGCGTCAGGCCGGAGATCTCGATGACCCCATGCTGAGCTACGCTTTGGCCCCGAACAGCCTCGGTGTGACCGACTTGGAGAGTGGTCATATTGTTGGCCTCAGCCAGCAATTGCCTTGGCCGGGAAAACGTAAAGCGCAGCGCGCTGAGGCCAATGCACAAGCACGCGTCGCCGCCGCTGAACTGTCGAACTTACAGCGCGCAGCGATGCGTCAGGCGCGGCAACTTTACGCCCAGTGGTATTTGGTCAATGAATCCTTAAGCATTCAACAGCAGCAGTTGTCTTTGCTCAGTACGCTGCGCGATATCAGCGCAGCGCAGTCTCGCTCCGGGCGTGGGCAACAGCGTGCGGTGGTGTTGGCTGTATTGCGCCAGACGCAAGCTGAGCAAGAGCTGATTCGCTTGCAGGCACGTGTTCAGCAAATCAAGGCGCAGATCAATGCCTTGCGCAATGTCGCTATGGATACACCGGTTCCGTTGGCTACGCTGCAGTTGGAAGATCAGCATGCTGTGTCCGGTGATTTGCAGCAGCATCCCGAGTTGTCTGTTCTACAAGCCGCGCTGGATGCGGCAGATCAGCGCCGCGCTCTGGCAAGCCTGGCCTCTCGGCCGGACATACAGCTCAATGCCAAATATGTTGGGACTATGGGGCGGGAAGAAAATCGCACGCAACTGGGAGTGAGTTTCAAACTTCCCTTTGGGCAGAGTAAATACCGGCAGCGAGAACAGCGCGCCGCTGCGCAATCAGCCCAACTGCAACAAAGCTACCAACAGCGCCGCAATGCCTTAAATGCAGATTTCGAACGTGCACGCGCAGCCTGGCGTGCCGCGCAGGACATCCGCGTTTTGTATCGCGACAGCTTGCTGCCGCTGGCAGAGCAAAACCTACAGCTGGCTCAAGCTGAATATGCCAGTGGCCGAGGTTCCGCCAGCGCGCTGGTAGAAGCTCAGGATGAATGGCTGGACATGCAATTGGGACTGGCCCGCAGTGCATCTCAACAGCTTAATGAATACGCCAATCTATTGTGGCTGACAGGAACAGAGCTATGAATCGATCTCATTTCTTTACCGCCGTATTGGCGTTGATCGTCGGGGGCGCGGCCGCTGCTCTATTTTTGAAAAGCCATGATGCCATGCCGATGTCCGCCGATACGCAGGCTGGGGCCTGTGATGACGGTTCGGCAGCCTTGTATTGGGTTGCGCCTATGGATTCTGATTTCCGCCAGGATGGTCCCGGTAAATCGCCCATGGGTATGGATTTGATTCCGTACTGCGAGAGCCGTGATAGCGGCGGCGCTGACGTCAGCATATCGTCGACGCTGGAGCAAAACTTGGGTGTGCGCACAGCCGCGGTCAAATATGAACGCCTATCCCATCACTTACGCGCAGTTGGAAACATTGCATGGAATGAATCGCGGGTGCGTGCTGTGCATGCGCGTGCTGACGGCTGGGTGGAGCAATTGGGCGTGAGCAGCACAGGCGATCAAGTGGCTGAAGGTCAGATGCTGTATCAACTGTTTTCGCCCAAGCTGTTTACCGCTGAATCGGAGTTTTTGGCTGCTGCGGGAAACCGCATGCTGCGTGCAAGTGCGGAACAACGCTTACGTGCGCTGGGATATGAGCCCGCTCAGATCAAAGCACTAGAGCGTTCAGGGCAAGCCAGTGAGCGTATGCAAAAGCGTGCTGTGGAGGCCGCACGCGTGCAAGCCTTGGCCGTTCGCCGTGGCCAATACGTCACCCCGGGGAGTTTGCTATTGACCTTGGCTGATCCCAAGCAAGTTTGGCTGATTGCTCAGTTGCCCGAACGTGAGGCCAGTTTGGTTCAGCATGGGCAAAAGGCTAGAGTCAGCGTGACCAGTTTGCCCGGGCGCTATTGGGATGCGGTGGTTACTCACATTCACCCCGAGTTGGATGAGCGTACCCGCACCCAAAGGCTGCGTCTTGAGCTCAGCAATGATGATGAAGCGCTGCGGCCCGGCATGTATGCCGAAGCCAAGATTGAGTTGCTGGCGCCAGAGCCCGCCTTGCTGGTGCCAAACGATGCGCTCATTCGTCGCGGTGCAGATGTGCGTGTGATTCGGCGCAATACGGCGGGGGAATTTGATGTCTTGCCGGTGCTCATGGGAGCAAGTGCAGGTGATTGGACAGCAGTCAGCGGCCCCATAATTCAAGGTGATGAGCTGGTTGTATCGGGACAATTTTTACTGGATTCCGAAGCCAATATAGACGCAGAAATCTTGCGCTTGCGCGCACCGTCAACTGAGCAAGCGAGCATGACGCGGGGAACGGTACGTGCGCTTGATCGTGAGCGCCGCTTTATCACTCTAGAACACGAATACATCGTCGCGATCGACATGCCAGCGATGACCATGAGCTTTGATATTGCAGACGATGTTGATCTGCAAGGCATAACGCCAGGCCAAATGGTGCATTTCTTGGCTGATGCGCCGGCCAATGCGGATTACCGCGTGACCCACATTGAGGTGATGCCATGATCCGTCGGCTCATCGCGTGGTCGCTGTCGCATCCGGTTTGGGTGTTGTGGGCGGTCGGCGTGTTGGCGGTGACCTCGCTGCTACTGCTGAAAAGTACCCCAGTGGATGCCATCCCCGATCTGTCTGATGTCCAAGTGGTGATCCGCACGCCCTACGCTGGGCAAGCGCCCATGGTGGTGGAGCAGCAGGTGACTTACCCGTTGTCCACCGCGATGCTGTCGGTGCCACATGCGAAAACGGTGCGCGGCTATTCCTTTTTTGGTGATTCCTTCGTTTATGTACTGTTTGAAGAAGGCACTGATCCCTATTGGGCACGTTCGCGTGTTTTGGAATATTTGTCGCAAGTCAGTGCCAATTTGCCGCCGGATGCCCGTCCCTCGCTGGGGCCAGACGCCAGTGGCGTCGGTTGGGTGTACGAATACGCCTTGATTGATCGCAGTGGTCAGCACGATTTGGCGCAGCTGACCTCGCTGCAAAACTGGTTTCTGAAGTTTGAACTGCAAACCCTGCCTGGTGTTGCCGAAGTGGCCACCGTGGGCGGCATGGTGCGGCAATATCAAGTCGTGGTTGATCCGCTGCGTTTGCGTGCGCATGACGTGTCTCTGAATCAGGTGGCGCAGGTCATACGCGATGGCAATGGCGAAACCGGTGGCGCCGTCATCGAAATGGCGGAAGCGGAGTACATGGTGCGTGCCAGTGGTTACATCGATAGCCTGGAAGACCTGCGCAATATTCCGGTACTCAGCCGGCCTGATGGTGTGGTGGTGTTATTGGAGGATGTGGCCGAAGTGCGTTTTGGCCCGCAATTGCGCCGTGGTGTCGCCGAATTGAATGGCGAAGGAGAAGTGGTCGGCGGGATTATCGTTATGCGTCATGGCGGCAATGCCCGCGAGACCATCAGCGCAGTGCGTGAGCGCTTACAAAGCTTGAGTGCCGGCTTACCGGATGGGGTGGAGATCGTCACCACCTATGACCGGTCCAATTTGATAGATCGCGCGATTGCGGCGCTGGCCAGCACTTTGCTTGAAGAGTTGTTGATCGTGGCCTTGGTGTGTGTCGCCTTTTTGTTTCACCTGCGCTCTGCCTTAGTCGCACTCATCAGCTTGCCCATCGGTATTTTGGTGGCCTTGTTGGTGATGCGGGCGCAAGGCTTAAACGCCAACATCATGTCCTTGGGCGGCATCGCGATCGCCATTGGCGCGATGGTGGATGGGGCGATAGTGATGATAGAAAACTTGCACGTGCATTTGGCGCGGCAAGACCAGCGCAGTCATCAACAAAAAGTCTTGGATGCAGCCCGTGAAGTCGGGCCGGCGCTGTTTTTCTCCTTGGCGATTATTACTTTGTCCTTTTTGCCAGTGCTGAGTTTGCAGGCGCAAGAAGGGCGTTTGTTCGCGCCTTTGGCATTAACCAAAACTTACGCCATGGCCGCCGCGGCAGGATTGGCCGTCACCTTGGTTCCGGTATTGATGCTGTTTTTCGTGCGTGGAAAGGTGCGCGCTGAGCAGGATAATCCGATCAATCGCGTGCTGTTGCGATTGTATCGACCGGTCATTGCCGCGACTTTGCAGCGCCCATGGCTGGCGTTACTACTTTGCGCTGCAGTGGCGTTGAGTGCGATTTATCCGAGCATGAAATTGGGTAGTGAATTCATGCCGCCCTTGGATGAAGGCGATTGGATGTATATGCCGACCACGCGTCCCGGTATTTCCATAGGCAAGGCGCGGCAGTTGCTGCAGCAAACCGACAAACTCATCAAGTCGGTGCCTGAGGTTGCGACGGTGTTTGGCAAAGTGGGGCGGGCGGAAACAGCGACAGACCCGGCGCCGCTGAGCATGATAGAAACCACTATCACCTTCAAGCCGCGCAGTGAATGGCGAGCGGGTTATGACATCGACGATATTCGCGCCGAGATTCGTCAACGAGTGAAAATTCCTGGGCTGAGTAATGCTTGGGTCATGCCGATTAAAACCCGCATCGATATGCTGGCCACCGGAATCAAGACCCCGTTGGGCATTAAAATTGGTGGTGCGGACTTGGCGCAAATCCAAGCCATAGGTGCGCAGTTGGAAGCGCTATTGCCGCAAGTTAGCGGCACCTCCAGTGTGTTCGCCGAACGTGTCGCTGGTGGGCGTTATGTCGACATCGATATCGATCGCCTCAAAGCGGGGCGCTTGGGTTTGAACATCGCGCAACTGCAAATGGTGGTGCGCAGTGCTGTTGGCGGTATGAATGTGAGCCAAAGCGTAGAGGGCTTGGAACGCTATCCAATCAATCTGCGGTATCCGCAAAGCTGGCGCGACTCGCCAGAGTCATTGGCCCGTCTGCCCATCGTGACCCCGGCCGGCTTGCACATACAGATGGGAGATGTCGCCGATATTCGTTTGGCGGACGGTCCACCCGTGATCAAAAGCGAAAATGGCCGCTTGAGTGGTTGGGTGTATGTGGATATCGCCGACCGCGACATCGGCAGCTATGTGGCCGACGCGCAAGCTTTGGTCGCTGAGAAATTGCAATTGCCAGCGGCGTATTCGCTGCAGTGGTCGGGCCAATATGAATACATGGAGCGGGCCAAGCAGCGCTTGTTGTGGGTGTTGCCGGTGACTTTGATGCTCATCGCTTTTCTGCTGTATTTGGCCTTTCACAGCGTGGCCCAGGTGTTGATGATATTGGCGACCGTGCCCATGGCCTTGGCCGGGGGCTTTTGGCTGCTGTATTGGCAGGGTTATGCCCTGTCTGTGGCCGTAGCCGTTGGCTTCATCGCTTTGGCTGGGGTCGCGGTAGAAATTGGCGTGGTGATGATGAGCTACCTGAACCAGGCGCGACAGGATAATCGTCAGTTGGGGCTGGTGGAGCTTGTGCATGAGACCGCGCAGCGGCGTTTGCGCCCCGTGGTCATGACCTCGGTTGCCACCATCGCGGGCTTGTTGCCGGTGATGTATGGCAGCGGTACCGGTTCGGAAGTCATGCGTCGTATCGCGGCCCCGATGGTAGGCGGCATGTTGACCACCTTGCTACTTGCCTTGATTGTAATTCCAGCGCTCTATCTTTTGGTGTATCGGGGCTCTCTGGGAGGACCGGATCGCCCAGAACCACTGCAATGATTACCGCATCTAGCGAGAACCGTTGCGCCAGACCTCGATAAAGAGCATGGCCATTAAGTAGAGTGCGAACAAGATATCCAGAAAAATCAAGGTCCCAGCTTCGAATGGGTCGTCGCTGTGAATATCAGTGTGGCGAAAACTCCAAACGCCCAGATACATAATGATGCCGTGGACCAAAAGCCTCCATTTTTGCCGCCGTGCTTCAGCGGCCCTTTGCTCGGCCATGGCTTGCATTTTGGCTGCGCGGCCCTTTTTGCCAAGGTGTCTGGGTCTTTTGGGATCAACGTAGTAAGCCATGAGCCTGCTTGTCTGTAATCCAGACAGAAGGATAGTCCGACTGTGGTGTGGTCGCCAAGTGCGTTCGGGGTGAATCAAAATCCGTCGGGTATTAGCTAGATTAGCTCCGACTAACAATGCCCAAGACTGACTTCGTGCTTACATCCGAAAATCTTCGCCGAGGTACACCTTGCGCACCTGTTCATTTTCCAGAATGTCTTGGGGTGTGCCTTCGGCGATAACTTGGCCGTCGCTGAGGATGTAGGCGCGGCTACAAATGCCCAGCGTCTCACGCACATTGTGATCAGTAATCAGCACGCCGATGCCGCGATCGCGTAGGTGGTGAATAATCAACTGAATATCACCCACGGCAATCGGATCTACCCCAGCGAAGGGCTCGTCGAGCAAGATGTATTTGGGCTCAGCCGCCAGCGCCCGTGCGATTTCTACGCGGCGCCGTTCACCACCGGACAAGCTCATGCCCACGCCGTCGCGGATGTGGGAAATGTGCAGCTCTTCCAGCAATTTTTCCAATTCTTCTTGATGCTGGCTGCGCTTGAGGTCTTTGCGAATCTGCAAAATGCTGAGAATATTCTCAGTGACTGTCAGCTTGCGGAAAATCGAAGCTTCTTGCGGTAGATAGCCAACGCCGAGGCGGGCACGAGAATGCATGGGCAGATGGGTTACATCGGTATCCGCAATGCGAATGCTGCCTTCGTCCGCAGGCACCAGACCAACCATCATGTAAAAAGAGGTGGTTTTTCCCGCGCCATTGGGGCCAAGCAGGCCGACAATTTCACCGGGATTGACGCTTAATGACACGCCGTTAACGACGGTACGCTTGCGGTAGCGTTTGATCAGATTGTGTGCAGTCAAACTCACTGCGCGGCTTCGCCTTGGGCCGGATCAGCTGGTGGGTTGATCACGATGCGCACGCGGTCGTTGCCGCCGTCTGCTTGTATGCGGGCATTGGCGACGTCATAGCGCACGCTGTCGCCTTGCAGCATATCTTCGCCGCGCTGTATGCGCGCATCGCCGGCAAGTTCCAAAATCTCCACGATGGTGGTGTAGACAATTTGTTTGGCTGAGGCTTTAACCGGCAGTCCGTCTTGTGCTGTTTTGTGGCTGGCAGTCGCTGGGTTGCCGGACAAGCGGGCTTCAATTTGCCCAGATTCGGCATTGCGGGTGATGCGCAATTCATCGCCACGCATCGTCAATGGGCCGCGGGTAAGGCGGACATTGCCACGGTAGGTGCTGACATCGCGGGCTTCACTGAGCTCCGCTTCATCGGCTTCAATTTCTACCGCTAAGGTTTCCCCTAAAAAGGCTGGTCGGTCTTGGGCCTGAGCGCCGAAGCCTGACGCAGCGAGAACGATGATGAGCCAGATTTTATGGCGCATAACGCACCTTGACTTCAGACAGTAATTTCAATTCTTGTCCGGCCATATCGGTCTGTAGACCGGTTGAAGTTGCTGTCACGGTATCGGAATTCATGTGCACGGTGGATTGCGTGTCGATCAGGCGGTCGGCGAAACGAATGCGGATATCGTCAGTGCGTAAACGCACAGCTTCGCCGCTGCGCAGTGTACCTTGCATATGTACGTCTCCGCTGAGCTGCAGCGATTCTTCGCCAGGTGGTATATGACCACTGGCTGCGGTGAGTGTCCAAGGGCCATTGAGATAAGACACTTCCACTTCTTTCATGCTGATGCTTTGGTCGGGGTAGTGCAGCACATTGGCGGCGTTCACTCGATACAGCAGGTGGCCGTTTTCATCCATGCTGCTGAGCTGGGCGTCACGGATGTAGTAGTCGGCTTCAGGTGGGGGTTCCGGAATGTCGATGATGTGTTTTGTCGGTTGCCGCACCTGTGTGGCCACGCCAATTAAAATGGCGGGAATGAGCAGCAGAGGCAGGGCAGCGGCGAAGCCCAAGCGGGGTCGTATGCTGCGTGCTTTGCTCATCGTGCGGCCAGAATTAAGTCTGAAATTTCTCGCACTGCACCTTGGCCACCATTGCTGGGTGCGATCCAATCCGCCGCATCACGCACGTCTTGGTGTGCATCGGCAGGGCAAAAGCCCAGCCCACACGCCTCGAACAAGGGCAAATCGGGAGTGTCGTCACCGACCATGGCCGCTTGCTCAGCAGCGATGCCGAGTTGGGCAATGAGGTCACGGAATAAGGGCAGTTTGTTGTCTTGACCGAAATAACTATGGCTAACACCCAGTGCCCGTAGGCGGTCGGCTAAACCACCGGCTGGACGGCCGCTGATTACTGCGGTGATTAGCCCCGCGCGCTGCAGATTTTTCAGGCCTAAGCCATCGCGCACATGGGTGCTACGCCACTCATCGCCGTTGGGGCCGAGATAGAGCTTGCCGTCGGTTAAGACGCCATCGACGTCGAAAATCACCAATTTTAAGCGACTCAGACTGGCTTTCAGTAAGGCGTCCATTAAATGACACCTGCGCGCAGTAGATCGTGCATATGCAATGCGCCGACCAAACGCTTGTCGTGGTCGGCGACCAAGAGCGCGGTAATGCTATGGGCTTGCATCACAGCCACCGCCTCAGCGGCTAACTGGTCAGCGGTGATGGTTTTGGGGCCGGGGCTCATGACGTCATCCACAGGGGTGCTGTGCAGATCGGCGTTGCGGTCAATCGCGCGGCGCAAGTCGCCGTCGGTGAATATGCCGATGACATGGCCTTGTTCATCGGTGACTGCGGTCATGCCCATGCCTTTACGGCTAACTTCCAGCAAGGCTTGCGCCAATGGTGCTCCGGTTTGCACCTGTGGCAATTCTTCGCCGCTGTGCATCACGTCTTTGACATGGACCAGCAAACGCCGGCCCAAACTGCCGCCGGGATGAGAGCGGGCGAAGTCTTCCGCGGTAAAACCGCGCGCATCCAGCAGCGCAACTGCTAGGGCATCGCCCATGGCCAGCATCGCAGTTGAACTGGCGGTGGGGGCTAGATTTAAGGGGCAGGCCTCTTTGGCTACAGCGATATTCAGATGGACATCAGAGGCTTGCGCCAAACTCGATTCAGGCCGTCCGCTCATCGCAATCAGAGGCACATTCTGTCGTTTGATCAGCGGAATGAGGGTCATGAGCTCCGCTGTTTCGCCGGAATATGACAGGCCGATAACCACATCGTCGGGGGTAATCATCCCCAAATCGCCGTGGCTGGCTTCGCCGGGATGTAAGAAAAATGAGGGCGTGCCAGTGCTCGCCAAAGTGGCAGCGATCTTGTTGCCGATGTGGCCAGATTTGCCCATGCCGCTAACCACCACGCGGCCTTTGCAGGTCTGCATTAAGCGGCAGGCCTGCTCAAAGTCGGCATCGACCCGCGCTATGAGAGCGTCTATCGCATCGCGTTCGATACGCAAGACCTCTTGCCCCATGTTGATTAAATTATCGCTGGCCATCTTCACAACAGATTCGTGTCCATGGCCAGTATAAGTTCGTAGCCAATAAATGCAGCCAGCAGGGCTGCGCCTTCGATGCGTGAAATTCGCCCTTCGCCGCGCCAGCCGATGGCCATCACAAAAGCGGCGGCTGTTAGACCTAGCATGACGGGGAGGTCACGCATCAGGATGTCAGGGTCCAATGCAGGGCTGGCAATAACGCCGGGTATTGCCAATACCAACAATAAATTGAATAGGTTGGAGCCTAAGATATTGCCCAGTGCTAGATCGCCTTCTTTGCGCAAGGCACTGGCCAAAGATGCGGCTAATTCGGGCAGGCTGGTGCCGATGGCGACGATGGTCAGGCCTATGACTAAATCGCTGATGCCGAAGTTGCGCGCAATATCGCTGGCTCCATAAACCAGCAATTGTGCGCTGGCTGGCAACATAATGAATCCGAATACCACCCAAGCCCAGGCCTGTGCTTTGGGCAGCGGAGGGTCATTTTCATGCTCGCTCAATTCGCTGAGCATGGGGTCATCCTTGGCCCCGGTTTTGGCCATGTACAACATCCAGCACAACATGGCGACGAATCCGCACAGCAGCACAACACCTTCTACGCGGCTGAGGGTTAAGTCGAAACAGAACCACAGGGCGATCAGACTGACCATCAAGACCAATGGCAATTCGCGTTTCAAGATGCCGGAACTCACCGCCAGTGGTGTAATCAATGCAGTCAGTCCCAGTACCAGAGCGATATTGGTGATGTTCGATCCCACTGCGTTGCCGACCGCAAGGTTGGGTGCGCCGCGTAAAGAGGCGCTAAGCGAGACCAATATTTCTGGGGCGCTGGTGCCTATGCCGACTACGGTAATGCCGATTAGCAATGGCGGGGCGCCCAGCAGGCGCGCGATGCTGGCGGCGCCGAGCACGAAGCGGTCAGCGCTAATAGTCAGCAGTATGAGGCCGCCAATTACGGCAACAACGGACAAAGTCATAAGAGGTAAAGCCTAGTGATAAGGGCGGCGCGAGCAGGCATCGAGTAAACTTCGCGTCTATTCAAACCCCGCAATTCTAAATGACCGCAGCCATTGATATCGACGCGGTGAGCAAGCGCTACGGCGAGCTCAAGGCCCTGGACGCTGTCAGCTTCACAATCGAGCAGGGTGAATTCTTCGGTTTGCTGGGTCCGAATGGGGCCGGAAAGTCCACACTCATCAGCATTATTGCGGGTTTGGCACGTAAGGACAGCGGCCATGTGTCCGTTTTGGGGCACGACACGGTGACGGATTACCGCGCTGCGCGTCAGCATCTGGGCGTGGTGCCGCAAGAGTTGGTTTATGACCCATTCTTCAGTATTGAAGAAATGTTGCGCATCCAAGCCGGTTATTTTGGCAAGCGCGGGCCACAACTGGAGCTGTGGCTGGATGAGCTTTTGGATGCTTTGGACTTACAAAGTAAGCGGCAATCGAAAATGCGCGCCTTGTCCGGCGGCATGAAGCGTCGGGTATTGATTGCCCAAGCCTTGGTTCACAAGCCACCGGTTCTGATTCTCGACGAGCCCACTGCCGGCGTCGATGTGGAATTGCGCCGTACTTTATGGGGATTCACTCGGCGTTTGCATGAGGAAGGCCACACCATCGTTTTGACGACGCATTATCTGGAAGAGGCGGAGTCTTTGTGTGAACGCATCGCCATACTCGATCATGGTCAGCTCAAAGCCTTGGAATCCAAGCAAGATATTTTGAGCCGCCACCCTTACCGTTTTGTTTCGATCAATGTGGACGGGGAGGGTGAGTTGCCTGAGCCACTGCAGGCTTTGCGTTGCTGTGCCGATGAAGAGCAGGGCGGGGCGATGGAGTTTCGTCTGCACAAGGAACAGCACCGAATCGGTGATTTGCTGGATGGTCTGCGTGAGGCAGGGTTCAAACTGCAAGACATACACACCCGCGAGCCCTCATTGGAAGATGTATTCGTGGAATTGACCGGGGATCACGCATGAACCGGGTTGGATTCACCACATTACTGCGCAAAGAAATACATCGCTTCATGAAAGTAGCGGGTCAAACCGTGACTTCGCCGGTGATTACATCGGTGCTGTATCTGGTTGTATTCGGCCAGGTGCTAGGCGGCCGCGTTGAGGTGTACAGCGGAGTGAGCTACCTCGCCTTTTTGATTCCGGGTTTGATCATGATGAGCGTGATTCAAAACTCTTTTGCTAACACCTCATCCAGCGTTACCCAGTCCAAAATTATGGGTAACTTGGTGTTTTTGCTGTTGGCACCGTTGTCAGTGTTTGAGATCTTCGCGGCCTTTGTGATCGCGGCAATCTTGCGCGGAACCATGGTGGCGCTGTGCCTGTATGCGGTGGGTTGGCTGTTTGTGCCATTACCGATTGCCCAGCCTCTGTATCTATTGACGATGTTGTTCCTGGCCAGTGGCTGCTTGGCGGCTTTGGGCATGATCGCTGGCATACTGGCGGACAAATTCGAGCATTTGGCAGCTTTCCAGAATTACTTCATTTTGCCGTTTTCCTTCTTGTCTGGCGTGTTCTATTCCATAGACTCTTTGCCGCCTTTGTGGGCCAAGGTGTCTCATTTCAATCCGTTCTTTTATATGATTGACGGTTTTCGCCACGGTTTCTTCGGGGTTTCCGACGCAGCTGGTGGATTGAGTTTGTTGGTCGTAGGCGGGTTTTTAGTACTGGTGTCCGGTATTAGCCTCGCGTTATTGCGTACTGGTTACAAGCTACGCCCTTGAAAGTTTGAGAAATTCCATGACTGCTGAACAAATTGCTGAACTGATTCGCCTAGGCCTACCCAATGCCGATGTTGTTGTGCGTGGTGATGATGGTGCTCACTACGAAGCTGAGGTGACCTGCGCAGATTTCGCAGGCCAAAACATCGTGCAACAGCACCGCATGGTCTATGCCACCTTGGGTGCGCGTATGGGCACAGAAATTCATGCTTTGGCCTTGAAGACGCGCGCGGCCTAGCTATGGATAAGTTGCTGATACAAGGCGGGCCGCCGCTGGCAGGTTCCATCCGCGCATCGGGCGCGAAGAATGCTGCTTTGCCTATACAGGCTGCAGCCCTGCTTAGTGCGGAGCCACTGCGCCTTACCAATGTTCCCCATCTCAAAGATGTGGTGACCATGAATCGCTTGTTGGCACAGATGGGTGCGCAAGTTACGGTCAGTGATGGCGTTGGTCCTGGGCAAAGTCTGACCATAGAAGCACGCCAGTTGAACACCCACATCGCACCGTATGAATTGGTGCGCACTATGCGCGCATCCATCGTCGTGCTTGGCCCCTTATTGGCGCGTTTTGGCGAAGCCGACGTGTCTTTGCCCGGCGGCTGTGCCATTGGCGCACGTCCCGTGGCCGTGCATCTGGATGGTTTGCGCCAGATGGGTGCCCAAGTGGATGTGGAAGATGGTTATATCCGGGCACGCTGCAAACGCCTCAAAGGCGCGCGTGTCGTAATGGACATGGTGTCCGTCACCGGTACAGAAAATTTGATGATGGCGGCGACTTTGGCTGATGGCGAAACCATATTGGAAAACGCTGCGCGCGAACCTGAAGTGGTGGATTTGGCTCGCTGTCTTATCGCTATGGGTGCTCGAATAAGCGGTGCTGGCAGTTCGGAAATCCGTATCCAAGGTGTTCAAAAATTGCATGCCGCAGAACACAAAATCCTGCCGGACCGTATCGAAACCGGGACCTTTTTGGTGGCTGCAGCACTGACCCGTGGGCAGGTCACCGTCCACGATACCAGTGCTGATTTACTTGATGCGGTGTTGGGTAAGTTGCGCGCAGCCGGTGCCAAAGTTGATGTGACAAAAAACAGCATCAGCGTCGATATGCAGGGTAAACGGCCCTTGGCGGTGGATATCAATACTGCGCCACATCCGGCTTTCCCTACCGATATGCAAGCACAATTTTGTGCGCTCAACGCCTTGGCCGATGGCGTCGGCGTGGTGCATGAAACGATCTTTGAGAATCGTTTCATGCACGTGCCGGAATTGCAGCGCATGGGTGCTGATATTCGTCTGGAAAATAACACCGCTGTGGTGCGAGGTTGTGAGCGCCTGCGAGGTGCGCCAGTTATGGCAACCGATTTGCGCGCTTCTGCCAGTCTCGTCATAGCGGGTTTATCGGCAGACGGTGAAACCTTGGTGGACCGTATCTATCACATAGATCGCGGTTACGAATGTATAGAAGAAAAGCTGGGCCAATTGGGCGCCAGCATCAAACGAGTGTCTGCATGAGTTCGAACACGAGTGGGGCTCGCCCCAAGTTGACCTTGGCCTTAGCCAAAGGCCGTATTTTGGACGACACCTTGCCGCTATTGGCCAAGGTGGGAATTCATCCGCGACAGGATTTGAGCAAAACGCGAGAGCTGCGTATTGCGGCCGACGGTTTGGTTGATGAAATCCTGATTGTGCGTTCCACTGATGTGCCGACCTACGTAGAGCACGGCGCTGCAGATATCGGCATCGCCGGTAAAGATGTGCTGCTGGAACACCGCAGCGCCCAGTTGTACGAACCATTGGATTTGAATATTGCACGCTGCCGCCTGTGTTTGGCGGGGGTAGAAAATATCGAGCGTCCAGCGGATCGGCGTCTGCGTATAGCTACCAAATACGTCAATATCACTCGGGATTGGTATGCCAGCCGCGGCGAGCAAGTGGAGTTGATCAAGCTGTATGGCTCTATGGAATTGGCGCCTCTAGTTGGCTTGGCTGACTTAATCGTGGATTTGGTGGATACCGGCAATACCTTGAAAGCCAATGGCCTAAAACCATTGGAAGACATACTGCAAATTTCCTCGCGTTTGGTCGTCAACAAGGCAGCGATGAAAATGAAGCACCAGCCGATTCGCGAATTGATTGATGCCTTGGCGGCTGTCGTCGAAGCATGAATATCGCCCGTTTAAATACGCGTGATGCAGACTTTGCGCAGCGTTTTGACGCCTTAATGGCCAGCGAGCCCTCCGGCGATAAAGCCGTGCGGGAAGCGGTTGAGCACATTATCGACAGCGTGCGCCGTGACGGAGACGCCGCAGTGCTGGATTGCGCGCGGCGTTTTGACAATGAGCAGGCTGAGTCCGTTGCCGCTTTGGAGGTTTCCACGCAGGAGTGTGTTGACGCCTTAGCCGGTTTGGACCCACAGACGCGTGCCGCTTTGGAATTAGCGGCTGCGCGCCTACGCCGTTATGCCGAGCAGCAGCGCGCCGAGAGTTTTGAATGGGTGGATGAAGACGGTTCGGTGCTGGGGCAGCGGGTTAGTGCTTTGGAGCGCGTGGGTATTTATGTTCCCGGTGGCAAAGCCAGCTATCCCTCATCGGTGTTGATGAATGCCATACCGGCCAAGGTGGCCGGAGTCGATGAAATCATCATGACCGCCCCTGCGCCTGCTGGCGCATTGAATCCTCTGGTGTTGGCCGCTGCAGCGATCGCTGGTGTGGATAGAGTTTTTCGCGTGGGTGGCGCTCATGCGGTGGCTGCATTGGCTTACGGCACACAAAGCATCCCTGCGGTCGACAAAATCGTCGGCCCGGGAAATGCCTATGTCGCCGCTGCTAAGCGTCAAGTGTTCGGTCAAGTCGGCATCGATATGGTGGCCGGGCCTTCAGAAGTGTTGATCATTTCCGATGGCAGTGTTGACCCCCATTGGTTGGCCTTGGATATGTGTGCGCAAGCGGAACATGACGAGTTGGCGCAGTCTTTGCTCTTGTCGCCAGATGCAGCGCATTTGGATGCGGTTGCGGCGGCGCTGCAAGCAGAGCTGTCCCGCCAGCCACGCAGCGAGATTATCGCCAAGTCCTTAGCCGGCCGCGGTGCTTTGATACAAGTGGCCGATATTGATGAAGCCATGCAGTTGGCCAATCAGCTGGCACCAGAGCATCTGGAATTGGCTATGCGTGATGCCGATCAACGTGTCGATCAGGTACGCCATGCCGGTGCGATTTTTGTTGGCGCGATGAGCCCAGAAGCTATGGGTGACTACTGCGCTGGTCCCAATCACGTGTTGCCGACCGCGCGTACTGCCCGGTTTGCATCGCCTTTGGGTGTTTATGACTTTCAAAAGCGCTCCAGTGTGCTGCGTATTTCAGCAAAAGGCGCTCAGCGTTTGGGGCCTGCTGCGGCGACTTTGGCGCGCGGTGAAGGGCTGGAAGCGCACGCGCGTTCCGCTGAAGTGCGTGCGCAGGATGAAGCATGAATCGCGACGCCTCATTCAGTTCGCGGGTGTTCTCTTCGGCCTTGTCACAATTGGCCGCTTACAAAGCGCCGCCACCTCGGCCTGATGCGGTTAAGCTCGACGCTATGGAAAACCCCTACGCCTTGCCTGATGACTTGCGTCACGCTTGGCTTGAGCATTTACGCCAAGTCGACTTCAATCGCTATCCTGATGCGGATGCGTCTAGCCTGAAGCAAGCCTTAGTGCAGCGTTTCCCTATGCCTGAAGGTTGGGATGTGTTGCTCGGCAATGGTTCGGATGAAATCATCCAAATGTTGTGTCTTGCGGTCGCGCGCCCCGGCGCTGCGGTGATGGCACCCGACCCCAGTTTTGTGATGTACCGGCATTTGGCGGTGGCCTGTCAGCTGCGTTTCTGCCCGGTGCCGCTGGATGACAATTTTCAATTGGACGCGGAAGGTTTTGTCGCTGCGATTCGGCAAGAAAGACCGCCGCTGATATTCATCGCTCAGCCGAATAACCCCACTGGCAATTTGTTTGATGTGGATGCCGTGCGCTCGATTTGTGCGGCTGCGACCGGTCTGGTGGTGATCGACGAGGCGTATATCGCTTTTGCCGGTGGTGACAGCCTGAGCATCGCAAAAGAGTTCGACAATGTCGTGCTGATGCGTACTTTGTCGAAATGGGGCTTGGCGGGCTTGCGTTTGGGTTTCTTGCAGGGGCCAGCCGAGTTGTTGGCGCAGTTGGATAAGTTGCGCTTGCCTTACAACGTCAACGTGCTGACCCAGGCCTCAGTGGAATTCGCCTTGCAGCACGCCCACGTGTTTGACCAGCAGGTCGAGATATTGCGTCAGCAACGGTGCGTGTTGGCCGAAACATTGGCGTTGATGCCAGGTACAGAAGTCTTTCCCAGTGCCGCGAATTTCTTGCTAGTACGACAAAGTTCGCAACAAGCGCAAAGCGTGTTGCAAGCCCTCAATGATGCGGATGTGTTGATTAAAAATTTGGATGCAGGGCACCCAGCCTTGAAGGGCTGTTTACGCCCCAGTGTTGGCACACCTGAAGAAAACCAGCGTTTGTTAGAGGTTTGGCAGCAAGCTGTGAAGGCGACTGCTTAAGTCCTGCTCGGTTAAATCTTGGCAGTGAGGTAAAGTGATCTTTGGCGATCTAGGAAGCGCTGATTGAATCTTGGCATGAGCCGATCAGATCTTCTTCATTAGGGGGCAGCATTGGATTTACGTGCCATGGCAGCGCGGCGCCGCAACCGACTGCGTGCCTGTGCCGAATGTGACTTGGTGGTAGAAATGCCGGTATTGCGGCCTGGTGAGCAAGCCAGCTGTCCACGCTGCCAGCATCCGCTGCAAATGCGGCAAAAAGCCCCGTTGCAAAATGCAGCCGCTACAGCGTTGGGCGCATTTCTCATGCTGCTTGCTTCGCTGCCTTTTCAATTTGCGAGTTTCCAACTGCAAGGTAGCGGTGGAGAAATGATCGTTCTGGACGCCGCGCTTGGTTTGGCTGGCGTTGATCAGCTGCTGTTGGCGCTGATTGTGGGTTTGACTATCGTCGTGGTGCCCGCCATGTACCTGCTCGCGGTCATGTATGTGCATCTCAGCTTGCTGGCGGGTTGGCCCTTACTGTTAGGGCGGATGTTATTGCGCTCGCTGCGTCGTTTGGAACCCTGGATGATGGCCGATGTGTTCTTGGTGGCCGCGCTGGTCAGTTTGATCAAAATGTCGGAAGACGCAGATGTGATGCTGGGCTTGTCGTTTTGGGCTTTTGCTACTTATGTGTTGTTGCTGATTAAAACGACCACAGATACAAATTACGATGCCTTATGGCTGAAGCTGGAAGGCGAATCTCAAGCACCATTTGGTGCCGTGCCTGGGCAAAGTGCACACAGTCAGGATTTGCAGGCATGCAATAGCTGTGGGCAATTGCTTCATAGGCCCAGCCTAAAGGGCAATGGCTGTCCGCGCTGTGGCGCCTATGTGCAGTCGCGCAAACGGCTAAATACGCAGGTCAGTTGGGCGTTGTTAATAACCGCAGCGATACTGTACATACCAGCCAATCTCTATCCCATTATGGAAACGACCAAGCTTGGCGATAGCACGGCTGCCACCATCATGGGTGGCATCATCATCTTATGGCGCAATGGCTCGATACCCGTTGCGTTGATTATCTTCATTGCCAGTATTGTTGTGCCCTTGGTCAAGATGTTGATTCTGACCTGGCTATGTCTGGTTGCCAGCAATGCGGCGCCAGCAAGTAACCTCTTACGTTATAGGATGTACCGATTGATAGAATTCGTGGGGCGCTGGTCTATGGTGGATGTCTTCGTTGTGGCAATTTTAGTGGCCATGGTCCAGCACGGGCAGCAGCTGACTGTGCTGCCGGGGCCGGCGGCGCTGGCATTTTGTGCAGTAGTGGTTCTCACCATGCTGGCTACCCGTGCGTTTGATCCGCATTTAATATGGCGGCCAAGTAAAAGTACGGCGGAGTCTTCCTCATGACAGATCAGCTGCAACGCGCTGTGCGTGAGCCATCGCAGCGAATTTCACCCATTTGGTTGGTGCCGATTGTGGCCGCGCTTATTGGCACCTGGATGTTATGGCACAACTACAATACGCGTGGCACGCTGATCAGCATCCGTATGGATACGGCCGAGGGCATCGAGCCTGGTAAGACCTTTGTAAAAGCGCGCGAAGTATCTGTTGGCAAAGTGGTTGATGTGCAATTGGCCGACAATTTTGACTATACCGTCGTCACCGTGCGTATTAACTCGAGCGCGCAACGGATGTTGCGAGCAGATACTCGATTTTGGGTGGTCAGACCGCGTGTTGGCCGCGAAGGTATTTCTGGTCTGAGCACGGTCTTGTCCGGCTCCTATATTCGACTGCAGCCCGGCACATCCGAGCAAGAAAGCGACGAGTTTGTTGCCCTAGAAACACCTCCGTCGGCACCGCCAGGCGCGGAAGGATTGCGCTTAACGATTGTTGGCGCGCGTGCGACTGCAGCCAGTGCCGGAGACCCGGTCGAATTTCAGGGCTTCAATGTGGGGCAGGTGGAGAGTGCGGAGTTTGATGTGGAATCACGTCAGCTTATTTGCCGGCTGTTCATTCGAGCACCATTTGATCGTTTAGTGACGACGACAACGCGTTTTTGGTCGGGCTCAGGATTGCAAATTCGTTTGGACGCCGGTGGTTTTGCGGTGGATATGAGCTCCCTGGAATCTTTACTGGGAGGTGGGATCAGCTTTGGTGTGCCAGAGGGCTTGGGGCAGGGCGGTCCGGTCGATCCTGATATGCAGTTCACGCTGTATGCGGATGCGGATGCCGCTCGCCAAGGGACCTTCAATCGCGTGCTGAAGTACGTCTTGTTGATCGACGACACGGTGCGTGGACTGAGTAAAGGCGCGCCGGTGGAGTATCGCGGAGTGCGTGTGGGCACGGTTGTGGAAGTGCCTTACAGCTTGAATCGGGATGCTGCGGTCAGTATGGCCGCTGGAGCGATTCCAGTGCTCATCCATATCGAGCCTCAACGTTTGGATCGACGTGCCTCGAAAGTTGACGACGAAGCATGGGGCGCGCGTTTTGGTTTGCTGTTTGAATTTGGCTTGAGGGCGAGTTTAAGTTCCGGAAATTTGTTGACCGGCTCATTGCTGGTTGATTTGGATTTTTATCCAGAAGCCCCATCCGTGGCCGCGGAGGAATACGAAGGTATAACTGTTTTCCCGACAACATCAGGTGGCTTTGCCCAATTGGAGCAAAAGCTGTCGAGTTTGTTGGATAAATTAAATCAAATGCAGGTAGAGCCCGTGCTCGCGCGACTAGACAGCGGTTTGGCCAGCGCTCAGGGCGCCATGGTTGAACTGAAAAAAGTGGCGGCCAATTTGAATCAAATGCTGGCAGATCCAGCAACCCAGGCGGTGCCGGCTGAATTGCGTAACAGTTTGCAAGGCCTAGGACCGCAGAGCGCTATGTATCAAGACTTGGGACAAACGCTGCGTCAACTCAATCTATTGATGCGTGATCTGCAGCCCTTGATCAAAACCTTGGACGAGAAACCTAATGCGCTAATTTTCGATCGCCCTGAAAATGCCGATCCCATGCCGAGAGCTGCAGACAATGCACCGTAATAAATCTTTGAATTTTGGGCGTATCTTCAGTGGCCTGTCGATCGTGCTTTTGACCGCCTGCGCAAGCTCTGGGCCGGCACTGCAGCGCTATATGTTGCCTGCAGAAGATGAGTTGCCTGCGGCCGCTGAACAAGCGCAGGAAATGGCAATGAGTGTCGCGCCGGTGCAGCTTTCTGGATTGGTTGATCGCCGTGGCTTGCTTATGCAAACCAGTCTAATTCAGGTGCACGAAGCCAATGGGCATCAATGGGCTGAGCCGCTGGGGCCGCAATTGCAACGCAGCTTGCAGCGCCACATGGCAGCGCAACTGCCAAATTATCAAATTCAACCCTTGGGCCAGGCCAGCAGTCTCGCTCCTGTGTTGATCGTGCAGGTCGATCAATTTCAGGGTCGTTTTGACGGTTTGGCCGTGGTCAGCGGGAATTGGCAAATTTTGGATAACAAGCGTCAGATTGTGCAAGGCCAGCCGTTTCTATTGAAGCAGCCGTTGCAGGACAACGGTTATCCGGCATTGGTGCATAGTTTGCACAAAGCGTGGCAGCAACTCGCAGGACAAATCGCGACCGCAGTGTCGAACGATCCCTCCTGATCCTCGAATCTCATGTTAACTCGGGTTTTCATGGTCAGATTTCAGAAAGTGAATGCTATACTTCTCGGCCGGGGAGCCGCATTTATACGAGATTAAAGTGCACCAATGCAGAATTGGTGGATTTGATCTTGCGGCTAGCGGTTAGGAGGGCAGCACAATCGTTGTCCCAAAGAATATGACTTACCAGGAGTTATGCGATGAGTTCTAACGGCGTGGATGTCGGCAAACGCCGCTTCCTGACGCTCACCGGTGTTGCAGCAGGCGGAGTTGGTGCCGCTGCAGCCGCGTGGCCGTTTTTGGCCTCGATGGCACCGAGCGAAAGGGCCAAAGCCATGGGCGCACCGGTGACGGTGGACATTTCCAAGTTGGAAGAAGGGCAATTGCTCATCACCACTTGGCGTGGAAGCCCGGTTTGGATTGTGAGTCGTTCTGCGGAAATGCTGCAGAACATGAAGGCGGTTGAAGGTGATCTACGTGATCCCGCTTCGGAAGAAGATCAACAACCGGCTTATGCACAAAATGAAACCCGTGCCGTCAAACCAGAACTCCTGGTGATGATTGGTCGCTGCACCCATTTGGGCTGCTCACCGAGTTTCCGCCCGGATTATCCGGCCGAAGATCTAGGTGGCGATTGGAAGGGCGGTTTCTTCTGTCCTTGTCATGGTTCCAAATTCGATTTAGCTGGCCGCGTCTACAAAGGCGTACCAGCACCGCTCAACATGCCTGTGCCGCCGCACCGTTATGTCGGCGAAACCACTATCGTCATCGGCGAAGACCCGGAGGTCGTGTAAATGGGCATCGTAGCCAATCCTCATAAAACCACCGGTTTCTTAGGGTGGATTGATGATCGTTTCCCTCTTACTAAGATGTGGAAGGATCATGTATCCGAGTATTACGCACCGAAGAATTTCAACTTCTGGTACTACTTCGGTTCCCTCGCTATGTTGGTGCTGGTCAATCAGCTGCTGACCGGCATATTCCTGACCATGCATTACAAACCTGACGCCGCATTAGCGTTTGGTTCGGTCGAATACATCATGCGCGATGTGCCTTGGGGCAATCTCATCCGCTATTTGCATTCCACTGGTGCTTCGGCCTTCTTTATTGTGGTCTACCTGCACATGTATCGCGGCCTGCTTTATGGGTCCTACCGCAAACCACGTGAATTGATTTGGCTGTTCGGGTGCTTGATTTATCTGGCGCTGATGGCTGAAGGCTTTTGTGGTTACGTGCTGCCTTGGGGGCAAATGAGCTTCTGGGGTGCCCAGGTCATTATCTCGCTGTTTGGAGCGATCCCGCTGATTGGGCCGGACTTGGTTATCTGGATTCAAGGCGACTTTGTGCCTTCAGACGCCACCTTGAACCGTATCTTCTCGCTGCATGTGGTTGCGATTCCATTTGTCTTGGTTGGTTTGGTGATTGCTCACCTCATGGCCTTGCATGAAGTGGGTTCCAACAACCCTGATGGCGTGGACATCAAAGCGAAGAAAGATGAAAACGGTGTGCCCTTGGATGGCATTCCTTTCCATCCGTACTACACGGTGAAAGATCTGTTCGGCGTGTCTGTATTTTTGGCGATTTTCCTAACCTTGGTGTTCTTCTTGCCAGAGGCTGGTGGACTATTCTTGGAGAAACCGAACTTCGAAGAGGCCAATCCTGCGGTAACCCCTGAGCACATTGCGCCGGTGTGGTATTTCACGCCTTTCTACGCCATGTTGCGTGCGGTACCGGACAAGCTGATGGGCGTTATCACCATGTTTGGTGCCGTGCTGATTATGTTTGCCCTGCCATGGTTGGATCGCAGCCCAGTTAAGTCCGTGCGTTACAAAGGTCCGATCTTTAAACTGGCTTTGGCGGCATTTACTGTGAGTTTTGTAGTGCTGGGTTGGTTGGGCTTGGAAGCTCCGTCGGAAGGTAAAACGCTGGCCGCTCGGATCTTCACTATCATCTACTTCCTGTTCTTCCTCTTGATGCCTTGGTACTCCAAGATGGATTCGACTAAGCCGGTTCCGGAAAGGGTGACATCATGATACGTATTGTTTCTGCACTCTCACTGAGCTTGATGGCAGGTGTTGTTGCGGCTTCCGCTGGTGGCGGAGTCTTGTACCCGTTCGAAGCGGATACCAGCAATAAAGCGTCGGTTCAACGTGGTGCCAAAAACTTCATGAATTACTGCTCCGGCTGTCATTCATTGGGGCTACTGCGTTACAACCGTTTTGCTGCGGACAACGACGTACCGGATGATCTTTTGGGCGAGATTATGTTTACCAGCACCAAGCCGGGTGAGCATATTGTTTCGGCTATTCCAGAAGAGGCATCGGCAAAATGGTTTGGGCGTACGCCACCAGATTTGACCCTGACTGCTAGAGCACGTGGTAGCGATTGGATTTATAGCTTCTTAAAGAGCTTTTATCTGGATGACAGCAAAGCAACCGGCGTGAACAATCTGCAATTGCCAGGTGCTGCTATGCCCCACGTTTTGGGCGGCTTGCAAGGTTATCAGGCACTGGGTCATGATGATCACGACGAAGCAAGCAGTGGTGGCCACGGCCCCGCTAAGCCGAACTTTGAAATGGCTCATACCGGCACTTTGGATGAAGCAGGCTACGACAAGCTAGTCGCCGATTTGGTGAACTTCTTGGAGTATGCTGCTGAACCTGGCAAAGCGAAACTG
>JBPOFU010000035.1:0-27902 GCA_051252075.1 Oceanococcus sp. | reverse complement strand
GTCCATCTTTAAGCGCTTCGCGTAAGAAGTCCTGTTCGACCGGGTCTCCGGTATTGAGTCCGCCGAAGCGGTCGCCGGTTAAATTGTTGTATGGCAGCAGTTCAAAGCCACACAGCTCGTCTTGCATGCCAGCGCCGCTAGTGCCCAAGCATTCCGACTGTCCTTTGTGTTGATAAATTTCTGCCAAAGGCTCGTTGTCTTGTCGCGCCTGTGCGACTTCAGCAGTGTAGTCGTCACCATTTTTGTCGGTAGGTTCAAACATAAGGCCACCAGACAGATTCGAATTGTGCGGAATGGTCAGTACGTCGCAGTCACCTTCCAATGAGCACAATTCATCCAATACGGCCCACAGATTCTCAGGCTCTGGATATTCCTGGAAAGCGGGAGGTAGTTCGGGAACGCTGGCGCCTTTAAAGATGACGTTGCGGTGCAAATTATTGGACAGAGGGGCGCCGGTCCATTCGTAGGCAATAAAGCTGGTGAAGCTGCAGTCATCGCTTTGGTCGTAGTAGGTCTGCGCCGCGAGTTGGATATCGTTCCACGGCGTTTTTGCCGCTTCTAGGCAGGTGCTACCACCCAAACCGCAGTAGGGCAGGCGTGGAATGCTGCCATCGGCACCAATGATTGGTAAGGAGTTGATGATTGGTAATGCCGCGACCGGTGTTTCCGACAAATCTGGCAATCCAACGCCGACTAAGTTGAAAAATATAAAAGCGTTGGAGGGCGATTCTCGATAAAACAGGCATTCCGGCGAGTTGTACTCCAAGTATTCCGGGTTGGTACAGATTTCCACTTCACCAAACAGTTCAGCATGATCGGTCACTGCGGCGAAATCTAAAGGCCGCGCAAGTTGCGCGTAGCGTAGAGGCGTGCCCTCTGAGTCATACGGTTGAATCCCTATACGCTCACCTTTGGCAAATCGATAGGATTCATGTGGCGTTACGATCGTGCCTTGTGTGTTGGCATCCAATGAATACACGGTGTGCACGTGCAAATCGCCAAAATACGGATTCTTCAAGGCATTGTGGTTGTTGCACATACGCTTGGCATCGTCTTCTAAGGACAACACGTTACCCGCACCTGAATTCTCGGTGACCTGGTTTGTATCTGTGCTGGCGTTACAAGCCAACAGTAAGCCACTGGCCACCAGGCTCAAGAGTATAGGGGGGGCGTATTTCATAAGAACTTCCATATTGGGTATGGCATAAACGGCAATGACTTAGTTCTGATTGGCGGTAGCTTTATCGAGAAACGCGGGTTTTTCACCGCCACCGTGTAGGACCAAATTACTACCGGTTACATAAGCCGCATTTTTCGATGCCAACCAGACACAGGCTTGGCCGATGTCATCGGGTGCCGCCAAGCGTTGCATGGGGATGGTGCTGGCAACCGCAGCGACGCCGTCTTCATCGCCAAAATGCAAGTGTGCTTGTTCGGTGAGTACGGGGCCTGGACTGACTGCAGTCACCCGCACTTTAGGCGCCCACTCCACGGCCAAGCTTAGTGTGAGGTTCAAAAGGCCGGCTTTGGCCGCGCCATACGCGGCTGTGCCAGGCGAGGGCCTATCAGCGCTGACGCTACCGATGTTGATAACGACTCCGCCGGATGGCTGCTTTTGCATCTGGGTGTTGGCGGCCTGCGCCAGATTTAAAGGTGCCAATAAGTTGAGCCGAATGATGGCCTCATGAAAACGTGGCGAAGCCGCATCAGCCATAGCGAAGGGCGAGCCACCAGCATTGTTGATCAAAACATCCAAGCGACCATGTTCGTTGACCACCTGCTGGATCAACTGCTGGCAAGCTTCGACATCGCGAATATCCGTAGCGATGTATTGAGCGCGCTGACCGTTTTCTTCAATCTCAGTCTCTGGAGCATTACGTGCAGTAATGACAACCGTCGCGCCACTTTGCAAAAAGCTACGGGTGATGCCGCGCCCCACGCCTTTGGCGCCGCCGGTAATCAAGACGACCTGTTGCGACTCACTCATAATTTAGGAGGCCTTCTTACGCACGGATGTGGTTTTGCGGCGGGAGCGAGGTGCTTTCATGGCATCCTCTAAAGTGATGAGGGATTCGCCGATGTTGACCGCGATGCGCTGCAGAGCAGGAATGGTTTCGCGACAACCGACGATGCCGAAGGTGATTTTCCCCGCATAGCCGACAATAGTGACATTTAAGGTATGACCGTCAAACAGCAAAGACACTGGGTAAATGGCTTCCATCTCTGAGCCGCGGAAGTACTTGGGCTCTTTGGATGCGATCACATTGGAAACGGTGACGTTAAACATCGGTGGCAGGCGCTGACTCAAACCAAACATTTGGCCCAACATCATGGGGCCTATGCCAATGACGGAATATTGATTGAGAGCTTCGTCTGGCAGCGACGCCATTTTTTCTTTGGTGTCTGACGTTGTCGCATTGATGTATTTCAAACGTTCAACGGGATCAGCCAAATGCGTGCCTATGGGGCAAACGAAGCCGACGACACGGTTCCCCGGTTTATCAGACGTGTGCGGCAGACCAATCGGCACCGAGGCGTACAAGGTTTTTTCAGGCAGTGCGTCTTGGTCGGACAGATATTGACGTAGGGCACCACCCAAGATGGCAAGGCAGACGTCATTGACTGTCGCGCCGGCTTGTTTGCTGATGGCTTTAACCCTGGACATTTCCAGCCATTGCGTCGCCACGCGGCGGTGTTTGGTAATACGGCGATTAAAAATCGTACGGGGAATTTCTAGCAAATTGGGCAGGCCGCCATGCGGATTGTCAGCGTTTCGGGTCATTTCCCGCATTTTGCGGATTAGCTTGGCACTGCCTCGTAAGTTTTTGCCACTGACTTTTAATGCATTGCCTACAATGTCATTGGGGTTGGTGTTGGATGGCGGGCGCTTGGAACTGGTGCGTGGTGGCGCCGACCAAGGGCCCGCGTCGGTAGCTTCATCCGGGCTGTCAGACAGCCAGTTGTTCATCATTTTGATGGCAGAAAAACCGTCAACCGCGCTGTGATGGCTTTTTTGATAAACCGCAAAGCGGCGATCTTCTAAGCCTTCTATCAGATGGCATTCCCATAAGGGCTTGCTCATATCCATGGGAATAGAGTGCAAGCGGGAAATGAGCACACCCAATTCGCGCTCGCCACCGGGGTGCGGCAGTGCGGAATGGCGCAGGTGGTAATCAATATCGATGTCGTCGACTTCTTCCCACTGTGGCAGCAAGCGCCCACTGCGGCCCTGTTTTAAGCGCCAATTGTGCGGAGGGTTGACGACGGCTTGGCTGCGCATAAACGCAAACAAATCTCGCAAATAGTGCGGTGGTGCATCGGCGGGCAGTTGAAAAATCATCAAGCCTGCAACGTGCATAGGCGTGCGCTTGCTCTCCATACGAACAAAAGAGGCATCCAGCGGACTGAGCAAATTCATTAATGTTTTCCCGACGGCGAAGTGGCCGATTGACAGTACAAGGCTAAAATATTAGCGCTTTGTAGCAGCTTTGCGTGATCCGTTTGGATCGTAGTCCAATCGGATGAAGCTCAAAAGCACGTTGGAACGGACAATTTTGGCTCTGAAAGCGGCGGTCTGCCGTGAATCTTTTTTGCCAACTGCCGGCGCGCCCATGTCTGATTTACCTATACCTGAATCTCAATACCTCACCGCCAATGGTTTGAAAATCCATTATCTCGATGAAGGAGAAGGGCAGCCCATCGTGTTTTTGCATGGCAGTGGTCCTGGGGCCAGCGGCTATAGCAACTTCAAATTGAACTACCCACAGTTTGTGGAGGCTGGCTACCGTTGCATCGTGCTGGATTTGCCGGGTTACGGTCGTTCCGACAAGCCTGAGGATGCGCACTACATCAATGATTTTTTCATTGAGATGCTGCATGGCTTTTTGGCCGAACTGGGTTTAGGGCCTGTGACTCTATTGGGGAATTCCTTGGGTGGCGCGATTGCCTTGGGCTATGTGCTGGCTTATCCAGAGCAGGTGACTCGCATGATCCTGATGGCGCCTGGCGGTGTCGAAGAGCGCGAAGCTTATTTCGAAATGGAAGGCATTAAGCGCATGATGACATTGTTTGCGCAAGGCCCGTTGACTACCGAAAGCATGCGCAAGTTGCTGGGCTTCCAGTTGTTCGATGCCAGCCAAGTCGCCGATGAAACCGTGGCCGAACGCGTTGCGGTTTGTGCCTTGCAGCCACCCACGGTGCTGTCGACGATGCGGGTGCCGAATTACCAATCTCGCCTCACTGAAATCCAATGTCCGACTTTGGGCTTCTGGGGCATGAATGATCAGTTCAATCCACTTGCTGGCGCGCAAAAGGTCGCCGCCGGGATTGCCGATTGCAAAATGACTTTAATCAATCAATGCGGACACTGGGTGATGGTTGAACACACTGATTACTTCAATCGGGCTTGCATCGATTTCCTGGGGCAATCATGAGCCTATGTCCTGAATTGATCGCCGGTATGGGCGATGAATTGTTCCAAGCGCTGCGCAGTCGCAGCACATTGGCACCGCTGACCACGCGCCACCCCGATTTGAGTATCGAAGAGGCTTACCGCATTTCCTTGCGTATGTTGGAACGACGCAAAGCTGAAGGTGAGCGTGTGGTCGGTAAGAAAATCGGCGTTACCAGTAAACCGGTACAAGACATGTTGGGCGTGCATCAACCGGATTTCGGTTTTCTGACCAATGTCATGCACGTACCAAACGGTGCCAGCGTGAGTTTGGCCGAACATGGCTTGATTCAGCCCAAAGCGGAAGGCGAGATCGCCTTCAAATTGAAGAAAGATCTTAAAGGTCCAGGTATCACCGAAGCGGATGTATTGGATGCCACAGAGTATGTGTCCGCTTGCTTTGAAATTGTCGATTCACGTATCGATAACTGGCAGATTAAAATTCAGGACACCGTTGCCGACAATGCGTCTTGCGGTGTGTTTGTGATGGGCGAGGAAAAAATTGATCCACAAAGTCTGGATCTGGCTGCCGTCAAAATGCAGGTGCAATGCAACCAGGAACTGGTAGCCGAAGGATTAGGCAGTGCGGTGCAAGGGCATCCCGCAACTGCGGTAGCTTGGCTAGCAAACACCTTGGGCGAATTCGGCATTCCATTTTTGGCCGGTGAATTCATTTTGTCGGGTTCATTGGCGTCGCTTTTACCCATACGCTCAGGCGATGACTACCGCATGCATATAGAAGGTATCGGGCGAGCGGCTATTCGCTTTACTGATTAATTGAATCCATTTCCTGCGGTGTGCTTGAGGCTCAGCCTTGATGTAGCGCCGCAACTCAACAACATCGCGTTTGACTCACGCAGGATATGACATGAGCAAAATCAAGTGTGCCATCATCGGGCCGGGCAATATCGGCACTGATCTGTTGTACAAACTGAAGCGTTCCGAGGTTTTGGAACCCGCTTGGATGGTCGGTATAGAACCTGAATCGGAAGGTTTGGCGCGGGCCCGTGAAATGGGTATAAAAACCACCCATGACGGCGTCGACGGCTTGTTGCCGCATGTGCTCGAGGACGATATCAAAATCGCTTTCGATGCGACTTCAGCCTATGTGCAGCAGTCCAATTCAGACAAGCTCACAGCGCTTGGGGTGATGATGATTGACCTCACGCCTGCCGCTATTGGGCCGTTCTGTGTGCCGCCCATCAATCTGAAAGAGCATGCCGGCAAACGTGAACGCAATGTCAATATGGTGACCTGCGGTGGTCAAGCAACCATCCCTATGGTCTACGCCGTATCGCGTGTTCAGGCGGTAAAGTATGGCGAAATTGTTGCCACCGTATCGTCAAAATCGGTGGGGCCGGGCACACGTAAAAATATTGATGAGTTCACCCGCACAACAGCAGGTGCTGTCGCCCAAGTGGGTGGCGCGAAGGAAGGCAAAGCCATCATCGTGATCAATCCGGCCGAGCCGCCGATGATCATGCGTGACACCATTCATTGCCTCACGGAAGACGAGCCGGATCAAGCCGCGATTACGCAGTCGGTCCACGAGATGGTGGCCGAGGTACAAAAGTACGTGCCGGGATACACCTTGAAAAATGGCCCCGTGTTCGATGGCAATCGAGTTACAACGTATATGGAAGTCGAAGGTTTGGGCGATTTTCTGCCCAAGTACGCTGGCAATTTGGACATCATGACGGCATCCGCAGCGCGTACGGCTGAGATGTTCGCCGAAGAAATGTTGGCCGGTCGTTTGTCTTTCGAGCCTGCCGCCTAAGCATTCCATTACTAAACACCGCAGTTTGAATCTCACTGATTGAATCAGGGGTTCGGAGTAAGAAAATGAGCTTGAAAGGTACCAAAATCATCGTGCATGACATGTCACTGCGTGACGGCATGCACCCGAAACGGCATCAAATCAGCATTGAGGAAATGAAGTCTATTTCCAAAGGGCTGGATGAGGCCGGTGTCCCATTGATCGAAGTGACTCACGGCGATGGTCTGGGTGGCGCATCGGTCAACTACGGTTTTCCCGCGGCCAGTGACGAAGAATATTTGCGGGCGGTGATTCCAGGCATGAAGCAGGCCAAGGTGTCGGCTCTATTGTTGCCAGGCATCGGCACGGTGGATCATTTGCGCATGGCGCATGACTGCGGTGTCAGTTGCATTCGTGTGGCCACCCATTGCACCGAAGCGGACGTTTCCGAGCAGCACATTTCTCTTGGTCGCAAGATGGGCATGGACACCGTCGGCTTCCTGATGATGGCGCATATGATTGAGCCCGAGCAGGTCTTAGAGCAGGCTTTGCTGATGGAAAGCTACGGCGCGAATTGCTTGTACGTCACGGACTCTGCGGGTTACATGCTGCCCGAACACGTGAAATCACGCATCGGTTTGCTGCGTGACAAGCTCAAACCAGAAACCGAATTGGGTTTCCACGGCCACCACAATATGGCCATGGGCGTGGCAAACTCTATTGCTGCAGTAGAAGCCGGAGCCAATCGGATTGATGCAGCCTGCGGTGGCTTAGGTGCAGGTGCGGGTAATACACCGTTGGAAGTCTTTGTGGCGGTATGCGATCGCATGGGCATAGAAACCGGCGTTGATGTGTTCAAAATCTCCGATGTAGCGGAAGATTTGGTCACGCCGATTATGGATTTCCAAGTCCGTATTGATCGCAATGCCCTGACCTTGGGTTATGCCGGCGTCTATTCCTCATTTTTGCTGTTCGCTCAGCGTGCTGAAGCTAAATACGGTATTCCGGCACGTGAAATCCTGTTGGATTTGGGCCGACGCAAAATGGTCGGTGGTCAAGAAGACATGATCGAAGACGCGGCCCTGACCATGGCTAAGGAACGCGGTCTCATCTGATGGTTTTAGATCGTCCATCTTGTTCAGTGTGCTTCAATGCTCACTTAATAGTTGACGATTGAGCAAAGCATGGGCCAGGAAATAGCGGATACCGAGAGTACGAATGCCGTCGCCCCCAACAAAAAGGGTGGCGGCTGTCGTTTGTTCCTGATTGTTTTTTCGGCTGTGCTATTGGCCACGCTCTTGTCCGCGTTTCTCATTAAGCTGTATTTGTTTCCGGGGGCGTTCAAGCCCGTCGAGCTCAAAAACAAAGAGAAACTGGAGCTGAATCAAAAACTCCGACGTTTGGGTTACCAAGACCAAGCCTTTGTGACCCGTGCAGGCTCCACCGGCACTTTGGAGCCGCAGGCTTACAGTGAAGAAGGCGCCAGCCGAGAAATCCGTTTTAGCGAGCGAGAGCTCAATGGATTGCTGGCGAAAAACACCGATCTTGCGAGCAAACTCGCCATTGATTTAGCCGATGATCTGGCCAGCGCGCGCTTGGTTTTGCCATTGGACCCCGACTTCCCATTTTTCGGTGGGCAAACATTGCGCATGAGTGCCGGCGTTCAGGCGCAGTATAGAAATGGTAAGCCAGTCATACGCTTGCGCGGCATAAGCGTGTGGGGCGTTCCGTTGCCCAACGCTTGGCTGGCTAACACCAAAAACGTTGATCTTATTGCCGAATACGGCGATCAAGATGGTTTTTGGAGAGCGTTTGCAGATGGTGTTGATGAAATTTCAATTCAAGACGGGAATTTGTTTGTTCGCTTAAAAGAATAGTGAGTACCGCGTTGCTACGTTGGGATGATGCAATCTTTCCCAAGCTCTGGCACGCTAGTTTAATAAAGTGCGGAACAGCGTATTTCGTGCACAGGGATAGGGAGACAAATGAAGATTTTAAAACGCTTGCTAGCACTGCTGTTGTCAGCGGCGGCTTTAGCGGTTTTGGGTTATCTGGTTATGAAAACCCAAGCGGTCGATGGCGATTTGCATGCCCGTCGCTTGGATGCCATTCAGCACATTAACGACCTTGATGTGACCTTGAACCGCGCGATGACCTTGAATCGTGCATCCACATTGCAATTGGCCGGTGGTGACAAAACCGAGATCATTACCCAGTTGGGTGATGCCATGGATGAGCTCGATCAAGGGGCATTGTCTCTACGCGGATTAAGTGGCCCTATCGATGAGTCATTAGAGCGCTTTCTGTTTACTGCAGGTGACAAATTCGTACTGGCTTTTGATTTCGATATTCGTTCAACCCAGGTGACGCAACGACTGATTCGTAGCGTCGATGCGGTGCCTTTGTTTACCAACCGTGCAAAAAACTTAATACCCGCGGATACCGCCGTTGCCAATCACTTAGACCGCTTGCAGTCGGATGTGATGGCCTTGATCGTTGCCGCCAGCCCTGAACACCGCTTATTGGATGGCATTCGGCAAAGGCTGAATGATTTGGATCAAGCAGTTGCCGATTTATCTACGCCAGCGAAGCCCGCTGTCGCTGAGGAAGGGGCTGTTGCGGCTGAGGCCAATACGGCGACAGAGAACGAGCCCCAGGATTGGTCGGAATTAGTCGCTGTGGTGCGTAATTTGAAGCGCTCGGTGCAATCAGTTATTGGCGATAAATTGGAAACCAATGAACGTTTGGACGCGTTTTTCACCACCCCCACGGCTGAGCACCTGCAGGAACTAGAAGATGTGTATAGCGCTTGGTACCAAGGGCGTGTGGCCGAGGCTGCGGGGTATCGGCAATACTTGGTGGCTTATTCCGGCGTTTTGTTGCTGGTTTTGCTCTTGTTAGGTTTGCGCCTGCGTCGCAGCTTTATTGAGTTGGATAAGGCGAACGAAACCTTGGAAGCTCAGGTGGAAGAACGCACACATGATTTGAGTACGGCCTTGGTCGAACTGAAGAGTTCGCAAGCGCAGCTGATTCAGTCGGAAAAAATGGCGTCCTTAGGACAAATGGTCGCGGGCGTTGCCCATGAAATTAATACCCCGCTGGGATATGCCCGTGGCAATGCGGATATTGTTAAAACTTCGTTATTGGAAATTCGCGAGGTCTGTGGGCAACAGAAAAATGCGCTCAGCTTAATCGCCGAGGGCGTAGCGCCCGAGCAACAGGTGGCCGACGCTCTAACTCAAGCCATCAGCCTGGATGAAGATTTGGCGACGGATGATTTGATCGAGGAGTTGGACAACCTGTTGGCAGATACCGAGCACGGTCTGCATACCATCTCCGAATTGGTTGCCAGTCTTAAAGACTTCTCACGTGTCGATCGTTCCAGAAATGACTTATTTGATGTCAATCAAGGCATCGAGTCCTCTTTGAAAATTGCCCAGAACCATCTTAAGGGCAATGTAGAAGTGAAAAAGGTCTTTGGCAAAGTCCCTGAAATCGAGTGTTCACCTTCGCAGTTGAACCAAATTTTCCTCAACATCATTACCAATGCTGCCCAAGCTATTGATAGCACCGGGCGTGAAGATGGAAAAATCTACATACACACTGCGGTTGAGGAAGGGGGTGTTGGTATTCGTATTTTGGATAACGGCTGCGGCATGGATGAAGAGACCCGTGCGCGTATCTTTGAACCGTTCTTTACCACCAAGCCGGTTGGTCAGGGGACAGGGCTAGGTATGTCGATTATCTTCCGCATTATTGAAGATCACGGTGGCCGTATCGAAGTGAAATCAGTGCAAGGCAAAGGCAGTGAATTCAGAGTATGGTTGCCACTAAAACAGGCCGACATAGAGCCTGAAGCTGCGATAGCAGAAGCTGCATAGGACGGGGAAACCATGACAGAAAAAGCACGTGTCCTATTTGTGGACGACGAAAGGCGTATTTTGACCACGATGCGTATGTTGTTCCGTGGCCAATACGAGATGAGTTTCGCCAATAGCGCGAATGAGGCCATTGAATTCCTCAAGCGTGAAAGCGTGGATGTCGTTGTCAGTGATCAACGCATGCCGGGCATGACCGGGGTGGATTTGCTACGTGAAGCCAAGGATCTGCGTCCAGCGGCGATGCGTATCTTGCTGACGGGTTACTCCGATCTCAACGCCATCATTGGCTCTATCAATGAGGGCGAGATTTTTCGATTTGTAAACAAGCCTTGGGACAATCAAGAACTGAAAGACACCGTTGCGCAAGCGGTAGAGGCTTCCAAAGAGACTCGCGAAGCGATGGAAATGGCGAAGCAAGAGGGTGATGATCCTGCAGCGCTATCCAACCTTCCAGCGACCTTGGTTTTGGACGAAGATCTGAAAGTGGCTCCGGCGATACAAGAAATGCTGGGTGATCAATACCGCATTGTTGCAGCGACGACGATAGAAGGCGCTATTGAAGTGATGGAGCGTGAGGCCGTGGGTGTGGTGATTACTGATATCCGTGTGCAAAATCAATCCGTAGTGAGTTTACTGAGTACGCTCAAGGAACATAATCCTGAGCTCATTTCTATGGTGGTCACCGCACGCGCTGATGCCGGCATGGCGATAGAGTTGATTAACCAAGGGCAAATTTATCGGTTTATTACCAAACCCTTGAAAGAAACCCAAACACGGATCACCGTGGCTTCGGCGATTAACCATCATAGGCGCATGGCGAGGCATCAAAACTTAGCCAAGCGATATCAAGTGCAGAAACCAGTGGAGGCCAGTCCAGAAGCGCCGCCATTGGCGACCGGCTTGTTGGGGCGAATCCGTTCCCTACGACGCTTGGTTACCGGCTAGCTCGGGAGCTGAAATTTCATTTGGCTGAGCTGGCTACGGGTGTCGTCTGACATCGGAGCCAGCATCATCGCGCTCAAACAATCTTCAAGGTTGCTGACAAACAGGCTGGTTAGCGCCTCGAGATCATCACCTTTGGCATTTTTTCGTAAGCGTGTGTGTTCGGCCAAGCTGTGCGTCAAAATGATGCCGAGCAAAATACCTCGGTGTATTTTCACCGCAGGAGTGATGTCTCCCAGGTGCCCTTCAATTGCATGAGCAATGCGCTCTACCGATGCGATACGGAAGGTGGGCGTGCCCAAATGCATGGCCGCCAAAGTTTGGTTTACCACCAAATGTGAACTGAAGCGCACGAACTCGGCACCGCCGTCAGGGTCATCCAATTTTTCAACCAAGGGTTGGATGACCGCACGCAACACTTTACGCATATCCATCGCACCTGCTTGCTCGAACTGGTCGAGTAACTCGTTGCGTCTTATTGCGATAGAAGGCTCATGTTTGTCGAGTATGGCCTGCAACAGTCCTTCTTTGCTGCCGAAATGGTAGTGGGTCGCATTTTTATTGCGTTGTCCGGCGGCCTTATTAATGTCATTGAGGGAAACCCCATCGATCCCGCGTTCGGCAAAGAGGCGCACGGCGACCTGAATGATTTTGTTACGCGTGCTTGCGCTGCGTTCGGTGCGTGCCGGGGTCGGGCTGTCGCTCATAGTGATCCGGGAACAAGTAGTTAGGCTCCATGATATTGAATTCTCAAGAACTTTGCTTCACGAGTTCGGATTTTTTGATTCGACGCTTGCAAATTAAGGCGAATGCCTTAATATGGACGAACCTGATTAAGGATATTGCCTTAAATGAACAATTCAAATCACAGCTTGCCGTCCCCGGCTGCAGTCCAAAACAGTATTTCTGGTTTGGGATTGGTTTTTTTACTTGGCTTTATGTTGTTGTGCTCCCTAGGCGTCATGCGTGGTTGGAATGCACAAAGTGGCGCAGAGCTGTTTGGGTACAACTACATAATTTCATCTGAGCAGGTGCCACTAAAAGTGAGTTAACGCTAGCGCATGTTTACGCACTGATAGGCCGTTTTCACGGGCCATTCTCATGGCCCGCAGCTTGCAGGTGCTAGCCGAGTTTGATTGCGGTTAACGCTAGTGCTGGATATTCACCCTCTAAAGTTGTTTGGCCGTGCGCTGAGAATGCCCGGCTTAGGTGCGGCAGTGATGTTGTTGACGCTGCTGGGCATGATGGTCATCCCCATGCCGCCGGTGTTGCTGGACTTGATGTTCAGTTTCAATATCGCGCTATCCATCGTCATTCTGTTGGCTGTGGTGTATGTCAGCCGGCCCTTAGAATTTTCGGTCTTTCCCACCATTTTGCTGGTTGTCACCTTATTGCGCTTATCGCTCAATGTGGCCTCAACGCGCGTGGTCTTGCTCAACGGACATGAGGGTACCGCGGCAGCCGGCAACGTCATTGAGGCCTTTGGTGAATTTGTTATTGGCGGAAATTACGCCGTAGGTTTGGTGGTATTCGCCATCCTGACCATTATCAATTTTGTCGTGGTCACCAAGGGCGCAGAACGCATCTCGGAAGTGTCAGCCCGCTTCACCCTGGATGCTATGCCAGGCAAGCAAATGGCGATTGATGCCGACCTCAATGCAGGCTTGCTGAGTAACGAAGAAGCCCGTGCACGACGTGACGAGGTACGCGATGAAGCCGATTTCTACGGCTCTATGGATGGTGCATCGAAATTCGTGCGTGGCGATGCGCTGGCGGGCTTGTTGATTTTGTTCATCAACCTGATTGGCGGCTTGATCATCGGCATGGCCCAGCATGGTTTGGATTTGGCCGAAGCTGGGCGGACTTACAGCCTGCTGACCATTGGTGATGGCTTAGTTGCTCAATTGCCTGGTTTGATGCTGTCGACAGCAGTCGCCATTTTAGTGACGCGTATGTCGCAGGCTCAGAATGTGAGCCAACAAGTCGTCGGACAATTGTTCGGTTCACCACGTGCCCTGATTGTGACCGCCGGAATGTTGACGCTGCTGGGGGTAATCCCTGGCATGCCAAATACCGCTTTTCTATTGCTGGCAGCCGCTTGCGGTGCACTGGCCTATTGGCGAGTGCAGCAGCAACGTAAGGAGCTGGAACAAAGTCAGGCCATTGACGAACAGCCGGCTGAAACAGCACCCAGCGATGTGGGTTGGCATGATGTTGAGGCTGAAGACCCCTTGGGGCTTGAACTGGGCTATCGGCTGATTCCATTGGTCGACACCCGTCAGGGTGGCGATTTGATGGCGCGCATTAAAGCGGTGCGCCGCAAATTGACTAAAGAATTGGGTTTCTTGGTGCCTGCGGTGCATATTCGCGATCGCTTGGAGTTGGCCCCGACGGAATATCGAGTGCTGTTGTTTGGCAGCACCTTGGCCAGAGTAACCTTGCAGCAAGGCAAATCATTGGCCCTGTCATCCGGGCAAAGTGTCGGTGAATTGAAAGGCATAAAAACCACTGATCCAGTCTTTGGTTTGGATGCCTGGTGGATAGATCCTGCGGATAGCTCCGCGGCACAAGCGCAGGGCTACACCGTGGTTGATTTGGCCAGCGTAATGGCCACACATTTATCCCATCTCATCCAACAGCATGCGAATGAGATTTTTGGCCACGACGAGGCCCAGCAGTTGGTTGACCGTTTGGCAGAAACGGCGCCGCGCTTGGTTGAGGATCTTATTCCTAAGAAGTTATCGCTGGCCAGCTTGGTGCGAGTCATCCAAAGCCTGTTATCTGAAGGCATACCCATTAAAAACCTGCGCGGCATCTTGGAGGCGGTGTCCGATGTGGCTGGGGCAGAAACGAGTGTGGAGAATTTGACCGCTGTTGCTCGCCGCGCATTGCGCCGTCAAATCCTTGAATCCATTGCGCCACAAATCGAAGAACTACCCGTAATGACCTTAGATCCGGCTTTGGAACGGATGTTGCAGGATGCAGCCAGAAACGAGGTTATGGAGCCTGGGGTGGTTGAACGCATGCATGAATCTGCCAGTCAAAATTTGCAAGCCAGACAAGAAGCCGGTGAACCCGCTGTGTTGCTAGTCCCTGATTTGCTACGCCCTTGGTTAGCACGCTTGTTACGCGGCGCACTGCCGGCATTGCACGTGCTGTCCTACAACGAAATGCCTGAGCAACAACGGATTCGCGTTGTCGGCTCTTTGGCTTGAAGGCGGGATGTCTAAATGAAAATAAAACGTTATGCAGCTCGCGACATGCGCACAGCGCTGCGCGCAGTTCAACAAGAACAGGGTCCGGACGCCGTCATTTTGTCCAGTCATGAAACTGCGGACGGTATTGAGTTGGTTGCCGCAGTGGATTACGACGAGTCCCTGATTCGTCATGCTGGCCGAGTTCCAGGAGCAGCGCGTGACCGCGCAGGCTTTGCGTCTACCGAATCTGGCTACGGCGTGGATGCTGAGGGTGCGTCGCAATCCAAAGAGGGAGCCGCTCGATACACCGTAAAAGATGAAGCGTCATCGGCATCTTTTCAGGCTTTAGAAGAGCGTATGGATAGCTTGCAGACTATGCTGCAAAGCCGCATAGATCTGGGGCCTACAGAATGCCGCTCTAGCTGTTCGGGCCGGCAGGCTGCGCATACTCTGCTGATCAAAATGGGCATTGCCGGTTCTCTGGCCGACGAAATTATTGACCGCATAGATGCCGGGCTTTCGGCCTCAGCGGCGCGCCAAACGGCGTTACGTCTGTTGTCACAGCGCATACCCGCACCTAGCGGTGATGTCTTGAGTGAAGGTGGCGCTATTGCCTTATTGGGCCCAACCGGTGTGGGAAAAACCACCACCGCGGCTAAATTGGCGGCGCGCCATGTATTGAAATACGGACAAGGCTCGGTGCAGTTCATTGGCACCGACGAGTACCGTATCGGTGCACAAGAGCAATTGGCTGCTTATGCACGCATCCTTTCTGCTCCAGTGATACGCATTCAGGCAGCAAAAGAGTTGTCTGACGTGCTGCGTTCTCGTCAGCCCAACGAACTTATTTTAATTGATACCGCTGGCATCGGCGGCCGGGATCTAAGCTTGCATCAACAGTTTGATTGCTTGCGCCATCAGCCCGGATTGAAGCGCGCTCTGTGTTTGTCAGCAGCAACCAATGTCGCGGACTTGAGTTTGCAAGCCCGTCGTTTTGCCGCGGCCGCGCCGAATTGTTTGGTTATGACCAAGCTGGACGAAACCAGTCAGCTCGGCAAAGCCTTGTCCTTTGTTGCCGGCCAAAAGCTACCGCTGATTTATACCTCAGACGGCCAGCAAGTGCCGGAAGACTTACACCAAGCACAGGCCGCGCAACTGATAGATCGATTACTGGATGCCTTGCGTTCCGGTGCCCATGCTCAGCAGGAGTCGATGCGTGCCTGTGCTTGATTACAACCAGGCCTCGAGTCTGGAAAAAAGAGACCCCGCTTCGCGACCACAGGTCATTACCGTGGCCAGTGGCAAAGGTGGGGTCGGCAAGAGCAATGTGTCTGCGAATTTGGCCTTTGCCTTACAAAAAAGTGGGCGCAAAGTACTGTTGTTAGACGCTGATTTCGGATTGGCCAATCTTGATGTACTGATGGGGCTGCAACCGCGTTTTCATCTAGGTCATGTTTTGGATGGGCGCTGTGAATTGGCGGATACGATTTTGTACGGTCCACAAGGGATGATGATTATCCCTGCGGCATCCGGCAATGTGCGTTTGGCAGAGATGAGCACGACCGAACAAGCCGGATTGATCCACGCTGTGAGCGCCTTGGAAATGCCATTGGACGCGCTCATTATTGATAGTGCTGCGGGTATCGCCGGCAATGTACTGACTTTCGCTCAAGCTGCTGATCATGTGTTGGTTGTGGTCTGTGACGAACCGGCGTCAATTACTGATGCTTACGCATTGATCAAGGTTTTGGCGCGAGATCGCCACCTGACGCGCTTCCAAGTCATGTCGAATATGGGCCGCGATGCGAACCACGGCAAACACTTGTTCGAGAAATTATTGCGAGTGACGGATCGTTTTCTCAACGTCAATCTGGAATATGTTGGTGGCGTCCCCTTTGATGAACGGTTGCGCCAAGCGATACAGCGTCAGCAATTGGTTGCCCAAGCTTGGCCGGGAAGCCCTGCCGGTTTGGCCTTTCGCGACTTGGCTAAAAACGTGTCGAATTGGCGAGCTGCAGAACAACCTCGCGGTCACATGGAGTTCTTCCTAGACCGTATGTTGATGGCGCAAGCCTCATGAGTGCCGTGGCTGCCTATCTGCCACCTATTCGCCCCAGCGCGGACGATATGGTCGAGCAGCATGCGCCGTTGGTAAAGCGTATTGCATTGCATTTACGCGCCCGCTTGCCAGGTTCTGTGGAAGTTGATGATTTGATACAGGCCGGCATGATCGGCTTGTTGGAAGCTGCGGCCAATTTCGATGAAACCGCCGGTGCTTCTTTTGAAACCTTTGCGGGTTTTCGCATACGCGGCGCCATGATCGATGAGCTTCGGCGCGGTGATTGGGCCCCGCGTTCGGTGCACCGGAAAATGCGTGAAGCCAGCGAGACCATGCGTCTGTTGGAACAAGAATTTGGACGCCCGGCACGAGAAACCGAAGTGGCGCAGCGCATGGGTATCGACATGGCGGAGTTGCGTGCCTTGCTATCCGATTCCAATCGTTGCCAGGCACTGCCTTTGGATTTCAGCGATGAAGAGGGTGAACAAGAGCGTATGGGCTTGCCGGTTTCAGGCGACCAACCGGAACAAAAAGTTGAATTGGCCGCCTTTAATTCGTCCTTGGCCGAGGCGATTAGCACTCTGCCTGAGCGCGACCAATTGGTGCTGTCTCTGTATTACGAACAAGAATTGAATTTAAAAGAAATAGGCGCCGTATTGGGCGTTAGTGAATCGCGGGTCTGCCAACTGCAAGGTCGGGCGCATCTGCGGCTGAGGGGCAAGTTGTCAGATTGGCACGGAATGAGTGATAAGGAATAAGCAATGGACAAAAACACTAAATTTCTTGTGGTGGATGATTTCCCCACCATGCGACGCATCGTTAAAAACCTCTTAGGAGATCTTGGTTATTCCAATACCGTTGAAGCGGATGACGGTGAGACCGCATTGCCGATTCTGAAAGGCGGTGGCATCGAGTTTGTTGTCACCGATTGGAATATGCCGGGCATGACCGGTATCGATTTGCTGAAGGCTATACGCGCTGATGAGTCTTTGGCTCATTTGCCGGTGTTGATGGTCACTGCGGAAGCAGACAAAGCGCAAATCGTTGAAGCCGCTCAAGCGGGCGTCAGTGGTTACGTAATCAAACCATTTACCGCAGAAACGCTGAAAGAAAAGCTCGATCGCATTACTCAGCGTTTGGAAGCTGCTGCTTAGCATGGATCGGACGCAACTGGCTGAGCGCTTGGGCGCACTGCACGATGCTGCTCGTGACGGTGATTGGTCTGGAGTCGAAAACGGTTTGCGCGATTTGGATGAGGCCAAAACCGCCGCTTTCGCAGAAGGTATACGAAAGATGGCGCGCGATCTGTACTCCGAGATGCGAGCGCTACAGCTGGACAGTCGACTGGCTACTGCAGCAGCAGAGATTCCGGATGCCTGTTCACGTTTGGATGCGGTGATGGAGCTCACCGAAAAGGCGACGACCAGAACTTTGGATTTGGTGGAAGATTCACGTGATCACGTGATTCAGCTGCAGGCTCTTGCTCAGCAGTTACCGCCAGAATCGGCCAAATTGTTAGAGCAGCACACAGCAAGTTTGCGGAAAAACATGTCGTCGCTGTACGAGGCGCAGTCGTATCAAGATTTGTCGGGACAAATTATCCGTCGTGTTACCACGATGGTGGGCAATCTGGATGGCACTTTGCGTGAAATGCTGGCCTTGGCCGGGGTTAAACCCGTGACTTTGATCAAGCCGGAAGATGGCGAGCTCCTTGGGCCCGCCGCTGGGCGAACGGACGAAAAAGCGGCTGCGTCACAAGATGACGCTGATGCCCTGTTGGCCGACTTAGGGATTTAAATCGTGGATGACGAGATCCTCAGTGATTTTTTGATCGAGAGCGAAGAGCTCATCTCCAATCTGGGGCAACAAATCATAGATTTGGAAGCCAACCCTCAAGACAGCGACTTGCTCAATGCGGTATTTCGTTGTTTTCACACGGTGAAAGGTGGCGCCGGGTTTCTCGAATTGGAAGCCTTGGTCAAGCTGTGTCATGTGTCAGAAGACCTGTGTAATGGCTTACGCAACAATTCCTTGAGCCTTGATGCCGAGATGGTGGATGCGCTATCGGCCGCGGTCGATCATTTGCAGACCCAGCATGCGGCTTTGTGTTCAGGCGAGGAACCGCCAGAGGCCGAGCCGGCACTGTTGGCGACTTTGGCGCGATTGGCAGCGAAAAAGGAGGCTGCAAAACCAGTTGAGTCAGCTCCGAAAGAGGCGGCTACGCAGATTGATACCGACAATCTTGATGATCTTGACTTGGATGCGTTGCTGGATCAAATGCACGGGGTGCAGGCAGAAAAACCGCTAGAAGAGGCCAAGCCTCAAGAAGCACAGGCGGAAGCTGCAGAAGACAAGCCAGCCGATGCGGATGAGGTAGAAAGCCATGCTGAAGTCGCGACTAAATCCGCGGCAAAGCCAGCGGCCACCAAATCAGATAAACCAACTGTGGAAGCGTCGATACGGGTCGAAACTTCGCGCCTAGATGCGGTCATGAATTTGGTTGGCGAGCTGGTTTTGGCGCGCAATCAACTGAAATCACTTAGCCGCCATTTGGCTGGCGATGGTCCTATAGAAGAAACCGTAAAAGTGTCCGCCCGCATCGATCGCGTCACCGCAGAACTTCAGTCCGCGGTCATGAAAATTCGCATGCAGGCCATACGCAAAGTGTTCGCACGCTTTCCACGTATAGTGCGCGACCTGGCACGTACTTTGAGCAAAGACATACAGCTGGTGTTAAAAGGCGAAGACACCGAGCTTGATAAGAATTTAGTCGAGGCTTTGGCCGATCCGCTGATTCATTTGGTACGTAATTCGGTGGATCACGGCATTGAGACGCCGGAACAGCGTAAGGCGGCGGGCAAACCAGAGCAGGGCACAGTGACGCTATCGGCCTGCCAGGAAGGTGATGACATTGTAATCAGCATCGTTGACGACGGTGCTGGTATGGATCCTAATCGTTTGCGGGCTAAAGCTATCGAGCGTGGCATTTTGGGGCACGATGAAGCTGCACGCATGGATACCGCAGATTGCTGCCGAATTATATTTATGCCGGGATTTTCTACTCGCGATGAAGTGTCCGATGTGTCCGGTCGTGGTGTCGGCATGGACGTTGTGAAGACGCGCATCGATCAGCTCAATGGACGGATTCATATTGAATCGGAATTGGGTGTGGGCACGACAATGGAACTGCGCTTGCCGTTGACCTTGGCCATCATGGCCAGCTTGATGGTGCGTGCGGGGCAGCGCATTTTTTCTGTGCCGCTATCCAGTGTTGAAGATGTGCTCATGTTCGATGCGGCTCAATACAGCCAAGTCGATGGTCGGCGTGTTTATTTGCTGGCAGATGAGCCGATCCCTGTCTTGCTACTTGGCTGTTGGTGTGACGAATATCAAGAGCTGCCTGAGACGGCGCATATGGTGCTTTTACGCAGTGGTACTGAGCATTTCGGCGTGGTAGTTGACAGCGTTATTGGCAGGGAAGAAGTGGTGATTAAGCCCTTGGGGCCACCGCTCACAGATTTGGCGGGTTTCTCCGGAGCCACAGTGACCGGTGATGGGCGTGTCGCCTTGATTTTGGATCCACCCGGCTTGTTAAAGACCATGCAGCAACTCTCTGCGGTATTCTGATCCTTGCAGTCGCCTTCATGGCGGCACCAAAGTTTTTAAGCAAGGAGTAAGCATGCCCAGTCTGGCGGAGCGAGATTTGGCCCACATTTGGCACCCCTGCAGCCAAATGAAAGATCACGAAACCCTACCCATGATCGAAGTTGATCGCGGAGAAGGCATGTGGCTTTACGATACCCAGGGCAAGCGTTATCTCGACGTCATCAGTTCCTGGTGGGTGAATATTTTTGGACACTCCCATCCGCATATCGTCGAGGCGATTAGCGCACAAGCGCAAAAGTTGGAGCACGTTATTTTCGCCGGGCACACGCATGAGCCTGCGGTGCGTTTGGCCGAGCGCCTAATTGATCTGGCGCCCCCTGGATTCGACAAAATATTCTTCGCCGATAACGGTTCTGCTGCGGTCGAAGTCGCGCTAAAAATGAGTTTTCATTATTGGCGTAACAAAGGTCAGCAGCGCACCCGCTTTGTGCATTTGAGTAATGCCTATCATGGTGAAACGCTGGGTGCATTAAGCGTTGGCGATGTCGCGCTCTACAAAGAAACCTATCAACCGCTGTTGCTGGATGCGATTTGTGCTCCTGGGCCAGATAACTATGAGCGTGAAGAGGGTGAAAGCCCGCAGCAGTTGGCGCAACGCAAGCTACAAGACATGCGTGACATTTTTCAGCGCCATGCTGGAGAAGTGTGTGCGGTGATAGTCGAACCCTTGGTCCAGTGCGCCGGCAGTATGCGTATGTACGATCCCAGTTATCTCACAGGTTTGCGTGCCTTGTGCGACGAATTCGATGTCCATCTCATTGCCGATGAAATTGCCGTGGGCTTTGGTCGCACCGGAACCATGTTTGCGTGTGAGCAAGCCAACATCCGCCCCGACTTTATGTGCTTGTCCAAAGGTTTGACTGGCGGCTGGTTGCCGATGGCTGTAGTGCTTACGGATAACGAGGTCTACGACGCGTTTTACGATGAATATCACACCCTGAAAGCATTTTTGCATTCGCATTCTTACACCGGCAACCCCCTGGCCTGTGCGGTGGCCAATGCCACCTTGGATTTGTTCGAACGCACGGATGTGATGGCTGAGAATCGCGTGTTGGCGCAGCACATGGCGCAATCGGTTGCAGCTTTGCAAGATCATCCGCATGTCGCCGATATACGGCAAAGCGGCATGATTTTGGCCATAGAAATGGTGCGTAACCGGAAAACGCGTGAAGCGTATGACTGGAAAGAGCGCCGTGGTCTCAAGGTTTATCAGCACGGTATGAGTCAAGGGGCATTGTTACGGCCGTTGGGGAATGTGGTGTATTGGATGCCGCCGTATGTCATTACTCCGGAACAGATTGATTGGCTCGCGAAGATCACTCGCGAGGGTATTGATTTCGCCACTGCAGAGTAGCTGTAGCACCGCAATTGCCGAACGCAATGTGACTTTTGTGCCGTTAATAGAAATTAAACGGCGCTGAGCACCAGCGCGCTAGCGCGAAAACGTATAATGCTTTGATGAGTAAACAGCGTTTGTATCGAGTGGTCTATCAGGCCCAAGGTGAGGTCATAGAAATCTTTGCCAAGCAGGTCTCGCAAAGTGGGCTTTTCGGGTTTGTTGAAATCGGCGAATTGGTCTTTGGCGAGCGCAGCAGCGTCGTCGTCGACCCTGCGGAAGAGAAACTGCAGGAACAATTCAAAGATGTAGAGAGTTTTTTTGTGCCCTTGCACGTTGTTGTCCGCATTGATGTGGTCAATAAACAGGGCAAGGTCAAAATCAGCAAAATAGAGGGTGGTAGTAAAGTCACACCTTTTCCCATTTACACCCCAAGCACTGAAGGCTAACGGTAGCAATCGTGCAATTCGCAATTCTGGGTAGCGGCAGCAAAGGAAACGCCAGTGTCATTTGTGGCGCCAAGTCGCGGGTGATGGTGGATTGCGGGTTTTCGCGTAAAGAAACAGAAGCACGTCTTGCTCGTATTGGTTTGCAGGCCAGTGATATTGACGCTGTTTTGGTGACCCATGAACACAGCGATCATGTGTCTGGAGTGGCACGTTTTACTCGGCCGAATGGTATTCCGGTGTATGCAACGCATGGCACAGCCGCGGCAGCAAAGTTAGAAGACTTGGACAATTTGCATTTGTTTTCGCCACATCAAAGCTTTGACGTGGGCGACTTGCAAATACAGCCGTATCCGGTGCCGCATGATGCTCGCGAGCCGGTGCAATTTGTGATTTCGCATCAAACTTTTCGTATCGGCATATTGTCTGATGCCGGTGCGGTGACCCCGCACATGCAAGAGATATTGTCCGGCTGTGATGCCTTGTTGCTAGAGTGCAATCACTGCCCTGAATTATTGGAAAACGGGCCGTACCCTGCTTCGCTGAAACAACGCGTGGCCTCGCGGCTTGGACATTTGAGCAACCATCAATCGGCTGCTTTATTGAATCAACTGGATAGGTCCCGCTTGCAGCACTTGGCGGTGACTCATATCAGTGAAAAAAACAACTGCCCGATACGCGCGACCCAAGCCCTGGTCGATGTGCTGGGCGAAAATCCTGATTGGCTAGCCATTGCCCATCAAGATGAAGGGCTGAGCTGGCGACAACTGGAACTTTGAATTGAACATCACCTATTACCTGGGCGCGGGAGCGCTGTCCGATTTCCGTCTGCAGGCGTTAAACCGCAAGCTACAAGAGCAGGGATTGCAGCTGCTGCGCAGCGAATGGATTTACTTGGCGCAGTGGCGTGGCGAAGCGCGTGATGAATCGCGTTTGGCGCAGTTGATCGAAACCGATCAACCACTTAAGGACGAGGCCGATCAACTGCTCATAGCGCCGCGATTGGGCACGGTGTCGCCGTGGTCGAGTAAGGCCACCGATATCGCCAGCGTGTGTGGGTTGACTGCGCTGGCGCGCATAGAACAAGGCCGTCGCTTGCTCATTCGTGGTTGGGCGCAAGCCAGTACAGCCACCCGAGAGGCGGTATTGCGTGATCTGCATGATCCTTTGACGGAAACGGTCTTGGCAAAGGTGTCCGAATTGGCCCACTGCTTTGGTGATCGCAGTCCAGCACCTCTGGTCACAATTGACTTGGGTAGCGACGCCCTGGCGGCTCTGGCACGCAGCAATGTGGAACTCGGTTTGGCGCTCAGTGACGAAGAAATGGGCCATTTGGCACATTTTTATGCCGGAGTTGAACGCAATCCCAGCGATGCCGAATTGATGATGTTCGCGCAGATCAATTCCGAGCATTGCCGGCACAAGATTTTCAATGCGCAGTGGACCCGCGATGGTGTGGCCTTCGAACACAGCCTGTTCGACATGATCCGCATGACTTATGCGCAAACCCCGCAAGGGGTGTTGTCGGCTTACAAAGACAATGCAGCGATCTTGGATGCCAAGCCGACCACGCGATTCATGCCCGATGGGCAAGGTCATTACACGCGCTTGGACGAAGCTGCGGCTATCGCAATCAAAGTAGAAACCCACAATCACCCGACTGCGATTGCACCAGATCCCGGTGCGGCAACGGGTTCTGGCGGCGAAATTCGCGATGAAGCGGCCACCGGCCGAGGCGGAAAACCAAAAGCGGGCTTGAGTGGGTTTTCTGTCGGCGATCTGCAAATCCCTGATTTCCAGCAAGCCTGGGAAGCCGGCGAGCCGATTCCAAAACGTCTTGCCAGTCCTTTGCAGATTATGCTGGATGCGCCTATCGGTGCGGCACGCTACAACAATGAATTTGGTCGCCCCAATCTGACCGGTTTTTTCCGCACCTTGGACACGCAGTTGGATGGCCAGCGCTGGGGTTATGCCAAACCCATCATGATTGCCGGTGGCTTGGGCAATGTGCGGCCACAGCACGCGCAGAAACTGCGGGTGCCTCCCGGTAGTTTGGTGGTGGTACTTGGCGGTCCGGGCATGTTGATTGGTTTGGGCGGAAGCACCGCGTCTTCAATGCATGCTGGTGCCAGCAGTGAAGCTTTGGATTTCGCTTCGGTGCAACGCGCCAACCCAGAATTAGAACGCCGTTGCCAAGAGGTCATTGATGCCTGCTGGCAGCGCGGTGATGCCAACCCCATGCTGTCGATACACGATGTTGGGGCCGGTGGTCTGTCGAATGCGGTGCCTGAAATTCTGGACGACAACGATTTGGGCGGTGATATTGATTTGTCCGCGGTGCTCATCGCGGATGAAGGGCTGTCACCTATGGAAATTTGGTGCAACGAATCTCAAGAACGTTATGTCATTGCGATTGCGCCAGAATCCCGTACTGAATTTGAAGCGTTGTGTGCGCGTGAGCGTTGCCCTTACGCCATTATTGGCACTGGCACTGCAGAACGTCGTTTGCACGTACACCTTGGCGATGTCGATGTCGTAGACCTGCCCATGGAGGTGTTGCTGGGTAAACAACCGGCGATGCAGCGCAGTGTGCAATCACGCGCAGCCAATGACGCGCCAGCGACTTGGGCGCAAGGCTTGGACATCAACGAAGCGGTTGAACGGGTTTTGCGTGTGCCCGCGGTTGCGAGTAAAAACTTTCTTATCACCATCGGTGATCGTACCGTTGGTGGACTGACTTGCCGTGACCAAATGGTCGGCCCCTGGCAAGTTCCAGTTGCTGATGTCGCGGTTACGGCTGCGGGCTACGAAGGTTCGGTCGGCGAAGCCATGGCGATGGGCGAATGTGCCCCAATTGCGATCAGCAACGCGCCAGCGTCTGGCCGCATGGCCGTGGCGGAAGCGATCACCAATATTGCCGCCGCGCCGATTGCTGATTTGTCGGATGTGCGCTTTTCTGCCAACTGGATGGCGGCGGCGGGTGATGATCGTCAGTCGGCTGATTTGCTCGCCACAGTGGAAGCCGTGGGTAAGGAGTTTTGCACCGCCCTAGGCATCGCGATCCCGGTGGGTAAAGACTCTCTGTCCATGCAAACGCGTTGGCAGGAAGGGGAGCAAGAGCACAGCATTACCTCTCCAATATCGGTAATTATTACTGGATTCGCTCCAGTGACCGATGTATCGCAAGTATCGACGCCACAGCTGGATACAACTCAAGATACGCGCATCGTCTTGCTCGAACTGCCCGGTGGCCATAGACGCTTAGGTGGCTCCGCATTGGCACAAGCCTATGGCGAAGGTCTTGGGGAAACGCCAGATGTGGACGATGCGGCAGCTTTGCGCGCACTGTTCCAATTGGTGCAAACATTGCGTCAGCAAGGTCATGTGCTGGCCTGCCATGACCGCAGCGATGGTGGTTTGGTCAGCGCCTTGCTGGAAATGGCTTTTGCCGGACGCTGTGGTTTGGACATCAAAGTCTTAGAGCCAGCCATTATTGATCGACTGTTCGCGGAAGAAGTCGGCATGTTGGTACAAGTGCCTGCTGCGGAAGCCGCGCACGTTCTTGGCCAGGCTGGTGCTGCCGGTTTAGCCGCGACGGTTATCGCGCAGCCACGTAGCGATCAAACCGTGCAGCTTAGTGATGCCGATGGCCAAGTCGTATGGCAAGCCGACGGCCGCCAGCTTGAGCAAGTCTGGGCGGAAACCAGTTATCGCTTGCAAGCCCTGCGTGATGAGCCGGATTGTGCTGCCGAGGAATTTGCGGCCATTACTGACCTTGATGATCCGGGTTTGACAGCTCACCTCACGCAACAGCCACAAGCCCCAGCCGTTATCGAGCGTCGTCCTGCGGTTGCCATCCTGCGCGAGCAGGGAGTCAACGGTCAGGTGGAAATGGCGTGGATGTTTGAGCGTGCCGGATTCGACCCCGTTGATGTGCACATGAGCGATATCTTGTCAGGGCAACGGGATTTGGCCGACTTTGTCGGCTTGGCTGCGTGCGGCGGGTTCTCTTACGGTGATGTACTGGGAGCCGGACGTGGCTGGGCGCGGAGCATCCTGCTCAACGAACGTGCGCGTGAGGAATTCTCCAACTTCTTCGCCGATACCAGTCGTTTTGCCCTAGGCGTTTGTAACGGCTGTCAGATGATGTCAGCACTGCGTGAGTTGATCCCTGGTACGCAAGACTGGCCCAGTTTCGAGCGCAATCGTTCCGAACAATTCGAAGCGCGTTTGGTCTTGGTTGATGTGCCCGAAAACAATTCGGTGATGATGGGCCCTATGGCCGGATCACGGATACCGATTGCAGCAGCACACGGAGAAGGACGGGCGCAGTTTGCCCAAGCGGACGCTCAAATCGCCGCTTTGCAAAGCAATCAACAAGTGGCTATGCGCTATGTCGATCACGGCGGACAAGCGACTGAACGCTTCCCATACAATCCGAATGGGTCGGTGCAGGGCATCACTGGCGTGAGCAGCGCCGACGGTCGCGTTACCATCATGATGCCGCATCCAGAACGGCTGACCCGGGCGGCCAATTTCTCTTGGCGTCCGGCCGACTGGGGCTATGAATCGCCGTGGTTGTCCATGTTTGTAAACGCGCGGCGCTGGGTTGATTGATGGAGCAAACCCCGCTGGCCCTGGTCATTGGGCGTTTTCAACCGTTTCATCGTGGGCATGAGTTGATATGTCGACAAGCGCTGCAGGATTGTCAACGCTTGTTAATCATCTTGGGCTCTGGGCAACAAGCACGCAGCGTAAAAAATCCGTGGACGGATGCCGAGCGTGAGGCTTTAATTCGTGCCAGCCTGCCGGATATTGCATCTGAGCGCTTGTTGTTCGAATCGGTTCCCGATGTGTTCTATAACGAAGATGTCTGGTTGGGCGCGGTGCGGCAAGCGGTAGAAACGCATCAAGAAGCCTCAGGAACCCGATTGTATGGCCACACCAAAGATTCCAGCTCTTACTATTTGTCCTTGTTTCCTCAGTGGCAATATCAGGAATTGCCCAATTATCAGAATTTAAGTGCCACGCCCTTGCGCGAAGCCTTATTGGCGGCAGGGCCAAATGGCAGCGACGAGGTCTTGCATGATTGGCGAGATCGTCTGCCGCAATGTGGGGTTGAGCCCTTGCGTGATCTATTGGGCCAGGCCGAGTTTACTGGGCTATGCGTAGAGTTCGAACACATAAAACATTGGCGAAAATCCTGGTCCGCCAGCCCGTATCCACCGGTGTTTGTAACTGCCGATGCCTTGCTGGAATGCAATGGTCATGTCTTGTTGATTCAACGTGGGCGCGCTCCAGGCGAAGGCTTGTGGGCGCTGCCGGGCGGCTTCCTAGATCAAGATGAGAGATTGCAGGCCGCAGCTCAACGCGAATTGCAGGAGGAAACCGGTTTGGACGTGACGGCCTTGGCTGCCAGTGAGCCGCGTGCGCTGGTTTATGACGCACCAGAACGCTCCGACCGTGGTCGCGTGATCACTCATGTCTTTCACTACCAACTGCAGGGTTCATCTTTACCGCAAGTGCAGGGTGGTGACGACGCAGCACTCGCCCAGTGGTGGGCCTTTGCGGATATTCGACGCGACATGTTGTTCGATGATCACTACTGTATTTTGCAACACGCATTGAATTGGTATTGATGAGCACCGCATTGGCGAGTTTGTTACTCGGTATGTTGTCCGGCGTGAACTTGCTGTTCGCAATCGTCTTGTTACCCGCGCTGTTTCATTTGCTCGCGCTGCCGTCTACCCGCAGTTATGCCTTACATGTGCTGTCGGTGTACACCTTGTTTTGTGCTGCCTTGAGCGGCGCTGCTTTGGTCTTAATGTTCGCCAGTCCGTGCACGGATGCGCTGCAGCGAGCCTTGCTCAGTTTGGTCTGCGGTAGTTATTGGCTGGCTTGGCAGCAACTGCGCGCGCGTTTGAGTTTCAGCGCCGAGCAACTGCGGCAAAAGCAGATTCAAGCGGGATTGCAAATTCTCAATACCGCCCAGCTGGCCGTGTGCAGCATGCTGTTTATGCGCCTGGCTTGGGTGGATGCTTGTTGGTAGATAGCAGGGCTGGATAACGAATGCGTACGTTGTATAGCTCGCCGTCGTCATCTCGGATATTCGATAGCCCTTGGTATTCAATCAAATTACGCGTTTTGGGATCATAGGTCAGCAGTAGCG
>JBPOFU010000034.1:0-28792 GCA_051252075.1 Oceanococcus sp. | reverse complement strand
GTGAAGAGGCCATTCATCTTTGTGAAGAACTGCGGCCTGATTTGTTACTCATGGATTTGTCCATGCCTCGTATGGGCGGCATTCAAGCGACCCGATTAATCAAGGCTCAAGATCAGGCGCCTTTGATAGCTATCGTGAGTATTTACGATGACAGCGAGCACAGAGCACATGCTGCGAAAGCGGGTGCTGATGCCTTTATTAACAAAGCTGATTTCCTGGGTTCCGTCGCCCGTTTGATCGACAACTTGCAGGAGAATGGCCATGTCGACTTCACGCATACTGCTGCTTGATTCGGACACCGAGCGCTGTGCTCAAGTGCAGGCGGTATTGGACTTCGTTGATCACGTGCCTGAAATACATGACCTGACCAGCAAAGAACTGCCGAGTGGCAAACCGCGTGAGTATCTTGCTGTAGTTCTAGGAGACATTGATAAGAAGCAATGTGATCAAGTGGTTGCATGGCTAAAAAGCGATCCTCAGCATGCGCCCTTGTTGCTGCTGCCGGATTGGCATGGCGAAACTCTGGGTTTTGATCAGGCTGATGTGTGGTCGCTGGATTACCCTATACGCGCACCGCAATTGACTGAAATTTTGCGCCGCATAAGCGTGCAGCAATTGGATGCTCAAGTGGTGCCGCAGGCAACGGGCCCAACTGGCAATACGATGACCATACGTCGTGTTCGTAAAATGATCGCGCAAGTGGCCGCTTTTGATACCACGGTACTGGTGACGGGTGAATCTGGTACCGGTAAAGAGGTTGTTGCTCGTTCTATCCATGAGGCTTCAGGGCGGCGGAATAAGCCCTTTGTCGCGGTCAACTGTGGTGCGATCCCTTCGGAGTTATTGGAAAGCGAATTATTTGGCCACGAAAAAGGTGCATTTACAGGGGCCATATGTTCGCGCCAAGGGCGCTTTGAGTTGGCTGAAGGCGGCACGCTGTTTCTCGATGAAATTGGCGATATGAGCTTGCCCATGCAGGTGAAAATCTTGCGTGTTTTACAAGAACGCACCTTCGAACGCGTCGGTAGCAACAGTTCCAGGCAGTGTGATGTGCGCATCATTGCTGCAACGCATAGAAATTTGGAATCGCGCATCATCGATGGCGCTTTTCGAGAAGATTTGTTTTATCGCTTGAATGTGTTCCCCATAGAAATCCCAGCTTTACGAGACCGCCTGGAAGACTTACCTTTATTGCTGACCGAGATATCCGATGAATTACGGCATCAAGGGCGTGGCGATGTGCGCTTCGGGCCTGAGGCTATCCATGCTTTACGATCCTACGCATGGCCTGGCAATGTGCGTGAATTGGCCAATTTGGTGGAGCGCCTCGCCGTCCTGCACCCAAATTCAACAGTGGGGGTGGGTGAGCTGCCAGAACGCTATCAACCCGCCGGTGTGCCGGTATCGGCGCCGCTGAATGAATGGGATGACGGCACAATTAATGAAGTTGTTGTAGCCGCCACAGCCTTGCCGCAAGAAGGCATCGACCTGAAAACTCACATGGCGAATATCGAACAGAATTTGATACGGCAAGCCTTGGAACAGACCGGTGGCGTAGTGTCTCAGGCCGCTCATTTGCTCAAACTTCGACGCACGACTTTGGTCGAAAAATTACGTAAATACGATTTACAAAGACAGCAGGCAACCTCGTGACGGCAGCGATTTCCTTCGGTGGCACGCAAGTTGCCTGAACAGCCACAGGGATGGATTGCAGCTCCGACTGCAGTACAAAATTGAGGGACTCGTATGAGTATTCAAAGTAGTGATATCAGTGGCGTGTTAAATCAAATACGCGCATTGCAAAATCGGCAATCCGATATGGCAACGCCGGCCACGCCAGCACCACAGGGTAGTGGAAGCTTTGCGGATTTGATGGCTGATGCTGTCGGCCGCGTCAATGGTGAGCAACAGCAAGCCGCCAGCGCTGCCAATGCCTTTGCCAGCGGCGAGCCTGGTACAGACTTGGCTGAAGTCATGATGTCGCTGAACAAAGCGCAAGTTTCGTTCAAGGCTATGGCCGAAGTTCGCAATCGATTGGTGTCCAGTTATCAAGACATCATGAACATGCCGATTTAAGCCACAGCGAACGGAATAAGACAATGATCGGTCAGCCCCAGTGAGTGAGCTACAAACATCCCCCGCTACAGTTTCGGCTAGTAGCGCACTGCAAAACTTCAATTTGAAAGACGTTTGGGCCAGTCCCGGAATGCGTCAGATTGCAGCATTGCTGGGTGTTGCGATTGCTGTCGCTTTGGGGGTTACCATTTTTATGTGGTCGCAAAAGCCCGCTATGCAGACCTTGTACGGCGGATTAACCGATCAAGACGAATCCGAAATGGTGGAGTCACTACGCCAAGCCGGTATTGAGTTTAAGCAAACAACGGGTAGCGGTAGCGTGATGGTCGCGGCCGAAGATTTACATCGTGCACGTCTGCATCTCGCGGGCCAAGGCTTGCCGCGCAGTGCCGGTGGTGGCTTTGAGATAATGCGTGAAGAGCAGGGCATCGGTGTCAGCCAATTCTTGGAAAACGCACGCTATCAACACGCTCTAGAGACAGAGTTGGCGCGCACGGTGAGTCAGTTACAACCCGTGCGCAGTGCCCGTGTGCATCTCGCTGTTCCACAGCGCAGCGCCTTTGTGCGCAATCGGCAAAAGCCCAGTGCTTCCGTATTGATCGCTTTGTATCCAGGGCGACGTTTAGAAAGTGGCCAAGTGGATGCCATCGTTCACCTAGTCGCATCCAGCATCCCAGAATTGGAAGCATCCAAAGTCAGCGTGGTCGACGAAGCGGGCCGATTATTGAACAGCTCCGATGAATCTGCGATGGGCCTAAGTGCCAGCCAGTTGGAATATCGCCATCGTCTGGAAGGAGTCTATCGCGGGCGCATCGAGCAACTTTTGTTGCCGGTCATGGGGGCAGGCCGGGTCAGTGCCCAAGTCAATGTGGCTATGGATTTCAGCGCCCTAGAAGAGACGCTGGAAAGCTATGCGCCAGAGAAGAAAGTCCTGCGCAGTGAACAAATTTCCGAAAACCGTGACACCACGGTGGATGCGGTCGGTGTGCCTGGAGCATTGAGCAATCGCGTGCCCAATAGTGGGGCCGGAACAAACAGTGTCGAAGCGGGTAGCCGTAACTCGCAGCAAATTCGTAATTTTGAAGTGGACCGCAGCTTGAGTCATAGACGCAGCGAGCCCGGACGCATTCAGCGTATTAGCGTCGCCGTATTGGTGGATGATTTGCCGGGTTTGGATGCTGATGGCAAAGCTGAGGTACAACCTTTGGCAAACGCCAAAATGCAGCAACTGGAAACCTTGGTTAAGGATGCCGTTGGCTTTGATGAAGCGCGCGGAGATAGCGTGACCGTGAGCAATTTGAGTTTCATTAGTCCTGAAGAAATGGTGACCATAGAAACCCCGATTTGGGAAAATCCATTGTTGAGAGATTTAGGTCGGCAATTGCTGGGTGCCCTAGTGTTGTTGCTTATTGCTTTTATGATTCTCCGGCCGGCGTTGAAATCAGCTTTAAACCCGCCGCTGCAGGTTTCGACCATACCTCCGGTGGCTTTAGCGGGCTCAAGTTCAAGTGTTGGGGCCGCGGCGGGCGTTGATGCGTTTTCAGAAAACGCCGCTATGCCCGCAGCCCCAGCGGCACCTCAGATTCCATTGATCGAACAAAAACTTGGTCTCGTTCGCGATGCAGTGAATCAAGATCCCAAAAAAGTGGCGCAATTGATGAAGCAGTGGGTGGGAGATGAGTAAACCAGTTCAACCCGTCACCATCGATGATATCGAGGGTGAAGAGCGCGCCGCCATCTTGCTTATGTCTCTGGGTGAAGAGACTGCAGCGGAGGTGCTTAAACACATGGGTGCCAAAGCCGTGCAAAAGGTCGGGTCCGCCATGGCTATGCTCAACAATGTGCCGCGTGATCGTATGGAATTGGTGCTCGACAACTTTGTAGGCACATTAGAAACACAAACCTCGCTTGGTATTGGTAGCGACGACTACGTACGCAATGTTTTGGTTACCGCGCTGGGTGAAGATAAAGCCGGCAGCCTCATCGACCGCATTTTGATCGGTAGCAACAGCAAGGGTTTAGAAGCGCTGAAATGGATGGAGACGCGCGCTGTCGCAGAACTCATTCGCAACGAACATCCGCAAATTATTGCGATCGTATTGTCCTATTTGGACTCCGATCAATCCGCCGAAATACTGAATATTTTCCCAGAAAATTTGCGTGTTGATGTGATGCTGCGTATTGCCAGTTTGGACGGTATTCAGCCCGCAGCACTAAAGGAATTGGATGAAATTATGGAGCGCCAATTCTCTGGAGCGGGCAATCTGAAAGCATCCAATGTGGGCGGTGTGAAAGTGGCTGCCAACATTATGAATATGATGGATGGTGCGACTGAGCAAGCCTTGATGGAGCTGGTGCGCGAACAGGATGAAGTGCTGGGACAACGTATAGAAGACCTGATGTTTGTTTTCGACAATTTGGTGGACCTGGAAGATCGCTCCATGCAACGTTTGCTGCGTGAAGTGCAAAACGAGCAATTGGTGATGGCACTGAAAGGCGCAGACAAGAAGATCAAAGAAAAGATATTGGCCAATATGTCGAAACGCGCTGCTGAAATGCTCAACGATGATTTGGAAACCGCCGGTCCGGCGAAAGTGTCAGATGTCGACGCAGCGCAGAAAGAAATTTTGGGTATTGCTCGCAAGCTCGCTGACGAAGGCGAAATAACCTTGGGTGGTTCGGCTGAGGAAATGCTGTGAACAACGCCGACGAAGCGCGGGTGTGGCACAACATCGGCGAAGCACAAGCGTGGTCACAACCTGAATTTGAATCGGCGGTGCGCTCACGTGACGCGGCAGCACCGAAAGCGCCACCGACCGCAGCAGAACTGGGTCAATTGCAAGAAAAAGCGTACGCCGAGGCATTCGAGCAAGGGCGCGCAGCTGGTTATGCCGAAGGTCGTGCAAGTGGAGAGCAGGAAGTACAGGCCGGTATTGAGCGATTGCACATCATCGCTTCGGCTTTAAGCTCACCTTTGGATGAGCTGGACCGTGACTTGGAATACAGCTTGGTGAATTTGGCGCTGATATTGGCGCGCAGAATAGTCGGGCGATCAGTCCATGATGATCCGGAAGCACTGTCCAGTTTGGTCAAGCAAGCCGTCGCTGTGTTAGGTGCTGAACTGGAATCGCCAGTGGATTTGTACATGAACTCACGCGATTTGGAGTTCTTGCAGCAGCATGATTTGGTAGAAGCGGCGTGGAACGTACATCAAGATGACGAGCTGCAGTGCGGTGACGTTAAAGTTCGACGCGGTCTTGCAGAAGTTGATGGGCGATTGCAACAGCGCCTGGATAGACTCGCTGCCGATATGTTGCACGTATAGGTTATGAGTTCTGCTGCTGCAGACTTTCGCCAAGCCCGTCAATTGCAATTGGCGGATCGCTTGGCTACACGCGGAGCGCGTACCGGTCTGTCTTCAGGATTGGTTGTGTCGGGCAGTCTGCGCCAAGTGGTCGGTCTGACTTTGGTCGCGGAAGGCTGCCATGCGGAAATCGGCACTCGCTGCCGTATCGAGCACGACGAAGGTCCCGGCGTAGAAGCCGAAGTGGTTGGCTTCTCCGACGATAAGATTTATCTCATGCCGACCGGACCGGTCACTCATATTCGTCCCAATGCGCGTGTTGTTCCCCTGGGCCGACAAGCAGAAGTGCCATTAGGGCCAAAAGTTTTAGGACGGGTTTTGGATGGCGAAGGGCGGCCTATCGATGGCAAGGGTCGCTTGCGCCCTAGTCACTACGGTCGTTTGCATGCGCCCCCACTGAACCCATTGAGCCGTGCGCCGGTAGACCAAATTCTGGATGTAGGCGTTCGCCCCATTAACAGCTTGCTCACGCTAGGCCGCGGTCAACGTGTCGGTTTGTTCGCAGGTTCGGGTGTTGGTAAGTCCAGCTTATTGGGCATGATGACCCGCCATACAACAGCGGATGTCATCGTGGTTGGTTTGATTGGTGAGCGTGGTCGTGAGGTGCGAGATTTTGTTATGAACACCTTGGGCGAGGCGGGCATGCGCAAAGCCGTGGTGGTGGCGAGCCCAGCTGATCAATCTCCATTGATGCGGTTGCGTGCGGCCTATTTGGCTACAGCTCTAGCCGAGGGTTACCGCGATGAAGGCAAGAATGTATTGTTGTTGATGGATTCCTTGACTCGCTTTGCTCAGGCTCAACGCGAAATTGGCTTGGCCATAGGCGAGCCGCCAGCAACTCGCGGATTTCCCCCGTCGGTATTCACTAAAATTCCGCAACTGATAGAACGAGCTGGCAATGCAGAGCATGGTGGCGGCAGCATTACGGGTGTCTACACGGTGTTGGTCGAAGGCGATGATATGCAAGACCCCATTGGTGATACAGCGCGAGCGATTTTGGATGGACATATTGTGTTGTCACGCGAATTGGCGGACAGCGGTCACTATCCAGCCATTGATGTCGAAGCCTCAGTAAGTCGAGTGGCCCGTGAGTTGCAAAATCCAAATCAACAAGCCGCATCTACACGCTTGCGTACCTTGTATTCCGCTTATCGAAGCAATCAGGACATGATTAAGTTGGGCGCGTATAGCCCAGGTAGCGATGCCACGGTCGACGAGGCGATTCGCTATTGGCCGGCTATCAACGCGTTCTTACAGCAAGGGTCGGATCAAGCTTGCCGTTTGCAGCAATGCGATCAACAACTAGAGGAGCTGTTGCAGGCTCAGCACTAAAACAGCGTGCTAGCGCCCTTTACGACCGCAGGTGAACTCTTCTTCAGCGCGTGCGAAGATGCCGCTTTCTCGATGGGGAGTGGATATGAATAGCGAAAATGCTTTATTGCAACCAGCGGTGGCTCTATTAGCGTGGTCCATGCTGATTTGGTTGTGGATGTATGCGACCCGTATTCCGGCGATTGTGCAGTCGGGTATGCAGATGGATCCAAACGCGGTAAATGGCGCACAAATGGCGCAATTACCCGCAAAAGTGCGCTGGAAAGCAGATAACTACAATCATTTGATGGAGCAGCCCACGCTGTTTTATGCCGTGATTGCGGTTTTGGTTTTGAGCGGTGATAGCAGTGGCCTGAGTGTCATTTTGGCCTGGGCCTATGTCGGAATGCGTGTAGCTCACAGTCTGCTACAAGTCTTATTGAATAAAATCGAAGTTCGCTTTGGCTTGTTTGTGCTGTCATCGTTGCTTTTGATCGGCTTGATAACTCGCGCTGCGATCTGCGTATTTTGAGCGCCTTTTTTCGCACTTTGGAGTAAGCATGGCTCTTTCCATTTGGTTTCAACTTTTCCTCGCGTTCAACGTTTTATTGATAACACTATTGGCTTTCAACGTGTCCCGCCTGCGCATTGTTAAGCGGGTTGCCCATGGTGATGGTGGTGATATCAGCGTGAAAGCGGCCATTCGTAGTCATGCCAATGGGGTTGAGCATTTTCCCGTTTTTGCCCTCGTCTTGCTTGGCTTGGAGTGGGGCGCTGCGGCGAATGGATTGATTGCTGGTCTCGTTATTGCGTTTAGTGCATCACGTGTGTCGCACGCTATCGGAATGTTGTCGCGCTTTTTCATTCTGCGTCGTTTAGGTGCCAGCGTGACGTATTTGTGTGAGTTGATTGCCGTGATCGCCTTGCTGCAGCAACTTATAATATCGGCGTAAAACCTTGAATTAAGCGATAATGCTCGGCTATTCACGTGGCGCAGGACTGTAATACAGCAGCGCGCCCCAGTATGGCGGTGCCGTTATGTCCGAAACTTTTAAGCAGCTAGCGCTGAGTGCGCCGATAATGTCGGCGATCGAGGCGGTGGGTTATGAAACCCCATCGCCGATCCAATCGCAAACCATCCCACTCATACTCGAGGGTAGGGATGTTCTAGGTCAAGCGCAAACAGGCACAGGTAAAACAGCCGCTTTCGCGCTGCCTTTGTTATCGAACCTGGATATAGCTCAACGCGATCCACAGGTATTGGTGTTGGCGCCTACGCGCGAATTGGCGATTCAAGTCGCCGAAGCTTTTCAAACTTACGCATCCCACATCAAGGGTTTCCATGTGCTGCCGGTTTACGGTGGTCAGGATTACCGTGGGCAGCTCAAAGGTTTGCAGCGCGGCACGCATGTTGTGGTCGGTACGCCTGGACGGGTAATGGATCATATTCGTCGCGGCAGCTTAAGATTGGATGGCTTGAAAGCTTTGGTCTTGGATGAAGCCGATGAAATGCTGCGTATGGGCTTCATCGATGACGTGGAATGGATCCTGGAGCAAACGCCCAAGCAGCGGCAAATTGCGTTGTTCTCAGCCACTATGCCGTCTCAGATCAAACGGATAGCCAATAAGTATCTCAACAATCCTGCTGAGATCACTATTAAGGTTAAAACCACCACTGCAGAAACCATTCGTCAGCGTTATTGGATGGTCACCGGCGTGCATAAGTTGGATGCACTGACGCGAATACTAGAAGCCGAAGATTTTGACGGCATGATCGTTTTCGTGCGTACCAAGGTGGTGACTCAAGAGTTAGCTGACAAACTATCGGCGCGTGGCTACGCGGCGGCGGCGCTCAATGGTGATATCGAACAAAAACAGCGTGAACGAACAGTTGATCAGCTAAAGCAGGGGCGCATAGACATCATCGTCGCCACTGATGTGGCGGCACGCGGTTTGGACGTGGAACGTATTAGCCATGTCATAAATTACGATATTCCGAATGACACGGAAGCCTATGTGCATCGCATCGGGCGTACCGGTCGGGCAGGGCGTACTGGCGACGCCATATTGTTTGTCTCACCGCGTGAAAAACGCATGTTGTTTGCCATCGAAAAAGCGACGCGCAAGAAAATTGAATTGATGCAGTTGCCGTCTACGGAACTGATTAACGATAAGCGCATCGCCAAGTTCAAACAAAGTATTACCGATACTTTGGCGCAAGCAGACCTCACTATGTTTGGCCAGCTGATTGAGCAATACCAACAAGAGCACAATGTTCCTGCCCTGGATATTGCAGCGGCATTAGCTTGCCAAGCGCAAGGCAAAACCCCTTTGCTGCTGAAGCACAAGCCGGAGAACAGATCATCAAAGGCACAGCATGCTGAACGTCCACGCAGTGACAAACCACGTGGTGAGCGTTCACCGGCACCGCGTGCTGATAAACCTAGAAAAGAGCGCGCAGAACGACCTGAGCGTGCAGAAGCGCCACGTAAGAAACGTGAAAAACCAGCAGAAGGTTTATTGCAATACCGGGTAGAAGTCGGCAAGGCTCACAATATGGAACCAGGTAACTTGGTAGGCGCAATTGCCAATGAAGCTGGTTTGGATGCTCAATTTATTGGCCGCATCGAAATCAATGACGACCACAGTTTCATTGAGTTGCCTGAGGGCATGCCCAAAGAGATCTTTCGTGATTTAAAGAAAGTGTGGGTCTCTGGCCAGCAACTGCGTATCAGCCTTGCAGACGACGCGCCAGACAAACCGCGTAGCGGCCCAGCGCGCAAGCCTTCCGCCCATAAGAAAAAGCGTAGCAAGCCACCAGCGGATAAGCCTTAAAGTCGGGGTTGTCCTACACGCGCCTACAGCTTTGTTCGCTCCTCAAAGCGGCTAATACTTGTTCCAATACAGGTATTAGCCATCGCTCTATAGGATGAACAAGGATGTTGCGGAAAATTTTGATTCAGCGAGCAGTTTTGTGCTTTCTGCTGGTCAGTTTTGGCTTGGCGGCCTGCGGTGGGAAAGGCGCTGACTTTGGTGTGCCCGTTCTTGGCGGGATTGAATATCGCGGCAAAGTGAGCGTGGATGGGCGGCAGCACGAGTATTATTTGTATGTGCCGGCGCAAGACGTCCTCGACGACAACGTCCCCTTAATCATCAATTTGCATGGCGGCGGTAGCAATCGGCTCGAACACGAAAGTTTTTCCCGCTTACGTTTGGATGCAGCGCGTGACGGCTACGCGGTGCTAAGCCCAGAAGGGTATCGCCAGACTTGGAATGCGGGTGCTTGTTGTGCGCCGGCCAGTGATGAAGATATCGACCATGTGACGGTGATTCGTCGCATGATCGATGAAGTCGCAAACACCATAGATTTGGATGCTGGGCGGGTTTACGCCACCGGACATTCCAATGGTGGGATGATGGCCTACCGTTTGGCCTGTGAGGCGTCTGACGTGATCGCGGCGATTGCGCCGGTGTCCGCTTTCCAAATGGATAAAGACGTCAACAACAATGCGACGGAATATCTTTGCAATCCGCTGCGTGAAGTGCCGGTTTTGCATATTCATGGTTTGTCAGACAACTGTGCGCCGTTTAATGGTGGCAACAGTGGTGGACCGGAAGGTGGTACGCGTCCACCGGTGGAAGAGGGTATCGAATTTTGGCGTAGCGAGAATCGTTGCGCTTTAGCTTCTACAACAGCGACCTACGGCAGTGATGCGCGTTGCCAAGTTTGGAGTCGTTGCGGTGCAGGTAGCGAAGTGCAGCTTTGCACCATCGATAGCGGCGGGCATATTTGGCCGGGAACCGATGAGAACCCACTACGTAGCACCTGTGGCGGTCAAGGCAGTGAGGCCATTGATGCGAATACTGCCATGTGGGCCTTTTTCCGCAGGTTTAGGCTTTAGCGGCACGTGCGAGGATTTGATCCAGCGCATTGGCAAAGGCTTGCCGGTCGCGCTGTGCCAAAGCAGACGGCCCGCCGGTTTGTACGCCACTGCTGCGCAGTTCTTCCATCAGATCGCGCATGCTGAGGCTTTCACGAATATTGTCTGCAGTGTAGATATGGCCGCGTGGATTAAGCGCCATGCCTCCTTTGTCTATGACTTGGCTGGCCAAAGGTATGTCTCCGGTGACAACCAAATCACCGGGCTGCAGCAAGCGGACTATTTCATTGTCGGCGACGTCAAAGCCGCTGCTGACTTGCATCAGTCGAATATACGGAGATGGCGGAATCCGCATAGGGTGATTTGCCACCAAACACGTCGCCAACTGCTTACGTTCCGCAGCACGAAACAGGATGTCTTTTATGGGGACGGGGCAAGCGTCGGCATCAACCCAGATTTTCATGATCTCTCATCTGCATTTTGATCATGGCATTGGCGTGGCCGGCTTGGCTAAACTGCAGTGCAAATTGGGCCTTCTCTTTTTCCACTTCGAGATGGATTTCGAAAGGAATATCCAATTCCACATAGCGCTGAAATTGTGCTTCACCGGACTGGCACTGCAGGGGGCTTTCCCATGCCCGGCCAGCGCCGACATGCAAATGTATCGTTTGTAACGCGCAATCTAATAATTGAGCTGCGTTGACATGATCGCCGGAACCGGTGTGAAAAGGATGCTGCGGATGAAAGCTACTTTCTCTCGCCACATGTGCAAAATACCGAGCTGCGTTGTCGCTAGCTCCAATAAAGCTTTTGCCGAAAGGGTCGAGCCCACATTGGCTGGATGAAGCGAGCGCGATAGCGCCCATCCGGTTTGATTGCTGAGTTTGCTGACGGGTTTTTTCGCGCCACAAGCGAAAATCTCGATCTGTAAAGACAAAACCATCACCAGCAGTGCGATAAAAATTGTCACCTTGTGAATTACTCACATCCAATTGAAAACCCATGCCCGACTTATCATTGCGGCCGGTGCACAGGCCGCTATCAGGGTATTGCGTTCCCCACGCCGCGTCGCCGCAGGACCAACGAAAGCGTGTTAACGCGGTATAGCTTTCAGGGGCAAACAGCTGCATGGCCCAGCTGGCGGTGGTCGCACCAAAGTACTGGTACTTCTCGATTAAAACCGGATGGGCAGGGGGCAGGCTGAGCCATGGCCAGAGTTCTGGTTTTAGCAAGAAGTCCAATTCAACAGATAGCTCCGAGACTTGCCGGGCGTGAGCGAAATTATGTTGGTAGGTCAGCGCATTGGTCATTTTAGGCACAGCTATTCGGGTCAAGCCTAAGCATTGTGCCCAATCTGCTAGCCTGAGACACTTCTACTTTAGTTTGAATAATTATCCGGGGCGCGGCGCAATGAAGACAGGTTTAACTGCAGTGATGGCGATGAGCTTGTTGGGCTGCGCCGGGATTACTGAACACCGTACTGGTCTGGATAAGAATCAGCAATTTTATCCCTGCCCGGAGGCACCACGTTGCGTTTCCAGCCAGCAAGCGGCGCCAGATCGCACTGTGGAGCCATTGCGCTTACGCAATGCGTCGTCCGAAGTGTGGCAGACCATGATCGCCGTTTTGGCGGACTGGCCGCGGTGTGAGGTGGTTGAACAGAATGGTCGCTATGTGCGCGCAGAAATTACCAGTCCTTGGCGTTTTTATACCGACGACGTGGAGTTGTTGCGCCGCCCAAACAATGTAGAAGTGGATATTCGTTCCACTGGACGCATAGGTCATTACGATTTCAATGTGAATCAGGATCGGGTGGATGCTTTACGTGAAAAGTGGCGAGACGCGGGTGTCTTGGCAAAGTAGGTCCATGCTCGGCTGGCCGGGAGCTTTCATCAGCAGCGTGTTACTCCTATCCGCTTGTGCAACACCACCACCAGTGACAGAGGATGCTGTGAAATCTTTGCATACGGACAATCGCCACGAAGGGCGTTTTTTTAATCCTTGGAAGCCATTTACGGTGAACTATGGCGCGGCCTTGCGCCAGGTATTCATTCGCAATCGCTACAAAGGGCAAGACTTCGGTGAAGTGCCGCGTCAAGTCGATGCCAAAGAGCAGTTTGAACAGGCGTCCAGCGATAGTGTGACCTGGATAGGCCATGCCACCATGATGATCCGTGAAGGTAGCGATATCGTACTCACCGACCCTCATTTTTCCGATTGGGCCTTATTGGCCAAGCGTAAAACGGCTCCTGGATTGAATATAGAAGACATACCGTCACCGCGCTTTGTAGTGATTTCGCACAACCATTATGACCATCTAGATGAAGAGACTGTTCTGGCCTTGCCCGCCGATACAGTGTGGTTGGTGCCTATGGGCTTAGCCCAATGGTTTCGAGATTTGGGGCGCGAGCACGTTATCGAATTGAACTGGTGGCAATCGACCGAATTGAATGGCTGGACCGCGCACTGCGTTCCGGTACAGCATTGGTCCCGCCGCTTGGGGCAGGCGACCAATAGCACGCTTTGGTGCGGTTGGGTACTGCAATCACCAGCAGGGCGCCGTTATTTTTTTGCTGGTGATACCGGCTATTTTCATGGCTTTAAAGAGATTGCCCGACGCTTCGGACGCATAGACGTAGCGATGTTACCTATAGGTGCGCACTACCCGGAATCGTTCTTGGAATATCAGCATATGAATCCGGCGCAGGCCTTGCAGGCGTTTGAGGATTTACAGGCCAAAACTATGCTGCCTATGCATTGGGGAAGCTTTAAATTGACTTTAGAGCCTTTGGCCGAGCCTGCCGTGACGCTGCGCCGTTTGCTTGAGAATTCGTCTGTCACCAGCGAGAGCGTCAAGCCCTTGGCGTTAGGCGAGACTTGGCTGTTGCCCGCTTTGAAATAGGCCGAAAAGTAGCTGCAGCACGCTTCTTGCACAGGCTGCATGGATAATACTTTCGGATCTACTATGCCCGCGCCGCAACAGATTGATAGCTTACTTCGTCATGCGCACATGCAAGAGCAGCAAGCGCAGGCGCGTTGGCTGAAGACGCGACACAAAGTCGAATCAGCAAAATCTCAGCTTGTGGAGTTGCAGCGCTATGCACAGGATTATGCGGTAGCTCGCTCAACAGCACAGCTGCAGACGAGGGCGTTGCTTAACCATCAACGCTTTACCGATCGTCTGCAGGAGGCGGTTGTGCAGCAAAGCCAGTCTTTGCGTGGTGTGCGTGAAGAAGAATCACAGGCCCAGAAACTCTGGCAGCAGGAGCGCTGCCAGCTGCAGGCATTGCAGTTGATGCAGGAACGTCGAGCGGCCGCGGCGCAACAGATAGGCAATCGTCGCGAACAACATCGATTGGATGAAATGTCCAGTCAGATGGGGCGTTATGAATTTGGAGCGCGCAATGCTTGAGTTGTTGATGCAAAACTGGTCAGCCCAAACAGGCAGCGGCAATGGTGCGGAAATTTCACCCAAGCCATCAAAAGATTTTGCCAGCGTGATGGGGCAGCAGGCTTTGAGCTTGCCGATACAAGCGCTTTTGGCAGAGGCGGTACAAGCCTCCTCAGAACAAGACCTTGCAGCCGATGCTCAGGCATCTCCTATGCCAACGCTTGCAATGGCTCAGCCATCGTCGCAACTGCCAACTACCCAGGTGGCGGTGGATGCCGAGGGTTTGCTGCAACAGCTCGATGCGAATGCAACATTGCAGGGGCAGCCGCTGTCGGTGACCGCGGCAGACACAGCGGAAGCGGCGAATATAACTGTGCCAAGGACAGAAAACGCGGCCGGCTCCGAGCTTTCTGTTGAGCGTGTAGATGAATCCAGTGGGCCTTTTCTTGATCCTGCATTGAACCCTTTGCTTGAACCGGCACCGCAGGCGCAAAACGCATCACAGGTGGCGCAGCCAGCTCTCACTCTGGGACAACTGCCGAGCGACATGTCGTTAAATCCAACTGCAGTTCTTTCGCCAGCAGCACAAGAAGCGGCACCAGAGGCAGGGGCGCAGGGTAATGTTGTAGTGGAACTCGCTCGTTCCGTGAATATGGAAGCCACTAAAGAAACTCGCTCTGGGCCAGCGCTGTCGGCGCATGCCACAAGGACTACCGCAGAGCTTGGCTCAGCGAGCCTCGCTGTGGGGAATGTTTCAGCATCACAAGAAGTCGTCATTGACCCGCAGGCGGTTGCAGAGTCTGTTTTTGATATTGCCGGCAACAAAGCGCCAATAAACCAACAAGTCTTAGCCGTCAGCTCAGCAACGCCATTGCTTGCCGGCGTTGCTGAGTTGTCGTCTTCCATCGCGGTTAGCAGTATTGCATCGCTAGACTCGCCGGAAACGGCTTTGCCACAATCCTCAGCTAGCAGCTTACAAACTGTAGCTGTGCAAGATCTAGCAGCGCATGCTTTAGCGGTCATACGTCAACGTGGACACGAACAAGGAGATGCTCGCCTCGCCTTGCATCCTGCTGAGCTGGGCAATTTGGAGATGACCATAGAACAGGATGGTAAGCGTCTCGATATGTCCGTTGTCGTGGATAACGAGCAGGCACGGGCGGCAGTGAGCGAGCAACTGAACCAACTGCGTGAGCGCTTAGCCGAGTCCGGTTTAAAACTGGCCAGCTTGGATATCAGTTTGCGTGATTCTGGTGAGCGTCAAAATAACGACAAGCAGGAAGCGGCCAGCTCGCATGCCACGCAAGAGTCCGTCAATAATCCGTCAGAGCGTGTGGTCACCTTGTCTGAAAATGCTTTGGATTTATACGCTTAGCGTAAATTCATTACGTGGCACGAGCATTGCTCGATAGAGGCAAATTCACAAGACGAAATGCCATGAGTGCCGAACCTGCACCAGCAGCACCCAAGAAAAAACGTAAGTGGCCGATGTTAGTGTTTTTGCTGCTGCTCATGAGCGGCGGTGGTGGCGGCGCTGGATATTACTTTCTGGTGCTGGCACCGCAAGCAGCAGCGGAAGCTGCGGAGGCCTTACCAACGCCAGCGCCCACAGTCTATTTTGAATTGCGACCTGCCTTTGTAGCCAATTTGGTCGGAGGCCGCTTTTTGCAAGTCGAACTGGATTTGATGGCACGTGATCAAACGGTCATTGATGCTGTGGTTAAGCACAATCCTGCAATTCGCAATGACATCTTGCTGCTGCTGGGTAATCAAAAGCCTTCAGCGATTGAATCCTTAGACGGAAAGCTAGCCGTACAAAAAGCAGCCACCGAATCAATCAACGCCATTCTTGCAAAGCGCGAGAACGGCGTGCAGGTGGAAGAAGTGTATTTCTCTAGTTTTGTGATGCAATAGCCATGGCCGAAATCCTCAGTCAGGACGAAATTGACGCACTGCTAGACGGCGTCGACAGCGGAGATGTGGATACAGATTCTAGTCCGCCTGCGCCCGGTGAGGTGGTGTCTCTGGATCTGGCCTCTCAAGATCGCATAGTGCGGGGGCGTCTGCCGACGCTGGAGATGATTAACGAACGTTTCGCACGCCATTTCAGAGTTAGTTTATTCAACATGCTGCGACGTTCGCCAGAGCTGTCTGTAGTTGGTGTTGAGTCGCTGAAGTTCTCCGAATACATGCACAAGCTGTACGTGCCTACCAACTTGAACCTCGTGCGAGTTAAGCCGCTACGTGGCACCGCTTTAATCGTGTTTGAGCCGAAATTGGTGTTCTCTGTCGTTGACAATTTTTTTGGTGGTGATGGTCGCTACCGCACGAAAATCGAAGGGCGAGAATTTACCCCTACGGAAATGCGTGTTGTGCAATTATTGTTGAATGCAGCATTCCAAGATTTAGCCGAAGCGTGGGCGCCGATACTCAAAGTTGAGTTTGAATATTTGCAGTCTGAGGTCAACCCGCATTTAGCAACCATCGTGAGTCCTACAGAAGTTGTGGTTGTAAGTCGCTTTCATGTCGAACTGGAAGGTGGTGGTGGCGATGTCCATGTCACTTTGCCGTATTCCATGATCGAGCCCATACGTGAGCAATTGAACGCTGGCGTGCAGAGTGATCGTGGTGACGATGACGGGCGCTGGGGCAACGCGATGAAGCGTCAGCTTGAAGCTGCGGAAGTGTCGGTGACAGGTGTGCTGTCACGGCCAAAAGTCACTCTGCGAGAACTTCTCGATCTACAAGCGGGCGATGTGATCCCTATTGGCGTGCCCCGTCAGACCGAAATCGAAGTGGAAGGCGTGGCCAGCTACCGCGGAGAATTTGGTGTTTCTGGTGGCCACAACGCGGTCCGCATAGACGAACTAATGCTGCGCGAAAAGCCTTCACTTATTTAAGGATATCCCATGACAGATATGAACGAACAGCTAGAGCAGGATATGTCGCCAGAAGAACGGGCGCAGATAGAGGCCATGCAGGCTCAAGCCGATTTGGAGAGCCAGCAAGGCGGCGCGCAACCGGCGGAAGCTGTCAGCGCGGTGCAAACCTTGGCAGCCGCTGATCCAGCAGAAGGCTATACGCCGCCCGCTTTTGGTGAGGGTGATGCGGCAGGCGAGCCGGAGATCAATCTCGATTTAATTTTGGATGTGCCGGTCACGCTGTCCATGGAAGTTGGGCATGCCAAAGTGCCCATCCGTAATTTACTGCAGCTGAATCAAGGTTCGGTGGTCGAATTGGATAGAACCGCAGGTGAACCTCTGGATGTGTATGTCAACGGCACCCTCATCGCCCATGGCGAAGTGGTCGTAGTCAACGATAAATTTGGGGTGCGTTTGCTGGATGTTGTCAGTCCTGCAGAACGTATTCGTAAGCTGAAATAATGCAGATGATGGCGGCAGCGCAAATGCTATGCAGCTTGGCCGCGGTGGTCTTGCTTATTTTTGCTTGTGCTTGGCTGGCAAAGCGCATGCCCATGGCCGGTGCTGGTCGTTCCAATTTATTACAGGTCAAAGCGAGTTTGTCGGTAGGCGCCCGTGAGCGTGTGGTGCTGGTAAAAGCCGGCGATAAAGTGTTGGTTTTGGGTGTGGCCCCTGGTCGTATCAACACCTTGCATGTGCTCGATGAACAAGCGATAGCGAGTAATAATTTTGCTGAATTGATGGCATCGGAAGAAAACGCATGAAGCTTTTGGCCTTTGTCGTGTTATTCGCACCTCTGGTTGCATCGGCTGCTGGCCTGCCTGCGATAACGGTAGAGCCATCCGCATCAGGAGGCCAAAGCTACAGTTTGTCCTTGCAAGTGTTAGCGGCCATGACCGCGGTCACCATGCTGCCTGCCATTTTGCTGAGCATGACCGCATTCCCTCGCATCATCATCGTGTTGGGATTACTGCGTAGCGCCTTAGGTACCGGTCAAACTCCATCCAACCAAATATTGGTGGGCTTGGGCTTGATGTTGTCATTTTTCGTTATGGGGCCAGTGTTGGATCGTATGTATGCCGAAGGCGTAAAGCCCTATCTTGATGACCAAATGGAAATGAGCGCGGCACTTACAGCGGCCAGCATTCCGCTACGCGAATTCATGCTCATGCAGACACGTGAGTCCAGTCTTATCAGCTTTGCCGAGATGGACGGGGGTGAGGCAGCCTATGACGATGCTGCAGAAGTGCCAATGAGGGTGCTGGTTCCCGCCTTTGTAACCAGTGAACTCACCACAGCATTTCAAATTGGATTTCTATTGTTTATCCCATTTGTGGTTATCGACTTGGTGATCTCGTCTGTACTTATGTCTATGGGGATGATGATGTTGTCCCCCATGTTGATTTCACTACCATTCAAAATCATGTTGTTCGTGATGGTGGATGGCTGGACTTTGGTCGTAGGGTCACTCGCAACGAGCTTTGGGATATGACGCCTGATTCGGTCATGACGCTAGGCCAGCAGGCACTCAAGTTGACCTTGATGCTGTCCGCGCCCTTGTTGCTGACCGCGCTTACGGTGGGTTTGATAGTTGGTTTGTTTCAGGCCGCGACTCAAATTCAGGAAATGACCCTGTCCTTTATTCCGAAATTGTTGGCGATGGGTTTGGCTTTTTTGATAGCCGGACCGTGGATGTTACGCATCTTGATGGACTTTACTCGCCAGCTTATTCTTGACATGCCCACGATAATTGGCTGACGCAATGTTCGCGATGGATGACATTGCGCTGGCCACCACCCCTTATCTGTGGGCGTTTTTACGCGTTGGTGCTCTGTGGATGGCATTGCCAATATTTGGCAGCGGAGTACTCAGTGGGCGGATGCGCCTGGTTTTGGCCTGGGCGTGCACTCTGGTTGTCGCGCCACTCATGCCAGAGCTGAATCTGCCTGATTTGTGGTCGGCTCGCTGGTTCTTGGCCATTGTTCAGGAATTGGCGCTAGGACTTTTGATGGCCTTTTCCTTGGCGCTGATTTTCGAAATGGTACGGCTGTCGGCAGAAATCATTGGCCTCGGTATGGGGCTGGGTTTCGCCCAAATGACAGACCCGCTCAACGGCAGCTCAGCGCCAGTGCTGGGCCAGTATTTTTCGATACTCGCGATTTTGTTGTTCTTGGCCGGCGGTGGTCATTTGCAAATTGTGCAGTGGTTGGCTATGAGTTTGATCCATCAGCCACCCGGCCAACTGATGCTGGAGTCCGCTCAAGTGTTGGCGCCGGTTTTGTGGGCTTCAGTGCTCTTCATCGGCGCAGTGCAAATTGCCCTGCCTGCGATTATTGCCTTGCTACTGCTCAATCTGTCTTTTGGCGTTATCAGCCGAGCGGCACCGGCACTGAATTTGTTTGCCATCGGTTTTCCAGCCTCCTTGCTGTTGGGCCTGGTGATGGTGCTGCTGACTCTGCCAACGATGCAGTCCTTGTTTACCTCTGCGCTCAATGAAGCCTTTGTTCGCTTGTCGATGACGTATGTCTGAAACAGCCGCTGAAAAGACCCAGGAACCGACGCCCAAGCGACTACGAGAGTCGCGCAAAAAAGGTGAGGTTCCCCGTTCCAGAGAGCTAGGGACTCTGGCCATTACCGCGGGCTCAGTTCTCGTAATTGCGGTATTTGGAACGTGGTTTGGTGAAAAGGCTCTGCTGTTTTTACGTCACGGCCTGAGTTTGGAGCGGGCTCAAGTGATGAACCCAGCGGCCACGACTTTGGCGTTTTCTGAAGCGCTGGTGTTGGGTTTGCAGTGGCTTATCCCATTCTTGGCGGCCGGTATCGTTTTCGCTTTTGCCGCGCCGGTATTGCTTGGCGGCTGGAATTTTTCCACGGAGGCCTTGCAGCCTCAATTTAAGCGCATGAATCCATTGTCGGGCTTGAAGCGCATTTTTTCTTCACAAGCCTTGATGGAATTGGTTAAGGCACTCGCCAAGTTTTTCCTGCTTGGCGGCATGGCTGTTGTGGTGCTGTGGACGTGGCGAGACAAGGTTTTTGCCTTGGCGACAAAAGAGTTGTCCGTCGGGATTATCGAAGGCTTAGGGCTGTGCTTCTCTACTGTGGCGGCCTTGTGCATTGGTCTTGCCGCGATCGCGGCGATTGACGCCCCTTTCCAATACTTCAGCCATCGCAAAAAACAGCGCATGAGCTTGCAAGAAGTAAAAGACGAAATGAAGGAGAGCGAGGGGCGCCCTGAGGTCAAGCAGCAAATGCGTCAAATGCAGCAAGAAGCTGGGCGCAAACGTATGGCGCAGGACATGCAAACAGCCAATGTCGTGATCAACAACCCCAGCCATTTTTCAGTGGCCTTGTATTACGACCCTGATGGTTCCGCTGCTCCGAAAGTGGTGGCCAAAGGAGCTAATCACATGGCTGAAGTTATTCGTGATTTGGCTAAAGAAAACCGCGTGCCCCAGCTGCGTATAGCGCCATTGGCCCGTGCTTTGTACCGCCACGTGGACGTGGGGGCGGAAATCCCTGCAGGGCTGTATTTGGCCGTTGCAGAGGTGCTGAGCTACATATTCACTCTGAACACCAAGCCTCAGCAAGCGGGTGAAACACCCAATCCAGACGTGCCCGAAGACTATCAATGGCAGTCTGAGAAAAGCTGAGCGGAACACATTAAACTGCAGGGCTAAAACACCACGTTGGGGGACACGGTGAAAATAAGCTACCGCTTTGCTCATGAACAGCAGGACCTGCCCGAATTTGAAATTGATCTTGATGCGCTTCCTAAACCCCGTTCAGGGCGTGGGGAATGGACGCGTTTGGATAGAAATCAGTGCAGCAACTGCCCGTTGCAATCCAGTGAAGTGGAGTTTTGTCCCACGGCAGTGGATTTGGAAGATGTGGTGGATTCATTCAATGAAATCATCTCTCATGATCGTGTGCTGGTGACGGTTGCGGCTAATGACCGCTATGTAATCAAAGATTGTGACGCGCAGGATGCCTTGAGTCCGCTGATTGGTTTGATTATGTCGACCAGCGCATGTCCAATTTTGGGTCGCTTACGCGGCATGGCACGGACCCATTTGCCGTTTCAGAGCATGGAAGAAACCTTGTTTCGTTTCGTAGGCTCCTATTTTTTGTCGCAGTTAGTCCAGCAGCAACAAGGCAGCCCCGCCGATTGGAGTTTGAATGGGCTGAATGCGGTGTTTGATGAACTGATGCTGGTGAATCAGGCTTTTAAGTCACGCGTTCATGCCGCGAGCAAACAAGATGCGACCATGAATGCCATTAGCGCGCTGGCCATGCAAACTTTGGGCGCGCAGTTATCGCTGGATGACTGGTACGAGGAGCTTGCTGGCTTCGCAATCAGCCCTCCTGAATAAACCACAGAATTTCTATGAAACCAGATGCTTGGCTCACAGTTGGCCGGTTTTATTAGAGCCCGCTAGTCATTTTGGACGAAGCCCTTAAACAGCGAGTTTGAGAAAACTTCCTTATTCATTAGGTCGACCCGATCTAATCGGTATGAACAAGGAGTCTGCTGTGACCGATGTAACCCCCGAAATCCTGATTCAACGCGCCCGAGACATGGTGCCGGTTTTGGCTGAACGTGCGACCAAAGCTAACGAATTGCGACGCATTCCGGATGAAACAGTTCAGGAGATGCAAGACGCAGGTTTCTTTCGCGTCTTACAACCGAAGCTGTATGGCGGTTATGAGATGGATCCGAACGTGTTCTATCAGATCTGCATGACTCTGGCTGAGGGCTGCATGTCCACGGCTTGGATTTACGGTGTGATTGGCGTGCACAACTGGCAAATTGCTTTGTTCGACCCGCGTGCGGCAGCCGATGTGTGGCCAGATGGTAATAACGACGTGCGCATTGCTTCAACGTACATGCCAAAAGGGCAGGTGACGCCGGTTGAGGGTGGTTTCAAGTTTAGCGGGCGCTGGTCGTTTTCCAGTGGTATTGATCATGGTGATTGGGTTTTTCTTGGCGGTCTCATCTTTACAGAAGGGCAGCCACCGGAATACCGCACGTTCTTGTTGCCGAAATCCGATTACGAGATTGTTGATACTTGGCATGTGATTGGTTTGAAAGGTACAGGCTCAAAAGATGTCGTGGTTAACGACGTCTTTGTTCCTGAATACCGCACCCACAAAGCCTCGGACGGCTTTATGGGAACCAATCCAGGGCGAGACACTTTCACCTCGAACTTGTACAAGCTGCCGTTTGGGCAAATCTTTGTGCGTGCTGTGTCATCAGCCGCCATTGGTGCTTTGCAAGGCATGCTGGATTTGTTTGTTGATTTTGGCAAAGTGCAAGTTGGCAATATGGGGAGCAAAACAGCAGAACAGGGCCCCGCACAGTTCGCCGTGGCTGACAGTGCCGTCGCCATCGATGAAATGAAACTGGTTTTACAACGCAACTTTGAAGTGCTGCAAGACAAGATCGCTGCAGGTGAGCCTTTAGACGATATCAAGCAGCGCTTGCATTATCGTTATCAGGCTTCGCAAGTGGTCGAGCGCAGTGCAAAACATGCCTATCAAATTTTCTCGGCTTGCGGTGGTCGCGGCATTTTCAGTGATTTCGCTTTGAATCAAAAAATGATGGACATTTATGCTGCTAGAGCGCACTACGCAAACAACCCAGATCAGTTCGGTAAGAACTACGGTTCGGTGAGTTTGGGTACTGAAAACTCGGACTTCTTTATCTAGATTTCCTAGCGGGATTAGATAATTAAAGTGCTCGAAAAACAGGGGTGTGCAGATTGGCATACCCGACTTCTATGCGGTCAAGTTTGCGAGCGAATGTAGCTCTATCCAGTGCCCTCGGGGCCATAGGATGAAGAAATGAGCGGAAAGTGGGATCACAGTTACGACGTTGTGGTTGTTGGGTCAGGTGCCGGCGGTATGACCGCAGCCCTGTGTGCCAAAGCCAAAGGCCTTTCGGCGCTGGTTATTGAAAAATCGGATAAGTACGGCGGAACAAGTGCGGTATCTGGTGGCGGGATTTGGATACCCAACAATGACCAAATGGAAGCCTTGGGTTGCTCGGATTCATATGAAGAGGCGAAAACCTATTTAGACCACCTGACCGAGGGTGAGGTTGAGCCCAAACGTCTGGACGCCTACATTCGTCGCAGCAGGGAAATGGTCAGCTTTATGGCTGAGCGTTTTGGCGTGAAGTACAATTCGATTCCCATCTATCCCGATTATTTTCCGCATAAGCCGGGAGGTAAACCGGGTTATCGCACCATGGAACCTGCAGATTTTGACGCCGCCAAACTCGGTGATGAGTTTGCCCATCAGCGTGCTCCTTATCCGGGTACTTTGTTGATGAGTCGTATCGCGATGAACCAAGTCGACGCACACACCTTGCTGTGCCGAGGCAAGGGCTGGATAGCGCTGCTCATGGGTTTTTTGTGGCGCTATTGGACTGATATTTCCTGGCGTAAAAAGGAAAAACGTGATCGTCGGCAAGTGCTGGGGCAGGGCATGGTGGCCGCATTGCGTTATGCCATGATGCAAAACGATATTCCCCTGTGGCGCAATACCGGGCTGAAGGATCTGCTGGAAGAGAATGGCCGTGTGGCTGGGCTTATTGCTATGCAAAATGGCCAAGAGGTTCGTATTCAAGCCAAAAAAGGTGTGGTGTTGGCCTGTGGTGGTTTTGAGTCCAACCAAACCATGCGTGAAAAGTATTTGCCTGCACCAACCAGCACAGAATGGTCGGTAGCGCCTGGTATTAATATCGGCGAAGGCATAGAGGCAGGTCAGCGGCAGGGCGCAGCAACGCGCTTCATGGGCCTCACCTGGGGCACGCCCTCAGTCACGGTGCCGGGAGCGCAGTGGGCAACCGGGTTGTTCGTTGAGCGGGCGTTTCCTCATGCCATTATGGTGAATGGTTTGGGCCAGCGTTTCGTAAACGAAGCGGGACCTTATACCGAAGTTATTTATTCCATATACCGTGATAATGAAAAGACTGGCAGCACCGTGCCATGCTGGTTTATCTGTGATGCGCAGTATCGTAAAAAATACCCGCTAGGGCCGATAATGCCGGCGCAGATGCAGCCCGATGCCGCTCTGCCGAAAGATTGGGAAGGTGAGGTTTATTACAAGGCCGCTTCGCTGGCGCAGTTGGCCGATAAAATTGGTATTGACGCGGCAAGTTTGAATGCATCGGTTGAGCGATTTAACGGCATGGCGCGTGCCGGAAAGGACGAAGATTTTGGCAAAGGCGAAAATGTCTTTGACCTGTACTACGGCGATAAAAGCAGTAAGCCCAATCCGTGTATGGGCCCCTTGGAAAAAGGGCCGTATTACGCACTTAAAGTGCGTCCAGGAGAACTCGGAACCAAAGGCGGCTTGGATGCGGATGAAGCTGCTCGGGTTTTGCGTGAAGATGGTGAGGCCATTGCCGGACTGTACGCCGTAGGCAACTGTTCAGCGGCCGTCATGGGTAAAACCTACGCAGGACCGGGCTCAACTCTTGGACCAGCCATGGCCTTCGCCTATCTGGCGGTGGAAGACATGGCGAACAGTAACGGTGCAAGCAAAGCGATGGCAGACGCTGCTTGAACCGCATAGCGATGTATACAGTGACGAGGCTTTGATGGCGACTCGGAAAGATTTCACGCCGGTATTGTGGGCGTATGTCGTGTGCATCGCTGCAGCGATCGTTACCTTGTGGGCTGTTCATGTCACAGGTTTCTTGCAGTCGTGGCTGTGGCCAGAGATGTGGGCCGCACTGTTGGCTGATGTCGTCGCCACCGTAGTTATTTTCGCTTTTAGTCTGCGTTATAAAAACTCCAGTTTTTATGATCCGTATTGGAGTGTCATTCCTCCATTGCTGATGATTTATTGGATGGGTTGTTTCCCGGAATCCTTAAGCAATCCGCGCACATGGATGATGTTGCTTTTGGTGTGGATGTGGGGTGTTCGCCTGACCGCCAATTGGGCTACTTTTTGGCCTGGACTGCACCACGAAGATTGGCGTTATCCTCTGGTCAGAGAACGAGCAGGAATTTTTGCTATGCCTGCTGATTTTTTAGGCATACACCTGTTCCCCACGGTGCAAGTTTTCCTCGGCTGTTTACCCATGTTGGTGGTGTTGCAGCATCCTCAGCAGCCTTTGGGCTTATTGGACCTTGTGGCCATTGTGGTGACCGGCGGCGCGATCCTGATCGAGATGCTAGCGGATATCCAATTGCACCGCTTTATCGTCGGCCGCAAGCCAGGCCAGCTGATGGAAAGGGGGCTATGGGGCTGGTCCCGCCACCCGAACTATTTTGGTGAAATTGGTTTTTGGGTTGGCTTGGCGATATTTGGCTTGGCCGTTGCCATCGATCAATGGTGGTGGATAGGCCTAGGTGCACTATCCATGATCGTGATGTTCGTTTTCGTCAGCGTGCCGTTCTTGGATCAGCGCAGCTTACAACGTCGACCGGACTACGCCGATTACATGCGACGCGTGTCCGCAATTGTGCCGTTGCCGCCTAAGGCGAAACCTTAAAAGAGCTTTAAACATAGGCGCGATGCATTGCGCCTATGCTTTTGATGTTAAACCAGTTCGAAGCGTGTGCTTTTGAGTTCACGTTCGGGCTCGTGTACGTGGCTGCCCATGATGTAATTCACGCCCAATTGCCATAGGCGCGCCATGCCATTGGCATCTTGAACACGTTCTGCAATGGTTTTTACTTTGTGCTGTTTCGCGTGTTCCATGATGGCTTCTAGAGCCTGCATTTCCGCGCCCGTTTTGCCAATGGATTGGGTGAAATCGGCATGCAGTTTGACGTAGTTCACTTGCAAGCGCCCAAGCAATTCATGAGACATGCGATTGGCGCCGAAATGATCCAGAGCCGTTTCTAAGCCGAGTGCTTTGGCTGCATTGACTAAGGCTTGTGCTCGTTTCAAGTGATCTTGCAAATGCGCTTCCCGAATCACGATGACCATGTGCCCCTTAATCGCCTCGTGCTTGCCAGCAAAGTCTTGTAGCCAAGTGATGAACTGATCGGATTGGCTGAGGGTGCTTTCTGCCACGCGGACAAAGAAACAAGGATCATGGCTTTGTTTAAGCTCTTCTTCGATGACTTGGCCAGCACGCTCAAAAACCCAGCGATCGATTTGTGGCAGTAAGCCATGTTGCTCAGCGGGCGGCATAAAGTGCCTGGCCAATACCTCTTGGCCAGTTTCGTCGATCATGCGCAGCAAAATGTCGGAGAACTGGCGCTCTTCACCGGCCAGGCTGGCGATGTTTTGAAACGCCAAATCAAAGCGATTCTCTTTGAGGGCAGCTTCTACCTTACTGACCCATTGCATTTGTTCAGCTTGGCGATTTAATTCTTCGGCGGTGTCGCCAGTAATACGTAGGACATTGCCACCGGCTGCTTGTAAATCCAAGGACTCATCATGGATCTTGCTGAGCAGTTGCTGAGGGTCTTCTGGATCTTTGGACAATGGGTAAACCACCACGCTGACCGTGCATGAAACCTCTTTGTCGCCTGCATTAAAGATATGCCGCGCCAAGGAGCGTTGCATATGTTCCAACTCTTCTTGGGTTGCAAGCAGCGTTTCCCGTTGACCGAGAATAATGATTTCCGATAGGGAGAAGCGAAACAAATTGTCGCTTGCGGAGATGTTTTCTCGCAGTAGGCTAATGGTTTGCGCTGTGACCTCTTCTGCACCCGCGTATCCGGCGCGTTTTTCGATATCCGAAAAATCGTCGATGCTGACAAATATGAGAGTTTGTACTGCGTTGTCAGCCTTGGTTTTGGCTTGTTGATGAATCGCCGTAATGAGCGCTTGGCGATCCAATCCGGTATCACCAGAGCTAGTCGCAACGGCTTCTTTGGCGCGAATTTCCAGTGCAGGGTCGCCATCATGTTCGATTTGTATGAAGCGAGCCTCGACATGTTGGCTGGCACCCGATTCGCTTTGCAAGGTAAAGCTGACGTCTTCTTCGCTGCCGGCGCGACCTTTGAGAGCCTTTTTGACTGCGTTCTTGACCGTGGTTTGATCAGCACTCGCCACTAAATCCATCAGCGGATAACCAATGAGATCTTCAGGGTCGGCAATATTCAGTGCCTGTGCAAGAGCCTGATTGGCATGAACCACGATGCCTTCCTGTATACGCAGTCCTGGAGCACTGGTGCTACCCAGATCATGCGTACGTACAGTTTCTAGATCTGCAATTTTGTTGCGTATAGCCTGCAGTTCTTGATGCAATGACCAAGTTTCATATTCTTGCTGCAACTGCATGTCGAGGTGCGGCAAGTTACTCAGGCTAATAACGCCGCGAACGCCTAAGCGCATAGCTTCGGTGGTGCTGCGTGGGTCCGGATGCCCGCTCAACTGCAATACCGGTGTATTGGGCTTGCTGCGGTGCACGGCCTCTATGGCCTGTATCAGTTTTCCTTCGGTGAATTCCGCATCATAAATGGCCACACAGATGTCGGACTTCGCGATCATGTCTGAGAAGCTATCCAAACCCGGCGCAACCAGAACATGCACATTGTGCCCTGCTCCACGCAAGTGCGCTTCTATCTGCTTGGCATCATTTGGTGTGTGGGCGAGCACTAACATCTCGCCGTTCATTTTGATTCGTTGCCGCATCAGTTTGTAATTGTCCCCCGCTTCGCGGATTTATTCCTCGCCCCAGCTAATGGGGATCTTTCCAGTTCGACCTGGAATTTCGCGCACTAGCTTGGGCACTAAGTAGCCGGGTAAGCGGCCATTGAGATCACGCATAATGCCACGTGCCGCGTGGTCTGTAAGCTGAAAATGTGCTGCACCTATGACTGGATCCAGCTGATGCAAGTAATACGGCAATACGCCTGCTAGGAAAAGGGCTTCGCTTAAATCCGCTAGCGCCTCCGCGGAATCGTTCACGCCGGCCAGCAACACGGATTGATTAAAGAGGGTGACAGCGTTTTCTTTCAAGGCTTGGCAGGCATTGCTGACCTGATCATCAATTTCCTGTGCATGGTTGCTGTGTATCACCATGACGCAGTTGAGCCGACTTTTTTGCAGCATGTTTAGCAATTGCGGGGTGATGCGTTGCGGCAAAACGACCGGTTGTCGGCTGTGTACACGCAGTCGTTGAATGTGCGGGATAGCCTCTAATTCCTGCAATAAGCGCGCAAATTTGTCGTCAGACAAGCTCAGAGGGTCGCCGCCCGATAAGATGACTTCATGCACATCAGTCTGCGTGGCTAATGCTAGTACCGCGCTTTGCCAGCCATCGCTGCCTTCACGGGCATCGCGGTAATCAAATTCACGGCGAAAACAATAGCGGCAGTGCACGCCGCAGGCCGCAGTGGCGATTATCAGCGCACGGCCGTGATATTTGTGGATGAGGCCTGGGGTTTGATGGAATTGTGATTCCTCCACCGGATCAGCTGAATATCCTTCAGCAGCATGTAATTCACGCCGTCGTGGTAAGACCTGTAGGAGCAGCGGATCCTGCGGGTTTCCCTGCTGCATGCGTGCCGCAAAACCGCGCGGAACCAACATGCCAAAACCTTTGGCATCCATCCAATCGATTTGTTTGGGATCAATATTGAGATCATGCAGCAATTGCAGTGGATCGCGATAGGCGGCTCGCAGGCAGGACTGCCAGTCCGATTGGACGCTGTGTAGCTCGATTGCGGGCTTAGGCATACGTTATCATTGGTGGTTTGTTATTCAGTGAAGTGTCCATGAGCAGCTATTCCACCAATCAATTCAAGGGCGGGCTCAAAATCATGCTCGACGGCGACCCTTATACGATTGTCGAAAATGAATTTGTAAAACCCGGCAAAGGCCAAGCATTTAGTCGCGTCAAAGTACGCAATCTGAAAAACGGTCGTGTGGTTGAGCG
>JBPOFU010000033.1:0-30122 GCA_051252075.1 Oceanococcus sp. | reverse complement strand
CGCTAATACGATTGGGCACGCAGGCGGCTACTGCGCCCGCTCTTTGATGCCAGCCTGATCGCACACAAATTTTGTGGCGACACGGTGAAGATAAAAAGCGAACGGCTCCATCGCTGATTTCCAATTCACTGTCGCCTTTAGCGCCGCTAATGTGTAGATGCTGGTCGTGTTGCAATGAGAAACTCTGCTGCATGTGCGGGGCGGTTATGGTCACGCTGTGCGCTTGACGTGGCGGTGTCCACTGATAGCGAAACAAGGCACCAATAGCGACCAGTATCAGCACGACTAAGACTTTATCCGCGACCGTCACTGCTGTAATTCATCCAAGCGCGCGCGCATGGCATCGCTGGCGTGGACTTGTCCTTTTGCGTCGACTAATAACCACAATGAGATGCCCATGTTTTGCATTGTACTGTCAGCCAATTCTGGGCCAGCAACAAATAAAGCTGTCGATGCGGCATCCGCCCATTCGGCATTGCTATGAATCACTGTGGACGATTGCGCTGCGTTGGCGGGGTAGCCGGTGCGTGGATCGAGAATGTGGTGATAGCGCTGACCTTGATGCAGGAAAAAACGCTCGTAGTCACCGGATGAAAACACCGCTTCTCCGGAGCTGACATCCAGTTGAGCGAGCAAGCTATTGTTTGCCTCCGGGCGTGGGTGACGGATGCCAATGCGCCAAGGACGTTGCGGCTTTTGTCCCATGGCTTTGAGATCGCCGCCTGCATTCACTATAAACGCGCTGATGCCGTTATCTATGAGTTGCTGGGCGAGTATGTCCACCGCGCGTCCTTTTGCGGATGCACCGAAATTCAGCTTGCCACCGGCTTGTGAAAAACGGAGTTTTTCATCGATGAGGGCGTCACACAGGCGCTGTTGCTGGGCAGACTCTATTGCTGCCGTGGGTGGCGGTTGCTGGCGAAACTCACTTTCATCTTCAAACCCCCACAGCTTGACCCAGAGCCCGACTCCGGGTTCAAACAGGCCACCACTGTCTAGGCATGCTTTGCGGGCTGCGCTAATGCCCTCTTTCAGAACGGGGGGCAATGCGATTTCACGGTTACTTTGCAATGCAAGGTTCAACTGTGCGAGCTCGCCATCGCCACGTACCGACCAACGTTGCTCCAGAGCTTCGAGGCTGTTTTGTAATTCGCGGACTAGCTCGCTGGGCAAAGGCTGCACGCTACTGATTTGCACCAGCGTGCCCATCGCAAAAAATTGTATTGACGGTGTGTCTACTGCTGCTGGCTGTTCGCGTAATACGCCCCAGGCCAGCAAAAGGCATAGCGCGCCACCAATGACAAACTGCTTCATGCTCGGCGTCTTTCCAAAGCGTCAAACAACTGGGCACAGATATTACTGTCGAACTGAGCGTCGAGCTCACGCACACAGGTCGGGCTGGTGACATTCACTTCGGTGAGATAATCACCGATGACGTCTAAGCCGACGAACAGTAAGCCACGCTCGCGCAGGTCGGGGCCGATCGCTTCGGCAATTTCACGATCACGCGCAGTCAGCGGCTGCCCTACACCGCGACCACCAGCAGCCAAATTGCCGCGGGATTCCCCTTGCGAAGGAATGCGGGCCAGAGCGTAGGGCCAAGGCTGGCCATCAATGACCAAAATGCGTTTATCGCCGTCCACGATTTGTGGCAAGTATTGTTGAATCATCGCGTAGCGCTGACCATGTCCAGTTAGCGTTTCAAGCACCACGCTGATGTTGGGGTCACCTTGCTTTAAGCGGAATATAGAAGCGCCGCCCATGCCGTCTAAGGGTTTGATGATGGCGTCTTTGTGTTCGGCTACAAATTGTCGCAGTTGAGTCATTTGCGCACTGACTAAAGTCGGCGCGGTAAACTCGGCATAGCGTGCCAGAGCGAGCTTTTCGTTGAAATCGCGTAATGATTGCGGCCTATTCAATACGCTTGCGCCTGCGCGTTCCGCCACTTCCAGTATTTGAGTTGCGTAAATAAATTCTGAATCGACTGGCGGATCTTTGCGCATCAGTATGAAATCCATCTCGGCGAGATTGATGTCACGCTTTTCGCCCAGCGCGTACCACTGAGTTGGGCTATCGCTCACCGTCAAATCCTGAGCGTGGGCACGCGCACTACCCCCAGTGAGATAGAGAGAATCCATTTCTAAGTAGTGCAGCTGATAGCCACGCGCTTGAGCTTCGAGCAGCATCGCTAAGCTGGTGTCTTTGGCCGGTTTAATGTGGGATATCGAATCCATAACGATAGCCAGTTGGTACTTGGGTGGTGTCAGTGCGGCGTTCATGTTCGGCGTCCAGTTTTCCAAGGGCGATGTTGTCAAAATGGCTCACATTCTAACGGCTAGATTCGCAGCTACGGCGACAGAGGCTGCTGAGCTGTGCTAAAACAGCGGACTAGGTGAGTTGGCATTCATGGAGGGCATGAGTGCAGACGGGGAATTTCAATAGGGAGGCTGCGGTGGCAGACAGTCAGATGGAAGGTTTGACCGGCGTGAAAGTGATGGTGGTGGACGATTCCAAAACCATACGTAAGACAGCAGAAAGTTTATTGTCTCGAGCTGGTTGTGAGGTGTCTGCAGCTACCGATGGCTTTGAGGCCTTAGCTAAAATCGCGCAGCTAAAACCAGATCTTATTTTTGTCGATATCATGATGCCGCGTTTGGACGGTTACCAAACCTGCGCGTTGATTAAGGGCAATCCGCGGTTTTCTAAGACCCCAGTGATCATGTTGTCTTCTAAAGATGGCCTGTTCGATCGAGCGCGTGGGCGTATTGTCGGTTCGGATCACTATCTCACCAAGCCATTTACCCGTGATGAACTGATAGCTGCAGTCGAATCACACAAGCCATCGGCTAGGACTTAAGCCATGGTTGGCTTGGACGAGACCGATCTTGCAGGGCTGCGCGAACAGCCGTTTCGACTATTGGCTGAAATGGATCGCCGCCTACAAGCGCGTATTTCAGATTTAGGTGGCAGCAATCTGGGTGATGATGCTTGGGTTGGACTGAACTTTCGCTTCGGTGATAAACAATATTTGGCACCCCAAGCAGAGGTGCGAGAAGTGATTACTCCACCCTTGTTTTCGCGTGTGCCCAACGCAAAGCCCTGGCTATTGGGCGTCGCAAATGCGCGCGGCAGTTTGTTGCCATTGATTGATTTGCGTCTGCTTTTGGATGGCGAGCCCAGTACGATCCAGCGTGGCAGTCGCTTCATGGTCGTGAACTCTGATGAGATTCCCGCTGGTTTTTTGGTCGATGGTGTGACCGGCTACCGCCGATTCGCCAGTGCCGAGCAACGGCATGATTTGGCAAGTAAAGAGGCAAGTCACTGGCAAGAGTTTCTGCTGGGTAGTTTTGTGCGCGAACAACAGCCCTATCTGGTGTTCAGTTTTATGAAGTTGGCCCTGGCCGACATCTTTCAAAACGCCAGCGCATAGGAGGCAGCTATGGAACTACAAATGCCTCAAAGTGATGTCAATCGCGGCCTGTTTTGGGTGCAGGGCGATGTGTCCCAAGCCTTACAACGCGCACGTGGCTACATAGAAACGTATTTGGAGGACGGGCCGGCAGAGCACGAGCCATTGCGTAAATGTGCTGCTGAATTAAAAGAAATTTCCAATATTGCCGCGGTCATACAGTGCTATAGCGTTCATTTGCTGGCGACCGAGATGTTGGAAACGGTACTTCACGCCATACAAACACCGCCAGATCAGGGGGAGGCTAATTTTGCAGCCCTGGTGGCAGCGACGCTACAAGTATCTGACTACATAGAGTTATTAGCTCACGGTGAAACCGATCATCCTTTGGTGTTTGCACCCAATATCAATGATTTGAGAGTGGCCCGTGGGGCGCCGGTGCAATCGCGTGCGGTGTTGTTTAGCCGGTTTCTCGAAGAACGTGGGTTTGAAGTCTTTCCACCAGCGGATGTGCAAAGGCGCAAGCCAGGCATGTCCCGCGCTTTGGCTGGCAAGAACGCCCCAGTCATGCAAAAAGCGGTGCTGGGTGTCATCCGCGATGTGAAACGCGGAAAAGCGTTACAGGTCTTAGGTAAGGCGAGTGCTCAGTTAGCCAGTGTGGCCGTTGATTCGCGCGTGTATCAGTGTTGGCGCGGTGTCAGTTTGATGTGTGAGGTTTTGGCGCGTGAGCCAGAACTGATCAATCCCGATGTGCAAAAGCTGGTTGCAAAAGCCGGGCAATGCGTAAAAGCGTTGTCTATTAATGGTGAAAAATCGGTTGCGAAAGCCGCCGGTCGATTAGGTGCTCAGTGTATGCACCTGGGCACCTTAACCGAGTCCAGCAGTACTGGAATTTTAGAGGTTCGTCAGGAATATGCCTTGGGTGGTAGCGACGTAACCTACGCTCACCTCAAGAGTTTACGCGGGCGTTTAGCGAAGCCCAATATAGATTCCCTACAGACGGTGACCCGAGAAATTCGCCACAATCTGCACGACGTCAAAGATGCGATTGATCTGGCTTTGCGTTCGGACACACTGGCGGATGTCGTCGACAGTTTGGTCAGCCGTTTGGAATCTGTTTCTGCAACCTTGCAGGTTGTAGGTTTGGATGCCTTAAGTGACTCGGCAAAATCGCAAGCGGATTTAGTGGCTCAACTGCCGCCAGACAGTGGTGAGCAACCCTGGATGGGCATTGCTGAAGCGCTGCTTCGGATAGAGCAGGGCTTGGAAGTTGAGTTGATGCCTGCGGTCAATGATGACCTGGTAAAAAGCGATGCGCATCAAGACTTGCGTGAAGGCGTGCATGCCTTGCTGCGTGAGTCTTTGGTTAACATCAGTCGGGTAAAAGGCGAAATCGACCAATACTTGGCACGCGGTCAAGACAGCTCCCTTAATAATGCGCGTGCTCTGTTGAAAGAAATGGGCTCTGGCTTCGATGTTTTGGGCCAAGATCATATTGTTGCTACTTTCGTGCAAGTGCGTGAACTGCTGGTGCCAGAGCGCATGGCCAGCGCACGCCGAAGTGTAGAAGTGGCAGATCGCATCGCGGATGTGGTTGCAGGGCTTGAGTACTATTTAGAAGCGCTGAAAGATCGGCAGCCGCGTACTGCAAGGCTGCTGGAAGATGTGCAGCGCATGATGCAGGCGTTTCGACATAGCCTGGAACATGTTCAGCCTGACCAAGACACTCCAACTGAAGAACTCGCCGCTGCGCCGGATCTGCAAATTGATCCAGAGTTCCGTGAGATCTTCATAGAAGAATCACGCGAAGTGTTGGCTGAGTTGTCCGGCGCCATGCCGCAATGGTCGCAAGATCCATCGCAAGCTGAAGTGCTCGCCACGGTGCGTCGTTCATTCCACACCCTGAAAGGGAGTGGGCGCATGGTGGGCGCGAGGGACATAAGCGAATTTGCGTGGGCTGTTGAAGATTTATTGAATCAGTGCATTGACGGTGCAATGAGCCTGAGTGGGGACATTTCCTCTATTGTGAGTGACGCCGTTGAGCAGTTACCACAAGTCATACAATTGTTTGCGGATGGCAATGACGCCTCCCTATTGATCGCGCCGATTGTTGAAAGAGCGGCGCAGTTGCAAAGCTCTCAGAACGAGCAAGACGATAGCGAAGACGTCCTCAATATTTTCCGTGATGATGCGGCGGAGCAGTTGGCCAGTTTGCAAAGTCGTTGCGATTCGGCGGAAGCCGATGGTTTGGAAGTTGATCAAGATTTAGAACGCTATTTCCATACCTTACGTGGTGGCGCTGCGACAGCGGGCCTAGAGCAATTGGCAGCCTTGGCGGCATCAGCTGAACATTTGGCTCGTGGTTTGCGTCTGAATGAACAAGCGATGCCTACCGAGTTGGCTCAGCGTTTACATACATCTTTGTCGCAATTGCTCAACCCCGAAGCGAGCTTAGATGACGCGAGCTTAGGGCAAGAAATCCAAGCTTTACAAAACCAACTGCACGTCGACGATAACGGGGTCGATTTAGAACTGGCTGGCGTATTCGCTGAAGAAGCCATGGAGTTGCTAGAGAGCGCGGAAACAGAATTGCAGAATTGGGGCGCCCAGCCTGACGGAGACACTGCACAGCGTAATCTGCAAAGAATTTTTCATACTATTAAAGGCAGTGCACGTACTGCTGGTGGTATGGGCTTGGGGCGCGTTGGCGAGGCATTAGATGCCTTGATGAAAGACGTATTGGATGGGCAAGGCAAGGATGTCGGTCAAGAGTTGTTTGGCCGCATTAGCCAGACTATTTTACAGTCCTACACCTTGCTTGATGATTTCCGAGATGGCCGCGATGGCGATCCTAGCTTGGCTTTGGCCATGTTGCAGGGCGAAGCTACTGAGCTGCCTGCTCCAATTGCAACAGAGCTTGCGGAACTAACGCTTCAGGATGAATCTGCGGCGACACAAGAAGCGGCTGTTGCAATCAGCGAATTGCAATCGGAAGCGGCCTCAGATGACGATGATTGGCCGCCCGATCCAGAAATTTTGGAGATGTTCTTAGCCGAAGGACAGGACTTGCTCGAATCCATGGATGGGCATTTCACTTCTTGGGAGTCAGCGCCAGAAAAACACGGCCCATTGCGTGAGTTGCAGCGTGAGTTGCACACCTTTAAAGGTGGTGCTCGCATGTCTGGCTTGAACAGCTTGGGTGCAGTGGCGCATGAAATGGAGTCCAGTTTTGCGAGCATCGAGCAGGGTGATTTGCAAGCGGACGCGAGCAGTTTTGGGCGTTTGCACAATGCTTTGGACGGTCTGCATCACTTGTTGGATGGGGTGAAGGCAGGCCAGCGCCCACACGGTGTTGAGGATTTGCTGCAGGATTTGCGCAATGAGCAAAGCGCGGCCGCAATGACGCCTTTGGATCGTGGTTTGGACATAGCGGTGGAATCGGCCGATGACGCAGTTGCTATAGAGCCATCAGAACCTACGGTTGTTGCCCCAACAGTTGTGGCAGCGCCCACAATCGAATCAGATGATTCGGATTTCGATCCGGAGATGGTGGAGATCTTCTTGCCAGAAGGGCAGGAATTGATGGAAGCCTTTGATGGCGCGTGCCAGCAATTTGCTGAGAATTCAGAGCAAAGTGTTCCTGAGTTACTTCGTGTATTGCATACCTTGAAAGGTGGCGCGCGGATGTCCGGCCTGTCGGCCCTTGGCGATGCCGCTCACAATCTTGAATCGGATTTGGAAACATTGTCTCGCGACGGGCAAATTGCCGACAGCGATTGGCCAGGGCAGTTACAGCAGGCATCGGATTTCTTCCATCAACAGTTGCAAGTAGCACGCAATCGTATTGGTGGTGCAGCGCCGACGGCCCTAGAACCCGAGCCTTACGTTGCTACCGAGGTGGCGCAAGAACATAGCGATGTCGCTGTAGAGAAAGCGGAAAGCACTCCTGCTATATCCCCGGTCCCGCTGGAAATCAAATATCCCGCTGCACGCAAATGGGCAGCCGATTTACAATGGGAAGCGCCTCACGATGAGCGCTTAGCAGCGATACGTAGAGAAACCGCTCGCGTGAGCGTGGATCGTTTGGATTCCATGCTCAACGAGGCTGGCGAGATTAGTATCTACCGTTCCCGTTTGGAACGTCAGGTCAATTCCTTCTCCGCTCAGTTGCGAGAAATAGAACAGACCATTTCACGTATTCGCGATCAGCTGCGCATGCTGGAATCGGAAACTGACGCTCAGGTGCAAGCACGCACTCATGGGATGCAGTCTGAAGACGAGGCAAGCGATCGCTATCAAGAGGAGTTTGATCCTCTAGAAATGGATCGGTACTCGCGTATGCAGGAGCTAACACGTGCGCTAACTGAGTCGGTCACTGACTTATCCAGTTTGCATGCAACGATGACTGATGTAGTCAGCGAAACTGACACTTTGTTGTTACAACAAGGGCGGGTGAATACTTCGGTGCAGCAGGGCTTAATGAGCACCCTGATGGTACCGTTTTCACGTCAGATTCAGCGCTTGCAGCGCGTGGTCCGGCAAGCCGCAGGCGAGCATGGCAAGCAGGCAGAGTTGTCTTTGCACGGTATCGAAGCGGAGATGGATCGCAATGTGCTTGAGCGAATGACACCGGTTATTGAGCATGTCCTGCGTAACTGTGTCATTCACGGGCTCGAAGACGGCGCCGGTCGCAGGGCCAGTGGCAAACCCGCGTCCGGGTCGATCAGCATTAATTTGAAACGCGATGGCTCCAAGCTGGCAATAGAAATCCGTGACGATGGTCGCGGCTTGGATTTCCAGCGTATTAGAGAAAAAGCGATCGAACGAGGCATGATGGGTAGCGATGCTGAGCTCGGTGATGCTGAGTTGGCACAGTTCATTTTCCAGCCAGGTTTCTCCACCGCGCAAACCCTTACTCAGGATGCTGGGCGTGGTGTTGGCATGGATGTGGTGTCGTCCGAAATCAAGCAGTTGGGTGGCACCCTGGAATTGGATTCGCAGCGCGGCAAAGGCACTCGTTTTCTGATTCGTTTGCCTCTGTCCTTGGCCATTTCACAGGCCTTGCTGGTGCAGGTGGCTGACGAAGTCTATGCCGCACCTTTGTCCACCATCGAAGGCATCGCGCGTATTCCGGTCAGCGAGTTGGCTGGCTACATGGATGAAGATCACCGCTTCCAATATGGTGAGCATGATTACCGCGTACGTTACCTCGGCCACTTGTTAGGGCTAGAAGGCGGATTGCCGGAAGACCGTGATTACGTCTCGGTGATTTTGGTACATACCGGGGAAGGCATGGGGATCTCTGATCGCCGAGTTGCTGTCGCCGTCGACCATCTGTTGGGTAGCCGTGAATTGGTGACCAAAACCGCGGGGCCGCAGGTGAGTACCGTGGTTGGTGTCACGGGTGCCACCATTCAGTCTGATGGGCGGGTGGTTTTGATTCTTGATGTTGTCGCTTTGGTTCAGGATCGTCTGTTCAAGAGTCTGCAAGCGGCTGATGCCCAAGCGGCGCTAGAAACAAGCAAACGACAAGATCCGCTAGTGATGGTGATCGACGACTCCATCACTATGCGTCGTGTTGCTGAGCGATTACTTAGTCGCAATGGCTATCGAGTCGCGACTGCAAAAGACGGTATGGATGGAATAGCTCTGTTGCAGACGGAGATGCCTGACGCGGTCTTGCTGGATATCGAGATGCCCAAAGTCGATGGCTTTGAGGTGGCAAGCTTTATCCGCAACAACGATCGTTTAGCGAAATTACCTATCATTATGATTACCTCACGCAGTGGTGATAAGCACAGAGAACGCGCTGAAGCCATTGGGGTTAATCGTTATCTTATTAAGCCTTACCAAGAGCAGCAGCTGATTTCTGAGCTGCGTGACGTGATGGCAGAGGAGGCATGAACTGATGTCGGATAATCTTCCTAGCCATGTTTATGGTGTCATCATCGATCTGGCAGACAGCACACTCATACTGCCCAACTCTGCTGTAGTTGAGGTCTTGGGGCAGGATGCTCTGGAGGCAAAAAGTGGCGGTGCGGATTGGTTGTTGGGTGAACTGAAATTAGAGCTTGACAGTATTCCCGTTGTGAGCCTGGAAGGGCTGTGGGGGCAAGCAATCCCTCAGTCGATTCGACGCAGTCGCATCGTGGTTTTAAAGGCGCCCAACCGGGATGAAAGAATAGCCATTATGGCGCGCTCATATCCCCTAATCGTCACCTTGAATGAAGTGGCTTTGAAAGCGTTACCGATAGATACAGAAAATCCACGCGACTACGTATTAAGCCATGTTCAAGTTGCGAATCGACAGGCGTGGATACCGGATGTTGACGCTATGGTTTTTGCCAGCAACGCTTAATCTGGGTGGGGCAAGCAGCTTCAACTTAGCCCAACAGTGAGGCGTAGTTCAATAACCTAGGGTTTGCGCCAAAGCGATGACTTCGTCGCAAATCCTAATGCTATCTTCGCGCCAATCAGCCCGCGCTCTTAAGGGCGGGTCGCGGCGCAGCTCTAGCGTAAGTTGTGGGCGCATCAGCACTTCACGCTCCAGACCCATGGGAGCACTTTCGGGGCCAGGGCGAAGAAAAGAAAATTCGCTACTTAATTTATGGTCGGGGACTACATCCCACATTAACTTTTCGGCAACGGCAGAAAAAGAAGTTTGTGGTGAAGCCTGCACATTTTCCAAATTCAAGATATGGCAGTGATCGTCTCGCTCCGAAAATTCGAATAGATGCTTATGGAATCGATACCAGGCAATTTGCGGATCTATCGTGCCGATTGGATCTAAGTGAAAATCTTTCCACTCTGGCGCGACAAATCCCTCTTGCGTAAGCGCTGCGACTAAATCCCGGCAATGGTGTACTGGGTGCCGAACGACATGCAAGAGGCGAATGTCTCCGTAGGCTCGCAAGCGGCTGACATAGTTTGGACGCCAGCCCAACATAAGGTCGGGAATTATCAATTGTTGTGGATAGCAATCTTGCGCCAATTGCTGCAATAGTTGATGGCAAGTCCAATCACCTCGTCTCCACAGCCAATCCTTGGCTTGCTCGATTGCAGCATTGTCCTGAGCATGGAATTTTAATGCGGCAATTGCTCGCAGTAGTCCATCGCCTGAACCATCCTGGCTGCGCTGGAACATCACCTGCAATGCGCTGAGTTTGTCCGCCAAGAACAGGTTCAGCTCTGGCAACAGTAAGGCGTTCGGGTTATTCGCTAAAATTGCGGCGATGCGACTAACACTGCTGTTGCGCAGGCCGCAAACGACCACAATAGGGTGGGCTGACCTCAGCATCTGCGGCCTAAATACACTTCTAAACCACCGCGTGGATTGTCTTCGTAACGCCATTCTTCATCACGCTGTACCGCTAAGCGTGGGCCAAAAACATTGGATGTGGCGACAAACAAACCTTGCGGTGTGCTGGCGAAGTTACGTATGCCCCAGTTGTATTTGTTGTCGAAGCCCGAGCGAGTTACGGGCTCAAATTCAACACCGTCCGCGCTGCGCCACAAATCACATCCGCCATACAGGCGATTGAGTTCTTCCTGGCCGAGTCGGCGCAATAGCGTGAGTATGTCTTCGGGCCAAGCGCGTTTCGGAAGATAGGGCAGCATGTTAATCCAACTGTATGTGCCCAAATACAAATGACCGGCATGTTCCATCATGCGCCAGATGTAACCACCGAAAAGATTGTCGAAGCCCGGCGCATAGCCGGATAGGGGGTAGCGTAATCCGTCAGGGGTGATGCGTGAATGCCCAGCCACCAGATCCCAGGAATCGTCCGGCCAGATGCGAATGAGTTCCGCAGCGGCTGGGCCAATCTTGAATCGTCTATGAAAGCCGCCATTTACGATGGCGCTGCCAACGTACAAAGCGCCTTTAAACTCACACATCGACAAGGCCAATTCATTGTGCTGGCCGCGCCAAGCGCCGCATTGGATGACACGCTTCCAACGGTAGGGCAGTTGGTCGGATTCACCCACTGTACGCCACACTTCCATGCCCCGGTCGGGGTTGACCGTGCCTGCGTACAGTTGGCCATTAAACGTGGCCATCTCAAAAACCGTAGTGTTGGCAGGATCACCAAAACCATCTTCGCTGGCGGGTTCCCAAATACCTTTTTGCACATCGGATGAGGCATAGATAGTGGATTCACTGCCTATACACTCTTGGGCCTGACCATCTCCCGTGTTGCTGCCTGTGGGCGTGGTGTGAACACGGCCACGGAAGGGTTGCAGGGTGCGGAATGAGCGCACTGATGTGTCCCACGGTGGGCGCGGAACAGGAACAAAGTTCACTCCATCGACACTGCGTAAGATATCCGGTGGATCCGTTGTGATCGGAGCCCAGGTTGATACATAGAGGCACGGGTGTGTGTCGGATGCTCCTTGGTACACCACCATGCCGCGAAAGCTCACATAGCGCGGTACTCGCTGATCGTTCTTGCCCTTAACGTAGGGTGCTTTGAACACACGCGTCCAACGCTCATCCTCAGGGGAATATGACCAAATTTCGGAACGCCTATCGATAGACTCACGATCATCGGGGCTTTCTACTGGATAAGGTTTCCAATCCGGGTGCGGTTTGTTGAGCTTGAGCATAGTGAAAGTGGCGCGAGTCGTGCCGATAAACAAGCGCCCTTGAAACCATGCGCAACTGTGCGCATAGCCGTTGTGGCCATCACCAAATCCGCTTTCACAGGTGAGACGAAAGTCTTCTCGCCGTAGGCCAAGATGGTCCTGGTTTTCAGGCGCTGTACTGAGGGGGGGATCGATTAAGGCAGCCACGACCACAACTCAACCGTGACGAAACGAACAATGGCACGGGAAAAAGCAATTAAAGCCGGCCCGGTGCCCGCCTGAATTTTTCCTTGCCCACTCATTTCGGCAAGCAGTAAGGGGTCGCTGTTGTCGATTTCGACCAGTACGCGAACCACTCGCCCGTTTTCGCCGTTCTGCGCCGCCGGTGCGATGGACTTCACTGTGCCTGTATAAGCTTGATGGGGGCGCGCCCAGGTTTTGATAACCGCGCTTGCTCCGGGTTGAGCATAGGACGCAGCAAACTCTGGCAAGTGCAGTTGTGCATCCAAGCGCTGCACATTTTCAACCTCAGCTATCACGTCACCCGCGTCAACAAACTGGCCGACTGAAAAGCGTAGATTTTCGCCGACGATCACACCATCGATGGGGCTGCGGATCTTCGTGCGTTGCTGCTGTTCTCGGGCGAAGGCCAAGGCGGCCTGTTCGCTGGCCAACTGTGCTTGCTTGGCTTCGATATCTTCTTTGCGTGTGTCGCTTTCTATCCAAGCCAATTGTTGCTGTGCATCGGCCAATTCCTCAATGCGCACTTTGGTGTTTTCCACCGCACGGTCACGTTCTTGACTGGTAATGGCTTTGCGAGCGTGAGCATTATTGGCGCGGCTGGACTCAATTCGACTGGCATTTAATCGGGCGCGGGCAGTTTCCATTTGCTGTTTTGCAAGGTCGATTTCTTCTTGCGTTGCGCCGTTGAGCGCTTTGCTCAATTCGGCTTCGAGGCGCGCGACATTGGCGAGTGCCTGTTTGACCTGACTGTCCCATTGCAAGTCATCTAAACGGACAATGATGCTGCCCGCTTTGACAAGATCACCTTCTTGCACGAGGACTTCAACAATTTGCCCAGTGGTTTCGCTACTGATGTTGGCGCGATCTATGGGTACGATTTCAAAACGCCCGCCTGGCTCATAGGTGTAGGGCCACAGTGCTGCGACGCAAAGCAAGGCATACCAATGCCAGTGTTCGGGGTTGAGCCTGGCTTGTTTGGCCAGACGGCTGCGTAGCGGCAACTTTCCGATATCACCACGTTGATCAGCGAATTGGCGGCGGATGTTCATCACAAATAGGATCACGCCGACTGCTAAAACGGCCATTGCGGCGCCACCGTACTGAGCCTCCAGCCAGCGCGCAGGAAACATCAAAATCAGCAAGATTAGACTGATCAACCAGGCCACAGTGAGTAGGCCATAGACGATGAGGGGAAGCTGGGCAGGAGATTTTCGATTTCCCCAGCGATCCTCTTTACGCAGCAAAGCCAAAATCGCTTGCTCACGCAAATCAGCAATTCCAACCTTAAAAGCCAATAAGTAATAGCCATCAGTGCGCCCCAAGGGATTCAGGCGCAAGACGGTGTTGCCAAAGGCAAACATCGCCATGGTGATGAGCAAGGGCGGCAACATCGTGGTGCCTTGGCGCGATATGAACCAGGCCAGCAGAAAAACGACAAAGAGTAGTAAATTGGCGGTCAGTGCGGCGGCTAATACGCGGCCTCGCGCGGGTTTGTCTAAACGCTCACTTGGGCCTTCGGTATCGCTCATAAAGCGCGGTACAAAACCGAAGATCAGGTTAAGCCCAAAGCGTGGCAGCTCACCGGATTCTTTGTGAATGACTGCAGCCCTAGCGATGTGGGCGATAAAGTTGCTAATCAGGGCTGCTGGGATACCAGCAAAAACTAGGTTCTTCCAATTCAATAGACGTTGGAAGTCGGTGCTGGCCGCTAGCCGATCGGTCCACAAGGCCGCAAGTAAGCTCAGCGCAACGAGCCAAAGTGCCGTCATGCTGATGCGGGAATAGACCGGTGAGGAGAAAGCCCGTCCTAGCCATAGCCAGGCGCTAGGATTGAGCAGATAACGAATGGTTTCTCCTGCATCACGAGCCCGCAAAGGGCTGCCCGCCAGCGGGCCGGATAATCCGGGGCCCGCCAATGAGCCAGGCGACGTGGAGGGCGGCAACGAATCGTCATGACCTTGTTCGTCACCTAGCTGCTGTAAACGGGCCGATTCCAGATCGGTTTGTGGGGGCACTGGCAATGGTTCATCCGCACCAGCCCACAGCAGGCCCGCATCGGTGAGCATGTGGGTGAAGCGATCCATATCCACACGGTCCAGATCAGGGTTAAAGCGTTGTTGTGCTTCCGCCAGACGCTGCGCGGCTGTGCGTTGACCATTGAAAACGCTGGCCAATTGAAATTCGTCTGGATCCAAGCGGCAGGGCAGCTGATTGCGCTGTGAAATAACGGTGACATACGGGCCGCGTATATCTTCACCGGGCACAGGGTTCTGGCCGGCGAAACGGATGGTGCGTGTTTCGAACGCATGTTCGCTCATGACAGGTTCCACGGGTGGCGGCTGGTCGCGCGTGCTTCATGCGCACGGTGCCAACGGGGCGGGTAATGGGCGCTGAGTATAGCGATGCTAGCTCGCTGGTGACCTTGGCGGCGGTAACGCTGTTTATTTAGCAAGGTATTTTTTGGTGTTGATGATCATTGAGAATGGCATTAAAAACAAATTGTTAGCTTGGATTTAATGATGTTTTATTGAGGGATTATTTCATCTTGTAGGAAAAGGCTTACGCAAATGGCCGGATTGATACGGTGGTCATAATGGCCCCTCAAGCGGATCATTGCGGCCCAGTCAACTGGTCCGTGCAGCTAAGACTTATTTACTTTTGAGAAGTCACCACGGGCCAATTCAGCATTCCAAAGCATTGGAGGTGCTGTTTTAGAAAGCCGTAAAAAGAAAGTCAGACGACCGCAGCATGTGATGCTGCGAGCAATAGGTTCAAGGTTTATGCAAGCAACAACTCAATTTGAAACTCTGGTTTTATCCCCAGCTGATGCTGCTCATGCGGGTTTGGCTATCGCCGCTGCGCGGGCCAACGGCATAGGCATACTGGATCTGGAATTTGTTGCTAACGCTGAGCAGGCTGAGGCGAATTTCCTACAGTTGTTGCTGGCGACAAAAGCGCAGAATGAGAGCCTATCTATAGGCTTGCGGGTGGGCGCTGATCGTCTGGGCTTAGCCCTGGAATTGTTAGCCAATGCAGAAGGGCGTTGCTTGTGTTTCATAGTTCATGGGCAAACCAGTAGCCTGTCCTCGCTTGCCAATACCCTGCTTGCCAAAGCGGCGACGGGCAGCAAAGTGCTGCTGGAAACCAGTGAGGCAGACAGTCTTTCCGAGCTGCCAAAATCGATTTCGGGTGTGGTGGCGAAAGGACATGAGGCTGGCGCCTGGGTCGGCGAAGATACCAGTTACATCTTGGCGCAAAAATTACTCAGTAGCGCGAAGCTGCCGGTCTATCTGCGAGGCGGTTTAGGTCGTCACAGTGTCAGTGCTGCAGTCCTAAATGGAGCTGCTGGCGTGGTACTGGATGATCAAGTCCTGCTTTTGCAAGAGTCGCCTTTGAGTGCTGCTCACAAGAAAGAGCTGGGCCGTCTGAATGGTTCGGAAACCCAACTGCTGGGCGAGCACATCGGCATGCCTTGTCGGGTATTTGGCCGCCGTGGTTTGCCGGTTTTACAGTCGCTAGAACAGGCCAGTCGTCAAATGGAAGCCGGTCGCTTGGCCCAGGCTGATTGGATGCAGCAACTGACCCACGCTATTGGTTGGGGGGAAGATGCCTTGTTGCCGTTGGGCCAAGCGGTTGGTTTGGCTGCCCAGTACGCGCAAAGTTATGGCAGCGTTGGCCGTTTGATCAAAGCCTTACGTGAGCAAGTGGAGCAATCGCGCGCATTGTTGCAGGCCGATTCGCATTTGGCTGAAGCGAGTGCGTTGGCGCAATCTCACGGTACGCGTTTCCCCATAGCGCAGGGGCCGATGACGCGCGTCTCAGATTCCGCTGAGTTTGCTCATGCAGTCGCTGAAGGTGGCGCATTGCCATTTTTGGCTTTGGCTTTGATGCGTGGGCAGCAAGTGGATGACTTGCTGGTTCAAACCCAAGAAAAATTGGCTGGAAAACCCTGGGGCGTAGGCTTACTAGGATTTGTTCCGCAAGCACTGCGCCAGGAACAATGCGAAGCCGTTTTCCGCCACCAGCCTGACTATGCCTTGATTGCCGGTGGTCGCCCAGACCAAGCCGCGGAGTTTGAGCAGCGTGGAATCCCGGCCTATTTGCACGCACCGGCACCGGCTTTGTTAAAGCTGTTTTTGGAGCAGGGCGCACGTCGCTTTGTGTTTGAGGGGCGTGAGTGTGGTGGTCATATTGGCCCTCTCGCCAGCTTCCCGTTATGGGAGCAGATGATCGAAATTTTGCTCAGCGAGGTTCCTGCTGACCAAGCTGGCGATGTGCATGTGTTGTTCGCTGGTGGTATCAGCGATGAGCGCTCCGGCGCCATGATCGCGGCTTTGACTGCGTCTTTGGCCGCTCGCGGTATGAAGGTTGGAATGTTGATGGGCACGGCCTATCTGTTCACCCGCGAGATTGTGGAATCAGGCGCCATTGTTGAAGGCTTTCAGCAAGAGGCATTGGATTGCCAAGGCACGGTGAGTTTGGAGACCGGCCCCGGTCATGCCACACGTTGTGCCAACACTGAATTTTCACGCGAGTTCTTTCGCCAGCGCGGTGCTCTGATGCAATCAGAGAAATCTGCTGATGAGATCCGTGATGAACTGGAAGACCTCAACATGGGGCGTTTGCGTGTGGCCTCCAAAGGCCGTGATCGTAACGAGCAAGGCGAATTGGTTGATCTGGACAAAACCGCGCAATACCAGCGCGGTATGTACATGATCGGGCAAGTGGCCACCTTGCGTGACCAGGTGTTGAGTATTGAGGATTTGCATCGCAGCGTGACTGATGGCGCCAGCGCCCGTTTGCAGCAGTTAGCCGAAGATGGCCGCGAGTTAGAAGCTGTTCCTAGCGATATTGCTATTATCGGCATAGGCATGATTATGCCGCAGATTGACGATGCCGACGGTTTTTGGAACAAAGTGCTGCATCAGCAAAGCACCATTACCGAAGTGCCCAAAGACCGTTGGGATCAAGCTTTGTACTTCGATCCCGATAAAAATGCCCGCGACAAGGTGTATGCCAAATGGGGCGGTTTCCTAGACGAAATCGTGTTTGATCCTACCGAGTTCGGTATTCCACCCAACTCCATGAAATCCATAGACCCCATGCAGTTGCTGTCCTTGGAAGCGACCGCCCGCGCGTTGCGGGATGCGCGCCTGGGTCAAGAATTCAACAATGATTTCGACCGCGAAAACACCTCCATTATTTTGGGTGCTGGCGGCGGCATTGGTGACCTCGGCATGCAACTGGGTTTGCGTTCCGAGTTGCCACGTTTTGTTGAAGATCCAGAAGATGCGGTGTGGGATAGGCTGCCCGAGTGGACCAATGAATCTTTTGCCGGGGTGCTGCTCAATGTCACCGCCGGGCGTATCGCCAACCGTATGGATTTTGGTGGTCTAAATTTCACGGTCGACGCCGCTTGCGGATCCTCTTTGGCGGCTATTACCTTGGCTACGCAAGAGTTGGAATCAGGGCGCAGCAATGTGGCTATCGCCGGTGGCGTGGACACGGTTCAAGGGCCGTTCGGTTATCTGTGCTTTTCCAAAACCCAGGCCTTGTCACCAAAAGGCCGAGCCCGCAGCTTTGATAAAAATGCCGACGGCATTGTCATTTCCGAAGGTGTTTGCGTCACCGTGATGAAGCGCTTGGCCGATGCCCAGCGCGATGGCGACCGGATCTATGCCGTGATTAAAGCGGCATCAGGCTCCTCCGATGGCCGCGCTTTGGGCATGACCGCGCCGCTGCCGAAGGGTCAGCAACGGGCACTGAACCGCGCTTACAAAAAGGCCGGTTTTTCACCCGCCAGTTTGGGTATGGTGGAAGCACATGGCACAGGCACTGCAGTTGGCGATAAAGCCGAAGCGGAAACGGTCACAAACACTTTAATTGCCGCCGGTGCTCAGCCGCGTTCTGTGGCTTTAGGCTCGGTGAAAACCTTGGTGGGCCACACCAAGTGTGCCGCGGGCGTGACCGGTTTGGTGAAAACAGCGCTGTCGCTGTATCACCGTGTTTTGCCAGCCCATTATGGTGTTGATCAACCCATAGACGTGATTGCTGATAAAGCTGCGCCGACTTATCTACTCAAACAGCCACGGCCTTGGTTGCGCAACTCCGCTGCGCCACGCCGAGCTGCCGTATCTGCCTTTGGTTTCGGGGGCACTAATTTCCACGCGGTGCTGGAAGAGTATCGCCCGGGTTGGGGCGCCGATGCGCCCACTGGTGCCGAGCAATGGCCGTCCGAATTGTGTGTACTGCGCGCGGCCGACGAATCCGCTTTGCGTCAGCAACTCAACAGTTGGTCACAACGTTTGCAAGGACCGATAAACCCTGCAGCCCGTTTGGCGTCGATTGCGGCCAGCATGGCAGTTGATGCCAGCGGCAACGCTGGGACAATCAGTGCCTGTATCGTGGCGCAAAATTTGACTGATTTGGCCGAGCAATTGACTGCGGTTTTGGCCCATTTGGATGGGCGCCAAGAGCTGCCATCCAGTTGCCGCTTGAATCGTGCTCGGCCACAACAACAGCCCAAAACGGCGCTGCTATTCCCCGGTCAAGGTGCACAGTATCCCGGCATGGGGCGTGATGCGGCGGTGTTCCTGCCCGAATTGCGCAGCGCTTGGGAGCAGGCCGACGATTTACTGAGCAGTGAGTTAGGCGAGCCTTTGTCTGCGATTGCTTGGCCGCCTTCAGCGTTTGATCCTGCGACGGAATCAGAGCAGCGTGATCGCTTAACGCAAACGCGTCATGCCCAGCCTGCGCTTGGCGCCATGGAACTGGGTTTGTGGCGCTGGTTTGCCAGTTTGGGCATACAAGTTGATGCCACAGCCGGACATTCCTACGGCGAATATGCCGCTTTGATGGCGGCCGGTGTGTTGTCTGCCGAAGATTTCCTCAAGCTGTCCGCGACACGTGGTCGGGTCATGGCCGAAGCAGCACAAACGGCACCGGCTGGCACCATGGCTGCGGTCATGTGCAATCGCGAACACATTGAAGCGCTGATTGCCGATATTGCTGATGTCAGCGTGGCCAATCACAATGCGCCAGAACAGAGCGTGATTACCGGTAGCGTTGAAGCTATAGATGCCGCTCTGCAAGCCTGTGAACAAGCCAATATCACGGCGCGTAAATTGCCTGTGGGTGGTGCTTTTCATTCACCACTGATGGACAGCGCTCAAGCCGCTCTATCTGCAGCGATTGATCAAGCCAGCTTCGCGCCTGCACGGTGTGCGGTGTACTCCAATATGAGTGCTGAGCTGTATCCGGCCGAAATGGCTGAGCATCTCAAACAACATTTATTAAGCCCAGTCGAGTTCGTCAGCGAAATTCGCAATATGCGAGAAGCAGGCACGGAATTGTTCATCGAGTTGGGGCCGAAATCCATCTTGTCCGGCATGCTACGTAGTATTTTGCCGGACGGCGCACAGCGTTGTGTTGCTATAGATGCTGATGGTGGTTCGATCAACAATCTGCTACACGCTTTGTCTGATTTGTATCATCGCGGCGTGGATATGCAGTTGTCCGCGCTGTTTGAATCACGTGGCGTGAGCGCTTTGTCTGCGCTTGAGTTAGTGCAGTACTTGAAAGCACCGGAGCTGCCCCGCACGGCATGGATGTTGGCCGGAGGCTATGCGCGCCGTGCCGACGATCCGATTCGCAGCAACGGACTACGTGAAGCGCTCAGTCTGGCGGACAAACAAGCGGCCAAACAAAAAGCTGCGGCAACCATACCGGCTGCGTTGTCTGCTCCTCAGGCGCTGCCGCAAATGGCTGCCCCTGCAGCCATTCCCTCAACTGCAGCTGTGGCCAGCGCGGCACCTTTGTCCGGCGAAGCTTTTAGCGCCTATCAGGACACCATGCGGCAATTTCTGCAGTTGCAGGAAACCATCATGGCCCAAGCCATGGGTGTGGCCACACCGCAAGCTGCGGTTCAGCCACAAACTGCATTCATGCCTGCAGCGCCCGTTGTGCAGTCGCCTGTCAGCGAGCAAGCCGATGCAGTAGTGCCTGTGGCAACGCCGGCAGCGACGCCTGAAACGGTGGTGGTGGCTGAGACCGTTCCCGCAGAGCACTGGGACGCGGCCCGCATCCAAGCTGTGCTGCTGGATATCACCGCCGAAAAAACCGGCTATCCGCAGGATATGTTGGACCTGCAAGCTGATTTGGAGGCCGATTTAGGGATCGATTCCATCAAGCGCGTGGAACTGGCCGGCGCCCTGCAAAAAGTTTTGCCGCAAGCCATGGCGCAAGCTATGCAAGCGGATTTGGAAAGCTATACCCGTGCGCCGAATTTGCAGGTGCTGATTGATCAACTCGTGTGCTTAGCCGGTGAACAGCCCGCTGTGGTGGCTGCTGCACCGACCGCTGCACCGACCGCGCCAACCGCTGTCGCAGCGGAGGTCATCGACTTTCAAAGTGTGCTGTTGGATTTGGTGGCTGAGAAAACCGGCTACCCACAGGACATGCTCGACCCGCAAGCGGATTTGGAAGCAGACTTGGGCATAGATTCCATTAAGCGTGTAGAAATTGTCGGCGCACTGCAAAAAGTATTGCCCGCACACATGGCGGAAGCGATACAGAGCGACCTGGAAAGTTATACCCGTGCCCGCAGTTTGGCGGAAATGACGCAGCGCTTGAGCGCCTTGACGACGATAGATGTTGTCGCCAATACCGCAGCCACAGTGCCTGAGGCAGTAGTGAGCAGCACGCCGCCGCCCACTCTGGATATGGCCAGCTTGGTCGTTGATCTGGTCGCCGAAAAAACCGGTTATCCGCAGGACATGCTCGATCCGCAAGCCGATTTGGAAGCGGACTTAGGCATAGATTCCATTAAACGTGTTGAGATCGTCGGTGCGCTGCAAAAACAACTGCCAGCGGCGCTTGCAGCCGCGGTGCAAAACGATTTAGAGCGTTATACCCGCGCTCGCAGTCTGGCGGAATTGGTCGCCGCTTTAAGCGCCTTGATGGGCGAGCAAAGCAGCGTAGCGCCAGCGGTGCCAGCCGATGTTGTAGCGGCCACAGCCCCTGCTCTGGATATTCGTCAATTGGTATTAGACGTGGTCGCAGAGAAGACCGGCTATCCCCAAGATATGCTTGATGCGCAAGCCGATTTGGAAGCGGATCTGGGTATTGATTCCATTAAGCGCGTGGAAATTGTCGGTGCGCTACAAAAGCAGTTACCAGACGCACTAGCCCAGAGCATGCAAGCGGATTTGGAACGCTATACCCGCGCCAAAAACTTGGCCAGCTTGATCAATGAAGTCGAAGCGCAGAAGGCAGGTACTGCTGTGCCAGTAGCCAAAGGTTTTGACTCGACCAGCCCGGCTGTCGTGGCCACGCCTGCCCCCGCCGAGGCGGTTAATAACGGCGTGCCGCGCTATGTCATACGCCCGCGCCCAGCCTCATTACCGCAGGAGCAAACCAAGCCAGAAGGATTAATTGTTCTGGTTGATGGCCCAGAAAGTATTCGCCTGCCTTTGCAAGAGCGGATTACCGCGGCAGGCGCTCAAGTTGTCGAGCTACTGCTCGACGATCCGCGCGCTATTAAGAACGAGCTGGCTTTGGCGGTCACTGCGCATGGCCCGGTTCAAGCGGTCATCCACTTGGGTGGATTGAGTGCCCAGGAGGAAGGCAGCTTTGCGAATTGGCGCCGCACCGGCAGCAACACGGTAGGCAAATTGTTTACTTTGTTAAAAGCCATGGACGAGGAGCGCGAGTCGCTCAAACTTTTGGCCGCCACCCGCTTAGGCGGAACTTTCGGGCGTGAAGCGCAAGGTGAGGGGCACGTGCTGGCTGGCGGCGCTGCGGGAGTGATCAACTGCTATCGTCAGGAATACCCCGATGCGATTGCCCGCACCATCGATTTCGATGGACAAAGCGACGACATCATTGCGGAGCATCTCTATAACGAATTGGTGAGCGCGGATCCGCATCGCGAGATTGGTTATTTAGGCGATGCACGTTCCACCGTATCGACTATTTTGGAACCGCTGCGTGAACATGATTTTGCAGCCCACCTCGAGCCGCAGGCCGGTTGGGTGGTGCTAGCCACTGGTGGCGCGCGAGGGATAACCGCGGAAATTCTTATCCGCATGGCCAAGCCAGAAGTCACTTATGTTTTGGTTGGCCGCACGCCGTTGACCGACGATGCCGATTTGCACTTGGAGCATGCTACCGCCATCGGTGTGAAAGGTGCTTTGATTGCGGAAGGGCGAGTGAATGGAAATCTTCCCAAGCCAGTAGAAATCGACAAGCAAGTGGCCAGCATCATGGCCGCGCGCGAAGTGCGTAACAACTTGGAGAGAATGCGTCAGGCTGGGGTGAATGTTGAATATTTGGCCTGCGATGTTCGCGACCTGGAGCAATTCAGCGGATTGATTGAAGGCGTGTATCAGCGTCATCAACGTATTGATGGTGTTATCCATGCTGCTGGCGTGATTGAAGACAAATTGATTGCGGATAAGACCTTGGCCTCCTTCGATCGCGTGTTTGGTACTAAAACCGACTCGGCCTGGATTTTGGCCAATACACTGCGGCCAGAAAGTTTGAAATGGATGGCATTCTTTACTTCGGTAGCAGGGCGTTATGGCAACCGTGGTCAATCAGATTACGCAGCAGCCAATGAAGCGCTGAATCGCTTGGCCTGGCAGTTGTCACGGCGCTGGAAAGAGACCCGCATTTTGGCCATAAATTGGGGGCCTTGGGACGCAGGAATGGCCAGCGATGCGGTCAAGGCCAAATTTCGTGAACAAGGCATTTTGCCGATTCCAGTGGAGACTGGCGCACGCTATTTCTTAGATGAACTGGGCTACGGGCCGAAGTCGGAAGTTGAATTGGTGGTGGGTGACGGCCCTTGGGCCGCTTATGACCAGCCACTGGCGGAACTAGAAAATGATGGCGACTTGGCGTTGATTCGCGGCGAATTGCGTATGGGGCCAGGGGGCAGTCTCACGCTCACCCACCATTTTGACGAAAGCAGCGATCCCTATTTGGCCGACCACCGTATGGATGGCAAAGCGGTCTTACCTGCAGCCGGTGCAGCCGAATGGATGGCGCAGTTGGCCGCAGCCGGCTGGCCCGGTTGGCAAGTAGCTGAAGTGCGTGATTTGAAAGTCTTGGCCGGTGTGGTTGTTGATCCAAGCAAAGGGCGTGATATTAGCTTGCGCGCCAAAGCATCCAGCCATTCACAAGCCGGGGAGCAAATGCTCGCGGTCGAGATGCTGGATGCCCAGCGCGGGCAAGTTTTGTACAAATGCAAAGTGCGCTTGGTAGAGCACTTGGAAGAAGCCCCTACGCTGCAGCAGCCGCCGATCGTCGGTGGTGGTATGAGTGCACAAACCGCCTACAGCGATTACCTGTTTCATGGCGAGTGCTTCCAATTGCTAGAGGATGTCTCAGGTTTGAATAGCGAAGGTGTCGATGCAGCATTGCGCAGCAGCCGGGCACAAGATTGGTTGAATTGCCCGAGTGCATCACCTTGGTTGTTTGATCCCGGCTTGCTCGATTGCGGACCGCAGCTGGCGATCCTCTGGTCGCGTAAGCACTTGGATAAAACCGCTTTGCCATCGGCATTTGGTTCGGTGAGTCGTTATGGCCGTGATCCTTTGCCGAATACGCTCTCCGTGCATCTTCGTATCAAGGGTGAAGCCAGCGAGCAAAGTCTGATCTACGACGTATTGTTTGCCGATGCGCAAGGTCGCATTCGCATCGCTATGCGTGATGTAGAAGGCACTGCAAGCGCCGCGTTGAACCGCTTAGCCAGCGTGAACGCATGAGTTCAAACATCGCCATTATTGGGATGTCCGGCGTTTACGCCGGTGCCCGAGATATCCCCACATTTTGGGACAACATCCTCAATAAAGTGGATGCCATTAGCGAGGCCGATGCGCAGTGGACGGGGCCCTATCTTGATCCCGCAAGCAAGGCTAATGACCGTATTTATACCAATCGCGGCGGCTTCCTAAAGGATTTAGCTACTTTCAATCCGGCGGAATTCGGCATCATGCCCAATGCCATTGATGGTGGCGAGCCGGACCAATATTTGGCGCTGCGTTTGGCACGCGATGCATTGCAAGATTCTGGCTATATGGACCGTGATTTCAATCGCGAAAAAGCCGGTGTAGTTTTGGGCCGTGGTACCTATGTGAACCGCGGTTACACCACCTTGATGCAGCACGGTTTGGTCATAGACCAGACCTTAGATTTATTGCATCAGTTACGCCCGGATTTATCAGCCCAGGATTTGGCTGGTTTGCGAGGGCAGTTAAAAGACAGTGCGCCACCGTTCACCACGGAAATGGCGCCGGGCTTAGTGCCGAATGTGGTCAGTGGCCTGATTTGTAATCGACTCAATCTTATGGGGCCGAATTACATTATTGATGCGGCTTGTGCCTCCACTTTGATTGCCACCGATGTGGCCATGCGTGATTTGTCCGAAGGTCGTGCCGACATCATGTTGACCGGCGGTATACAAGCGCACACCCCGCCGCAGATCTACATGATTTTCTGCCAGTTGGGTGCCTTGTCTCGCGGTGCCTTGCGCCCCTTCGATGTCAATGCAGGCGGCACTTTGCTAGGTGAGGGCGCTGGCATGGTGGTGTTGAAGCGTTTGGCTGATGCGGAACGTGACGGCGATAAAATTTATAGCGTTATCAAAGGTTACGGCGCATCCAGCGATGGCCGGGCCAAAGGCCTGCTAGCACCGCGCAAAGAAGGCGAGGTGCTTGCCATCCGCCGCGCCTATGCCGACGCCAATATCGACCCGCGCAGTGTGGGTTTAGTAGAAGCCCATGGCACCGGTATTGCTTTAGGCGATAAAACCGAAATTGAATCCTTGACCGAAGTGTTTGGTCGGCGCCAACGCTTTGCGCCGTCTATCGCCATTGGTTCTGTGAAATCCATGATTTCGCACTGCATACCAGCAGCCGGTAGTGCCTCCATCATCAAGTCGTCTTTGGCGCTGCACTACAAAGTGCTGCCGCCGACTTTGTGTGATGAAGTCAATCCGGCTTTGGAAATGGAAAAAACGCCGTTTTACGTCAACACCGAAACGCGCCCTTGGATACACGGCGGTAGTGACCCACGCCGCGCCGGTATCAATTCCTTTGGCTTTGGCGGTGTGAATGCGCACCTGGTGTTGGAAGAATATGCACCTGCCGATGGTGTCCGTTTCGCTGCAGCGCCCATGGCCAAAAAGAAAGCCGCCGCTGAAACCCTGCGTGGTGCTAGCGAATTGCTTTGCTTTGCTGCGCAAGACAAGGCGGCATTGTTGGCTCAGTTGCAAGCCTGTCGCGGGCAAGACAACGCACCGCTGGCGGCGTTGGCCAAGCGACAAAGCGAAGCTCAAGGTGAGCACCGTTTGGCCATGGTGGTCAGCGATTTAGCGGATCTGACTAAGAAGCTCGATAGTGCAATTGAGAAATTAGAGAAGGGCGATAAGCCCTTCAAAACCCGCGGCGGTTTGCATTATGGTTTCGGTGCGCAGCAAGGCAAGGTCGCCGTGCTATTCCCCGGCGAAGGTGCGCAATACCCTGGCATGTTGGCGGAGCTGGCCTGTGCCTTCCCGCAAGCGCGTCAGTGGTTTGATTTTCTCGATAGCAGTGCCGCCGAGCGTCGAGATTATCGCCCTTCGGACGTTTTGTTCGCGGCGCCCAATAGTTGGGATGAGGATGCTCGTCGTAACTTAGAAAACAAATTATTCGACATGGATTTGGCATCCGAGTCCGTGTTTGCGGCCAGCCAAGCGCTGTGGGCTATCGTGCGTGATTGTGGCTTGCAGGCAGACGTTTTGGTCGGTCACTCCACCGGGGAGAACACCGCTTTGGTTGCGGCGGGTGCCATCGCTGCAGATAAGCCGGAAAGCTTGATGGGCATTGCTCAAGGCTTGAATGATATCTATCGCAAACTGGAAGCCGAAGACAAAATTGAAAGCGGTAGTTTGTTAACTATCGGCGCTTTGGATGCTGAAAAACGCGATGCCATCCTGGCTGAATTTGGCGAGCAACTGGTACTGGCTATGGACAACTGCCCCAACCAGGCGGTGGTATTCGGTCAACCGGATGTGGTCAGCCTAGCGCATACGCAACTGAGCGCCGCTGGCGCTATATGCGCCGAGCTGCCTTTTGGTCGTGCGTATCACACGCAAGCGTTTGAGCCAGTGGCCCAAGCCTTCCGAAGTTATTACCAAGAACTGCCGATTGCTGCTCCGACCATCCCGGTGATGAGCTGCGCCTCCATGCAGCACTTCCCCGAAGATGCGGATGCCATTCGCGATTTGGCTTGCATCCAGTGGGCTCGCCCCGTGCGTTTTCGTGAAACAGTGCGCCAGCTGTATGCCGATGGTTATCGGGTGTTCTTAGAGGTCGGGCCAAGTGCCAATTTGACCTCGTTTGTATCAGACGAATTGAAAGGCGAAGCCGATGTGCTGGCCGTCGCCAGCAACAGTCGTCGTCAGGGCGCTATGAAAACCTTGCATGGCACTTTGGCGGCGCTGTTCGCTGCCGGTGTCGATTTGAGCTTGTCGACTTTGTATGCCGGCCGTGCCGATGCCAAGGACGCCGCGCCAGACAAACCAGGGAATCGCCCTCTGAGCTTGGCCATGCCCTTGATTTCGTTTAAGGATGTGCCGCCCATGCCCGCTGCGCCGGAAAGCCCTGTGCCCAGTGCGACGGCGGCGCCGATAGCTTCGGAGGATCAGGCGGTCAGTACGACCGTAGCCGATCCTCGGCAGCAGGCTTTGCAGTCGCATTTCGCTTTGATGCAAGACTTTTTGCAAAGTCAGCAGCGCGTGATTAGCGGGATGGCGGCACCGGGATCTACAGCGTTACCCACTCAGGCTGCAGCTGTGGCGACGAACCTGGCACCGTTGATTAGCCGCGTGACGCAACAAAGCGCAGATCGCCTGCAGGCCGAGATCGAAATTGATCCCGCACGCGATCAGTATCTGTTGGATCACTGCATCGGCGGACAGCCTTCGGCGAAGCTAGCCTTGCAGCCGCTGTCGGTGGTGCCGTTTACCTTCAGCATGGAAATCATGAGCGAGGCGGCCGGTTTGTTGGCCTCAGCGGATTGGGTTTGCAGCGGCTTGAGCAATGTTCGCGGCCATCGCTGGTTGGCCTTGGATCAGGGGCGTTTGAATCTCAAATTGGATATCGCGAGAGCACAAGCATCATCTGCTGATACCCAACGTTTTATCGGTCGTATCTTGTTGCCACAAGTGGCTGGTCGGCCGGACATGCCGGTGTTCGAGGCCGAGGTGGAATTCACTCCGGCGTTTCCAGTGGCGCCAGCGGCATTGGCTTGGCAGTCCGCAGAGGCCTTACCCCCGGTGCGCAATGCCGGTGCGGATTTGTACAGCACGGGCATGTTTCATGGACCACGTTTGCAAGGTGTCAAAGCGATAAGACAATGGGGTGAGCGCTCCATAGAGGCGGTGCTGGAAGTACTACCCAATCACAATTATTTGGCTGACACACCACAGCCGGCCTTTCGTATCGATCCGGCCCTGCTGGACGCAGCAGGTCAGTTGGCAGGTTACTGGTTGTCGGAAAAATACGATTGGGGTTTTAACTGTTTCCCTTATCAAGTTGATCGCTATCAGCAATTCGCTGCAACGCCTGCAGCTGGGACTCAGTTGATTTGCCGTGGTGATTTTGTCGAGCATAAAGACAGCCCGACCTTTGCTGTGCAGTGGGACATACTCGATCAGCAAGGTCAGTTGATTGCGCGAGCCAGTGCTTGGACTGATCGCAAATTCAATTTGCCAGCAAGATATTACCGCTATCGCCTCAATCCGCAGACTGCGTTTCTCTCGGATGAACTCGACAGCCAGCATTTACCGCAAGGTTTTGTGTTGCGGCAAATGAACTTCTTCGCCGATGACTTGCTCGGCCAGGGCTGGGGTGTGTGGATGCGAGTGTTGGCGCACATGCTATTGGATGAAGAAGAGCGTCGCGCGTTCTACCAATTGCCGGAAAAAGGACCACGCCGCGAAGAATGGCTGATGGGGCGGGTCGCCGCAAAAGAGGCGGTACGGGCATGGCTGTTCAATCATTATCAATTGGCTTTGGCCAATGCCGATATTCGCATCGTCAGCGATGCTCAAGGCAAGCCTTCGGTGTACTGCAGTGCCTTGGAGGGCCGCTTAGCGCCATCGATTTCTATTAGCCACAGCGGGCAGCGCGCCATAGCAGTCGCCGGTGATGCGCAGCTCAGCTTGGGCTTGGATTTGCAAAGTATCGGTAGTGCGAACCCGCAGGATGTGGCACGGGCCGCGTTGAGCTCGGCGGAGCAGGATTTACTGCCCGTAGCTGGACCACAACGTGATCAGGCGATATTGGCTTTGTGGGCAGCCAAAGAAGCTGTAGCCAAAGCCACCGGCCAAGGTTTGCTTGGGCGGCCACAGGATTTTTTAGTCACCGAAGCCGTTTTGAGCTCAGCTGATGGCCAGCCAGCGGTGGCGCAAATTCATTACCAAGGTGCGGATTACGCCGTGCAATGGTTGGATAGCGATGAACACAGCATTATCGCTCTAGCTACCAGTTTCAATTTCAATAATCAGGCGGCTAAAGCGCCGCTGAACGCATAGGGGAAAAGGAATGACCCAAACATTATTCATCGGCCTAGATGGCTGCACCTACAAGGTGCTGGATGATTTGTCGGTGGGGCAGGTTGCCGAGTTTTCACAGCCATATTTGGCCAGATGAGCAGGCCCTAATATGTCCTACATACATTGCAATGGTAGCCGCATCGCTTTCCAACAAATGGGAGAAGGCGATGATTTGATCATGGTGCATGGCTTAGCGACAAACCGTGCCTTTTGGTATTCCGATTTGGCACAAAGACTGAAACAGCACTTTCGTGTCACCTTGTATGACCTGCGTGGGCACGGATACAGCGAACGTAGCGAAGCGGGCTACGCCGTGCAAGATATGGCACTGGATCTGCAAGATTTGATGGATCAGTTGGATATACAGCGTGCTCATATTGTGGGCCACAGCTACGGTGGTGGTGTGGGCTTGGAACTAGCGGTATTAGCACCTGAACGGGTGCTCAGCCTGAGCTTGCTGGATACCAAAATTAATCGTTTGCAGCCAGAGCAACAACTCAGCGACTGCGACTATTTGTCACCTCTTGAAAAAGAGGTTTTGGAAGCGGATGGGCGTGATTGGTCAGAAGAAAAACACGTTGGCCTGAAATATCTCGAGCTCATGGCGCGTTTGCGCTTAAAGGGCTTCGAAGCGGAAACACGTGACCTATTTAAACCCTTTGGCAGCGGGCGCGGTGGTCTGCGCAGCGCCAAGCAATACTTGGGATTGATTGACGAGACACGAGCCGAAGGGGAATTCACGATGATAGGTGCATCGCTGGATGAACTTAAATCCATCAGCATGCCGATGTTGCTGATGTACGGTGAGTTCTCGCGCAGTTTGGCCAGCGGTCGAGCCTTGCTCGATCATCAGGACGATGCTCGTTTTGCGATCGTGCCGGAAGCCGGGCATTTTTTCCCTGCCAGTCATCCCAATTTGGTGATGAATGAATTGGAAGAATTCCTAAACATTAACATTGGCGGCCGCACTTTCGTGCCCTCCGAATTACTTAGGGATGCCAGCTGATGACTCGTTTTGGATTAATCGTATGTGCTGCGGTTTTGGCTGCTTGTGGCATGCATTCAACAGTACAAGCCGCAGCTTCCGCTGCGTGTGGAAAAGGCGTTGCCAAAGGCATGAGCAAGGCCACCATGCAGTCTGGAGTTTTGGAGCGCAGTTATCAGGTGTATGTGCCAAAACGTTGGAGTAACAAAGTGGCGCGCCCTTTGGTTTTGGGTTTGCATGGCGGTTATGGCACCGGCGAAATCTTCAATGATCAAACCAAAGCGTCCCAGCGTGCCGACAAA
>JBPOFU010000032.1:0-30246 GCA_051252075.1 Oceanococcus sp. | reverse complement strand
GTACCCGCATTATTGTCTTTTTCAAAATACGCAGTCGGAAAGGCCATGGACCTGATGCGGTTAAACTCAGTTTCACAATGTTGCTCTAGGGTTTCACCAACCATTTTTGTAGAAAGCTTAGCTTTAAAATCTTTGTAGTACGCGATCAACTCGTCCTTAGAGTTCAGTTCCGAACTGTGGGTTTGCGTGAGAGTTGATTCCTTCAGCTGATACTCTGTGTCCTTGGCTTCAAGTCTGATTGCCAAGTTGTCGCGTTCCTTTTCGACACTACCGACGGCCTCGATAATTGCTAATTTCTGTTTTGTTCCGATGGCGCCAAGTTGGGCATTGAGTGCCTGAATCTCTGCGTCTTTCTTAGAGACAACTTCAGATACCGCTAGATTTCTTGCAACCTCGCCACTTTCAAGTTTTGCCTGGAGATCCTTGATTTCGGAATCTTTATCAGCATTGGATTTTTGTAATTCATTCTGAGCTTTCGTTTTGGCCAACTCGACTGCATTCTGTTTTTCCTTTTCTGCGAGTTCTAAACGCTCGTGCAATTGATGCTGAAAATCACTGTCGCGAACCTGCTTCAAGATTTCAGCGTAACCCGTCTCATCAATCTTGAATGCCTTTTCACAGTTGGGGCAGATGATTTCTTGCATGCTTGTTTTTCCTTCGCTTGAGTCAACGATTACGCGTGGCGGCTACGGCCAGAATGAAGCATCGGGCCAAATGTTTGAGAAGAAATATTACACCGCGTGCGCCGCTTGCAAGTGAGCGGTCAAATTAGCGGCGCTAAAGGATGGGGCTGCTTGATTATCCAGCTACGGCGCCGCTAAGCAGTTCCCAAGCCACTAGTATGAGCATCGCAATCAATACCAAGCACCCAACTAGAAACAGCCGCAATCTCATCGGCACATAATTGGATCCGGTATGCACATAGGCATGGGCGTACCGACTCAATACAAACAACCACGCCAGAGATATTGCCACCGGGCCTGCGGCATTCAAGCTGTAGAGCACCAAGCAGAGCACGAAAAACAACACGGGAGCTTCAAATTGGTTTGCAATGTTGTTGGAGACCTTGAGCACCTCATCCGGCCAAACCTGATTGTTTAATGCCGCCTGCTGGCGATTGACCTCACCGGCCTTTACTGCCTTGACCTTTTTCACCCCAAGCAAAATAAACATAGCCAGGCTTAGAAAAATTTGCGCCAGTACGGGCCAAAAAATGTGGCTTGAGTTCATCGAATTCCCCGTTAATACCAATAAGTAGTGAACGTCTAGCTAAAGGCTTTGGTTTCCTAAAACAACTATTCATCTTCGTAAATTTTTAGGCCAATGCTAAAATGGACAGTGTCAGTATGAAGTCTAAAATGGACGCCGTCAATATGAAGATTAAACAGAAACGTAGCGCAGGGCAAAAGCACGGCGACCTAAGAATGGAACTGCTTCGGGAAGGGTTAGCACTGCTCGATACTCAAGGCATAGAGGGCGTCACAATTCGCGCCGTAGCCCGCAACGCAGGCGTGGCCCACTCCGCACCCGCCAATCATTTTCCATCCAGGCAAACAATGCTGACAGCTATCGCTGCAACCGTTTTTGCTGACCTAGCTGATCTGACCGTAGCAGCGATAACTGATTTCGCAGATAGACCAGAACAGGCCATTCAGGCCTTCGCTGAAACCTGCTTCCAGTTTGCGTTCGACACCCCCAATCGTTATCAATTGATCTGGCAGCGCCACCTGATCGATCAAGACGACCCCGCTCTAGCGAAAGAAATGGACCGCGTCTATTCGGCCCTGCTCTCATTGCAGCAACAAGATCATGTAAACCACCGCGTAGATATCGAAACAGACGCCATCGCGATATGGTCAATGATTCATGGCTACATAAGCATGCGACTGGATGGAAACCTTGTGGCAGCTAAAGATGCTGTCACCAATCTTCCACGCCATAAAGCCATAATGCTGTCACTCATTGATGGTCTTTATTCCCGTGACAGTGAAACGGGAATGTAGCGTTTGGGGACAGACCGCAAATAAACCTCAGTTGGGCGGGCCTGTGCACCAACGTTGAGCGTAGGCACAAGGCCTGAGTTCAGAGGGCCTTTGAATTGCTCATTCGCAAAAACACAATGGCAGTAGGGAAAGAGGCCCAGGCCAAGTCCTAATTGACCTGCCGATCACGACCTTCCCAATACGGTGCACGCAGTTCGCGCTTCAGCACTTTTCCAGCCCCGGACAGCGGGAAGGCTTCGGTACGGAATTCGACTGATTTGGGGCATTTGTAGCCTGCGATTTGCTCTTTGCAATGCGCAATGATGGATTGCACATCACCGCTTTCACCGGCCTTAAGAATGACGATGGCGTGCACTGCTTCCCCCCAGTCATCATCCGGGATACCCACCACAGCGACCTGAGCCACGCTGGAATGTGTGGACACCACACTCTCCACTTCGGCGGAGTAAACGTTCTCCCCGCCCGACACGATCATGTCTTTGACCCGGTCCACCAAGAACAAATAGCCCTGAGCATCCAAATAGCCAGCATCGCCGGTGTGCACCCAACCGTTCTTTAGAGTCTCAGCAGTTTGTTCCGGTTTGTTCCAATATCCGACCATGGTATTCGGCCCCATGGCGCAGACTTCACCAACTTCACCAACCGGCAAACTATTGCCCTCGTCATCAATGATTTTCAGCAACATGGCATACGAGCTTTGCCCCGCTGCACGTAACAAGCGCGAACGCTCACCTTCGGTGACATGATCTGCAGGTGGCAGCATGGTGGCAATGGGAGCCAATTCTGTTTGCCCATATGCTTGGGTCATTTCCACATCCGGCAAAGCCGCCATTACGCGGCGCAGTAGACCTTCAGGCATGGGCGAAGCCCCATACAAAATACGTTTCAAACTGCGCAATTTTTTGGCATCAAAGTCCGGATGATCAAACACCATCTGCACCATGGCTGGCACCAGCAAGGCATCGGTAATTTGCGCTTGCTCTATGCTATTTAAAACGGCCACGGGGTCAAAGGCTGGAATGATGACGTGACGCGCGCACAAGGCCGAAAACATATAGCAGGCTGCTAAATCGGCCATGTGGAACATCGGCGCCGCGTGCAAATAGCTGCAACTGGCATCCGCATCATTGGTCGCCACCATGCTCAATGCACTGGTGAACAAGGCGGTATGCGTCAACATCACCCCTTTGGGGAACCCTGTGGTCCCGCCGGTATAGAAAATACCTGCCAGTGATTGATCGCTGTAGACGAAATCGGAAATTGGATCACCACGCTCAGCCACCTCGGACAAAGGCTGGGCCCAATCCGGGCAATCTTGCGCGTCACCCATAAACAGGTATTGCTCTACACAAACTTCCTGCGCACGCAACTGCTCCACCAACGGCAAAAATGTCTTGTCGAACATCAAGGCTTTGGATGCGGAATCATTCAAGGAATAAACAAATTCCGGCAAAGCCCAGCGTATGTTGAGTGGCACTACGCGCGCCCCCATTAACGGCACCGCAAACAAGGCTTCGAGATACTGGCAACTGTTCAGACTCAAAATCGCAATCTGATCGTTGCGTTGCAAACCCAGGCTCTGCAAGCCGCCCGCGGTTTTGCGGATGCGTTCGGCGGTTTGCCGCCATGTCATGCTCTCGCCTTGAAATAGGGTTGACGGTAAATCACCGTTTTGCTGTTCTGCCCGGAAAATAATCTGTGTGATATGCATGCTCTAGTTCCCCTCTTGTTCTTGTTTTCTATTCTCGGATGCCATGCGGACGCGTTCCGCTGGCACCATCAATTGCACGGCCAAATAATGCTTGAAATCTGGCGCAAAATCTTGTTTTTCTATAGCCCTGGTCATGCATTCCATCCAAGCATCGCGCTCAGCCACGCCCACATCTAAAAAGCGATGAAACACCGGTATGCGTATGGAACCAAAATGCTGACTAAACAACTTAGGCCCACCCAGCCAGCCCGATAGAAAATAGGTGAGCTTCTTTCTTGATAGAGCTAAATCTTGCGGGTGCATGTCACGAATGACTTTCGCCACGGGCAAGCTATCCATTTGCTGGTAAAACTCATCGACTAGGGAGGTAATGCCCGGCAAACCGCCAGCAGCTTGATAGGACGCATCATCCTGGCCGTAGGCCCGTGGGGTGGATGATCCGGAAGAATTTGTCATGATTTTTGCCTGGTGCGGGTGACAATGCAGAATTCGTATTGAACGCAGAGTATCACTGCGTTCAATACGAACAGGTTTTCCAAACGTTCCTTCAGCGCTTACCCACTAGCAAGCGAATGACTAACCCAGCACGCGGGCTTTCGCCGCAGCGTATTGCTCTTTGAGTTGAGTGATGTAATCACCTGCCGGTTGCACTTGTTTCACCGCCCCAATGCCCTGCCCGCAGCCCCAAATGTCTTTCCAGGCTTTGGCGACAGTCTCGGACTCATCTTCAGTGCCAAAATCCATATGGGTCACTTCACCTTGCGGCAGTTTATTGGGGTCCAGACCGGCGCGCTCGATAGAAGGGCGTAGATAGTTACCTGCGACACCGGTAAACAAATTGGTGTAGACAATATCTTCGCCGCCACAATCCGCAATCATCTCTTTATAGTCGGAAATCGCATTGGCTTCCGTGGTGGCAATAAACGGACTGCCGATATAGGCCAAATCCGCCCCCATGGCTTGAGCCGCTAGTACGGCATCGCCGGTGGCGATACAGCCAGACAGCAGCAAGGGACCATCAAACCATTCACGGATTTCCTGAATCAATGCGAATGGTGACAACTGACCAGCATGCCCACCCGCCCCAGTCGCCACAGCAATCAGGCCATCAGCACCTTTTTCTATCGCTTTACGGGCAAATTTTTGATTGATGATGTCGTGGAGAACGATGCCGCCATAGGAATGCACTGCGTCATTAACATCCACTCGCGCACCCAAAGAGGTGATCACGATAGGCACCTTGTACTTCACACACATTTCCACATCGTGCTCTAAACGGGCATTGGATTTGTGCACAATTTGATTCACCGCGAAGGGCGCTGCGGGCTTATCCGGATTGGCCAGGTTATACGCATCCAATTCTTCGGTGATGCGCTTTAGCCACACTTCTAGCTGATCTGCAGGACGCGCATTCAGCGCCGGAAATGAGCCCACAATGCCTGCTTTGCATTGGGCAATAACCAAATCTGGCCCGGAGACGATGAACATCGGCGAACCGACAACGGGAATCTGTAAACGATTTTTTAAAATCTCCGGCAAGGCCATCGATTGCACTCCTAGAGGTATGTAACTGGGCAGTAACTTACCACAGCAGGCCTGCGCTTTTGCTCGCTTTTTTACGCCCGCCTAGAAGATTTTCCTCACACACCTATTGCATCACCGCATGAACTGCCTTTTTGAGACAGCAACCACTAAACGCTGATAGAGACTGGGCAAAAGGCGGACGATGAAATCCATCATCTTGGCATCTGGCCCAACCAACATGCGCCGACGATTGCGTTCAACTCCACGCACAATGATCTGCGCTGCTTTGTCCGCCGTAGTGATAAACAATTTTTCAAATTCCTTACGCCCCTGCTCTGCTGATTGCCCCATCAGGGCTTCAACACTGGGGTGGATCTTGCTGGCTTTGGCGATATTGGTTTTGATCCCGCCGGGATGAATCGAGGTCGCACTGACACAGGAGTCTTGCAGATCCAGCTCTATACGCAACGCTTCGGTAAAACCACGCACGGCAAACTTGGTGAGGTTGTACGAGGCCATCGCGGGCTGAGCACAAAAGCCGGAAAGGCTCGACATATTAATGACGTGGCCTTCCCCGGAGGCCTCCAAATGCGGCAAAAATGCTTTAGTACCATGGATCACTCCCCACAAATTGATGTTCATGATCCATTCCAACTCGTCATAATCCATCGCCGCGATGGTGCTGGAATGAGCCACACCGGCATTGTTGAAAATCATGTTGACGCGGCCATGCTCGGCAACCACAGCATCCGCCCAGGAATACACCGCTTCACGCTTCGCAACATCAAGGATGTGATGACTGGCTTTGACGCCGCTATCACGCACCAAGGCGATGGTCTCCAGCAAGCCGGTTCCGTTGATATCGCTGAGCGCGAGCTCGCAACCGCGCTGCGCCAGATTCAATGCTAGCGCACGCCCTATGCCTGAACCAGCCCCTGTGATTGCCGCCACTTTTCCTTGGAAACTTTTCATAAAAACCGGACCTATTCCGGTGTTACGATGGCAAAGCGACCATCCGGCTGATCAAACAGGCGAAAAAATCGAATCAAATCCAATCGACTGCCTTCAACCTTGAGCTCATCCGACATCAAGGTGTCTTTCAATCCTAATTGTTGACTCACCAGCCCCAGAAATAACTCATGGGTCAAATTCAGGGTGACGTCTGCATCAGCAGCAAGCGGCGATAGACGGTGGTGCAAAACGGCATTTTCAATATGCAGCACATGGTTTTCTTTCAGGTCGGTGAAGTTAAAATTGACCTTGAAGGTCTCCCCATCGGCCCGCAGCCCATTCAAGCGGGCCGCCATGGAATCAAAAAATGTATCCATGGGAAGTTCGCGCAATAGGCCTACCGCGTCCGCGATGTTGATTCCGGTTTTGGTTTTGCCATGGCGCAGTTCGTAAGCGGCACTTAAATACACATCACGCCACGGCCCTGATTCGGCTTGATAGCCCAATTGATCGTAGGTTGTAGCCAGCAAACTCTTGGCATCTGCATTGTCCGGCTCGGCCATGACCAGATGATTGAGCAGTTGCGCTGTCCAGCGGTATTCGCCAGCGCCAAAGGACTCCTTAGCCTGGCTTATAACTGCAGCAGCGCCACCCATAACTTGCACGTAACGCTGACCTGCCTCAGCAGGCGGTAAGGGATCGAGGTTGGCCGGATTGGCGTCATACCAACCGAAATAGCGTTGATAAACGGCCTTTGCGTTGTGCTTGATAGTGCCGTAGTAACCACGGTTGGCGAAATCCGACTGCAGGCTTTTCGGCAACGTCATGCGTTCGGCAATTTCATTCGGGGTATAGCCCAAATTGGCCATACGCAGAGTTTGATCATGAATATACTGGTAGATATCGCGCTGCTTAGACATGAACGAGAGCATCTTCTGCTGCCCCCAAATCGGCCATTGATGGGACCCAAAATAGACATCACTACGATCGCCGAACAAATCAATGGCCTGCTGTATATATTTGCTCCAGAGCAAGGCATCACGCACTTTGGCGCCACGCAAGGTATACACATTGTGGATATTGCGTGAGACCACCTCGGCACCACAAAACGCCTTGAATTTCGGCAAATAGAACGTCAGCTCTGCTGGAGCTTCTGAACCCGGTGCATTTTGGAATTCGAACTCCACCCCATCAATGGTCAGGGTCTGACCTGTTTTGTTGATGATATGTGTAGGCCGGGCGATGCTAATGGTTCCAGCCAATGGTGGCTCTTTCCCCAGCCCCGTGCCGATATGTCCACGCGGAGAACGAGCCAAATCACGGCCATACATATAACCAGCGCGGCGCTGCATCGCGATGCCTGCCATGACATTTTCGCTGACTGATTCTTCCAAGAATCCTTCAGGCGCAACCACCATGACATTCGGATTGTCCTTGGTGAGCGCGGCGACACCACCGAAATGATCGACATGACTGTGGGTAAAAATAATCGCTGCAACGGGTTCCTCTTTGAGCAAATGCTCCCGCACAAAGGCCATGCCGCGCTCAGCGGTTTCGGTCACCGTGAGCGGATCCACCACGATCCAGCCGCTATCCCCACGAATCAAAGACATATTGGCCAAATCGAAACCACGCAACTGATAAATACCGGGCACAACTTCAAATAAACCGTGCAGACTGTTCAAGCCCGCTTGCCGCCACAAACTGGGGTTTGCTGATTGCGGTGGATCTTGCTGCAAAAAGGCATACGCATCTTGGTCCCAAACGGCGCGGCCATCTGCCGCAGTCACAACCAAAGATTCGGCTTGCGCGATCAAGCCCCGCTTGGCATCGGCGATATCACTGTCATCAAAGTCGGCAATAAGTTTGGCAACGTCGGCATTAGCTTGAGCCGTTTGCGCTGTGGCCGCACTATGACCTTGAGCGTCACTGCCTTCCTCTAATGGCAAGGAGCTCCCCGATTGATCGCAAGCGACCACGAAGCTCAGACCTGCCAATACCGCAAAGTGTTTCAACATCTTGTCTTCCTCTATTCCCCTGAAGTCGCAGCCGGCGTGGCAGCATGCGAAACTGTGCCCCTTTTAGGGAGTGATTTATGAGTGTAACCGCTTTATATGCAGGCCTGTTGGGGCTCTGGTTTCTGGTTTTGAGTATCCGCGTTATCCAAGGGCGGCGGAAAGGAATACACATCGGCGACGGTGGCGACGCTGGCATGCTGCGACTGATACGTGGCCATGCCAACTTCGCGGAGTACACGCCTTTGTGTCTACTACTGATTGGTATGGCAGAGATGCAGGGATTGAACACTATGATGGTGCATGGTCTTGGTGGCGGCTTGTTGCTCGGCCGATTGCTGCACGGCTATGCATTTTGCTTCACCGACAATTTCCCACCTGGACGTATGTTTGGCACGATTTTGACCTTCGTGACTTTGCTGGTCGCTTCCTTGGCTCTGCTGTGGCTTAGCTGCGCTGCATGAGTTCTATCGCCATATTCGGAGCTGGCAGCATAGGCTGCTATGTCGGTGCACGGCTGGCAGCTTCTGGCTGCCAGGTGCATTTCATCGGCCGGCCGCGCATTGCCCAAGCCGTTGCTCAACATGGTCTCAGCGCCAGCGACCACCACGGGAAACGCTGGCAGGCTGAAAAGGCAAAGATCAGCTTTTCGGAACAAGCCGACCAGCTGTTGGCCACAGCCGATTGCGTCTTGGTCTGCGTGAAATCAGCCGCCACGAGCGAAGCCGCTCAGGCATTGGCACCTTGGCTCAAGGCGAATACGCTGGTCATTAGCTTGCAAAATGGCTTGCACAATGCCGCCGAACTGCAGCACCAATTGCCACAACACAAAGTGTTGGCTGGCATGGTTCCGTTCAATGTCGTGAACCAAGGCAAAGGACACTTTCATCAGGGCTCAGAAGGTGAGCTTGAGGTACAACAAGACGCGTGCCTTGACGACGTCTCTGCTGTGTTTCAACACGCAGACTTGCCGCTCATACAACACACCGACATGCAGTCTGTGTTGTGGGCAAAGTTGATTTTGAATTTAAACAATTCCATCAATGCGCTCTCTGGCCAGCCCTTGAAAACGGAATTGTCCCAGCGCAGCTTTCGCCGCTGCTTAGCGCTGGCTCAGCACGAAGCTTTGGACCTAATGCAGCACGCTGAGATCAAGCCCGCCAAGATCATCGCCATACCAACCGCCTGGATACCCTACGCCTTGAATGTGCCCGATCTAGTCTTTCGCATACTCGGTGGCAAAATGCTGGCCATAGATCCGCAAGCGCGTTCCTCCATGTGGGAAGACCTACAGACAGGTCGCAAAACGGAAATTGATTGGCTAAACGGGGAAATTCTACGTTTGGCGGAGTCGCTGCAGCTTAGCGCACCGGTTAATCAAAAACTGTATGACTTGATTCGTATCGCTGAGGTTGGCGGCAAACGCGATTGGGCCGGCGACGAGCTGCTAAAGCACTTGCATGCTTAAATCCGATGTCATCGTGATTGGCGGCGGCGCCGCCGGGCTATTTTGTGCCATCACCGCCGCACAACGCGGTCGCCAAGTTACGGTTTTGGATCACGCCAAGCGGGTCGGTCGCAAAATCCTCATGTCCGGTGGTGGGCGTTGTAACTTCACCAATATGTACAGCGAGCCTAGCAATTTTCTGTCGCAAAACCCGCACTTCTGCCGCTCAGCCTTGTCCCGCTACCCACCCTGGGATTTCATTGCCCTAGTTGAAAAGCACGGCATCGCGTATCACGAAAAAGAACTCGGCCAGCTGTTCTGTGACGAGTCATCCAAACTGATCGTGGCGATGTTGTTGGCGGAATGCAGCGAGGCCGGTGTCGAAATCAAAACCGCGTGCCAAATTGAATCCCTGGAGAAATCTGACGCCGGCTTCGAGCTAAGAACCACGCATGGCGGCATGACCTGCTCCTCACTTGTGATTGCCAGCGGCGGGCTGTCCATCCCCAAGATGGGAGCCACTGGTTTTGGCTATGACATCGCCAAACAGTTTGGCCACAGTCTGATTCCTACCCGCGCGGGTTTAGTGCCACTGACTTTGAGCGGCCTACCGCAACAGCAGTTTTCGGAGTTGCCCGGTGTATCGTCAGACGTTGAAGCGTGCGTGGGGGGCAACAGCTTTAACAATGCACTGTTGATCACCCACCGTGGACTTAGCGGACCCGCGATACTGCAAATTTCATCGTACTGGCGCGAAGGCGATGAACTGCTGATAGATTGGTGGCCTTCTGGCCCGGATGGCGATGAGTTAGTCGCCCGCAAACGTGAGCACCCGCGAGAAAAGCCCTCCACTTTACTCAACCAAGCTTTACCGAAACGCCTCGCCGAGTTTCTACTACAGCAACATCCCTTGGATAAGCGCTTAGCTGATTGCCGTGATGAAGAATTGCGGCAATGGGCCGAACAACTGCATGCCTGGCGCATACGCCCCAGTGGCACCGAAGGTTATCGCACCGCGGAAGTGACTTTGGGCGGCGTCGACACCACGGAACTTTCTTCTCGTAGCATGGCCTCAAATTTGTGCTCCGATCTATACTTCATCGGCGAGGTTGTCGATGTCACCGGGCATTTGGGTGGCCACAATTTTCAATGGGCTTGGGCATCCGGACATGCTGCAGGCCAGACGGTATAAGCTCAACCTTGTCGTTCCCTACTTCATCAGGACATACACATGAAAAAGATTTCCCTCAGCATGCTTGTCATTGCCACCGCATTGAGCAGCAATGCCTACGCCGAAGAAGCTACCGGCATGAAGGAACAGGCGAAAGATGATTGGCAAGAGATTCGAAACACCGCCGGCGAAGCCGCTGCAACCACCGCCGAATGGGGCCGGTCGGTTGGTAGCAAAGCTGCTGAGTTGGGCAAAGAAGCCGCGAAAACGGCAAAAGTTTTGGGCAAAAAGGCTCAAGTAAAAGCGACGGAGCTAACTGAAAAAGCCCGTGTAGCGGCGCAAAAAGAAGAAAACGAAAAGCAGCCTTCAGGCAATCGTTTCTTCTACTAAGAACACAAGCGTCAGGTCGCGGCAGCACGCTACAAGCTTCCGCGACTCTTGATCCGATCTTAAGCACGCCCCACGCGAAACGGTGCAGGGTCGATGAGCGGCTGGTCACCACAGACCAGGTCCGCCAATAAGCGACCAGAACCTAAGGATTGGGTCCAACCCAAATGGCCATGGCCGGTGTTCAAATACACGCCCTGTACCGGTGACGCTCCTATAAATGGCAGACCATCGGCTGACATCGGCCGAAACCCTGCCCAAGGCGTTGCCATCGAACGATCCAAACTGGCGTAAAGACGGGGTAACAAGCTGGCCAACATGTCCCAAAGCGACTGCAAACGACGCGGCCTTAACTGTTGATCCCAGCCCGTCATCTCGGCGGTTCCAGCCAAGCGTAAACGCTGCCCCAAAGGGGTCACGGCGCCATGCAAATGGTGGTCTATTACGGAGCCTTGCGGCAGTTCTTCTAGACTTCCCACTGGCACCGTCAGCGAATACCCTTTTACTGGCCGTATCGGCAAGCGAATGGGCGTGCCTGCACACAGCGCCACGGTATGCCCCGCGGCGGCCAAAACCACACGCTGCACAGCACGTTCACCATCGCTACAGGCCAACGCGCGCAAGCGCCGGTTTTCACAGATCAAATGCTTAACGTTGACACCATAAGCAAATGCGACACCTTGCTGCTGTAACCAATGTGCCATCTCACGGCAAAACATATGCGCATCGCCGGTTTCATCGTCCGGGTAATGGATACCTCCGACCAACTTTGCCGCACTGTCCGCGAGGCTTGGCTCTCTGTCGAGTAGCCCGATCCCACTCAGCACTTCGGCGTGCAGTCCATGCTCTAACAGGCGCCCCATCAACGACTGTGCAAGTTGGAATTCACCTGCATCGCGGAACACTTGCAAGGTTCCTGCTGTGCGGAGTTCGTAGTTGAACGCTACCGTTTCACGCCAACTTTGAAATTGGCGCAAGCTGGCTGCCGCCAAAGAGAAGTTTGCGTGGGTAGCCTGCAAATGATGCTTAGGTGAGGAGTGCTGCAAAAAACGCAGGCCCCAGCCTAGATACTGTGGCAATGCTCCAGGCCGAAGTAATATCGGCGCATCATCTTGCCCCATCCAAGCCAGTAATTTTCGCCAAATTCCAGGGGAATTCCACGGATCGGCCATAGACGGCGTGAGCATGCCGGAATTGGCGAAACTGGTTTTCGTCGCCGGGCCATCGGCCGCATCAATAACTTGTACACGATAGCCCTTGTTATGTAGCCCCCACGCCGATGCCAACCCGAGTAAGCCCGCGCCGACGATGGTGATATCAAATTGCTCATTCATTCAAGCAGATTGGCGCCGCCATCCTCCATTTGACCCGGCCGCTTCCAATAGTGGAATTGGGGGGTCCATTCGTCCTCGGACAACCCCGCTAGACCGAGCATGCTCCAAATTGAGCAATAGTCGTCACCCGGACCAAAGGCGACCGCATTCATGCGGAATATTCGTTCGCGATCGCGGCGATAGCAGACCATGCCGGGGTAGTTGTCCTGCCCTTGGGCAACAGATTGCTCTTTGATGTAATCACCGCCGCTGTGCGAGGCCAAACGAAAGCGCCAACCGCGATCATTGGCCATACGGCGTTGCTCTTCAGGCTCATCCTTGGACAGCAGCACAACGGAAAATCGGTCTTCCAAATGCGGCAGGAAACCATTCAAGCCATCCGCCCATAATGTGCAATAGCGACAGCCCGGCCCCATGTTGTGAATCGCAAACAATATGTCTTTGTCGCCAAACAAACTCAGCAATGTCGTTGCACCATGTTGGTCGTGCAAATCGTAATTGCTGATGCGCTGAGGTTCGTTCTTTTTTTGAAGTTGAGCCAGTTGCTGCTTGAGCTCAAATATCTTCTTTTCTAGCGCTTGGATTTCATTCATCGTCCTCACTCCTTAGATCCGGGCACAAATCTTTCCGCCCTTGCTGGAAAAACATCAATTGTATGCGCACACTGAGCGTCCCGTGCATTAATCAACAAGCCATGAGCGACAATCAACCCCGCCCACTCACCATAGGCAAGCTCGCCGCAGCCAGCGAAGTCTCTATAGATACCGTGCGCTATTACGAACGCGCTGGCTTGCTGCCACCTCCTCAACGCAGTGCCTCGGGCTATCGCTTGTATCAAGCTGACACGCTGCGTCGATTGCGATTTATTCGGCGCAGCAAAGCTTTGGGGTTTAGCTTGGATGAAATTAGCCGATTGCTGTCGCTCACCGATCAAGACGGTCCATCCTCATCGGTAAAGCAGCTGACCCTGGATAAACTCAAATTAGTTGATCAGAAGCTTGCTGATCTGCAGTCGATGCGGGATGCTCTGCAAGGCTTAGCGCAGAGTTGCGACGGCCAAGGTTGTATTCATCACTGCCCCATTGTGGACGCGCTCAATCGCGAAGACGACATCCCATTATGAAAACAGACTCACGCGTTTTAACTATCCCCGCTCTGGTCGCCGCATTGCTGTTATGTCAGGCTCCGGCGGTGCTAGCGCAAGCAGCCGATGAAGCAGCCATTCCCGCGCCGGACATGCGCAGTTGCCAAGTCCGCTGGCAAAGCCAAGCGCGCGAGCAAGGCCTAAGTGCAGCGACTGTCGAGCAGCTGATTCCCACATTGCAATATCTGCCCAAAATATTAGAACTGGATCGCCGCCAACCGGAATTTACCAGCACCTTCGCCAGCTATTTGTCACGCCGAGTCACTGACAGCCGCATCGAAAAAGGTCTATCGCTGCGTAAGGACTATGCTCGCTTACTCGACAATTTGTCCTATCAATACGGAATACCACAGCAAATACTGCTCGCGTTCTGGGGGCTAGAAACCAACTACGGTGGTTATTTGGGCACCACTGAAACACTCAACGCACTGGCCACCCTCGGTTGCGACCCACGACGCAGCGATTATTTCAGTCGTGAATTGCTGATCGCACTGGGTCTGGTCGAGCACCACAAACTCAAGCCAGAAAATATGCGTGGTTCTTGGGCGGGTGCGATGGGGCACACCCAGTTCATGCCCAGTAATTACAAGCGCTACGGCCGGGACGGCGATGGCGATGGCCGTATCGATTTGTGGAACAGCCCCACCGACGCACTCACTTCAGCGGCGAATTTCTTAGAACAATTGGGCTGGCAGCGCGGTGCTCGCTGGGGGCGTGAAATCCGTCTTCCGGCCAATTTCGACTATAGCTTGGCGGGTTTAAAGCAGGCGCGTCCCTTGCGCGAATGGCAACAGCTAGGGCTACTGCAAGCCAATGGTGGCCCACTACCGGTTGCCGATTTCGATGCCGCTCTTTTGGTGCCGGCAGGCCACCGTGGACCTGCATTCTTGGTCTATAAAAACTTTCGCATCATCATGCGTTGGAACAACTCTGAAGCTTATGCGCTATCCGTTGGTTTGCTGTCCGACAGAATTGAAGGCAAACCAGGATTAGTGGTCGCCCCGCCGGAAAACCTAGCGAAGATCAGTCGCGCTCAGATTAAGGCGCTGCAAGCAGCGCTGAATGACAAGGGATACGACTCCGGAACGCCCGATGGCATTGCGGGGCCGGGTACACGCGGGGCCATACGACAGTTTCAAGCCAGCCGCGGCATGATTGCCGATGGCTATTATTCTAGTGACGTTTTTGCAGCACTGGGTATAGCTCCGACGCCAGCTACTTCAAACTAGTTGGGGAAGATAAAGCTCCGTCGTATGCTGCCGATAAGCAAACAACGAAACCAAGGGAGAACTGCATGGCCTGCACAGGCCGCAGCACAGTCAATCCGAAGCCCTACCTACTGTCACTTGCCCTCTGTGCCAGCAGCGTTTTGTGGGGGAATTTTGCTCACGCCCTGAGCATAGGCAGCCCTCAGTTCGATTCTGGCCTTTCTCAAGCCTTGCAGGTCCGCATACCTATACGCGGTTTCGCAGCTGGCACGCATGCCCAAGACTACACAATCAACGCCCTGCCCAGCAGCGCTTATGCGAAGCTCGGATTAGTCATGCCTCCCTATCCAATGCACGAGTTGAACTTTCGTTGGCTGAATGTCACAAGCACCGGCGCGGAGATACTCATCAGCAGTGATCGACGAATCTCAGAGCCGGTTATCAATATCCTGCTTGAGGTGCGTGGCCCCGGTCGACGTTGGGTAAAGCAGATTGATTTGTTGCTCGACCCACTGACTCAGGACCTCACAGCCGCCAGCTCTCGCAGCACCGCCTCAAACCGCCGTCTAGACACATCCCAACAATATGGCCCGGTGCAAGCCGGAGAAGTCCTTTCTGTCATCGCACAAAAACTACGCCCCCAGCGACAAATACCCTTGGTTCAGATGGCCCAAGCCATCATTGATGCCAATCCCAGCGCCTTTCCCGCAGGCCCTGAAAGTTTACGCGCGGGTGTCATACTGCAAGTACCGCAACGATCTGCGATCGAACGCGCCGCCCTCAATAGCCAAATAATGCAGCCGACAGCACAAACTGCGGCAAAACAAAATTCGGCCGCAACCAAGGCCAGCACCGACGCAGCTTTCCTCCCCAGCTACCGTTATGCCCAGGGCGTGATGTACCCCTTGTCGATGGTGTTTTTGAGCTATGCGGCGATTAAGCCCATCGACTTGAAGCGGCATTTGATCGCACTAGAACAATCCGAACCAGTGCGTTTCAGAGCCGACTGGACATTAAGCTCAGCGCCGAACCTAACGACACCCAGCAAATTTCTTAGCCCGGTGAATTCCACGACACTGTTAAAGCAACAAACGCCGCAAGCACCGACAATTGATGCCGCAGCACGCGTGGAAACCTTGAAACAGCTGCGCGCTGAACAAAACCCACAGACGCAAGACAAAACCGATCTTACTCAATTGGGCACAAAGACTCTCAACGCTGTGCCAGAACAAGCGACGCAAAACCTCAATACCGCAGTTCAGGCCACGCCAGCTCAAGTTAAACAGCCGAATGAAGCCGAAGATACACGCTGGTGGCTGTGGCTATGCGGCATCGTGATTGCCCTGCTGCTATATCGGTGGCAGCAAAACAGATCGCTAAAGCAACAGCAGCTCACCCCCAGAGTGCCTTACAACAAGAAGACATCCCAGACTGCACCTCAGCCGGCCAACAAATCCGCAAGCGCTCAAGCCACGCCGCCCACCCCGCTTATTAGCAAAGCTTCCAATAACGCGAAGCCTTCAGACTCAGAGACGCTGGAAAATAGCTCTAACGCCGATGAAGCTGTCAGCGAGCAAGAAGAGCAACAGCTGCGCAGAGACATACGAGCACTACTGAATTCCAATCTCCCTAGCGAAGCAGAGCGCAAATTAAAGATCGCCGAGGCCTTATCTGAGCGCGGTAATCTTTCACGGGCACAACAAATGGTGAGCGAAGTTCAAGAGGCCCTGAGCAAATTGTAGTGCCCTTGCCGCATCCTGCTGCGGCTGCATCTGCGTAGACTGAATTCGAGCTAGCCAGTAACAGACACCATGTCCGAATTCGTCCAATATTTTACGGCGTGTAGCGCTATCCTGAGCACATGCAAGCACAACAACACACACTCGATCCGATCGCCTGCGAACGCGCACGCTTAGCGCGGGACCCGCGCTTTGATGGTCAATTCTTTATCACCGTCAGCAGCACCGGTATTTTTTGCCGCACAATTTGCCCCGTGCGTTTGCCCAAACCAGAAAATGTGCATTTTGTGCCCACGGCCGCCGCCGCCATGGAGCAAGGCTATCGCCCCTGCCTGCGCTGCCGGCCCGAACTGGCGCCAGACAATCCCTATTGGCCACAGCACCCACCTTTGCTCCGAGCGGCTTTGCAATACATCGATGATGGGGTTTTGGATCACGCGGGCGTGGACATCCTCGCGCAACGGCTTGGCGTCAGCGAGCGACATCTACGCCGATTGTTTCAAGCCCATGTTGGCTCAACTCCCAATGCTATGGCGACGCACCGCCGTACGCTGTTTGCGAAGCGGCTGATCAGTGATACCCAACTGCCCTTTGGACAGATAGCAGAAGCCTCGGGCTTCGGCAGCGTGCGGCGTTTCAATGCCGCCATTTCCAACCTATATGGCAAAGCACCACGCGATTTACGGCGCTCATCTGGCGTGAGCTCGGGCAGCCTGACGGTGATGCTGAAATATCGCCAGCCCTACGCCTGGACAGCCATGCGTGAATTCCTGCGCACCCGAGCCATAGTCGGCGTCGAATCGGTCAGCGAGGACAGCTGCAGCCGAAACATAGAATGGCAAGGAAGCGCTGGAAAATTGCTACTTCGGCATTGTCCCGAACAAACAAGCTTTGAACTGCAATTGCAGCATCCGAAAATCAGTGCAGCCTTAACTGTCGTACAAGCCGCACGGCACATGCTGGATCTGGATGCTTCGCCACAAGACATACACGCTGTGTTGGCGAAAGACCCCGCCCTAACGCGCACTTTGAAAGAGCACCCCGGCTTGAGAGTGCCCGGCAGTTGGAATCGTTTTGAGCTGTGTGTACGTGCCGTTATCGGTCAGCAAGTGTCAGTCAAAGGTGCGCGCACACTCACCCAACGCGTGGTTGAGCGCTGCGATCACCGCATGGATAACGCCGATCTGCTGTTATTCCCCGGGCCACAACAAATACTCGACCATTCCTTGTCTGGCTTGGGGCTGACCGGGCGACGTATAGATACGCTTAAAGCCACAGCGGAGGCGATACTCAGCGGCGCCCTGCCCCTAAACAGCCGTGATTTAAGCGCAGTCGATCAAGCTTTAAGCGAGATCCATGGCATAGGACCTTGGACGCGTTCTTACATAGCTTTGCGCGCGCTGAAAGATCCGGATGCATTGCCCGACGGTGACATCGTGTTACGCAAAGCGATATCCCTAGACGGTAAAGCAGTGAGCCCTGCCCAGTTGCAACAACACTCGAAAATCTGGCAACCGTGGCGCGCCTATGCGGTCATGACACTGTGGCTGCAATCAGCCCATCAAAGCGAACGGAAAAAAGCATGAACTACACACTATTGGATAGCCCGATCGGCCTATTGTTACTCACCGCCGACGAGCAAGGCCTACGCTCAGTGCACATGCCCAATGGTGATAAACCAGCACAAGCTGAAGCCGGTTGGAGCAAAAATGCAAGCCTCATGCAGCCCTACTGCGAACAACTGAACGCGTATTTCGAAGGTCGCCTGAAAGCATTCGATTTGCCTTTGGCCCCCCAGCTCAGCGCGTTTCAAAGCCGGGTTATTGATCAGCTCAAAAACATACCATTCGGGGTGACCCGTAGTTACGGCGAATTGGCCACAATCTTGCAGCAACCCACCGCAGCCCGTGCTGTCGGCACCGCCTGCGGGCGAAACCCCATTCCCATCATCATCCCCTGCCATCGGGTGGTCGGCGGCAGTGGTGCATTAACCGGATTTGCTGGTGGTATCGAACGCAAGCGCTGGCTGCTGCGACACGAAGGGCTGGATGTTTAGTCTTCAGACAACTGCACGGTGTTCACTGGCACAACAACACTCACGGCTTCAGCAGCACCGCGTTCACGGTTCAGATAACTGTGTGCCTGATCGCCTGCAAATGCCAAAACGTCGCCCGCTTCCACACGGTACAACTCACCATTAACTAACACACTGACGCAGCCTTTCAGCCCGTGCAAATACTCGTGAGTACCCAGTAAATGTGGCCGCCCCACGCGCTGACTGCCTGCGGCTAAATGCATACGCACAATCTCCAAACCACGTACTTTTTCAGGCAAGAGATCAATGATCTTAAAGCCATCATTCCGATCATCCTGTGGTAATTCTGTCGCTTTTATCAAACGACAAGCGCTGCGAGGGCGTGCCAGCAACTCCTCAAAACTCACATTAAGTGCCGCAGCAACCCGACTCAAATTGTGTAGCGATGGGTTGCCACGACCTGATTCCATATTGGCCAAGGTTGTACGCGGCAATTCAGCCCGTTGCGCCAATCGCTGCTGCGACCAATTGCGTGCCCTACGCAAGTGAATCAGGTTGCTGGCCAAATGACGTGATAATTCGTTCATTGCTGAATCATGGACCGTTTGACTATTTATCGTCAATGCAGCCCTTTTATGGTCAGGCCAATCTTATCCTGTACGCAACAACTCAACAGGAGAAAAACCATGTCACACGCAATACAAATCCAAGCCATAGATCACATCAACATCAGCACCAAAGATCTAACTAAATCCATCCACTTTTATGCCGACGTACTGGGCTTTGATATACGCGAAGACCATCGGGAAGATAACGCGCCCTATGTGATCATGGGCCATGCTCAAGCCGCTTTTTTGGCCATACATGAACGGGCCAATACACAGCGGCCGACTCAACCTTTCATTGGTCATTGGGGTTTAGTTGTGGGCGATATCGATGCCGTACGCAAGCAACTACAGGCCAAAAAACAAGACTGGCTGTATCCCGAACGCAACAACGGATTGATCATTTATCCGCAGTCACGCTCGACCTATATCGAAGATCCGGATGGTCATGAAATCGAGCTGGTAGAAAACTTTGCAGGCGGTAACTAGCCGTACTTTTAGCCGACCTATAGGCAGACTCCAGCTTCTAACTGTGTTGATACCGATGCGGACATTCCAATTGCTCGACATGTGTGCAGGGGACATTTTCCAAATACTCATCACAAAAAATCGTATTCGTCTTTGCAGACGCCACATTCCGGGCAAACCCAATGGTTGATGCGCTCTGCAAAGCGGTGCCAGCTGGAATCTTGCTACCTTTGCAATACTGAAGAGAATCGCAAGCTTGCGGGCTCGCTACTCGCTTCACAACTGCTCCCCCGCTCGAAGCAATCGAGCTGCCGCTCGACATCAGCGTACGGCTGACCGCCTTCGACCCAAGGTTCGCCACCACTGTGAGATTCACCACCAGACGACATCACAAGTATCCTCGACAGCGGGTTATTGCCCCCCATGCGATCCCAAGATAGATAGAAGCTGTCGTAGTCGTCACTGGCATCCTCATTCAGCATGAACCGCCACCCTTCTTCCGTGTCGGCAACGCCTTCCGGCACATGGCAGGTACGGCAATAATCCAGCAGTGGCTGAACCCTTTGTTCAAAATTGGAGCCAGCTGCAGTACCGCTTTCACTCGATTCGGAGGGCGGCTGCTCGGACGCTGCCGGCGCGCTTTGAGCGACCCCAGCATAGTTTCCGCAGGCACTCAGAATAAAGGCCGCAACAAGCAGCGTATAGAATTTGTAATGTATCCCTCTGTGCTCTCTATACAGAGTTTGTGATACCCGAATCTGGCTTTTGTGCGATGACGCTTTCATGCGGCTTTCAGATCACTTTTCGCTTGAGAAACTTGCGTGTAGTCATGCAGATTGAACACCGCCGTACGATCTCGATATTCTGCAGTCAGTCCCGGCCAGTTGGTGGGGTTATGCCCCTCCGCCGTCTGATACCAATTGTCGCATCCACTGGCCCAGATCATGCCGCTCAACCTCTCGCGCAGCTCTTGGCCGAAACGCATGAAGACGTCTTCGCGCACCTCCAGGCTGCCATGCTCAGCGCTGGCTTTAAGCGCTTGCACGATATAGCGCGCCTGACATTCAATCATGTAAATAATCGAATTGCTGCCTAGATTGGTGTTCGGGCCATACATCATGAAAAAATTGGGAAACGCCGGCACAGTCATGCCCAGGTAGGCGGAAGGAGCCGCTTGCCAAGTCTGATGCAAATTCGCACCGCCGCGACCAACGATACTCAAAGGCGCGAGGAACTCGGTGGCCTTAAATCCAGTACCCATGATCAGCACATCAAACTCATGTTCGACCCCGTATTTGTCTACGATGCCTTTGGGCGTTATGCGAGCGATGCCATCCACGTGCAGTGACACATTGGGCCGCTTAAAGCTCGGGTAATAATTGCTGGTAAAAAGAATCCGCTTACAGCCCGGCGCGTAGTCCGGTGTGAGCTTGGCGCGCAATTCGGGATCACGGATTTTGATGCGACGAATCAGGCCGCAGACGCCTGCCGTCACTTTGGAAACGAGATTGTCACCGTTAAACGTGAGGGCGAGAGTCTCGCCAAACTTCCACAAGCTATAGCGACATATTTCACGCAGCGCCGGCACATGCTGAAACAGCCAAGTTTTAATCGGGCCATAAACGGCGTCGAAACGCGGCAAGCAATACGGCGCGTTGCGCTGAAAAACGGTGAGATGACGGGCTTCTTTTGCCACTTCCGGTATGAACTGAATGGCACTGGCGCCGGTGCCGACAACAGCCACTCGACGCCCCTTCAGGTTAACCGCATGGTCCCACTGAGCGGAATGAAAGCACTCACCCTGAAATTGATCCATACCTTTGATATTGGGCCAGGCCGGACGGGATAAGACACCGACACCTGACACCAGGGTGCGTGCGCTATGGACTTGTCCTTGCGTTGTCGTCACGCACCACAGACCCTGCGCTTCATCCCACTGCGCTTCTGCTACTTCCACACCAAATTCGGCACATTCATACAGACCATAGTGGCGGGCGCAATCCTGCTGATAACGTAGAATTTCCGGTTGCTGCGGATAGGGCCGCAAGAAAATAGCTTCCTTAAAAAAGGAATAGGAATATAAATACCAAGGCACATCACAGGCCGCACCGGGGTAGGTGTTTTCACGCCAAACACCGCCAACATCCTGGCCTTTCTCCAGCATCTTCACGCTAAAGCCAGCTGCGCGAGCCTGTATCGCGGCACACATGCCGGAAAAGCCCGCGCCTATGATCAGCAAATCGTGTTCAGAGCTTGATTCTATTTTGCGCATTATCGATTCTCAATGTGGTCGCTCAGAAATTCCACAACAATTGCAAAGTGTAGTTTCGTGGTGCCGCATGGCTACGCTGGACACCAAAGTCGGTGACGAAGATACCGTTGGTGTAGAACGCTTCGGTGATGTTGTTGGCCGACAAGGTGGCACGAAAATCCCAGGGCTCGTACAGATAGCTAAGCCGAGCATCCAGAGTGCTATAGGCCTTCTGCGTACTCACCTCACGATTGCCCGGTTCGTAGAAAAATTCATCGGTGAAATAGGCGTCAGTAACAAGATCCAAAAGACCACCGGGTACGCCCCAGGTCTTACTCAATGATGCCGTGGCGGTAAATTCCGGCGAGCGAACAATTTGGTTGCCGGTGAAATCATTGTCTTGATTGAACGTGCCCTGCTCATCGAAACCTGAGGCATTGGCAAAATCCAAATACTCAGTTTTGAGCCAGGCAGCGCCACCGCTGAGCACCAGATCGTCCACTAGGCCCGGCAGTATCTGCACCATGCCGTCAAAATCGAAACCAAAGACCTTGGACGCTCCTGCATTCTGAAAAGAAATCACACCGCCTTCGAAAATCGACAAGAACTGCGTTTGCAAATTCACCACGTCATAGTGGAAAACTGCCGCATTGAAACGCACCAGACCATCTAAAAATGTAGTCTTGATACCCAGCTCCCAAGCTTCGATTTCTTCTGGCTCTACATAGTCCGGCGCATCGTAAATGGCCACGGTGTTGTAGGTACCGGCTTTGAGAGCCTCCTGCCATGACAAAAAAATTAGCGTGTCGTCTTCGAAAGGTCTGAATTGGAATGACAACTTAGGGCTGAGACTTGTGGTGGTGTCATGCGCCGGATAGGGATTGCCGTCACTGTCCGTAGCGGTGTTCTGATTGTCAGAGAATTCGATACGCTCTCCGTCAACCGTCTTAAAGGCTGCGGAGGAATCTTCGATGAACCGTTCTTCAATCTGGTAACGCAGCCCCAGGGTCATATCCAGCCAGTCGCTTAAGGTCAGCGTTGTCTGCCCAAACAGAGCACGGGAATCGGTGCCGACCAGACCAACCATATTGATCGGACCTGATGGCGTTGGTGCCCCCGCGAACAAACTGCTAAGAGCTACCGGAACGCGTAGCCCGCCGGGGGTCGTGCCTGCAGCCAGATCAAGGCCAGCAATGGTGAAATCCAGCGATTGAAAGCCATTGACGCCGGCAAAGTAATAACCACCTATGATCCACTGCAACCAGTCTGGCCCCGATTGTGCGTTAGACAGGAGCTGGACCTCGGCTGACTGCGCATCGACGAATTGATCCGGGGTTTCAAACGAAGACAAGGCCTGTGGCGAACCATCAAAGTCGCGCGACCCTGCGGTCTCCATGCGCTGATCACTGGCCAGAATTTTGAAGTCGAACCAAGGCGCGTTGTACGCCACGCTGCCGTAAAACACCTGATTGGGATCGGTGCGTGTGTAAATGGGGAAGTCGAGGCTGCCGTCGTATCCAGACTGTGCTTCCACACCCGCGGTGGTGGCTAAGGTCGACGGCTCAGTAGTGAATGCCACGTTGGCAGCCGAACCCTCCATCTCCAGATGCGTCATAGCCAGACGAATATCCCAGTTATCGCCCGGCTGCATACGCAGCTTGAAGCGCAGGCCCAGCGTCTTATCGCGAGCGAAGGGTTCGGGCGGATTTCCTGTGGTACCGGTGTAAAAGTTGTCGGAACCTGTCCACACCGCCGACGCGCTGAACGCAGTATGGTCGCCCAAGGGAACATTGGCATAACCACGCAACAAGGTCTTATTGAAGCTGCCCAAGGTCGCGGTCAAATCACCAGAGAACTCCTCGAACTGCGGCTCTTTGGTGTGTATGGCGATGGCCCCGCCGGTGGCATTGCGACCAAACAGTGTGCCTTGCGGCCCCTTGAGTACTTCAATGCGCTCGACTGAGCCAAACTGCTGCGCCAGGTTCGAGGCAAAGGGAAAATAAACCCCATCGATATAGGTTGCGACACTCGGGTCCGTGGTGATGAACGCATCTGTACCGATGCCTCGCAAAAACGTCACCACATAGCTCACTTGTGAGGTGATATTCAGCCCAGGCGTGATGCGCTGCAAATCGGTTTGATCCTCCACACCCATGGCATCAAGCATTGCACCGCTGAACGCTTGTACCGAAACCGGCACGTCCTGCAGGGATTCTTCACGCTTTTGCGCGGTGACCACAATTTCTTCCACCATACGACTGCGTGAGGTCGACTTTATGGCAGGCGATTCATTCGCCGGAAGCTCCACCACGGGCGTGCTGGCAGACTGATCCCCCTCTTCGGCAGATTCAGTCTCCGGCGCCTGCGATGCCGGCCCCGGCTGGTCTGCAAACAGCGCATCAAGATCACTATCCTGGGCCCAACAAGCCCATGTCAAACAGCCACCCGCCATCAGCAGTGTGGCACGCATTAATCGGATCACGCGTCCTGTCTCCTCAGTCTCACACGCGGTGGCAAGCGCCACGCAAGGGCTAGCAACGGTCGTCAAAGCGCCATTGTCATTTATTGGGGACTTTTGTACCCTCGCTCACGACGTATGTCAAACTCATACGCCATCCGCCCAACCATGTCAGTCTGCGCAACTAGATTGACCCGACGCAATTGAGGACTACGAAACGTGTACGACTACATTATTGTTGGAGCCGGTTCTGCCGGCTGCGTGCTGGCCGCCAGACTGTCTGAAAATCCCGCGAACAAGGTTTGCCTGTTAGAAGCCGGTGGGCAAGACAAAAGCGCACTGGTCCACGCGCCAGCGGGGGTGATAGCGATCATGCCACGCAAAGGGCGCTACAACTGGGCCTTTGAAACGGTTCCACAACCCGGCCTGAACGGGCGCTGCGGCTACCAGCCGCGCGGCAAGGGCCTGGGTGGCTCCAGTTCCATCAACGCCATGCTGTATGTTCGTGGCCAGATGCAGGATTACGATGCCTGGGCAGCACTAGGCAACCTCGGTTGGTCGTACAAAGACGTTCTGCCCTACTTCATCAAGTCGGAAAACAATGAATCGCTGCGCGACGATTTTCATGGCCAAGGCGGCCCGCTCAACGTGGCCGAATTGCGTGCACCCTGCCGCCTGAACGAAAGCTATGTGCAGGCCTGTGTCGATCTGGGTCTGCCACGTAACCCGGACTTCAATGGCGCCCAACAGTTCGGTGCCAACAGTTATCAGGTCACTCAAGTCAATGGAGAGCGCTGTAGCACCGCCAAGGCCTATCTAAGCCCGAACCTGGATCGCCCCAACCTCGATGTTGTCACCGATGCCCATGCCCTCAAACTGCTGTTTGACGGTAAACGCTGCGCCGGTGTCGCCGTCAGCCGTAACGGCGATACCGTTGAATACCGCGCCAGTGAAACCATAGTCTCCGCGGGTGCTTTTGGATCACCCCAGTTGTTGATGCTTTCGGGCATAGGGCCTGGGCAGCATTTGCAGGATATGGGCATAGAGCCGATTAAGGCCTTGCCGGGCGTCGGCCAAAATCTGCAGGATCATATTGACATCGTGCATGGCTTCAAGGCGCGCGGTGACAGCGATACTTTTGGTTTGTCCCTGCCCTTCACGCTGCGCCTGTTGCGAGCCATTTTTGAGTGGCGTAAATCACGCACCGGCCTGTTGACAACACCCTTCGCTGAATGCGGCGCATTTTTTAACAGCGTAGCGGGCCTCGACCGCCCCGATTTGCAACTGATCATGGTACGGGCCTTGGTCAATGACCACGGTCGCAAGATCAATCCCAACCATGGCTTTAGCAGTCACATGACGTTGTTAAATCCAGCTTCGCGTGGTGAAGTGCGCTTGGCCAGCCCCAATGCGCTGGCCGCGCCGTTGATCGATCCGAAGTTTCTCGACAACGACGATGATTTTCAGCGTTTCAAGACTGGGGCCCGGTTTCAACTGGCTGTGATGCAATCGGATGCACTCAAGCCCTGGCGTGGCGACATGGTGCTGCCATTTGACGCCAATGACGATCAGGCCTTGGAGCAAGATCTACGCAATCGCGCTGACACTCAATACCACCCGGTCGGCACCTGCAAAATGGGCCAGGACGCCAACGCCGTGGTGGATGATCGGCTGCGCGTGCATGGAGTGGACGGTCTGCGTGTGATTGATGCCTCAGTCATGCCCACGATCTGTCGCGGCAACACCAACGCCCCTACCATCATGATCGCCGAGAAAGGCGCCGACATGATTCAGCAGGATCGGAGTTAATCTATATATCGCTCAAGATAAGCCACCATGGCACAGCTGGATTCCGTCGCGTACTGATCAGTAATCTGGCCGTGATACAAATTTGACACGCGAAAAACAGCGGTACCGATATCCACGGCCAAAGACGCCACATCCGGCTCAGTCGGTAGCTGGACGTCGTACCTAGCCACCAACTGAGTCAGCAACTGCCCCAATTTTCGAATAGAAAATTCCGTTACACGAAAGCTTTCATCGGTCACCGCGCCTCCTAAAATAAGCAGGCGTGAGACCGGCTGAGCGTTGTGAAAATCCGCGGCCGCTCTATCCATGGATGTGATCAGTTCCTGCCAACTCAAATCTTCTGGCAAAGCGTCTGCGGTTTCCTGCAAATGTGCTTCCAGGCGATTCAAATAGACCTGAGTCAGCTCATTGAGAATGGCGTATGGCGTGGGAAAGAATTTGTAGATGCTACGTCGCGTATACCCCAGTCGCTCAGCCAAAGCGGGAATAGAAAAGCCGCTTAATCCCACCTCACGTAGCAAGGCGTCCGCACCATCCAGCACGGTTTGATATCGGTGAAACCCCGCTTCGCGCTGTGGTTGTTTGGCCAGGGCACGCGGGTCCATCACTGTAGAAGAAGCTGGCATTGGATTTTAGCGGCCGAGATCGAGCGAATAGTCAAGCAAGTATAGCGCCATGCGCAGGTCACCAAGAACAGCTTTCGCTAGCAGCTAATAACCGCGTATTCCTATTGAATTTGGGCATGGGGCAGCATTGACATTTCAGCCAGCTTCAGGCAACTTGGCACAAAAGGGTACATAAGAACCCTAACGACGCCCATTCGTGGAACGTCGAATAATGAAATTTCCAGGAGTGAGACCCATGCGAATTCTTGTATTCGGCCTGCTTGCCGTTGCCATTAGCGGCTGCCAAGGTGGGCGCGATTCTGATCTGACCGATTCGGTTGCGCCAGCCGCCGACAGCAATACTGATCTATTCACGTCACGCGACAGCTACCCTTTGCTCGGCTCAACCCGAGCCGCGTTTGTTTGGGAAGAGTTTTGCCAAAACAACCCAGATGAAGCGGCTCTACCAGCGGACCCGCGCAGCCTGATCGTTCCGGGTGCCAATGAAGATCGCGCGGTGTTCTTCAACGCCTATTATCAAGACTGCCATGTCGCTCTGGAACCCAAGGAACAGGGTCCTAAAACCTGTGGCGAATATTGGACCAGCCGCAATCGCGGCGAAGCCTATATGCTAGGGAAAACGGGGCGCGAGGCCACAATTGCCGCCGCGGACTTCGATTCAGCCTGGCAAAACTGGGGCATGGATGCACGTCCGGATAACTATGAGCAACTCTACACCCTGCGCTACGGTCAAAACCCCGCGCCGTATCACAACCCTTACCCTCTAGACGGCGAAGATCCCAACGCGAGCAACGGTGGTAGCGGCCAACTCCCCATGGGCTTTACACAGGCACGCGATACCGACGGCCAATGGACAGGCATGATTGCCAATGTGTCCTGCTATAACTGCCATGCTGGACAAATGGGCGACCCCTATGCTGACGAAGATCTGCATATAGGTTTTGACAATATGGGGCTGGGCAACGCCAACGTGGATTCCGTTATCACGGCGTCGGAAAATACCGTGGGCCCGGTACAAGTGGCCTCCCCTGATGTTCTAAATTTGGGTGTGAAACAGCGTGGAACCAACAATGCTGTCGGTGCTTTTGAAGTTCTCTTCGCCGTTCTCGACTACGATTCTCTTGGTGTTAGCGGGAACCTGAACAAAGCTGTCTTGCGCCAAGGGCACGACCTCAGCCACCCCACCGCTGTGGTTCAAGACACCCCACCCTGGTGGAACTTCAGTGCCCGCGCACGCAAGTTCTTCGATGCCGGTGTGTCCTCCGATGCTCAACGTATCTTGTTGGCCGCAGGCAGCATTTCCGTTAGCGCTGATGGTAAGGACTATCGCGACCATATCGAAGAATATGATCAAGATGTGGCCTGGTTCTTGGCCAGCCGCACGTCACCCAAATATCCGGGCGAGATTGATGAAGCCTTGGCCGAGCAAGGGGCCATCCTGTTCCACGCTAAGAATTTATGGGCAGCGGACGCAAATGCCAACAGCCCCCGCCCGCTGGGCGGCAATGGTTCGTGTGCCAGCTGTCACGGCGCCTATTCACCTCGCTTCGTCAATGACCCGAGCTTTCTGGAAAATCCGGCGTTTGCTGGCATGGCCGCACACATCTCGCCACTGGAGGTAATTGGCACGGACAGCGCACGCACGGATACATTGACGCCCTACCTGCGTGACGCCTACTCAACTACTTTTTGGGCCTACCCCGAAGACAAAGACGGCTGGATTGCACCAGAAAACAAAGATCCGGTATCGGAAATTCTCGACGAGGTTTCAACCTCGCGACCAGAAGGCGCTTGCAGTTGGGAGCGCGGCGTAATCGGTTACCAAGCCCCTCCCCTGCATGGCACCTGGGCAACCGCACCGTACTTCCACAACGGCTCCGTCCCGACCATCGAAGCGGTACTGGACTCCAGCAAGCGATCCGCGATCTGGCAAAGACCAACGCAAACCATTGACGGCATCACCGGCTTTGATCAAAGCCTGACACGTGCTTACGATTGGGACGCGCTGGGCTGGAAACACACCAGCCTTAGCTGTGACGAAATGCCTGGGCAAGCCGAGTTCAACTGCAACCCAATAGATGATCAAGGGCCCTCCTTGTTACAACTGGCGGAAAACCTGCTGCTGAGCAACTTCAACTGGGTTGGCCTTACGCCATCGATCGATCCTGACACCATCGACAAGCGATTCATTTATGACACTCGCCGACTCGGCAACGGTGCTCAAGGCCATGAATTCTCAGACGCGCTTAGCGACCGGGAAAGAGCAGCCATTATCGAGTACCTAAAAACGCTCTAATAGGTCAATAATTAGGGCCCCTTCGTTCAAGGGGCCCTAAAACCAACGCGATCTATGTTGAACCCCTAGATGCAAGAAAAGCGTTGAACCACCCGACACTTCTAATGTGCGACGACGGGCAATGCTCCTGCTAATTCGGAGTAGGCATCAAAGACCGCATCAGTCGGCTTATCACACGTCTCAAACTCGGGACGAGCTACAGTCGAGTCATCGCCTGCCGGGCGAACCACTACGCCAACCACATCTGCGCCTGCTGCGGCTTCCACAAGCAGATGCACGACATTGGGTGATGAAATCACCCGGCCGTTCTGTACTTCTACTTCATATCCGTTCGGATAATGGACATTGATCGGCACGCCTATAAGAGTCGGCTCCTCTATGGAATCATCTGGCGTGTAAGTGAAAGTGAATACAGCAGTGCTCATATCGAAGTGATAGGCCAACGGCTCCCCGGCAATTGCCCTCGGGAAAACGCGAGCAAGCGCGATGACATTGTTCTCGTCGTTCAACTCTGGGTAACGACCAATCGTGCCGGCAGTCCAGCTAATCTTATTGTCTTCGGCACGCTGTAATAAGCAGTCCATCGCTTGGGTATCCGTCTCATTTGCCGGCAGCACTTCCGTCATAAATGCGGGGACACCCATGCGCACAGAAGCTTCGAATGCATTGATGTACACCTGCGTGTGGAATGCATCGCAGCTCTGTTCAAGCAGGTCGCCAAGCTCTTCGCTCGAAAAAATTTGCCGTAGCGCACGGCTGATACAGAGATCGTGCCAGGAAAATGCGGCCGAACCGACATCTTCTGGTGGCGCACTCAGCCAAGTTTTCGCTCCCCCGTCAAAGGTGAACTGAGGTTCGTAGAAGACAATCGCATCTGTGTCTACGGACCGGACCGCCCTTGCGAACATGTCCATCGCTGACTGTAAAACGAAGATATCAAATTGAGGGCAGCCTTCAAGTTTGAAGCAGGTGGCGTATTGACTCCCCGCCCAAGGCTCATTCATTAGGTCGTATCCCAATACATAAGGATCATCGACAAAATACGATGCCATGACAGCGAGTTG
>JBPOFU010000031.1:0-30365 GCA_051252075.1 Oceanococcus sp. | reverse complement strand
ATGCGTGGACGATGGCTAGCTTAAGCTTTATTGATCTACGAACAGACCGCCCGTCACAGACCGGCGGTTTTTTTTTGCCTGTAAAACCGAGAAAAACAATGAAAGTGATGGCGGCCTACTTGGGCGTAATCCTGATTTGGAGCACCACGCCTCTGGCGATTAAATTTAGTACCGACAGTTTGTCTTTTGTGACGGCGGTTGGTTTGCGTATGAGTAGCGCGGCCCTGTTGTGTGTGCTTATCATGAGCGTGCTAGGCCAGTCCGTGCGTTGGGATAAGGCCTCACTAGCGGCTTATGCGGCCGGTAACCTCGGTGTTTTCGGGGCTATGAGTCTGGGCTATTTCGCGGTTGGATTTATTCCTTCCGGCTTGATGTCTGTGATGTTTGGAATCGCGCCGTTGTTGTCGGGTTTGATGGCGCACTATCTCTTAGGAGAAGACAAAGGCTCCATCCTGCGTCAAGCCGCTTTGTTATTGGGTGTCGCAGGTCTGGCGTTTGTCTTTCAGGGGGCGATAAACCTACAGGCCAGCGCGCTGCCTGGCTTGATTGCGGCTTTGTTGGCAGCGTGTTTGTTCGCGCTTAGCGGGGTGCTAGTCAAGCGTTATGCGGGGCATTTGGGAGCCATGGAGCATACGACTGGTAGTTTGTTGTTGAGTTTGCCCTTGTTTTTCTTGAGCTGGTTGCTGTTTGACGGCCATCTGCCTAACGACATATCAGCGAAAAGCCTGATTTCGGTGAGCTATTTGTCAGTCTTGGGGTCGGTCGTAGGCTTCATGCTGTACTTCTATGCATTACAAGCATTGGGGCCGACACAGGTCGCGCTGATCCCGCTGATCACTCCCATTTTGGCTTTGTGCTTGGGGCATTGGTTCGATAATGAAATCATAGCTCCGACCACTCTGTTTGGTGGCGTGCTGATTTTCTTAGCTTTGGCCGGTTACCAGTTTGGTGATCGGCTCTATCGCCGCTTTCGGCCTCGTCGTGTTGCGTTTAATGGTTGAAGATTTGGAAGGTCGATTCATTAATCCAGAAATGGCAGGCCACACTCGCGGCAAGGCCTAGTGCGATGGCCGGAACCCAGCGCAAATGACTGAAGAAGCTATAGTAGCCGCGGGCTTGGCCGAGTAGAGCCACGCCTGCGGCTGATCCGATGGCGAGCAAGCTACCACCTACGCCAGCGGTTAGCGTGACTAACAACCACTGCCCATGCGACATGTCGGGATCCATGCTGAGCACCGCGAACATCACGGGAATGTTATCGACTATGGCGGAAAATATGCCGACCATAATATTCGCTGTCGTTGGCCCTAATTCACCATAGAAGTAGGCGGAGGTCATTTCCAAATAGCCAATGAACCCGAGGCCACCAACGGCAAGGATGATGCCGTAAAAGAACAGCAAAGTGTCCCATTCGGCTTGCGCAACTCGGCGGAAAACATCAAAGGGAATGACGTCGCCAATATCGGTGGCGTCATCTTTCAGTTGGTGTAATTCACGGCGACGCAGGTAATAGCCAAACATTTTGAGATACGACAAACCGGTCATCATGCCTACGGCTGGTGGCAAATGCAGAACGCTGTGAAAACCTACTGCAGTGGCGATAGTCAGCAAGAAAAGCAGACAAATGCGTTTGGCACCTTTCTTCATCTGTGCAGGTATGTTGTTAGGTTCTAAGTGTCCCTTGGGAATGAACCAATGCATGATCAGTGCGGGTACTAGGGCGTTTACGACTGAAGGTAGGAAGAGGTCAAAAAACTCCAGGAATTCGACTTTTCCAGCTTGCCAAACCATGAGCGTAGTAATGTCACCAAAGGGTGAAAAAGCACCGCCAGCGTTGGCTGCAACAACGATGTTAACGCAGGTTGGAGCTATGAATTTTCGATTGCCGGCAGCCACAGCCAAGACTATGGTCACCATGACCAAGGCGGTGGTGAGATTGTCTGCAATTGCCGATAAAAAGAATGACAATACACCGGTGAGCCAAAACATCTGACGGTAGCTCAAACCTAAGCCTGACAGGGTGCTGCGTAGTCGATCGAATACGTTGCGTTCTTGCATCGCATTGATATAGGTCATTGCGACGAGCAGAAATAGAAACAATTCGGAAAATTCCAAAAGGTTGTGGCGTAGGGCCTGTGCCACCGCTTCTGGATTGGTGTCGCGATAAGCGACAGCAATCATGGCCCATATCACCCCGGCGGCCAATACGACCGGTTTGGATTTACGCAGATGGACTACGTCTTCCAACATCACCAGAACATAGGCGAGAACAAAAATTGTTAATGCCAGGTAGCCGACTAAGCTATTGCTGAGGTCGAGTCCGCTACTTGTCACTGCATGCGCAGTCTCTGATGCCATTAGGGGGGAGCAAAACAGCGTGAAAAACAACAAGGCAAGGCGAGGCATGAGCAGTCAAATAGGGATAGGCGCGCGGATATTACTCGTTATGGTGCGCTGCAGCAATAGTAAGACAAGCAAAAAGCTGCGTGAACATTCGCTTATTGCTTGTTAAGGACTGCGAGCAGTTCAGCGGGGCTCATAAAATTAGTCTGCTGCACGCCTTCCAATTGTTCTATGAGTTCAACAATTTTTAAATTGCGCGGTGCGCTAATCCCCATAGAAGTCGCCAAATGGACAATTTCACCATTGAGCTGGCGTACTTCAGTCGTTTGACCGTGGCGTACGTCGGCCACCATGGAAGGGTAAGAGCCGGAGGACATATTGTTGCGCATGCGACCTACCCACCAGGGCAAATGGCCGCCGTGTAGGAGCACCAAACGATAAATCCCGTACGGCAATGCGACCGGCAGTTGATAGTCAATTTTTGCCTTATCGAGAATCGCGACCGCTTCATCCAGCAAGGCGACCAAGCAACGTGTGAGTTCGCGTCGAGTCAGCAAATCTTTGAATGTGGTGTTAGTTAGGGCGCAGATGCCATTGGCCAGATTGATAAGCAGTTTCCCCCATGCCGCCGATGTGCCATCAGCTCGCTTTACATCAACCCCTGCGCGATCAAAAAGCTGCAGTAAATCCTTTCTGTCGGTGTTGAGTACGATCTGCGGGCGCGCAGTCACACGCGCATGTAGAGGCTCTAACAATTGCGCGTTAAACATAATTGTGAGGGCGACGATTCGGGTGCCAGGGAAGCGCATTTGCAGCTCCCGACTAGCCCCGACACCGTTTAGACATGGAATTAGGGTGACGCCTGCAGCGAGCTTTTCTGGCCAACTATCCATCAAGGCCTGCAAGTCGCGGTGTTTAACACAAATGAATACGTTTTCCCCTTCACGAGGAACCGTATCGGTAGTTAGAGCCGGGGTAGGCACGCGCAAGGGCAAGCGGCCGGTAATGCGATCAACTTGTAACTCATCGCGCCGGGCCATGGCATCAATTTCACTGCTCCGCTCAGCTACGCGTAATGTGCGTCTAGCCGCAGTGAGATACGCAGCAAAGACGGTGCCGATGGCTCCCGCACCAATAATTAGATTCTCTGACACCTTATACCCAGCCTAGCGCCAATATGCCTAACCAAATGAATTTACTCAGTATGTGTAGGCCTTGGTCGGTGTGGAATCCGAACCAATCTTCACATTTTCCGTAATCAATAATCCAATGGGCGATGAATTCCAGCACGCCGAGCAGAATACTGCCCGTTGCTAAAGCCACAGCACCCGCGTGAATCAGGCTATGAGCTGCTAAGACTTCTATCCAAATCAGCCCTGGTTTACTGCTTAATGCGCTGGCTTCTTGTACGTGCCGATTTTTATGCTTGGCCATCCAGTCGGATTGCAAGCCAAAATCGCCAACCGCATGACCAACCAACAACCAGAACAACGTTTCCAACATATCCCACAACCCCTAAACTACCCTTATGTTGAGCATGGCAGTTCGGCTCGCTTGACTCAAGCGGTTGGACGTAAAAATAGTGGCAACAGAACGGCAGGCAGAAGAGAAAATGAGCATTAAAATGTGCGTGAGCTGCACAGCGGAAAACGCCACGGATGCAAAATTTTGCAACCAGTGTGGCAGCGCTTTGTTTGATAAGTCCGAAAACGCGCCGTCACGCCGTTCCATGTACACGCCTAAACATCTGGTCGATCGCGTGTTGCAGCATCGTTCAGCGATGCAGGGTGAGCGCAAGCAGGTGACTGTATTTTTTGCCGATATGGCAGGCTCTACCAAGCTCGCGGAGCAAGTCGACCCCGAGCAATGGCATCTGATCTTGGATGAGTTTTTTTCCATACTTAGCGGAGAAATTCATCGCTTTGAGGGCACCGTAAATCAATACACTGGTGACGGCATCATGGCTTTGTTTGGCGCACCCTTGGCTTTGGAGGATCACGCTCAGCGCGCGGCACACGCAGCGCTATCGCTACGGGGGCGCTTACGCAGCTTCGCTGACCGTCTGCGATTGGAGCAGGGCATCAATTTATCGACGCGCATGGGTATGAATTCTGGCGAAGTGATCGTCGGTAGCATTGGTGATGATCTGCGCATGGACTACACCGCGCAGGGCCTAACAGTGAATCTGGCGGCTCGTATGGAGCAAATTGCGCAACCAGGTTGCGTTTATTTGACGCGCAACACGGCGCAGTTGATTGACGACTACTTCCAACTCGAACGTCTGGGACCGATGGCGATTAAGGGCAGTTCGGAACCGGTAGAAGTTTTCGAGCTCAATGGCCAGTCCGATATCAGCTTGCGTTTGGACGCGGCGCGTAAACGAGGCTTGAGTGGCTTTTGTGGGCGCGATGACGAATTGGCGCGCTTGAAACAAATACAGCAAGACAGCGTGGCTGGAAGTCGGCAGGTTTGCGTGGTCGTGGGGGATGCAGGGCTGGGTAAAAGCCGCTTGTGCTACGAAGCGGCACAAATTTGGCAGCAACAAGGTGTGCCCGTTTTGGCCGCATCTGGGGTGCCACACGGTCAAGCCGTGCCGATGCAGCCTATACGCAGTTTGATACTGCAGCGATTTGGAGTAGCACCTCAAGACCCCGCCGCAGTTGCCCGTCAGAAAATTGCGGGTGGTTTGTTGTTATTGGACGAGTCTTTACGCGGGCAGCTCAATCTCATTTTTGAATTTTTAGGCATCGCCGTAGAAGGCGTAAGCAGCGATGTGCCTCCGGAAGCGCGTGAGCATCGCGTGCGTGAGGTTTTCAAGCAAATTTGTTTAATGGATCCGCAGCAAACTCACGTTATACAAATCGACGATTTGCACTGGCTGGACCCAGGCTCAGTGGAGTTTTTGCAAATCATGCTGGAATGCAGTGAATGCACGTCCTCATTACTGTTGTTCAATATGCGGCCAGGACCGTTGCCGGACTGGCTGGCGCAACACAAGCCACATGTTGTGGCGCTGCAACCCTTGAATGAAAGGGCTATATACAAATTGTGCAGTGGTCTGTTGGGCCATGCCGCGGGCATGCCTGAACTCGCTGCGCGTTTGGCGAGCCACGCAGCCGGAAATCCTTTCTTTGTCGAAGAGGCTGTGCGCGCCTTAGCCGCACAGGCTCACTTGCTGGGAGAGCCCGGCCAATACGCGTTGACTCAAGATATGGATGCTTTGACGATTCCTGCGACCGTACAATCAACCATCGCCGCTCGCGTTGATATTTTGGGCAATGCAGAAAAAGACTTGCTGCAAATTGCTGCAGTGCTTGGTTTGTCGGGAGAAACCCGCTTATTGGCAGCTATTTGTGACGAGCAGCCAGCGCATTTTGAGAACAGCCTGGCGACCCTGTGTACAGGTCACTATTTGGAGCATGATGAGCAGCAGCAAGGACGTTGGCGCTTTGCGCATCCGCTGGTACAGGAAGTGATTTACAGCAGCTTGCTGAGTGAACGTCGTCTGAGTTTGCATCGCCGCATTGCACAATTATTGGAACGTCATGTTTTGTCAGATCCGTGCGTAGGTGCACGCTTAATGCTGGCACAACACTGGGCTGCTGTCGGAGAACGCGTATCCGCAGCACGCTGGGCTTTTGAGGCAGGCAATGAACTGGCGCATGAAAATGCAGCGGAAAGTGTGCGCGTGATGCAGCAGGTGATTGATTGGTTGCATCCGCTGCCTGATGTTCAGGAAGCCCGCTTGATGGCAGTGCAAGCGCGCGCTGCCGTGGTCCGTTCTGCGACCTTTTTCCAGTTGCCAGACGCCAGCGTCTCGCAGTATTACGATGAGGCTAGAGCGATGGCAGAACTCATTGGTGACAAAAATCTACTGGCCGAGTTGTTGATTTCCAATGGAGTTCGCTTACTCAATATCGCGCATGCGGATCGCGCTGTGGAAAACACCAGCGAAGCCATGGCTTTGGCGCAAGAGGTGGCGCGTGAGGGTGGTGACGACAGTCTAGAGAGTCGTTTTCGAATTCCAATTCTATTCAGTTATTTTGGTGCTGGTCGTTTGCGAGAAGGTTTACAAGTTCTGGATCAACGTGATGGTGGCGCATGGCACCAAGGCGAGATGGATGAAGACAATATGTTGTCTCGGGGATTTCGTGGATTAATGTTGGCTGCAATGGGGCAGCTGGAACTGGCCGAGCAGGAAAGCCGGCGCGCGATTGCCTGTTCGCATGCGCATGGGCGTAAGGTGAGTTGGTTATTGGCCAACACGGTTGAAATTCAATTGCAGCGTGGAAATTTTCAAGACGCGGACGAACTATCGACACAGGCCCTGGCTGATGCTCGGGATTTCGGTAGCCCCTTGTTTGAAGAAGTCGCACTGCGGGCAACAGCCCACACGCGTATCGCACAAGGGCGCGCAGCAGAAGCGGTGGAGATACTTAAACGTAGCCGCATGTTGGTTGCGCCGGGCGCAGTGGCCACACAATTCCGCGCGGCTCATTTGGCAAGTTTGGCCCTAGCCTTATTGGCGGATGGGCAATTGGAGGACGCCCTGGCTGAAGCCAAGCAAGCTGTGGCCATTGGTGAACAGGCGCGACAACGCTTGCTCACAATTCAAGCCTTGCTTGCACTGGCTGAGACCCAACTCGCTCTGGGTCAACGTGTGAGTGATGCTTTGGCGCAGGCAGAAGTTTTGATACAGGAGACGGGGGCTCGGGTGTACCGCGGCAATATTTTGGAAATTCGAGCACAAGATGCGGCATGTCAGAAGCAAACTGCAAAATCTCAGGAGTATTTGCAGCAGGCGGCCGAGCTATGGCAAGAAATGGGAGCACCTGCTCGAGCTGAAAAGTTGCTGCAGGCGAATGCTGCATGACAGCAACCGGCTTGCGTGTTTGCACACAATGCGCGCATCTCAACCCAGCCAATTCCCGTTACTGTAACCAGTGCGGGAAATCGATAGAAAGCGGGCCTGAGCCGACTCATTACACGCCCCGTCACTTAAGCGAAAAAATCCTGAATTCGCGTTCTGCTATGGAGGGTGAGCGTAAACAGGTCACTGTGTTGTTTGCCGATATCAAGGGTTCTGTGGCTTTGTCACAAAAAGTGGAAGCGGAACGTTGGCACCACATCATGGATCGGTTTTTCGGGATTTTGACCGAGTGCGTCCATGACTATGAAGGCAGTATTAATCAGTACACCGGCGACGGTGTTATGGCGCTGTTTGGTGCGCCGATTGCGCATGAAGATCACGCCGTGCGAGCTTGTCGCGCGGCTTTGGCCATCCGTCGTCGTTTGGTGGCGCTTTCGGCTGAATTGAAGCAGCAAGAGGGCTTGGACTTCGCGGCGCGTCAAGGTCTCAACAGTGGGGAAGTCGTCGTCGGCCGCATCGGCGACGATCTTCGCATGGACTACACCGCGCAAGGCCAAACGGTGGGCTTGGCGGCACGCATGGAACAATTGGCCCTATCCAATGGCATATTGATTAGTCGCTTTACCCGTGATTTAGTCGCCGCGGACTTTCATCTTAAAGAGCGTTCCGCATTGACCGTCAAGGGTTTTGACGATCGCGTTCGAACTTACGAATTGGTGGACGCAGCGCAACGCAGTGCGCCGGCCGAGCAGGCCCACGTTTTGGTGGGACGAGATCGTGAGCTTTCTTTGCTAGAGAGCTATCGACACAAAGTCGAAGAAACGGCCTGCGGCATGATGGTGACCATTAGTGCAGAAACCGGCTTGGGTAAAAGCCGCCTATGCCGCGAATTTTCCAGACAATGCCAGGACGCGGGCATACGCAGCTACGTCATACGGGGCTCATCTCACCATAGAGTCGAAGCTGAGCAACCCTTACAGCAGCTTTTTTCAGCACTGCTGGAATTGCCAGATCGTGACGATGAAACCTTCGAAACCGTATTGCTGCAAGCGGTTGATGCGCATCGCCCATTGCCACAACGCCTGGTGGACAATCTCTACTCCTTGTTTGGCGTGAACGCTGGCCACGCTCAAGTGGTAGAAAGCCACCGCCAGCTGGAACTGAGTATGCAACTCGCTTTGCGCTTGTTGCATGAGGGGGTGTTAAAGCAGCATGCGGTTTTTATCATCGAAAACCTGCACTGGCTGGATGATCCGCGTGCAGCCGCATTTTTGGATGCTGCGGTAGACAGCGTTCCTCACTTGCCGGTCTTGTTTGTGGTCACGGCACGACAGGATTATCAATTCCGCTGGCAGCATCAATCTTTTTTGCGCAGGATGAATTTGCGTCCCCTGAGTGATGCCGATAGCCATATTTTGCTTGACGATATGCTGGGATCTAGCGAGCAATTGAGTGGCCTGAAATTTGAAATTGCTCAACGCGCCGGTGGCAATCCTATGTTCATGGATGAATTGGTTCGCCAGTTGTTTGAAAAAGGGGTGCTCAGCCGTGACTCTCGTGGAGTGAAACTCAAAAAAACATCGGAAACCGTTCAGCTTCCGCCATCAGTGCAAGCTGTTGTGGCGGCGCGTATTGATAGCTTAAGCGAAGGTGGAAAGCGGCTATTGCAGTTTGCTGCCGTCATAGGTCGGCGTATTCCGTTTGATCTGTTGCGCGAGGTTTATGAATTCGAAGATTTTGATGTCTGCTTAGCCCAGTTGCAGGATCAAGGCTTTTTGCACCGCGAAGTCAGCGCCCAGCAAGCCCTATTATTTTCGCAAGCCTTGTTTCAGGATGTCGCGTATGGCGCTTTACTCGGTGAGCAGCGGCGGGCGATTCATCTGCGCGTGGCACGAGCGCTGCAGGCCATGCATACAATAAGCTCGGGTCTGCGATTGGCCCGCCATCTCGCTGCTGCGGGGCATGCCGAGGAAGCAGCTCAGTGCTATTTGGATATGGCTGACGGTTATGCGCGACACGATGTGCCTGAGGCTCAGCGTTGCTTAAAGCTGGCCGCGGATGCACTGGCGCAGCTGCCCAGCAGTGAGGCCCAGCGCAATGCCAGCATTAAGGTTTTGGCTAGGCAGTTGCGCATGGGCATGCGCGCTTCCTTGGATAGTCAAGCTTTGTCAGCGCTGCGCGAACAAGGTGAAGCGTGGCTGGAACTCGGCGTAGACGACGCGGCTCAAGGCCTGTTCTTGCTGGGGTGCGGCAGTGCTTATTTGGCTAACGGGGAGCACGCAGAAGCGACCATGTGTTTTCAGCAAGCTTTGGAACTGACTGAAAGTCAGTCTGGGCATCAATTGGCTGCCAGTGTGCCCGTTTGTTTCAGTAGTTTGATATTGGGGGATTTGGATTCCGCTGAGCATCAAGCCGTCGCGGCCTTATCTTTGCTTCATCAACTCGGGCCAGAAAGTTCAGAGGTGGCGGAGGCTGATGCGTGGCTTAATGCCTCGTGCTTAGTTGCACTGCAGCTCATTCAAGCATGGACCCTATTATGGAAAGGGCAGGTGTTGGCCGCAACGCAGTTGCTTGCTTTGGCACGGCAGAATGCAGAAGGCCAAGTGTATGGGGAACAAACCGTCATGGCCCTATCGGCATCAGCCTTTGTGGCTGCCATAAGCGGTGATGCCGACAGCGCATTGGAGCACGCTCAGCAAGCTGTACGCTTAGCGCACAGCATGCAAAATACGACTGCAGAATTAATCAGTCAGATGGCGTTAGGACACAGTTTGTTACGCCAGAACAAAAGCCTAGATGCCTTGACTGTACTGGAAGAGGCGATAGCCCGATTTGCTCGAGCGGGTCTGGGTTTAGGAGAGTTGGCTCGCCTAGAGGTGGATTCATCACTGGCTCATCTTGCAAGTGGAGATGCACGTAAAGCACGAGATTTAGCGGCACAAGCTCTAGAGCGAGCACAAGCTCTAGGCAACCCCATCATTGAAATCGAAGCGCGGCTTGCCCAACTGCGAGCGGGTTTGTTTTCCAGCAAACCTTTGGGCTTTTTAAAACGCTATCGCTCGACTTTAGACGAGGTGGAACTGGCCATAGCGTCGCTGGGCGTGGACTTGTTGAAGCCAGATTTACTGTTGCTGCAGGCACGTTGGCTGGACTTGCGAGGTGAGGCCGAGCAGGCGCAAGAGCTTCACGAAGAGGCAGTAGCCTTGCTGCTGGAGCTGGGTATCGCCCCGCCTGTTTTGATCCACTAGGTGCAACACGTGCTGGTGTTGTTACACTCTTCTGCTGTGTTCGGCAGAGTGCCAGCTATGCATCAAATTATGACGTCGGGAACGCGCCCATTGCGGTCTCCCTTTAAATCGATATTTTGGGTTGTCGGTACTTTTTTGGGCGTGGCAAGCGCCGCTGCAGCGGCTGATCCCGCGATTGAACAGTCGGTGGATGAGATTGCAACGGTTCGCGATTGCGCTAGAGCCAATTTGCCGCAAACGAGTTTTAGCCAAAACATAGAGCTGACTTCGTGGGATGCCGGAGGCGGGAAACGCAGTTTGGTGGGGCAGCTCTTTGGCGTTACCGACGGCGAGCAGCGTATTAGTTTGATGATGAGTGTTGGTGAGCCACAGGATCTTGCGGGTGCCCGCTATTTGTTGAATCGCAGGGGCGAGCGGGACAACATGTATGTTTATTTGCCTGCCATGTCTCGTACTCGTCGCATTATGGGTGGCATGAAGGGGCAGCCCTTATGGGGTACCGACTTTAGTTACGAAGACATCAAACATCTACAAGCCAGTTTGAGTGAGCCCGACACTGAATATTTGGGAACCGGGCAGGTGGCTGAGCGCACATTTCACAAATTGCGTGTGATCCCGATGGCTGAGAGCGAAAGTGCTTACACCTCAATTGAGATCGACATTGATGAACAAACCTGTCTATTGCTGGGCGCACGCTTTTTTGACAGTTCAGGTGTCTTAAAACGCATGGATAGTAATCCCGAATCTTTTTCTCAGCTCGGGAGTCGTTGGGTTCCTGGCATGGTCAGCATAGAAAACCTTCGTAGCCAAACGCGTTCTTCACTGAAGATGGAAAATTATGTCTTCGACGAAGATCTATCAAATTCATATTTCAATCCCAAAGCCTTTCACTTGGCTCGCTAAGCGCATGCGCGGACTTCAACCATGATTCACAACTTGAGTCGTTGGGTTGCTGATAACACGCTGCGTATTCTGTTTTTCGTGGCAGTGATTAGCGTTCTAGCAGCGCTGAGTATCTACAACCCAGTCACCGGTCAATGGCGTCTAAACATCGATGCTTCGGTAGATCGCCTGCTGCCCGCGAATCACCCAGAGCGAGATTTTTATGAAAAAAATTTGCGTCTGTTTGGCAGCGACGATGTCGTTGTTTTGGCTTTGGGCCAGATCGAGGTCGTATCCGCCCAGGGCCTGAAAATCATCACTGATTTGACCACGGAACTGAGAGCGTTACCTGAATTGCAACAAATTCATTCCTTAGGAACCGTGTCCAACGCGCGCAGCGAAGATGGGTTCTTGGATGTGGACTTATTTACCAAAATGCCGGTGAAAACAGAGAAGGATCGACAGCGCTTACGTCAGGATTTAAGTGAAAACCCTTTGGTGAATAGGCATCTGGTTTCCGCGGATGGGCATTTGGCAGCTTTCGTAATCACCGCTTTTGGTGATACCGCAGCGCTGTTTGAAGACGGTAGTTTCGAGCAGCGCCTCAGGCAAATAGCGGCGCGCATCGCACCGGATGCTGAAGTTCTGATCACCGGCTCCCCCGTCATCAAGTCCGCCTTAACCCGTGCAGTCGTGGAGCAGTTGCGCTTTACCATCCCTGCCATATTTGCTCTGGTCGCAGGCATTCTACTGCTGGCATTCCACAATATTCGTTCTGTCATCATGCCAACGCTAACGATTTTGGTGGCCTTGTTGTGGACTTTGGCAGTGACAGCGCTGAGTGGCGTTTCCTTGAATTTGGTGTCTTCTATTGTGCCGCCGGTCGTGATCACGCTGGGCTTAGCCGCCTGCATGCACGTGGTGTCGGAATATCACGTGGTGCGTCGTGAGGCGGGGAATACACTGGAATCCGCGCGTCAAACTATTCAGAACATTGGTTTGCCCTTGATCCTAACCTCGGGCACGACAGCCGCAGGTTTTTTGGCTTTGTTACTGAACCCCTTGCCGGCGGTACGCGAGTTTGCCGTGATCTCCTCTGTTGGCGTTGGTTTTACCCTGCTACTGTCTTTAACTTTCTTGCCGGCGATGCTCAGTCGTATCGACTGCACCGGCTTGCAGCCAGAACCACCCGGCGCGCAATTGTTTGCGTGGATCGCCAAAACGCTTGCGGCGCAAAGTTTGCGCTGGCGTAAACCTATAGTTTATGTGGGCGTGGCCTTGCTCATTATCGGCTTGTTGTCCGCCTTCAATATTCGGGTTGGTACGGGGTATGTCAGTGGCTTCGCAGCCGACCATCCGGTGCGCCAAGATTATGAAGCGATCAACCGACAATTGGGCGGGGCCAATCCGTTTTCTGTGGTGTTAGAAGGTTTTGTGCCAGATACCTTTGCAGAGCCAGAAATTCTCAAATCTATGGAGTCATTTCAGGCCTGGTTGAACCAGCAGCCCGAGGTTGGAAGCTCGCAATCCCTCATTGATCACGTAAAGCTCATCAATCGAAGTTTCAACGATGGTGATCTGCAATTTTCACGAATTCCCGAATCGCGCGCTGAAATTAAGCAATTGCTGTTATTCGGCGGTGGCAATGCCTTGAATGCGTTAGTGGATAAACGATTTTCCACCGCGCAAATTATCGTGCGCGCAAATGTCGAAGATTCTGCGGCCATCAAAGCTTTGATAGACCGCATAGAAAAGCAACTCAAATATTTACCGCGTCGCTTGGAAGCCACAGTGACTGGCAACACGGTGTTGGTGACGAATACGGTTGATGACATCGCTGCGGGGCAGTGGTTGAGTGTGGGTATCGCAGCGCTGGCGGTTTACATCATATTGTCCATGCTGTTTACCTCCTGGCGCGTGGGTTTGATGGCTTTGATGCCCAACTTACTGCCGGTCGCTGTCTATTTTGGCACCTTGGGATTGCTGGATATCACGCTGAATCCAACGACCAGCCTCATCGCATGCATCGTTTTGGGGGTCGCGGTCGACGACACCATTCACTTCTTGGTGCGTTTTAATGCTGAGGCGCGCGCTAAAGCGGATGAAAAAGGTGCGGTTGAAGCCGCCTTACGTAGCGTTATCCGTCCCGTTACGTTTACCACCATCGCCTTGTGCTCAGGCTTTTTGGTGTTGTGTTTTTCCGATTTACAGAACCAGGTTCAATTTGGCGCCTTGGCGGCATTTACTTTGGCCGTGGCGTGGTTGACGGATGTGTTGTTCACGCCAGCCTTGACCTCCGGTGTCCGTATCGTCACTTTGTGGGACGTCCTGCGTCTGGATCTTGGGCAAGATCCGCAATTGTCTATCCCTTTGCTAAAAGATTTGACCGGACGTCAGGCACGTACGTTTGCTTTGCTGTCGGATTTGCAAGAAGCTAAATCGGGTGAACAGGTGATCACCGAAGGTGATGATGCAGAAGACATTTTTGTTATTGTTGACGGTGAACTGCAAGCTTGGGTTGAGCGCGATGGCGCGCGGCGAGATTTGGCAACCATGCAGCGCGGTGCGGTCATGGGCGAAGTCGGTTTGTTTGGCAGCAAGCGAACCGCCAATGTGCAAGCATTGACCGCGGCCCGCTTGTTGAAATTCAATGGTGCTGATTTAGAAATTATGCGGCGACGTTATCCTAGAATCGCCGCAACGATATATAGAAACCTGAACTTGATTCAGGCTCAACGGTTGGTCAATACGACCCGGATGGTGCAATGAGACGATACCTAATGGCCGCAATGGCTATGTCATGGATGATGGCCGGTTCTGCCTTCGCGCAAGACTCGCTTAGCCGATCTCAATCGGTTTCGCGTGATACCACGCGTGACGCAAAATTGTCGCAGGAACGCATAAACAACTTAAGCGACAGTGCCAGAGCTTTGTTGGAAAAATACCGTGCGCAACTTTGGAAAGCGCAACAGTTGCAGCTGTATGTGCGTCAACTCGAGGCCACCTTGCAGGAACAAGAACAACGCAAGGCAACGTTAAAGGAACAACTGCAGCGCTTAGAGCGTACACGCGAAGAATTGGTGCCTATGCTGGTGCGCATGGTGGATGGTTTAGAGAGTTTCCTTGCTCTGGATTTGCCTTTTCTCAGCGAAGAACGCAATGAGCGGATAACACGATTGCGTAAGACCCTGTCAGATCCAGATCTACCCGTATCCGAACAGTATCGTCGTGTGTTTGAAGCCTATCAGGTGGAAGCCGATTATGGCCGCAGTTTGGAAGCGTGGCGCGGGCCCTTGGATGGCCAGCCGCAAATTGTCGACTACCTGCGTGTAGGGCGTATGGCGTGGTACTACCTCAATTTAGATGGTCAATCAGCTTGGCAGTGGGATCGCGCGCGCAATCGCTGGGATGAGGTTCCATCCAAATTGGTTCCTTCGATTCGTAAAGGTTTGCGAGTGGCGAGTGAACAGGCGGCGCCCGAACTCTTGAGTCTTCCGGTCAAAGGGGGAATGCAATGAGCCGTTTCAAAATGCTAGGCCGTGTTGCAGCCTTGAGTTTGCTGAGTTTGTCAGCTCTGGCATCGGCACAAAATGCCGATGAAACATTGGATCAGCTGTTAGACAGTGTGAAGCGCGGGCAGGCGGAAGGTCGTACTGTGAATGCCCAGCGTGAATCGCGTTTCGTGAATTTCCGCAACGAACAAGAAAAGCTTTACAAACAGGCGCGTGCGGAAGCCTCGAGCTTGGACCGCCAAGCCAAAGGCATGCGCGATCGTTTTACCGCCAATGAAAAAGAGTTACAGCAACTGAAGAAAAGTTTGGCTGATAACAGCGGAGACTTGGAGCAACTCGGTACCGTATTTCGTCAGGCAAGCGGTGATGCTCAATCCTTGCTCACGGATTCACTGGTTACCGCGCAGTTGCCTGAGCGCCTGCAAGTGTTGACAGAATTGGCGCGCACCGAGGGGATTCCAGCGCCAGAAGATGTTGAGTCCTTGTGGTATGAGCTGCAACGTGAAATGACTGAAAACGGTCGGATTACGAGCTTTCAGGGCGAATATATTGACGGTGAAGGTCAGCCGGTGAAGGCACGTATCCATCGTTATGGCGTTTTTGCCGCGACCGCTGACGATAAATATTTGCGTTATCAAACACAAACTCGGCGTTTGGAATTGTTGCCACGCCAGCCCGGTGGTTGGTTAGAACAAAGCAGCCAAGATGAACGTTCAGTTTTGATTGATCCGACGCGTGGCATTTTGTTTGGCCTGCTTGTCGTGCGGCCCAGTTTGCAAGAGCGTATCGAGCAAGGCGGGGTGGTTGGCGCCATCATTCTCGTCTTAGGCTTTATTGGCTTGTTGATGACGGTCTTCCAGTTGAGCTATTTGTTCGTTCAAGGTGGAAAAATCCGGCGGCAAAGGCAAGATTTGCAACAGCCCAGTCAGAACAACGCATTAGGGCGCATTTTGCAGGCGGCTAAGTCGGCCGGAAGCTCGCAAAATATGGAGACTTTGGAGTTGGCGATTGATGAGGCCATACTCAAAGAAACTCCCAAGCTGGAGCGCTTGCAAAATGGAATCAAGCTCCTAGCCGCGGTTGCCCCTCTATTGGGTCTGCTGGGTACGGTTACCGGCATGATTGAAACCTTTCAAGCCATTACTTTGTTTGGCACCGGTGATCCTAAGTTGATGGCGGGAGGGATTTCCCAAGCGCTGATGACCACGGTATTGGGTCTGGTTGTGGCGATTCCGTTGTTGTTTTTGCACAGTTTGGTCGCTTCCCGTTCGCGTGTTCTGATCCAAACCTTGGATGAACAAAGTGCCGGCATGATTGCGCGTGGACAAGAGCGTCAAGAAGCTTTGCAGCAGGAAGCCGCCCATGCCTGAGTGGACCACGCCACTGCTGGAATTTTTTGAACGTGGTGGCCCCATGCTGTACGTCTTGCTGCTGCTGGCGATACTGCTATGGACGCTTATTGTTGAGCGGGTCTGGTTTTACTACTTTAGTTTTCCTCGGCGAGCCAATGCATGGCGTACTGAATGGCGTAGCCGCAAAGATCATTCCTCGCTGCGTGCGCATCGCATACGCGAAGCGATGATTTCCGAGGCAAGGATCGACTTAGAATCTGGAGTGACGGTGATCGCAACTTTGGTCGCCATCTGCCCCTTATTGGGTTTGCTCGGAACGGTGACCGGAATGATTCAAGTTTTTGACGTGATGGCACTGAATGGCAGCTCGGATGCGAAAGCGATGGCCGCAGGGGTATCGCGCGCTACGATTCCTACTATGGCGGGCATGGTATTGGCCTTGCCCGGTTTGTTTTACGTCACCCGCTGCCGCCATTTTTCCCGTCGACTGTCTCAGCAGTTGGCCGACAGCATGAGGTTTGGCTAATGCGAGTAAAGCGCCATACAGGTCAGGTCAACGACACCGAAATCGACATGACGCCGATGCTGGACATCGTATTCATTATGTTGATTTTTTTCATTGTAACCACGTCTTTTATTAAGGAGGCCGGGGTTGACGTGAAGCGCCCAGACGCGACGACGGCCCAGCGCCAAGAGGCGAGTAGCATCTACGTCGCTGTAACCAAAGACGGTGAAATTTGGATTGATCGTCAAATGGTTGATTTGCGCACCTTACGCAGCCAAGTGGAGCGTTTGCGATTGGAGAACCCAGAAGCGGCCGCCGTGCTGCAAGCGGATACCGATGCACGTCATGGATTGGTGGTGAAGGTGATGGACCAATTGCGTTTGGGTGGGGTTGAGACCATTTCTGTGGCGGCGACACAAAACTAATGCGTTTCGCGCTGCCACTGTTAATTTCCATCGTTATTTCGGTTGGCTTGTTTTGGCTGATGCAATGGCTAGTGACGCCGCCTGAGGGGCAGGTGGCTGAGCGTAGAGAGCAAGCGCCGGTGGTAGTGACTCGTCCGCCCAAAGAAGAGCAGTCACAGGATGCGGCACAAGCGGCATTGAGCGAGGCGCCGCCTGCGCCGCCATCGGTGCCCAGTGTCAGCTTATCGATGAATGCCAGTGTGTCATTGCCGCAAACGCAAACTCAATCCGTGGCCTTTAGTGTGCCCAAGGTTAAACCTGGAGGTGGTTCACTCTCCAAGGGCAGCTTTGGTGGGTTTACCGGCGGTGCAGGGAGTGGCGCAGGCTACGGTCAGGGCAAAGGGTTCAAAGGGGATCGCTTGGTGCCGCTATCGACATCGCGTCCACAAATTCCCAAATACGCTTTTGAGCAAGGCATAGAAGGTTGGGTTGAAGTGGCGTTTTATGTGAACCCGAACGGCCGTGTCAGCAATATTCGAATTATAGATTCCAAGCCGCGTGGTGTATTCGAAACCGCGATGATCGAAAGTATTCAGAACTGGATTTATGCTAGTTCTAAGCAGACGCGGGAAGTGAAGCAACGCTTCGAATTCAAAACCGAAGACTTCCAGTACAACTGGAATTGATGCTGATGCGCTGTCGTCTTTTCGTACTTTTATTGTTGCTGGCTCCGGTGGCTCAAGCGCAGCAATATGAAAGTGAAGCACGCGTTGTTTCAAATTCCGAAGCCAATCAGGCGACGAATTACAAACCTGAAGAAGCGCTAAAAGAAGCTCAGGGCAATCCCTACGCACAGGCGATGATCTTGCGAGATTTGGCGGGACAGGCCATGCGCGATGGAAACGAGGCCGCAGCGGCCAAATTCCTTAAGCGTGCTCTGGATACCAAAGCGCTATCCGGATTTGCCGCGCGTGAGATGCAGAAAGAGTTGGCGGTTTTGCTGGCGGCGACTGAAGATTACGCTGCGGTGGTGCGCGAACTAGCGCCCATATTGCGAGATGACAAAGAACCCTCTCCAGCACTGCAGTTGGTGTTAGGTGGCGCGTATGCGCAATTGGGCCGGTTTCGTGAAGCCTTGCCATTGATAGAAGCGGCACTGAAAGAGACCAAGGCTCCGCCGCACGATTGGTATGCTTTGGCGGCGGCAGCTGCGGCAGGTCTGAAACGCTATAGCGACGCCGTTCAATATATAGAAAGAGCACTGCGTGCGGCGCCAGGTGAACTGGCTTACTGGCAACAGCTGTCGTCTTATCAAGTTGCGCGCAAAGATGCCCCAGGCGCTCTGGCCGCGATGGATATGGCGTTTCGTTTGGGACTGCTCGAGTCGGCGAACGACCGCATGCGTTTCGCCCAACTCTTTTTTGCCAATGGTGTGCCATTTGAGGCGGCCTCATTGCTGCAAGATGGCATAGATAGCAAACTGCTGAGTCGTGACAAAGAGACCTTGGAGATGCTGGCGGCGGCGTGGGTCGCGGCGCGGGAATATGAGTTTGCCGTGCCGGCTTTGCAGGATGCGTTGCGAGCCGGTGCAGGCGTGCAACTTATGCTGCAACTCGGTCAAATTCAGTTTGATCGTGGTGATTGGGACGGAGCCTCTCGTGCGCTGCGCCAGGCCTTAAGTCGCGGGGCAGGGCGGCAACAGGGTGATGCTTCGATGATGTTGGGTGTGGCTGAATACCAGAGGCAAAATTTCAGTGCTGCGCGACGCGCCTTCTCTGCAGCAGCCGAGAGCCGTAAGACCCGAGAGACAGCAAAACAATGGATCGCCTATTTGGACAGCGGTTTAGCGCGTGAAAATGCGTTACGGATGGCGGCGGTAAGGCCGAATGATTCAGCTCAGCTCAGCGGACGCTTTTCTGGTGACAAAGTTGGCGTTGGGAGCGCCTCGGCTGTTGGCCCTCGAGCCAGTGCCGGTTTTACACCGATTGGAGCACAGCGCGAAGCATCCAGGGATGGCCGAATCCCAGCCTGGACCGGAGGCTTGAAAGAAGCCGAATGGCCTGCCGGATTTAGTAAGGGTCAACGCTTGCAAGATCCCTATCCAAATGATCAGGCCTTGTATGTGATTGATGCGACCAATTGGCAGCAGTATCAAGATGATCTTAGTTTGGGGCATCGCGCTTTATTAGGCAGCCAAGCGGGTTACCGCATGCCGGTATATCAAAGTCGCCGCGGAGTAGCCTATCCACAAGCCATCTACGATGCGACACAAGCCAACCGGGGCAGGGCGAAGCTATTGGGCTCTGATGCGCTTACCGGTGCGCGTTTAGGTTTTCCATTCTCCAGCCCGCGCAATGGGGTTGAAGTGATGTGGAATCATCGTGTGCGCTATCGCGGCAATGCGACGGAGTCCAAAACTCGGCAAGCGTTGATTCTAGCCAATGGCAAACACAGCGAGGAGTTCTTGCAGACTGAACGCGTACTGTATCGCTACGGAAACATCGACGATCCGTCAGATTTGGCGCGTGAAAATATCTTGCTGTATTACCTCACTCACTTTTCAGCAGGTGGGACAAATTTTACTGCTTTGGTGCACGAGTCAGCCAATTCTATAGAACGAGATCGTTCGATTTGGGTGATCCCTCAAGGCATAAGCAAAATGTTCCGCATTCCACCGGTGGGTTATGACAACCCCTTCCCGGGCTCGGGCGGAATTGCTTTTGTCGATATGGTGGATATGTATAACGGCGCGTTTGATCGTTACGATTGGAAGATACTAGGCAAGAAAGAAGTGTTGCTGCCCTACAATGCGTACCGACTCAATGATGCCAGTCAGAGCAATGCAGATTTGCTGCAGAAAGGCTTTATGAATCCAAGCTCAGCACGCTATGAAATGCACCGAGTCTGGTTGATCGAGGCCAATGAGCGGGGTGGCAAGCGGCACAGTTTTGGGGCCCGGCGCTTTTATGTTGATGAAGATTCCTGGAATGTCGTTCTGGTCGAAAACTATGATCGGAAAGGGAATTTGTGGCGTTTCCAAGAAGGGCACCTCACACCGCTTTATGATCGTCTGTGGACAAATACCATGCCGGTGGTGACTTACGACCTGAAAGATGGGCGCTATTTCATTAATCGTTTGAGCAATGATGATCCATGGCCAGAAATTGATCCGCCTCGAATGGAGCAAAAGGACTTTAACCCCAGCACGGTGAAGGCCCGTTATGCTCGATGAGGGAAGCATGGCTTGTTGTATTTCGTGCAGAAAACAATAACTTGCATTTTGTAGCGCAAGCGATAGGCTTGCGGAGATAAGCGGTCAATAAATATGTGCCGCTATACCCTTGGGGAGGAGAACGTTTGTGAATATCCGATTGAGTCGGGCCGGTCTTGTTGTTGCTGTACTGGCGGGATTAACTACTAGCCCAGTGTTGTTGGCCAAAGCTTCAGCCGAAGATATAGCGCGCTTAGGAAAAGATCTCACTTTGTTTGGTGCGGAAAAAGCAGGCAATGAAGAAGGCACGATCCCAGAATATACGGGCGGACTGCCGAAAAAAGGCAATGTTGCTGGGCAATACCCTGTAAATCCGCAAATCGAGGCGGAGCAAGCCTTGTTCACCATTACTCAGGCGAATATGTCGGAGTATTTGGACAAGCTCACAGTGGGGCATCAGGAGTTGCTACGGCGCTACCCAGACACCTACAAGATAAATGTGTACAAGACCCATAGAACGGTGTCTTGGCCAAAGCACATACTTGATGCTACTCAAAAAAACGCATCGACTGCCACGTTAATCGGGACAGATGCGGTGAAAGGGGCCGTTCATGGCCTACCGTTTCCGATACCAGGCAATGCCGCGGAGATTATCTGGAATCATAAAACTCGCTGGCGTGGGCATTCGGCGCGCCGATACAACAACCAGGCCATAGTGCAGTTGGACGGAAGTTACCAGATTTCCAAGCTCGTGGAAGATGTGACATTCCCGTATACCAATACCAATTTTGACGGAAAATCAGAAGATATTTTGTTGTATTACCTGTCCGAAATTTTGGCACCGCCACGAAACGCTGGGCAATTGTTGCTGGTGCACGAGACCTCAGATCAAACGGTACAGACCCGTAACGCTTGGATTTATAACCCCGGACTGCGGCGTACCCGTCGTGCACCGAATGTGTCTTATGACAACCCATACGAAGGCACTGATGGGAATCAATTTAACGACCAAGTGGATATGTATAACGGCGCAATGGACCGTTATCGCTGGAAGTTGATTGGTAAGAAGGAAATGTACATACCTTACAACTCCTATCGTATGGGCAGCCCTGATGTGAAGTACGACGAAATCATTTCGCCGCGTCACGTTAATCCTGACTTGCCTCGCTTTGAGTTGCGCCGTGTGTGGATAGTTGACTCCACCTTGCGGGAAGGTACCAGCCATACCTTTGGTCGCCGTACATTCTATGTAGAAGAGGATTCCTGGGCCATTAATTCGGTTGATTGTTATGACCGGCGCGGTGGTATCTACAAATTCCAAGAAGCGCATCAACTGTTCACCCAAAATGTGCAAGCCGTGGGCGGTGTACCAGAACTTATTTATGACTTCCAATCCGGGCGTTATTTCATGACCGCGCTGGCCAATGAAGACAAGCCCAACGATTTCTCAATTTCCTATTCAGATAAATACTTCACGCCGCGTAGCCTGCGTAAAAAAGCGCGCCGTTAAGCTTATTCAGTAAGGTTTTTTTATGAATTTTGAAGAAAAGTACAATTACGATAAAGATGCCGATACGGTATTTCGTATGTTCATTGATAAGACTTATTTCGAGCGAAAATACGCTGCAACGACAAGCAGCTTTGAAGTTTTAGAGCACAGCTTGGATGACGCTAAATTCCAAATTAAAGTACGTCGTGTCATGCCGTCAGATGCGCCTGTGCCCGGCTTTGCAAAAAAGTTCCTGCCTGGTGAAATGACGGTGGTGCAGGAAGATACTTGGGATTTAGCCACGCATACCGGTCAAATTAAGATCGAGATTGCGGGCGCTCCCGTATCGGTATCTGCAGACATGCGCTTGATCGATGGATCGCAGGGGGCCGAGAACCATGTCAGTTGGTCTATTGATTGCAATATCCCACTGGTGGGGAAAAAAATCGCCAAATTCGTTGCTGACGATATTCAGGCTAAATCACCTGCAGATTTGCGGTTGAGTAACGAGATTCTGCAGGAATATTGATGGTTTAGTCGGCTCTCTGCTGCCATCCGATCTATAATTAGCTGGTTTTTGATCCGGTATGAAACGATGGCGCTAGAGCCAAAAGAACCAGCAGAAGAACGCCATCAGGCTCCGAGTTTTTTACAAACTGCAGGCAGCGTGTTGGCGTCGTTTTTTGGCGTTCAAAGCCGGCGCAATCGAGAGCGCGATTTTAGCAGTGGCAACCCCATACATTTTGCACTTATGGGCTTGCTTGTCACTGCCGGATTTATTGGTGTTGTGCTGTTGGCGGTGAAATTCGCCCTAAGCCAAGCTGGAAGCTAGAGCGGCAGAGCCTAAGCGCTGGCATTCCAGGTGCTGACCGCAGCGTTGGAGGCCTCACCTTCAGCGCCATAGGTTTGCCCATTGTCTGATGATAGCTTTCGGGAGACCCATTGTTGACGTTCGGCAATGAGTAGGCCGTTGGCATCATTTTGCCGACGACATAGTCGTAACCCATCTATCAGTTGATCCCAAGCAGACGAAATTTCCTCACCTTGTTGGGCGACCCATTCATTCGCATTGACGCCACGCATGGCCGCAGGCCAGGTGCTTTCTAGATCCGACAATGCTTGGCAGCAATGCTCCTTGGCGTGACCAACATTTTGCAAGCGTTCTAGGTCGCCGCGGATCACTGCAGTGCTTTCCTGCTCCAACACGGACAGTAGCTCCGTCGCCGTGTGCAACTGCTCGTGCAGCATATTGATCAGCTTTTCATTCATGAGCGCTAAGCGTCTTGTAAGCCATGCTCTATACCCAGCATATTAGCCGCCAAATTTTCGGCATTCACTTGATATTCGCCGCGGGAAATTGCATTGCGTAAGGCATCCACACGGCTTTCGTTCACTTCAGGAGCATTTTTGGCGACTTCGACCAATTGGTTTAACCGGTCGGCTCTGGCACTTAGGCTGACTCGATCGCTGCCTGTGTTTGCGGATTGATTTGAACTTGCATTTGCATTGCTCACGCCACTTTTGTCATTCAGTGAGCGGGTGGCTATGTATTGCAAGCCTGGGTTGTTCTGAATCCGATTGTTCATGGGTTGGGTCCTGCATGGCGCGTTAATTTGAATTGTGTATCGGCCCGCTCGCGGAAAACTTTAAACTTTTTTCTCATCCTTGAATCTCCACTATGCCGTTGCCACGTGCATAGCCTTCTACGACTTTTCCAGAAGATAAATTTCGTACTCTGACACGGTTATTTTCCAGTGCATCTTGCTCCGCTTTTCCACGGCCGCGAATTTCTACCGCGCCGGCGCGGGAAATCAAAGTCACAGTGTCGCCTTTGTGTATTGACCACGCTTGGCGCAGTTGATTGGGCTGAAGAATTTTCCCAGCGTTGACCGGGCGAATCAACTTGCGTCCGACCACAGATTCTAGGGATTCGAAATGGCCATAACCGCCGCTTTTGATCTGTTTCCAAGCGAGCTCTACATCGGCTGCAGAGACCACTTCATTAGCAGCAAGGCTGCGGCGGGTGAAAACGACCTGCTTATGCTGCTCGACGCTGACCGGCACGTACAGCGACCAGCTACCAGGGCAACTGACGCGGACTTGCATGCGTAGACCATGCTGATTGGCTGTAGCTTGGGGTTGCTGTTCGCAGCGGGGAAGATAGAGCCGACTGTCGGGCATGCGGGCTTGCGCAATATTGCGGCCTTGCCCTGCATGTTCTTGGGCGTACTGGGTGGCTATCGCTAGTATGCGATCGGGGTCTTCCAATTCTTTGGCTGCAGCAACCTCATTGAGCACAAGGCCAATAAAGATCGCCCAAGCCATAATTGCGGCGCGGTGAAAGCAACGGTCAGCAAACGATTGAGAGTTCATGCATGGCGGCATGCAATGACCGTGCCCTAGCGGGTGTTAATCGATGGTCCAATCTATGGCAAACCGCGCACGAGTTCCGGCAGCAGGTTCAAAGCTGCGTTGGCCGAAAGCATTAATGCGGATGTTGTCGTTGTATCGGGCATCAAGGACGTTATCGACAGCAAGCTTGAAGGCGAGCTTTGGCCATCCCCATATTGTGGCTTGCCAGCGACTTTGCCAGTCCAATCGCCAGTAGCCTGGGACGCGCTGGCTATTGCCGTCATCCGCGTATTGCGAGCCGATTGCACGGGCTTGTATGCGCGAACTCCACTGCTCTTTGTTGTATTGCGCGCCCCACTGTAGCCAAGATTCCGGCAATCCGGGTAATTGTTTATCGTCGTTTTCGCCACCATCAATCCTTGCCCGTAGATAGCTGGCGGTAAAATCTGTGGACCAGTGTTCATGCAGTTTCCAACGCAGTTCCAGCTCACTGCCGTAACGGCTGGTTTTGCCGCCGTTGCGATAAAAATTTCGCCCGGGCTGATCTTCCAGTTGGAATGGCAACAGCTCATTTTTACTGTGTATGGAAAAGAGCACCCATTGCAGCGTGTACAGGGATTGCTGCCAGCTCCAACCTAGTTCTATGCTGTCACTGCGATTGGCTTTGAGATTGTCGTTGAACCCTCCACCTGCAGGATTCGCCAATTCGTTAATGGTGGGCGTTTCGTAGCTATTGGAGTAGCGCGAAAATAGTCGATGATGCTGGGCGCGGCGTTGCAAGCCCAATGCATAACTCCAATGTTTCAATTGATTTTTGCCGCTGTCATCGCCATCGTTGAGAAAGCTGTCGTCGGCTTCCAATTTCAATTGGTCAAAGCGTAGGCTGGCGTCGAAGTGCCAGCGTTGGCCCAATTGCCAAGCCAGTTGACTGTATGCAGCCCAATTTCTCGCCATTTCATCTTGCGCGAGTTGTTGCTCGCCGCGCTGACCACCCAATAGGTTGTCAAAACGTTGACGTGCATCGTCTTGCTGTTGGAGTTCTAGGCCGAAGCTGAACCGTCGTGGGCGCTCGGCCCAGTGTCCATCGTGTTGACTAAGCCATGCCAGCCCCGCGAAACGCCGGTCAAATTGAACTTGTCCGGCTGATTCAAAGGGTAGGCGGTTGCTGAATCGGCGGCGTCCGAACCAGGTCTGCAGACTGTTTTGCCACGCCGTATTATCACTTTGCTGCCAGGCGAGGGCGAGGCGCTGCTGGTCTATGCTTTCACCGGCATTGAAATCGATATTCCGATCTCGGGCTGAAGTTCTATCCAACGCCACTTGGTCTTCAGTGAGTCCGCCAGGATCAAGCGCATTGGCACGTAAGCCGTGAAAAGTGGCCTGCCAATGCCCGTTGTCGGTCTGTCGTGACCAGCCCAGATGCTGCCATTGATAATCAACGTGGCTATGTTGCCGAGGGCCCGCGTAGTGGGCTTGCGCTAGTGCCGCTCGACCTATACCCGAGGCGAGGGCGTGGCTCACTTCGATGCGCTCGCTGCGACCTGCGCCCGGTAAACTTTCATATCCGAGACGTACTTGCTGATCCTTCGCAGGGCGTGTGCTGAGCGTCAATACGCCGCCCGAACCATTGCCGTACAAACTGGCACTGGGGCCACGAATGACCTGCAGAGATTGCAGTAAGCCGGGATCAATAGCATCCAAATCGGTTTGTCCGTCCGGCATGCTCAAGGGAATACCATCCAGATTCACATGTACGCCACGCACCCCAAATGCGGATCGGCTGCCAAATCCACGAATCGAAATGCGTAGGCCTTGAGCGGCATTGTCTTGATTGGAGGCAAACACGCCGGGCACGCTTGCTAAGGCGTCGGCTAGGCTGCGTGGATTGAGGTGGGGGATTTTCTCCAGCTCGAGTTCGCTACTGGATAACGCCGCTGAACTTGGCTCCTGGCCGCGGACGACTAAAGTGTCTAATCGTGTGGGGCTATTCGGCCAAACGCTAGGACTCGTCAATACTCCACATAAGAAAATGGATTTGAGCAAGGGCTTGCGTACACAGAGCAGTTGCATGGTAAGTCGCTGTATGCGGGCATTTGTCATTAGATATCAATGTATTTCGTTGATTCGTCTGTAGGGAGGCTGTTTGCAGTTGTTACTTTTTAGTAATCAATGGGCAGTCCCAAAGCGACGTTATTTGTGTAAGCCTCGCACCCGGCGCCATAGGAAGGCAACGGGGTAGTAATGTTGAAATTACTCCCCCGTTGAAAAAGCGGCCGAGATGCAAAATGGAGACGATTGCCGTTTACGGTGCTTTCGCTGCAGCAGACAGCTGGATGGTAAGGCTGGCAAGGTATTGCTCTATAAGCACGGAATATTCAGGCGTTACCAAATGCCCAAACGGTGGCATGCCTTCTGCAGCGCGGGATCCAGAAACAATGGCGTAGAAGTCTTTACGCGTTTGCTCATTCATGTAGCGCAAATCCGGCACCATGGCGCTGGCTATGCCGGAAACGCCGTGGCAGACAGCGCAGAACCCGTGGTACAGCTGCTTGCCGACGGCTAAAGCGGCGTCATCGACATGCACTTTTGGCGCAGTTGGCAGTTCCACGGCGCGTGATTTCGCCACTGGTAGTGCGGCCTTACCACCGAGTTTGTAGGTGAGCACCCGCGCTTCAGTTGGGATGCGAATTTGTGGTTGCAGGGCAGAAGCAAAAGCAATGGCATAAACACCACCCCAGCCCGCCATGACAGTGACATATTGCTCGCCATCCAATTCGTAGCTGATCGGTGCGGCAACGACGCCGGAATTGGTTTTGCTTTGCCATAGCGTTTCACCGCTGTCAGCGGCATAGGCGACAAAGCGGCCATCGGCGGTGCCTTGGAATACCAAATTGCCAGCGGTACTCAGGGTGCCACCATTCCAAGGGGATACGTGGTCTTGAGACCAAGCCGCCTCTTGTTTGACCGGGTCCCAAGCCAACAGCATGCCCTTGGTTGTTTGGCCTATGGCGGCCAGCGTAGCGGGGTCGTCCGGCAAATCCATAGGTGCGGTGCCGACATTCCACAAATTGAGCGCGACAGCCGGAGCCGCCCCATCGGCGTACAAATTGGCGGTCACGATCGCAGGGATATACACCAAACCGGTGTTCGGGTTGTATGACATGGGATGCCAGTTGTGCCCTCCTATCGGACCGGGAGTGATCATTTGTGGTGTTTGGCTGTAGTCGGCTGTTTCAGAAAATTGTGGCCGCCCGTCTTTATCGACGCCATCGGCCCAATTCATAGGCACATAATTATTGGCAGAGATGAATTCGCCAGACTCACGATCTAAAACGTAAAAGAAGCCATTTTTAGGTGCTTGCATCAGCACTTTGCGTTCTTTGCCTTCGATTTCCATGTCCGCAAGAATAATGTGCTGCGTTGCGGTGTAGTCCCAGGAATCACCAGGAGTGGTTTGGTGATGCCAGACGTATTCGCCGTTGTCCGGGCGCAAGGCGACGATAGACGATAAAAACAAATTGTCGCCTTTGCCTTCAGAGCGATATTTGATGTTCCAAGGCGAGCCATTGCCCACGCCTATGTAGAGCAGATCTAGATCAGGGTCGTAGGCCATGGAATCCCAAACGGTACCGCCGCCACCTTGGCTGTAATAGGCATCACCGTGCCAGGTTTTTCGCGCCATTTCTAAAGCAGCAGACTCTTCACCCAACGCTGGGTCTCCGGGTACGGTGTAGAAGCGCCATAGCATCTTGCCGTCGTCCGCTGCGTAGGCCGATACGTAGCCTCGCACACCCAATTCGGCACCACCATTGCCAATAATGACCTTGCCATCAATGATGCGTGGGGCACCGGTTACTGTGTAGTTGCGCTCTGGATCCACGGTCATAACCGACCAAAGGGGCTTGCCGCTTTTTGCATCCAATGCAATCAAGCGACCGTCATAAGCACCGAGAAAAAGTTTGCCCTGCCAGACCGCAACGCCTCGATTGACCGGGCCGCAACAGCCACGCCCAGCGACAGCCTTGGGCACTTTCGGGTCGTATTTCCAGAGCATTTTTCCGCTGCGGGCATCTATGGCGTAAACCATGCTGAACGCACCGGTGGTGTAGAGCACACCATCTACCAGCAGTGGCGTAGCTTCTGTACCGCGGTCGATGTCCAGATCCACGCTCCAAGCCAGGCTCAAACCGGAAACGGTGTCATTGTTGATCTTATCCAGCGGGGCATAGCGGGTCTCGGCATAATCACGGCCATGGCTTAGCCACTGTTGCTTGTCTTGCGCTGCGGCTATCAGTTGTTGGCTACCAACGTTCGCCACCTGCGGCGCAAGCTTTGATTCCACTGCGGTTGGCTTTTCCGTGTTTTGAGTGCCGCAAGCACTCAAAATGAAGCCAGTGATGAGTAGCAGCACACCACTCGCTTGATGTTGCCCTATTGTTTTTGACATGCCGCGTCTCCCTCAATGTTTTAGCTATTTACCGCCTACTGTAGCGCCGCTAAGTACTCGCTGCATACCTCTCTTTGTGCGGGATGTTTCTATTCTGTAAATTCTATGTTTGTGGTGATACTCAAAATATATTTTCTAGCCCTGTAAAGAAGTTTGGAAGATGGCCGATCAACAGGCCATGACGCGAAATCTCTTCAGCAACATTAATGACAGCACCCGCTTGGCGGGATACAACCGCTTGGCCCTCTTGTTGTTTAGTATCAACGACAAGCAATTGCACGGAATCAATGTATTTAAGGTTCAGGAAGTTGTTCCCGCACCAACCTTAACGCCGGTCCCTGGCGCCAGTCGCCAAGTGATTGGGATTGCACGTATACGCGATCGTAATGTCCCAGTTTTGGATTTGTCGGCGGCGATTGGCGGGCCGTCGTTGCAGGATCCAGCGTATGTGATCGTGACGGAATTCAATCGCACCATCCAAGGCTTTGCTGTGTCCGCGGTGGATCGCATCGTGAATGTAGATGTTGGGGATGTACACCCACCGCCACGGGCAGGTCAAGACGACAGCTATTTGACAGCGGTGACTCGTTGGGACAATCACTTGATCGAAGTGGTCGATGTAGAACGCATCTTGTCCGATGTCATTGGCGGGGAATACACCTCCAATAAGCGTGGAGATGTGTGTCTCACCAAGTTGGCCGCCGGGCGTAAGGTTATGGTGGCGGATGATTCACGGGTTGCTCGCTCACAAATTGCTCGTACTTTGGAGTCGCTTGGTCTTGAAAGCATATTGGTTAACGATGGTGACGAAGCCTGGCGCATGCTCAATTCCATTGCGGCACAGGGGCCAGTGAGTGAGCAGTTGTTAATGCTCATTTCGGATGTCGAGATGCCTGGTATGGATGGCTATCGTTTAACCACCGAAGTACGTGCCGATAATCGCTTTGCCGGTTTGTACGTTGTGTTGCACACCTCATTGTCTGGGGTTTTCAACAATGCCTTGGTGAAACAAGTGGGGGCCGACCGATTCATACCTAAGTTTAATGCGGATGAATTAGCCAGCCATGTGGTTGAACGGGTGCAGGCTATGACAGCCCCTCAGGCTCATGCGGCCTAATGGAAATAACTAAAAACTTTGGTTGCTGACTTAGGTCATTGAATAAAAAGATAAAACACGAAAAGGATAGGGTGCCGGAAAACCGACATTGAGTTTTGTGGCACACGCCTTGCCTCGCTGCTTGCAAGTCAATTTGCAGGAGCAGGCCAATGGCCAGCGATTTTATCAGCGGACCCCTTTACGGCAATCTAGCCGGCGCGCTCAAAGTGCATGGGCAGCGCTTGGATGTGCTGTCCAATAACCTTGCCAATGTCGACACGCCAAATTTCAAAGCGCGTGACGTCGACTTTCGATCCGCTCTCAAGGCGGTATCGGCCGGTTCTCCAGGCAATTTAGAAACAACCCACTCGCAACATATCGCGACCGGTCTAGGCGACGGTGGCACGCATTTACGCTGGCGCGTACCCAGTCAGCCCTCTGCCGATGGCAATACCGTTGATGCGTCCTTGGAAAAGGCACGATTTGGTGAAGCGGCTTTGCGTTATGAGGCGACCTTACGATTCATCGACGGTCGGGTGAAATCCGTGCTCACCGCAATTACCGGTCAATAGGCAGGAGAATCATCATGCCGAGTTTTGGAATTTTTCAAGTTGCTGGTTCCGCCATGGCGGCGCAATCGGTTCGACTCAACAC
>JBPOFU010000030.1:0-30378 GCA_051252075.1 Oceanococcus sp. | reverse complement strand
GATAAGTTCTAGCGCCGAGGCCGTTGGGCAAAAACTTCGATCAGTTTTACCTTCTTTTGTCATGCTGGGATAGTACTACTTGCAATGTGCAATTAAAAGCGTTAACTTCTCTTCGGCTTGCACTTTGCAATTAATCAAATCCGAGGTGATTCTTGCTTACACTCCATGGCTTCCGCACCCAGAACTCGCTTAAAACCTTGTACACACTGGAGGAGCTGGGCACCACTTATGAATTCCGATTTGTAGATTTATTCAAGGGCGAACATAAGCGGCCTGAATTCCAAAAACTCAACCCAGTTGGCAAGGTGCCGGTGCTGCAAACAGAGGATGGCAACCTGTTTGAATCGGGCGCTATTTGTCGCTATGTGGCTAATTTGAGTAGTTCTCCGCTGTATCCACAGGGCAAATTTCAACGTGCCTTGGTTGATCAGTGGATGGACTTTATGAGCTGTCATCTGGGTCGTTGGTTTAACACCCTTTATTTCGAACAGGCGATCAAGGCGACGGTCGGCATGGGCGAGCCCAATCAGGCAGCAGTTGATGAAGCGACGACTTTTGCCAGCCAACAACTCAAAATGTTGGATGGGCACCTACAAAGTAAACAGTATTTTTTGGGTGAGCAATTGACCATCGCTGACTTGTTTGCTTATGCCTATATCGAGCAGGCAGCCGCAGTGGAATTTTCCTTGGATGAATACCCCGAAGTTTCGCGCTGGCTGCAAAGTATCGCGGCACGAGAAAGTATTGCTCGCGCTAAAGCCAAGATGGTTCAGTCGTAAAAAAGGGCGATTAGAGTGATTTACTCACTCTGATCACAAGATTTATACATTGGAACAGCAGATGAAAAAGTTCATGTTTATGCATGTTGGTTTTGAAAAACCTACTCCGGAGATCATGGCAGCATGGAAGTCCTGGTTCGAATCCATAGCGGACAAACAGCTCGAACAAGGTGGCCTTATGAACGGCCGCGAGTTATCAGAGCAAGGTAAAAGGGAGTTGCCATGGGATAAAGATGCCATCACTGGTTTCAATATTATTCAGGCTGAATCTATTGAAGAAGCGCAACAACTGGCGGAAAGCAACCCGTATATTTCCAGTATTCGCATCTATGAAATTCGCTCTATGTAAAAAGTAGTGGGCGCGTTACGGAGCCGACATAAAATCGAAAGGCTGTCGTTTTACTTGTTTGAGCTCTTGAGCCTCAGGGGGCGTTTATCGCTGCAATGACTTTTAGCTTGTGGGCGGATGTTGCTGACTACGCCAACCAGAATGCGTAGCCCATATCAAGCAGACGCCCAAAGCCACATCAATGCCGCCACAAAACTCTGGCCACCAATGCGGCGCGCCACCATCACCAATGATGCCGTTGCGAGTGAAATCGAATACGCCGTGGAGCAAAATCCCCCAGCCGATTGCAGAACCCCATCGAACGGCCGCAGCTATTGCGATGGCACTAAAGAAACATGCAATCAACAGTTCCACAACTACTGATTCGCCGGACATGACAGCAAATAGAACGTAGTAGCTCGCAATGACAATTAGTATCGTCGGGTAAAAACTACGATCCCGCTCGAAGCGAATGAGATGAGCCAGTATCGCGATGGCGAACCCAAGGCCGAGGCCTAAGAGTAACGGTATAAGGTTCATTTCGTCTGATGTTTGATACATGGCAGCCTGCTATGCACTATCAATAAAATCACGCAGGACAGTCGTAAAATGCTCAGGCATTTCCAATTCTGGGAAATGACCGGCGTGCTCAAATTCATGCCATTGTGCGTTTGGGAAATAACGTCGGGAAGAGTGTTTATCCGTTCTTCTATGGGTTTTGTCTGCGCCTCCCCAAACCACCATGGATGGTTGAGCAACCGCGCGCAATATGGGGTCTTCAGTATTTGATCGCAGTTGTTGCAAGCCAGATGCAAGGCAGAAACAGGCGCCATGGCGGATCGATTCAGACCCAATTTTAGTGAAGTCCTTGGCGGCATCCGGTGATGGCAACGCGACGTCATACCACTTCTGCGCAACCCAATTCGGCGCGCACGCGAGCAATAGTTGGCCGAGGACGGGCGTACCAACGATGCCCATTAAATCGACACGCTGCGCCCAACGCGCTTGTTCATCCCATGAAGCGGCTTGAATGTTGATGACCCCCGCGACAAGATCGGGCCACTGTGTTGCGAGGCCGATTGCACCTAATGCACCACCACAAGAAAAGGCCAGATGGTAAGGGCCATATCCTAGCTGTCTGAGGAATTGTGCTGTGACTTCGACCTGGTCATGCATGCCGTATGTAAAGTCCTTTTTCGGATAAGAAAAACCGAAACCGGGCATATCAAGACAAATTACCCGATATGAAGGGGCGAGCAACTCAACCAGTCGATCGTAGTGTTCAATTACGTTCGGAGGATCGGCTGCAAATACAATCGTTTTGGGACCGCTTCCAGAAATGCGGTATCTGATGCGAGCAAGCGGAAGGTCCATCAACTGAATGTCCGGGCGCGTCTTCAACGCCCAATCCCGAGACTGCGTGCCGAGCCCTCGTGCTAAGCGCCACGTGTCGAATTTAGAGGCAATCAATAAAATTCTCCGTTTTGACCGAGGCCATCACTCGCTGCAACCCGTTGATTGATATTTAGTTAGTCTAGCGGGGCGGACATTAAAAAGAACCGTTCCCGCGCGGTGAATCCGGACCGACGATATAAGCGCTGCGCATGTTCGTTGTTTTGGGCAACTTCCAAGTGCAGCGCAAGAATATCGAGTTTTCTGGCTTCAGACTTCACCAGCTTTAAGACCGCAGTTCCAATTTCTTTTCCACGATATTGCTCAGAAAGATACATTTCATCAACGAACGCATCGCGCCCGCCCATTTCGATGGAGTAGCCATAGCAGATAGCAATGTATCCCGCTGTCGCGCCGGAGGCTTTAATAAGCCAAATGCGGCCGAAGTTGCTCACTCCAAGCAGCGGAAGCACTGTTTCCGAAGTATCAACACGTGGTGAGGTTACGCCTTCGAAGGCATGGTATGCATGAATCAGTTTTTCCAGTTGTGGCAGATCAGATTCATTCGCGACTTGAAGGGTGATATTCGATCTCAAAACCACCGGCGTACCTGTTTTGTGTATCGATTAAACGCCTCGCCGAATTTTTCCCTCATGTGCTTTTCTTCGGGCGCGATTTGAAAACGGTTCATATACATCACGAATGCTGGCAAAAACACGATACAAACCAAATTGCTCAGAAGCATCCCCCAAGCACACATCACGAGAAAAAACCCGACATACATAGGGTTTCGGCTGAACCGATAAATCCCACGAACAACCAATGTGGCTGATTGATCAGGATTGCGAGGATCTACGGTCGTTCCTGCTGACCGAAAAGCCATGACTCCCATCAGTGAGATCGAAACGCCGAGCAATGCCAGCCCCGCAACTATGGGTGCTGCGCCGGGTAGCTCCACATGCAGTGCGGGCAAAACGCTAGACGTGGCCCACATGCACGCAGCAACAATAATCATCAACGCAACGGGTGGGATTCGAAGTTCTAGTTTATGCATTCCGTCTCAATTGAGTGCTCATTGTCTTCGGTTTGGAGTTTCAGAATTATAAAAGCAACAGCAACCAAAACTTGCACTGAGCAGAATTGAGCCCTTGATGAAACGTATCTAAAGGGAATAACACTGACGTCAGTCCAGGCCGAAAAATCGAATATGGATGTAGCCCCCGTCTCGCTGGGGCCGGCGGTGATTGATTGCAAAATTGCTCTGGCACCAGAGTCACTTGACCTGATTCAGCAAGGCGTACCTGCACTGTGGCAACGAAAACTCGACCACTAACGCTGGTGCATCGGGAGCCGGTTTGACGACATTATCAATCTTGCTGTCCGGAATCACGCTCACGTAAAAGTGAGCAGATTCTTCGGCCTCACTGCCAAAGAAGATGCAAGCGCGTGTCTTCGCAGAGAACTCCATCTTATTGATCCGGTCAGGAAATATTTGAACTTTCAGCCCGGCTGGCCTGGCTCAGGGCAAGGCGTCGGAGCGCCGGTGCAGCCATTCTGCATCAAGCTTCGATAACGCAGATCCTGGGCTAGGCCAGGCGGGCCGGCGAAAGATGAACAAGGTTCGGGGCCTCAGGCATTCGCCGACTCGGTGTTGCGACTCTTGCCAAGGGAACGACCCTTGGCGGCGAGCCGCGCCTTGATTCGGCGAATGTCTGAGGCCCTGAAAATTCAAATATTTCCTGGTCGGATCAAGAGGACTCCAGAATGACGTCAAAGCCGCCCCAGATCATGCGCTTGCCGTCGAAGGGAATTTCATGTGGCATATCCGGATCTTCCATTATTTTCGCCCAGCCTGCATCGCGAGCTTCCTTGGATTCCCAAGTGATGTATGACATCACGATGGTCTCGTCCGGTTTTCGCATAACGGCCGTGTGCAGCGAGTTGACTTCACCTTCTGGCACATCGTTACCCCAGCATTCGATGAGTGAAAGGGCGCCGTGCTTCTTGAAAACGGCAGCTGCCTGCTCGGCGTGTACTTTGTATTCTTCCCTATTTGCGGTAGGTACAGCCGCAACCACGCCATCGATATAGTGCATGATGAAATCCTATTCTGGGCAGTTCTGATTGAACGATTACGATGTTATTTAATGAAGTTCAAAAAAGCAACTGACTAGTCATAAATAAACATCTACACTGTGTGCATGTCACGCAAAAAACCCTACGAAGATGGTTGCGCTACCGCACATGCTCTGGACCTCATTGGTGAGCGTTGGGCGATGTTGATCGTGCGTGAGTTGATTCCGGGGCCCAAGCGTTTTAGTGATATTAAGGCAGCATTGCCCGGAATCAGTAGCAATATCCTGACCAATCGGCTGCATGATTTGGAGGCAGGCCATGTGCTGATTCGTGATCAGTTACCGCCACCTGCGGCTTCTCAGATCTATCGATTGACTCATTGGGGTGCAGAGCTGGAGCCGCTGATTAAGGCTATAGGCGCGTGGGCTGCGAAGTCGCCAGAACTTAGTCCCGGCAAGCCTATGAGCGCCGCGTCCGTTATGTTGTCTTTTCGAACCATGTTTTCTGCCGAACAGGCGCGCGGTGTACACATGTCGCTGGCACTGACACTCGACCGCATCCCGCATCGTGCAGCGGTAGATGACTCCGAATTCAAGATCGAGCTTGGTGTGGCCGAGACACCTGACGTTTCGGTATCTGGAGATCCTAATCTCTTAGCGGGTATCGTTTACGGGGGCATGAGCATTGAGTCTGCCGAAAAGTCGGGATTGACCATCAACGGATCACGTGAGTCATTGGCGAAGTTCTCCACCTTGTTTCCTCTGCCAGAAAAGGCAAAAGTCACCGCTTCAAAAGTGAGCTAGGTTTTTATCTAGGTGTCGATCGAAATGGCGAAAACCGATACTAAATCACAATTCAAAGCCAAGCTGCTTCGGCCTGTTGGCGATGCTACTTGGGCTTTTGCCCTAGTACCAAAGAGTGCGAGTGAAAAGCTGCCGAGACGGGGAAGGACAACTGTAGCCGGAACCATCAACGGCCATAACTTCCAAGCAACGCTGGAACCCGATGGTCAGCTGAGTCATTGGTTGCGAATTGAAAAAGGGCTGCTTGAAACGTCGGGAAAAAATATTGGCGACGTCGTCTCGTTTGAGATCGTGGCCGTTGAGCAGGAACCAGAACCTGAAATTCCGAATGATCTAAAAGGTGCATTGGCGGCGACTCCAGAGGCTCGCATCGTTTGGGACGATACAACCACCATTGCACGCCTAGACTGGATACATTGGGTTACTTCAGCAAAACAGGCCAAGACTCGGGAAAAAAGGATTCGTGATGCCTGCGACATGCTTGCATCCGGGAAACGGCGAGTTTGCTGTTTTGATCCGTCCGGTTATTACAGTAAAGCCTTGAGTGCACCGAAATCAGCGGATTGATTTAGAGCAGATATTCGTGCAATCACTTGCACGTGCTAGTTGCAGGTCGATTGATCAGCAGGCCGCCTATCATCTGAGTCACGACGTTGATTGCTTCCGCTCTGGTGTTTCGGTTATTACCAGAACGACCCACAACGATCGCCGCGTCGGTCAAGGTGGCATGGATAACGCTGGTGACCAGTTCAATGTTGCTGATCTCGATCAGTTCGGCAGCAACTAAGCCCTCAACACTTTCTCTCACTAGCGCGATCGTGTTTTTTTCCTCAATCTCACGCCAACGCTGCCAGCCTAGTACGCCTATGGCTTCTTGCAGGGGTACCAGCGGCAACTCAGACAATTGGCCAATATCGAAAAAGGCTTCGCATTGGGCCAGTACGCGCTTCCATGCGTCATCCATGTGGGCGCTGGATTTTGATACCAAACTCGCGAGCTCAATGCATTGCTGCTCGAAGATCGCTGCATAAATCTCCGTTTTATTGCTGAAGTGATGATAGATCGCTCCTTTGGTTAAGCGGGCTTCACCAGCAATTTGGTCGAGAGTTGTGGCCTGGAACCCTTGCGAAGCAAACAAACAGCGCGCCTTGTTCAACAGGGCTGCGCGGGTTTGCTCGGCATATTCCTGACGTCTGCTTAAACTTGACATACTCACAGCATACAACATACTTTAGGTATGTGAAATGTAATTAAGTGATAAAAGCAATGACCGATCCAGTAACAACACACGAAGAAATAGAGCTTCATTGCGAAGATGGGGAGCGCCTAGCGGCCGAAATCTCCCGGCCTGCGGCAGGCCAGCCATTACATGGCAGCGTCGTGATCGCTGGCGCATTAGGTGTGCCTAGGCGTTTTTATCGGCCGCTTGCCGATTACCTCGGTAGCAATGGCTATGCGGTTGTGAGATTTGACTACCGCGGTGTCGCTGATTCAGGCCTAAGCCACCGCGGCCGTGATATTCGGATGTACGACTGGGGGCGCTTAGATATCAATGCCGCCCTAGAGCTCGGTCAGAAACTAAGTTCAGAGCGAAATTTCATGATTGGCCACAGTTGCGGAGGGCAATTGCTTGGGCTCGCTCCCAATGCCGCTAAGCTTGATGGTGCGATTATGGTCGCATCGACCCTGGCCAATCCAGCGTTATATCCAGCACCGGCTCGGTATGGGCTGCGCCTCATGTGGGGCACTGTGATACCTCTTGTCGCTTGGGGGCGAGATCGCTTCCCTGCACGTAGACTTGGCTTTTCAAATGTTGATGTGCCTGCGGGAGTGATGAGCGAATGGGCACGCTGGGCGCGAGCCGATTGCTACTTGTTCTCAAAGCGCTTTGGCTTGGACTTATCGGGATACAGCACCCTCGAGATTCCGTTGTTATCTTTCAGCTTTGATGACGACAGCTATGCATCTGAGGCGGCTGTCAGTGGTTTGCTAGCAAAATACCCCGCTTGCTCTAAAGAGAACCGGCACTTTGCATCCAGTGAATTATCCCTAGGAACGATCGGCCATTTCGGCTTTTTCCGGGAAAAATCACAGGAACTCCTATGGCAACAAGCTTTAGACTGGCTTTGGCTGCAGCCCTACACTCATACCAAAATGAGTGAGCAACTCATCGCATGAATACTAACTCTATTCAGTGGCCAACCGAGCCGGATCGAATCATAGATATCAGCGATGCTTCACTGGCTGTCAGGCAGTTCGGTTACGGCCCTGACTTGCTGTTCATACATGGTTTTGCAACGTCCGGCTTTACTTGGCGGTATTTGCTCGCAGAACTTTCAAAGCAATACACATGTTGGGTGGTTGATTTGCCAGGATTCGGCGACGCGCGTTGGGATTTGAAAACAGATTTTAGCTTCACCGCTCAGGCCAGTCGTTTAGCTGGTTTGCTCGACGCTTTAAACATCTCAAAATTTGGACTTATCGCACACGATACTGGCGCCACCATTGCCAGACTGCTTGCGTTAAACGTCACCACAAAGCTTGAGTCTCTATGCATCATTAACACGGAAATTCCTGGCCATCGACCACCCTGGATTCCGCTTTACCAACGGCTGGCGGTATTGCCCGGAACAGCTCTGGTCTTTCAGTTTCTGCTAGGTCTCTCCGTTTATCGGCGATCCAGCATGGGATTGGGTGGCTTTTTTGTAGATCAAGACCAACTTGAAGGCGAATTCCATCGCGTTCACATCCAACCTTTGTTGGATAGCCAGCAAAAGATGCAAGGCTTGGTGAATTATCTGCGCGGCATCGAATGGAACGTCGTAGATGAAATGGCGTATCGACATGCGGACATCCAAGCCGAAACGCTTGCGATTTGGGGAGTGCAAGACCCGACATTCCCTGTTGATCGGGCAAAAAGCATGATTCCTCAATTTCGTAAGCCACTGCAATTTTCAGAGATCAGCAACGCCTCGCTGCTTCCGCACGAAGAACAACCAAGGCTGGTGCTGGATGCGCTCTTGCCGTTCCTGAATCGAACTATGTCCTCAACCTGATGGAATCAGACTGTCATTGCCCGAGATAAATCATATGAAACCAATATCGTTGCTTGAGCTTAAGGAAAAGCTCAACGGCTTTCCTATTTCAGAACGCATGCGTTATCTCATCATGTCGTTTGCCGTGGGCAAGGTCGTGCCGTTCTTGCAGACCGCAGGTCTGAAAATTGATGAATGCGACCCCAATATTGTGTCGCTATCGCTAGCGAATAAAAGGAAAGTTCAAAATCACATGGGAACGATCCATGCCTCAGCCATTTCGCTACTCGCGGAAGCTACCTCAGGATTGCTTCTCAATATGAACTTGCCCGGAAATGCAAAATATTCCACCTTGACGACAAATGCCGAATACATCGAAATCGCACGAGGCGGCATCGTAGCTACGGCATCGTTTAGTCCCGAAGAGCAACTGTCGGTAAAAGACACTGATAAAGGATCAATGGAAATCCCAGTTTCAGTTCGAGACGCGCGCAACGTCGAAGTAGCGAAATTTTCCGTTGTTTGGTCATGGAAAAAATAGAATCGCAGTGCGAGGAATATGCCTCGATAGATCTTGATTCTGGGCATAGAATGGAACCAAAGACTATGCGGATGTCGCTATTGAGTCAGTCCATAACGGCCTATCGCGAAGGGCACAATGGCGATGCTGCAATCTTGAAGGCTGCCGCTTTAGCTCCGGCGAGCTATCCCAATGTTGAAAAAGCTGTTGCCATCTTGGATGAGCCTCTCTTGGACATCCATGCCTTGACGCAACGTATTCGACCAACAGCCGGCAGCCTAGGCTGGCACTACGGACAATTCATCCAAAGTCATCAAATTAATCCGTTGACAGTTTCGTAGTCATGAGGCTGACGTCCGTCATTCGAACCACTGGGGGAAGGTAGCTAACTGGCTATGCACGGCTGAGTCATGTGCCGGAACGATCAGCAAATCGGGAAATTCTTTCTGTAGGAGCTGCAAGCGCTTGATCTCTTTCATGGTGCCGTCGGCATCTGCATCAGCGGTTAAACGGACCATGAAAATTTTTGGTTTGGCGTCGGCTATTGCCTTGGCATTCCATACGATATCCCCAGAAAACAACAATTCATTTCCGCTATCGGTGCGTAAGAACAAGCCGACTGAGCCCGGCGTGTGCCCTGGCATCGGGACTAAGATTGCTGCCCCGTCGCCAAACAGGTCGAGACTGGAAGCATAAGCGCGGTATGGCGGCCCATCGAGTTGCATCTCATGCCAGCGAATGGCGTTGCCGGTAAATTGGCTGGGCATAACGGGACCGCGTGGCCCGGTTTTTATAAAGGCCCGGTCCACTGGGCGAACCCAAATGTCTGATTCTGGAAAATCGTGTACGCCACTCGCATGGTCCCAGTGCACGTGGCTGAGAATGACACGTTCAGGAATCGCATAACCCGCTGCATCCAATTGATCGCGGACAGGGTTGGGCGGGTCATACGTCATCATGGGTGCCATCCACCACGGCATATCGAGGTCGTATTGCGTATCAATCTCTCGCCCCAGCCCAGTATCAAACAGGAAGTTGCCCTGTGGATGCTCAACAAGCACCGCCATGTGATTCATGTCGGTGCTTGTAAACCAACTGCCGCCGGAATAGGTGAGCGCCTCAAGCGTGGTGGTGCCGGATGTGTTGATAATGGATAGGCGGAGGCCATTCCCAGCCTCGGCAGCCTGGGCCAAAGCGAGCAGGGCAAGGCAGGTCATCATTCTTTGGATCATGGGGTAGGGTTCCCTTTTAAATGCATTAAATCGGTAAGTAGTGCAGCTGCGTTCTCTAAGGGCACGGTTGAGCGCTGAGTTTTCGAAAGGATCAGTGCCCCTTCGATGGTTGATAAAACGACTTGCGCTACATCGTCCGGCGTGGCGACTTTAAAAGTTGCAAGCACGCTCGAGAGTGTATTTGTCCAGGATCCATATGCACTTTGGCAGGCCTCACGGATGAGCTCACTTTTGCCAGCTTGCTCCAAAGTGATCGTGGCGATGGGGCAGCCTTTGCGGTAGTTTGAGTCCGTCATCTGGGCGGTGAAATAGCTCAGCATGCGTTTCACCACTTCGGCTGCCGAATGTGCACCCATCACTGTTCCCATCAGTGCGGTTAACACCTCATTGGAAGCCACCTTAATGGCCTCGCAAGCTAACTGCTCCTTGCCTTTAGGAAAGTAGTGGTAGAGCGAACCTTTAGGCGCATCGGCCGCTTCAATAATTTGATTGAGCCCAGTTTGGTGGTAACCCTGAGCTTGAAAAAGATCAATGGCAGCGACCAAAAAGCGAGTTCGGGTGTTGAGAGTATTTGGAGCTTGTGACATCATTTCTAATAAATAGACCAGTCAATATAATTCATGAAACTACTCATCATTGCAATGGCCCTGCTCATAGGAGGCACATCCTGCGAAGTGTCCGCCGAGTTTCTACCTAGCCCGGAAGGACAAATTCACTATGACTTGCAAGGCCCGGAAGATGGGGCGCCAGTTATTCTGGTGCATGGGTTCTCCACGCCGATGTGGGTCTGGGATTGGGTACCAGAGGCATTGGCCGCTCAGGGGCACCGTGTGCTGAGTTTCGACCTATTTGGTCGCGGGCAAAGCGACAAGGCCAAGTCCGAGGATTCGCTGGACCTGTTCCATGGGCAGATTGATGCCTTACGCGCTGAATTGGGATGGGCTGGGCCGATTGATTTGATCGGGCTGTCGATGGGTGGGGCGGTGTCGACTAGCTATGCCGCAAAGCCCAGCACGCAGGTTCGCCGATTAGTGCTTATCGCACCGTTCAATGCTGCGCGTTCTGTACCTATTCTCAATGTTCCGACCTTGGGTGAGTTCCTGGCTCGATATGTCGTGGTGCCGATTTCAAAACGCTGGGGCTACAAGCGCAGTTTCAATGATCCGGATGCTTACTTTACTGCGCATCCAGCTATGCTTGAGCGCTTTAACAGTTCTCCTCAGCCAGCTGACTATTCGTTGGCGCTGCTATCCAGCCTGCGCAATATACTTTCTCTGGATCACATTGACGCCTACAAGCAGGTCGGAAAGTTAGGAATTCCCACTTTTTTGTTTTGGGGAGAACAGGATCAAGTGGTTCCGTTTGAGGAAGCGCCTCGCGTGCGAGCAGCATTGGGTACCCCGCGTTTCATCGAGATCGATGGTGCCGGGCATATGCCGCATCTGGAACAACGGCAGATAGTTGAACCCGCTCTGGTTCAATTCCTCAATACAGAAGTCCCAGCGGCAGGTAATCAATCAAACTCCGCAACAGTCATTGATAATCGAGCGAATTGAACCTTACAGCTTATCTTTGCATTCGAGTTCCGCTGGAACTCGAATTTCAATTCACTTTTTCGCGGCATCCATTTGAAATCCTAGATTGATTACGTGGCGCCGTTAATATTCCAACCATTCTTGTAAAAAGCGTTCATGAAGCGTTTAAGGAGTCTCATAAAATGTTGCAGAATTCCCCGATTCTTTTGCCCTTAGCCATCCTCGTGTTGTGGTCTATTTTCATGCTGTTCTGGACGGCTGGAGTGAGAGTGCCAGCGATGATTAAGCTGCGCATGCACCCACAAAAATATCCGCGAACGCAGGATTTGAGTGCGGCGTTACCTGCGAATGTGCAGTGGAAGGCAGATAACTACAACCATTTGATGGAACAACCCACGTTGTTTTACGCCGTGGTTTTGGCGCTCGCTGTCATGGGTGAGGGCAGTACTGTCAACTTGGTTTTGGCATGGGCCTATGTGGTTTCGCGCATCATTCACAGTTTGATTCACGCAACCACAAATACTGTGATTCACCGCTTTCGCGTGTTCATCATGGGTACGCTAATCTTGCTGGCGCTGGGCGTAAGTTTGCTGATTTCTGTAATTAGAATTTGAGAGATGCTGGTTAAAATAATTCGCCCTGTAGTCTCAATGGCCGCATTGTCCTGCTTGGAGTCTCTGGGGCGAGCGTCCGGGAATTGATTGAAGTCCCTCTGCCGGTGAAGAGCGGGCTTTCGGTGGCCGTTAACTGATAACAGAAGATGAGTTGAAAATTTCGCGCGCTTATCGAGTTTAATCGGAGGCGTAGGATAAGATTAAACGATTGTGTTGCGCGCGGAACATTTGGCCCATATGTGGCCCACGGTTTTTTGAAAGACAGAAAAGCCTGTAGTGGCGTAAAATTCAGTTGTGAGGGAAGAGCGTTCGAATCCCTCCCTTTCCGCAAAAGACCAAAGCGCGGGTGTCGTGGTTTTCTGAGGTTTCTCAGTTGAATCAAGGCTTTCGCGTTTTTTATTGCGAGACAGTACGTGACACGGCTTAGTCAAAATGTGCCCAAAAAGAGGGGTTTTTTGATTTGAGTGCGGCCCAGCCATTGGCCATTGACACGCCGATAGTAGCGCGTGGCTACAACTGTATCAGTGGACTTATCTGAGCCTAGATCTAAGTACCAAGCAAGGTTATGTCTCGTCAGCTTGCATTGAAATGGTTAAGCGCCGTAGCAACAGGTGTTCCGAGCCTTCTTTCAACTTTTTCAATGTCTCGGTTTGCAATGGTTGTGAAGTGTCGGCGTGAGCCAAAAGCTCACGAAATAACTGGAGTTTTGTTGTCCAATCTTCGGCAGGCATATCTGCCAACATGGTTTCTGGCGTAATTCCGCGCAACAGTTCGGCAGCCTGGGCGAATTCACCATTCAGTGCCAGGGTCAAAGCCAGAAAATAGCGAGGTGCGTGCGTCGATTTTGCGTCGGAATCTGCTATAGCGGCTATGCCATCGACACTGTGCTGCAATGTCATTTGTGCTACCTGCAGTTGGCCTGCATAGAGCTGCGCGGCACCCAGCATCGTGTTGCCCTTATAGCTAATAATATGCGTAGACCCAAGACGTTTCACAAAACCATCCGTTGCTTTTTGAGCATACTCAACAGCTTCGCCCCAGCGCTCCAACTTCAACGATAAACTGGACATATCGGCTTCAGCAACCATCGCAGTAAAAGAGTCCGACCCATAAGCTTTTCGAAGTTCTGGTATTGCTGCGCGAATCGTTTTTTCGCCCTCGATGTAATGCCCCTGGTCAATCAGCATTTGGCCTCGTTGCAGCCGAGCGGTCGCAATGCGACCCAGCCCAACATCATCTACCTGAACAGACGGGGCCAGCATTTCCTCCAATAACTGCAATGCTTTTTCCGGCTGAGCAGTATGCCTATACGCATCCACAAGGAGAATAGCCACCCGATACCATTCACGTCTTGAGGAAACCTGCAGCTGCTTATGTATGCTTAATGCCTGCTCAAAATGCTGTACCGCGGCTTCCCATTGATCTTCTCGGGCACTGCGGGTTCCGGCGGAATGAGCAACCGCAAATTGAAGCTCCATGGAACGTTTAGCGACATCTCCTATCTGGCTCATGGCCAAGTCATACTCAGCCTTGCCCTCTTCAAACTGAGATGCAATAAAATGCGCTCTGGACAATTGCAAACGCGCCAACAGAGCCTGCTCTGAACGCTCACCGCCAGCCTGTTGAAATGAGTTAAGGGCAGCTCTGAACTCCTTGACACCATCAGGCTGTCTTGAAAGCCCCATATACGCATTGCCAAGCGTTTTGTGAATGAATGCCCGTGTTCTTGCATCATCGTAAAAGCGCTCAGACACTCGGCTGGCAGCACGATCCAAAACGTCAGCGACTGTCATTATTCCCGATTGATGCGGGTCACCTGCGCGAATCAGTTCTTCGTTCCAAAAAGCATTGATGTTCTCCGCCTGATCACGAGCGGCTTCGCTACGTTTGTATAAATTTGTTGCTATCCCCAAGCCAACGATTAATACAATCAGCGTGGCGGCAATCCACGGGCGGCGTACGCGATTTCGTTCCAAGACATTATGCGCTGCAGCAAGCGCTTGACGCTCTGCCGTCGCGGAGGCTCTTTCAGCTAAACGGCGTTCCCGGCCCTGAATGCGATCCACTAATTCAGCAACGGATTGCAGGCGTTGCAAGCGGTCACCTTGAGTCGCGGCCGAAATGTCTTCACGCAGCAATCCATCTCCTATGATTTCGTGCCAATCTGAAACAATGGGTTGCTTCAAGTCACCCAGAACCAACTGGTAAAGCAAAACACCCAAGGCGTAGACATCACTTTGAATGGTGGGCAACTCGCCCCGAATAATCTCGGGGGAAAAATACATTGGTGTTCCACCCGCCTGGGCCGTATCCCCGGTTCGGGTGAAACCAAGCTGGGTAATGCCTAGGTCATCCAAGCGAGTGGGGTCGAGAATTTTTCCGGATCCAAAATCCAGCAATCGAACTTGAGCAGGGTTAACACTGTCATCCACTAGGATATTGGCTGGCTTGATATCTTTGTGCAAAATGCCAAGGCTGTGCGCTGCCCCTACAGCACGGGCCACTGCCAGAAATAATCGTAAGCGCTGCTCCAAGCCCTGATTCGCCAACGGCTTATGCGTTGCACACCACTGATCAAGATTGACGCCGCAATACGCCATTTCAACAAAAAATGGTGGCGCCTCAAAGTTCCAATCTAGCACTGGGACAAAGCTGTCCATGTGCTCCTTACTCAAGCTTTGCTGCAGATAGCGCGACAGTGTTAATTCTCGTTTTAGAGAAGATAAAGTCTCGCCAGAAAGGCTGAACTTAAATACACGCGACTCCTCTCCAAGTCGGTCGTGAGCCAACCAAACTTCATGCCCATAGCTGGCACCCAAAATGCGCTGCAACAAATAACGGTCTCGGCCTGGAACAGCTTCGCCTACCTGCAAATTTAGATTGCTTGATGCACTGGGCTCGGCATTAACTCGCTCGACAACCCCAATCAATTGATAGCCTACGCGGGGAATTGTTCGAATGAATTCAACGTTGTCGGGGCCTAAAGCCTTGCGCAGTTTCGCCACCGCGTTCGCGATCACATTGTCGACTGTGGGCCGCCCATCCCAAACTACTTGATGCAACTCATCCTTGGTGACCACTTCGCCGGCATGGGCCAGTAGCTCGTGCAACACACCTATAGGCCGCGGTTCGAGCTTTATTGATTGCCCATCAACAAGCAATTCCAATCTGCCGACGATAAATTCGGCCGTGCCAAACCGATAACGCGTTGCAGTAGCGCTCTCCGGATTTGTGCTCATGCTCTCCCCCTCACGCAATGACGTTGCTGGCGTCAGCCCAAAACTTCATGCGTTAGTCTCACTCTGGTGCCAGACTAACGCAGCTAACTTCCGCAATAAAGCAAACCCAAGCTCCACCACTGCGGCCATGCCTTTTAGAAGAAACCTGCCATGGCATAGGCTGTTTTTCTGAACATTTCGTCCTCGGCTTCGTCTAAGGTGAGGTTGGCCTTATTCGCAGTGGTCACAATGCGTGTGCGGTATTCCTTGCGGTCGGATACTTCAGAGACGCGTTGTTGACTGGAGCCTGCATCCGAAACCTTGGTATCGATCTTGGTATCACGTCTTACCAAAGCACCGTTTTGCAAACGCTCGCGTATGGAAACATCACAAACCAGCATGTAGGTCACATCTTTTACCAAGGCGTTACCAACCAATGCAGCTCCGGCGCCTACAACCCCACCAATCAGCCCGCCCTGCCAAGTGTTACCCGATTGGCGGCCAACCACCGCACCAACAGCAGCACCAGCAACGGCCTCACCACCACCGACGTAACCCTGCTGCAAAGCGGACTGAGCCGCAGAGAGATTCGCTTTTTCAAGATTCAATACATAAGCCAACATTTGGAAATTGGCCTGATCCGGTGAATCAACAATGCGATACCCTTCGCCATTTTGAGCAAATTGCTGAACCACAAACTGTTTAAATGCGTTGCGATCAAACTCCATGACGCCGCTTCTTACGTCCAAATAAACTGATCGTTTCGCGCGCTCCACCGGTTCTACAAAGATCGCTGAACTGGTTTTGGTTTGAACCTCCAGATCCTTTTTTCCCAAAGCCACGGAAGTGGCCGCACAACCGTTCATTGTTAACAGAATAGCTATTGCTAAAGCACATCTTTTTGCGAAACTAGAATACTGATTCATCTCTCACCCCCACCTTCTCTAAAAAATTTCCCCACTCACGAATCACCAATTCACTACCAGTAACGACCGTAATAACGACGGTAATAAATGCAGTTGCGATAGTGACGATAGTTGTAATACCGGTAACGGGTTAGGTGGGAACAGGCCCATCCCGGCTGCCAGTAATTTGGGGCCACCATCACAGGCTTTTCACCACGCTTTAGGGCCGCATTGGCATACTCTTCCGCTTTTTTAATGTCCCCCGCGTCAAACTCAGAATTCATGACCTCTTGATTCAATCGTTGCTGCATTTCAGTAGCGGTTTCTGCTTGGGCTGGTTCCAGCAAGCCGGCAATCGAGACCAGCAATAGGCCATAGCTAGCAATGGGTTTTTTCAACATAGTGTCCTCCTGATCAGTTCGACAGCCGCAAATTCGCCTATAAGGATCAGCCCGCTCTCATATCAAAGCAGGCTGATATTTTCCGGTTTAAGGCGAAACAACTCGCGCGGTGCGTCGTTCGACGACGGTGTCCCCCAAGTTGTTGCCAGTCACGCGAAATTGGGTCTCAATCAGATCACCAGGGGAGATGTCAGTACGTAGTAGTGCGTTGACATCCAGCGTCACGCTCTGACCGGGAGCGAGGTCACCCAAGCTCCAAAACAGCTCTTCACCCGGGTTGCAACTGGTTCCACAACTCACGTCCGGTTCAACATCCGCATCATCAGAAAAATTACCGCTTTGCTCGGGTAATCGCAGCATCGCGACCATATTCGGCAGAATATTTGTGATCGAAGTGTTGCTCAGGATTAACTCATATCGCAGACGACCACCCGCCACTACATCCGACTGTGCAAAGGTATAGCTCACGTCTAAACCCAGAGGAGCAGACACCGATACTGGGCTTTGTACCTCACGATCCAGTGCTGAACCGCCGTCGTAGCTCAGTCGCCCCACAGATTCCAGATTACTGCCTTCAGCTGCCGACGCGCTCAAGCTCACATCCACGCTCCTCTGCAACGTAGCACCGCTGCTTAGGCTGGCCGCAGGCCAAGCCACTGATTGACCTGATGCGCTTCCACCATCGCTCACCGTCTGCGCTGTTACACCCTCGGGTAAGGTCAGATTCAACAGTGCATTGCTGATAGCTCCGTTGCTACCGTTGCCCACATCCAAGGTGTAACGGTAGGTGCTGCCAGCAAGCACCGCATCTTGTGAGGGCGTTAAGGTCAGTTGCACATCGCGATCCGCTATCACTCGCGCGGTGCGCCTTTCAACGATGGTGTCATTCAAAGTGTTGCCGGTTACACGCAACTGTGTCTCAATCAGATCGCCGGGTGTGAGGTCGCTGCGTAGAAGTGCGTTGACATCCAGTGTCACGCTCTGACCGGGAGCGAGGTCACCCAAACTCCAAAACAGCTCTTCACCTGGGTTGCAACTGGTTCCACAACTCACATTCGGCTCAACATCCCCATCATCAGAAAAATTACCGCTCTGCTCGGGTAATCGCAGCATCACGACTACATTCGGCAGAATATTGGTTGTTGAGCTGTTACCCAGGTTCAACTGATAACGTAGTCGGCCACCAGCCTCGACATCGGACTGTGCAAAGCTATAGCTCACATCTAAATCTAGAGGGGCAGACACCGACACGGGGCTGTTCGCTTCTCGTTCCACCGACGGCCCGCCGTCATAGCTCAACTGAGCTTTCGCATCCAAGGAACTTCCTTCGACCACGAAAGAGCTGACTATCACATCCACACTGCGCTGCAATGCATTACCAGTGAGTAAACTGGCCGCAGGCCAAGTCACTGATTGATCAGATGCGCTTCCACCATCGCTCACCGTCTGCGCTGTTACGCCTGCGGGTAAGGTTAGATTCAACAACGCATTGCTGATAGCTCCATTGCTACCGTTACCCACATCCAAGGTGTAACGGTAGGTGCTGCCAGCAAGCACCGCATCCTTTGAGGGCGTTAAGGTCAGTTGCACATCGCGATCCGCTATCACTCGCGCGGTGCGCCTTTCAACGATGGTGTCATTCAAAGTGTTGCCGGTTACACGCAACTGTGTCTCAATCAGATCGCCGGGTGTGAGGTCGCTGCGTAGTAGTGCGTTGACATCCAGTGTCACGCTCTGACCGGGAGCGAGGTCACCCAAACTCCAAAACAGCTCTTCACCCGGGTTGCAACTGGTTCCACAACTCACATCCGGCTCAACATCCCCATCATCAGAGAAATTACCGCTCTGCTCGGGTAATCGCAGCATCGCGACTACATTCGGTAGAATATTGGTTGTTGAGGTGTTGCTCAGGCTCAACTGATAACGTAGTCGGCCACCAGCCTCGACATCGGACTGTGCAGAGCTAAAACTCACGTCTAAATCCACTGGAGCAGACACCGATATCGGGCTGTGCACTTCGCGATCCACTGGCGGCCCGCCGTCATAACTCAACTGAGCTTTTGCATCCAAGGTATTACCCTCGGCCACGGAAGAGCTGATTAACACGTTAACACTGCGCTGCAATGCGCTGCCGGTGAGCAGGCTGGCCGCAGGCCAAGTCACTGATTGGCCCGATGCGATCCCACCATCGCTCACCGTCTGCGCTGTAACGCCCTCGGGTAAGGTTAGATTTAACAAGGCATTGCTGATAGCTCCATTGCTACCGTTACCTACATCCAAGGTGTAACGGTAGGTGTTGCCAGCAACAACCGCGTCTTGTGAGGGCGTTAAGGTCAGCTGCACATCGCGATCCGCTATCACCCGCGCAATACGAACAATTTCGACGTCATTGGACAAGCTATTTGAGGTTAATCTCGCCGTGGTGCTGAATTCTGATCCTACAGCTAAATCGCTCTGCACTCGTCCATTAACATCAAAACTACGACTCTCGCCCGGGGCGAGGTCTCCTAAAGCCCAAGTTAACTCCTCGCCAGGGTTACAACTGGTTCCACAACTCACGTTTGGCTCAACATCCCCATCATCAGAAAAATCACCGCTCTGTTGGGGTAATCGTAATAATAAATTCGCATTGGCCAATATGTCCGTTGCAGAAGTATTCCCCACGGTTAGCTGATAGCGAATGCGACCAGCAGGCACGACCTCCACCGATGCAAGTTCAAAACTTAATGGCCCCGACTCAACCGTTGGCCCAGAGTCCATGACTTGTATCGTCACACTGTCTTGGGCGCTCAGCTGACCATCACTGACCGTGAGTTGGGCAACATAATCACCCGTAATGTCAACGTTGAGATTGGTTTGTACACTGCTTGGTGCAGTGAGGTTCGCCGTCGATCCATTAGGGCGGCTCAGCAAGGTCCAAGCAAAACTAAGGCTATCGCCGTCCGGGTCGGAGGATGCCGCACCACTCAACACAACACTTTGCCCCAGTGTGATCAGTTGATCCGCGCCTGCTTGTGCTATCGGGGCCGCATTGTTGCTGCTGGGGTCCGTCAATTGGACGATAACAAGGTCTTGGTCAATCAGGCTGCCATCACTGATGGTGAGGCGAATTTCATAAGCACCCACTTGGTTGCCTACAAACGTCGTTTGCTGGCCACTGACATTACCAAAGCTGGTCGCCGATCCTGCTGGATTATTGATCACTTCCCAAAAATAGGTCAGTGCATCACCGTCAGGATCGCTTGATCCAGCAGCATTGAGATTCGCCGTTTGTCCTTGGGTCAGATTTTGATCAGCCCCAGCCTGAGCAATAGGCGCCCGATTCTGAGTCGCTACATTCGTCACCGTGATAGTGACGGTCGATTGCGCTGAATTACCGCCATCTGTAACCGACAGTTGAATCGTATATGTGCCCGGCTGAGTGGCGTTGAAGATCGCGTTGGCCAAAGTCTCGTTCTGAAGTTGCCCTCCAGTTGGTCCACCAATAATCGACCATAAATAGCTTAATGCCTGGCCTTCTGGGTCCGATGACTGGCTGCCATCTAAGGTGACCGACGCGTTAACTGTGATGTTTCTGGCTGAAGTCTGGATAGTGGCTGTGGGAGCGCTGCCAAGACCAGCAATCGCATTACGATCAACATTATTTTGTGAGCAAGCGGCTAGAAAAAACCAAATCCCACTGACTAGAACATTCTTCGCCGATGGCGCACGGGAGCGACCCACTAAGCAAGTGCGTCCAACCCAACAACCAATAAAATTATGCAATTTCATTTTAATCCTCGCATCGACTTCGAAAGACGAAGACATGCTGGATGTTTGGCATTCGTGAAATCTTCACGAAAATCTAACGGACGTTATGCAAGCCAATAAATAGCACTCGACATTATCTGTAAGATATTGGTTTTTATTGATTATTTATCGACAGCTTCAGTGGGAAAAAGCGACGGCTTGCGCGTCCCAATTGATTGAGACTGTTTGAACGACTTCAAAACGCGGATTTCCAAACCATGTCTCGGAGCACATGTCATTTGGTTCCGTCTCCATTTCACAATGAAGTCGGACGCCCATGCTTTGAACTACATGGCATGGACATAACTTCTGAGCGTAAGTGAGAGAATTCCTCTCCGCCAATTATTGTATTTCTGTAGCCCCGTGGCTCTTAAAATAGGACGTGCAAGCTAATTGTGATTTTTAAACTAGGCCGTTAGAAGCATGACGCTGGCACAGCAATCTGTTTTAAATGCGCACTAACTCTGTCCAGTAGCGAACTGATACTGATACGCTCTTAGTTTTTTAGTCACTTCTAAAGCGTAACGCGGCTATAACAAGCGGCCAAACCAAAAGGCGGGTGAACCCGCCTTAGCGGCAAACAATCACCTCAACCGCGGCTTCTACGCTTTGCAGCCCAATCAGATATGGGTGACTGATATTACATATTCCCGCACTCACGAAGGATGGCTTTACCTGGCCGTCGTGATTGACATTTATTCCCATCAAGTGATTTGGTGGTCAATGCAAAATGGCTTGCGCACTGAGGTCGTATTGCAGGTGCTGTTGATGGCCATCTGGCGGCGAAAGCCATAGCAATCCTTTTTTTTGTGCACTCGGATCGGGCGTGCCAGTACACGAGCCTCGGGGTAGCAAATTTATCGATACCTAAGGCTGTGCAAGCTTCAAAAGGTGCAACCCAGAATGCTTAGCTTTGTCCTAACTGAACGCTGAGCTTGAGCGGTACCGAGCTTTGTTTCATGCTTGTCGTGGCTGTCCGTGGAAGCGTATCGAGTAGCTGAAAAAGCGCTCCATAGGCAAGCTTACGTCGTGGTTGTTCATCCAGGCGTTTGCGAAAAGCAATACAAGCTTGGCCTTCATCAATCGCTTGTTTGAAATGCGTTTGTAAGAGCACGCCATCGGAGTCGTCGAGCAATTGCTGCATGTGTGGAATCAATTCGGGGCAGACCGCGATGTTTGCGATGAGCTGATCAACTTGTGCAGCCGAAGCAATTTTTTGATCGTCCTGCCACAGTGCGTGTGCGGCGAAACAGCCGGAAAGTAGAATGCTGGCAACAGCGAGCCGACGCAGGGGGATTTGCATGTTCGAAGATACAGGTGGGATTGCCGCTATTTAAACTTGCTAGCGGTGAATAAACCGTGAGCACCTGTTTAGACTGCTGGAAAATTGACACACAGCGCTAAGCGTTGCGAAGTTGGCATAAAAAAACCCGCCGCAGCGGGTTTTTCTTGCCTGATTTTCTAGTCTTCCAGCGCGTGCGCAATCGCGGGCTTGTCATCCAAGCCTTTGTCGATTTCAAACACCTGCTTTTCTTTCGATTTAGGATCGACTGCTGCAGCATCTTGGTAGAACTGTTCGTACCACTGGCGATTTTGATAAATAGGCCCGTCGCCATCGCACAGCATGGGATTATCGACCCGCACTTTGTTATGCCAAATATCGACATCTTCAGCGAAGGCGTTGTTGGTCAGGTCGACATAGCCTTTAACCATATTGGCGCAATCTTCATCGGTCATGCCAGGGAAGCGTTTAACCAGCACACCGAAACGCAGTTCGAAACTGTTCTCATCAATCGGGGTGTGGGAATTCATCAATATGGATTCCACTGGCATGCCGCCCATCTCACCAAACATATGAGTGATTTGATAGGCCGGTCCGAAATAGGTGGAGATGGTGGTTAAGTAGTTGCCTTTGCCACCGAGGCGTTCGTTTTCGCCAACCATAATTTGCGTGGCTTTATGGCCTTCAAAGATGTTGGTGAAATACACCACGTCAGTCGAGCCATGTACCGGAATGAAGTGAGCCATGTCCGCTATGTTGTCGATCAACTCACGGCAGTTAATGTCGATTTTCCATTGGGCCAAAGACCAGTCAGCCCACTCGGCATCATCAATTTGCGCCATTTCCGGAATGTCTTGCTCAGGAATAGGCGGGCCACCTTCTGGGTCGTTCCAAACAAATAGAAATTTGTTTTTCTCACATGTAGGCCATGTTTTGATGCGTGCCTTCGGTGGAACGCGCTTCGCATAAGGAATGCCAGCACAAGAGCCGTCGCCATTCCACGCCCAAGCGTGGAATTTGCAAACCAAGGTATTGCCTTTAACTTCACCCAAGGCCAAGTCAGCGCCCATGTGTGGACACCATGCGTGAACTGCGTTGAGTTGGGCATCTTCACCTTGGAACACCACCATGCGGGTGCCAAAAATCTCTAGGCGATGAGGTTTGCCATCTTTGTAGTCGTCAGCCAAGCCCAAGCAGTGCCAACCACGGGCATAACGCTCAGGTGGGGCTTTTGCTTGAATTTCATGTAATGGGGTGATGGATGTTGGGGATTTGATAACGGCGGCCATGACTTTTTTCCTTGTCTGATGACACAAGTTTCCGGCGACACACGGTCTTGTGCTTCATCCATTTGAATGACACTAAAACGTGATTTTAAAATCCAAGCCAAAGCTGCGAGGTTCATTCCACAGTACAGCACGATCTGCGTGCGGCAGATTATCAATCGCACTGATTTCGTGATCACTGTCCAGCAGGTTGCGCATCCAGATGCCACCGCTCAAATGCCAGCGATTCCATTGCACTGGTTTTGCGCCTAGGTAGAGATTAAGCAGTCCATAGGCTGGCAGGTCGACGGGTCGCCCGGCATTGGTGCCGCCTTCGCGTTGGCCGGTAAATTGATAGCCCAGATTGACGAAGGTGGAGATGCGGCCAAGTTCCGCCGCCTGCCAGTTCAGGTTTAAAGTCGCCGAGTGTTTGGGGGCTGAGTTGAATTGGAATAACTCGCTGACTTCTTCTTCATCGGCATTGATGACTTCGGTGATTTTAGCGTTCAGATAGGCATAACTGGCATCAAACCGTAGGCTGCGACTGATTGCGTAATTAAGATCAATTTCTACCCCCCACATGCGTGCTTCACCGGCATTGGTGGTCTTGGTGTCGGATACTGTTCCGGACAGTATGAAATTGACTTGCATGTCGTTGTAAGCGGTATAGAACACACTGCTGTTTATACGCAGCCGCTGCTCTAGCCAAGTGCCTTTTAGACCGCCTTCCAGCGAGCGGACTTTCTCTTTGTCGAATCCATCAGCAAAGCCGTAGCCATAGTCAATGCCGTCTGAAGCCGGACCGGAGTCACTGTTGAGTTGCGGGTCTCGTGTATTGAAGCCGCCACTTTTATAGGCTTCGACATATTTGCCATACACATTGGTGTCTTGGTTGAGATCCCATTCAGCAATCAAGGTTATGGAATCATCAGAAAATTTGATTTTGCCGGGGACATGATCAAACTTTTCATTATTGAGTAGCGTGACGTTGGCTCCGAGCAAGTCGGCCAAGGGACCATCGGGAAGATCTATTGGGCTGGCGACTTCAACTGCGCTGCCTTGTCCTTGTTGGTTAAACTCTGCGTAAACGGGGCCTTGTTTGGTTTTTACCGCACGTCGCGTGTCTTCAGAGTGCCGGTATCCAAGCGTGACATGCAAGCGCTGGTCCCAGCGTTGTGGGGTCCACGTAGTTTGGCCGAATAAGGCAGCAGATTGGTTGTCGACTTCGTTCAATATGTGGGTAAAAGCGACCAGGCGCGGCGCCAGTACGCGTAGGGCATCACCCACTCCCTCTTGATCTGCGATGGGGTTGATGGCCGCACTGAATTGGTGGGCGGTGGGCTGCCAAACTTCTGCTGCAGATTCTGTGAACCAAAATGCGCCGGCGATATAGTCCAGGCGGCCATCCATCGCGCTGCCCAAAATCTGCAATTCATGCGACCACTGATCTTGCTCTATGTAAGGGATTACCAAAGGCGTTTCTGAGCCTTGTAATGCGGTCGCTGCTGGTCCATCGTAGCGGTGGGTGTCGAGGCGATAGTTAGTGGAACCGGCACCGCCACCCAAATCGGTGTAGAACGCTTCGTGTAAATCGCGGTAGGCGCCTATGTATTTCACATCGAAGTCATCGAATTCGCGTTGTACGCTTAAAGCGTGTCCGTTGATTAGTGTTGACGATTCTTCCAAAGGCATGCCCGTCGCTAAGCTGTTCAGCCGTTGATTGCTAAAGACACTGTTGGCTTGGGCTTCGCGTTTGATAGCTTCCAGCTGCCCTTTATCGCCTTCCGGGGTGAGCACGCCTTGATATTGATAGTTGTAGAAGTCGATTTCGCTGCGATCGTAGTTGTAATCCAGAATCCAATTCTCCGCAGCCAACCATCTGAGATCAAAGCGTCCGGACAAATTATTGCGGTCGCCGTAATCACCGCCAGGCCCGGTATTGTCGACATAGCCATCCACTTGGCTGGCCACCAATGCCAGCTTTACCGCAAGCGCGTCTGACAGTGGCACGTTCATAACCGAACGCGATTGCAAGCGTTGGCGGTCACCAAACTTGAGGCTCTGCTCAAACGTGGTCGCGTCCACGTTCGGTTTTCGGGTGACCAGATTGATCGCTCCGCCAGTGGTGTTGCGACCGTATAAGGTGCCTTGTGGGCCGCGCAACACCTCTATGCGCTCTAGGTCAGCAACATCGAAAGCCATGCCCGTAGAACGGGCGATGTAAACGCCATCGGCATACACGCCGACGGCAGGGTCTTGGGTGACTTGTGCGTCAATAATGCCCATGCCACGGATGTAAAATCGCAGGGTGGCATTGCTGGTGGGGAAGGGTTCAATCTGCAGTGAGGGCACATTGGCGCCGATATCGCCCAAACCATTGATGCCGGCAATTTCCAATTGTTCCTTGCTCAGCGCGGCGATGGAAATTGGGGTGTCTTGTATTGATTCCTCACGCCGTTGCGCGGTGACTATGATTTCCTCGAGAGCGGCCGGTGCCTGCCGAGCGGGCAAAGGCTCTGGCTGAGCTTCCGGCAAGCTAATAATCTCGGTTTTAGCTGGTGTCGCATTGTCCTGCGCATGGCGCTGTTCGGCCGTAGGCTCAGAAAAAAGCGCGTCCAAATCATCCTCTGCGCAAACAACACTAGGAAACGCCAGCCCGAGTATGAGGCTGGCGCTCAAGCCTTTATTAAACGCCAAAGCCGCCGGACACGTTGAGTTGTTGACCAGTTACATAGTTGGCTTTGTTGGATGCGAGGAAAACGGCGGCGTTACCAATATCCTGCGGCTGGCCCCAGCGTTTTAAGGCCAGTAGTTTCTGTGTTTCCGCAATCCACGCCTCATCAAACACGCCGCGTTGTAGAAGCTCTAGGAACATGCCCGCTTCAATCACGCCTATAAGCACCGAGTTGGCGCGTACGTTGTTAATGCCCTCTTCCTTAGCAATTCCTTTTACAAGAGCTTCATTGGCTGCTTTGGGGGCGACGGAAAGGCCGTCTTTTTGTGGCCACCACAGATGTCCGGCTGATCCTAGATGTACGTAAGAGCCCCCTCCGTCGGCACGCAAGTGGGGCAGGGTGGCCGACACGACGTTGAAAAATCCGACGGTTTCCGTTTCGATAGATTGGCGCCAAAGTTCTGGGCTGGTATCTCCCAAATACACTTGCTCAACCACCGGCCCTGCGCCAAAAACAACGGTGTGTATACGACCATGTTCGGCGACGGCCGCAGCGACGGCCGCTTTGACTTTTTCTGGATCGGTGACATCGGTCGCGTGGCAACTCGCAGCTACACCGAACTCGCGTATTTCTTCAGCGACTTGTTCTGCTACATCTTTCTTGCTGCGATAGGCGACGGCGACGGCGCTTCCGGCCTGTCCAAAACTACGTGCGACTTCGCGACCTATGCCGCCACTACCACCAAAAACCAGTGTTGCGCCATCTGGAAATTCCTTGGCCATCTTTATCATCTCCCCATGAATTCAAGGTATTGATCCTGAGCCAAGTAGGCATCTGACGGCCTCATCCGTAGGGGGGAGAAATACGTTTAAAAAGTTGCGCCGCAACCCACAAAAAAATTCACGGATTACGGCGCTTTTTTCTTATGCGCTGCGAGCTAGCGCGCGCGATAAAAGCTGGCGGGGTGGAACAGCATTTCCGAAAGCTTAGTGTCGCTACGGAAACCTGTAGTTTTCATCGTAGTGCGTGATTTGTAGATGTGGTCGGACAATGTGAACTCTGATGGATACCAACGCCCTTGGTCTTTCCGAATGCCTTCTACAGGCACGTCCAGTGTTTTTACCAAATTCTTACCATTGAAGAATTCCATGGTCAGCGGTAGGCAAGACTGCTCGTCGATGGTGGCCATAACATGGTCGTAGCCCACGTTGATATCTTCGGTCGGGGAGAAACGCAGTAGGTGAGCGGGACGGTCGCCTTCCATGCGTTTGATGTACTGCGGCTGCATGTCATGCATAGCGCTACGCAATTGCTTGAAATCGTAGTAGGTGATGTCTGTGCCAAACAAGCGACCATCGGCCATTTCGCCAGTCACACGACGCACGCGTGACACGGCTGGCAGATAAACAAACATACCGCTGCGTGCGTATTGCTCCGATTCAACGACCAAGTAGGCGGAATCGCGCAGGGCTGCGGGTTGCACCAACTTCATCATGACGCGAGCTGGACCAAGTTCACCGTGGCGATCATGCCGAGTAAAGTAGATTTCGCCACTGACAATGGCGCGACTACCTTCTGCAGATTCTGAAATCAGGGTGATTTCTTCTATAGAGAAGCTATTCGGAAGATTGGCCTGCATGCAGGCTTTGATGCCATTGGCCGTATCTTCGGCCATGACTGAATTCGATAAAATAAGGCTGAGGGCGGTAAATAAGGCCCTGATTTTTAGGTTTTTCACGATGGTGCACCGCAACAATTTGGCTTATAGTAGCCTATATGTTGCGTCGCAACAAATTATTTCAAGAGCATCAGCCCTCGATCTAGGCACCAAAACCACGCCATGCCACCGATGAGGTAGCTGCTGAAGACCTGTGAAAGCCTTTGGGATGAATGCCATAGCGCATTCAAGCTGCTGTGTGCGGCGGCCAATATTGCAAGAAAAAGAATTTGCCCGCTTTCTATGCCCAAATTAAAGCCTAAAACCGCCAGCAATAAATCTGCGGTATTCAGCTCAAGTGGGTTCAAGGCGCTGGCAAATCCGAGGCCGTGGATTAATCCAAACCCGGCAAACAGCAGATATTGAAAGCGAATATTGTGTCGATGATCTTGTATTTTGCAGAGCTGCAGTGCGGTGTAGAGCAAAGTCAGCGCTATTGCGATTTCCACGATGGCACTGGGCAATATGATCCACTGCATGCTTGCAAACAGTAAAGTGATGCTGTGGCCCAGAGTGAAGCACACAGACAAGCTCAACAATGCACGCATCCCCTGAGCTAAGAAAAAAAGGCCAAGCATCAATAAGAGATGATCCAAACCAGCCAAGATGTGTTCGAACCCGAGCTGCAGATAACGCCAAGTTATGGGACTGGAGCTGTGCCCGGTCTCATTCCAGGTGAATGTAGGGTCTCGCGGATAGATGAGATATTCGTTCGGCGGATCACTATCCATGCGGCGCAACAGTACCGCGCTGGGGGCCGAGGCTAAGCCTTCAATAGTCACGTCTTGATTTAGAGCGCTGATTGGGCAGTGCAGTGTGTAGCGGATGTCCAATTGCCTGCCATGTTGAGCAATCTGTGTCGCGCTGGTTTGGCATTCTGACGGCCAAGCTGGGCCCATTTGTGGGGTGAGCATATCGACCCGCCATAACACGTGGTATTGCTCATTGCTCTCGCCATCCGGACTTATTTCCAACAAAGATGGCGCGAGCGTATGAGCGTAAAGGCACTGTGGGGCCAACAGTGAGAAAGTGAGCAGCCAGAATGCCCAGCATGCGTTTCTCATGGCAGCACTCGATAGCGTGGACGCAGGCGCCGCATAAATTTTGCCAGCATCTGCTGCTTGCGCTGTTCCGCCCAAAGCGCTTTTAGTCGATCGGTTTGTTCAAGCAAGGTGGCGGGTTTAGCTGCAGTTTTTTGTTCAATCTTAACCACATGCCAACCATAGGAGGATGCGATAGGACCCTGCCATTGCTCGAGCTTTAAATTTTGCAGCGTTTCGCCAAATTGCCTTCCAAAGCGCTGATTGAGCATGCGTTCGTGAGCCGAGCTGAAACGGTCGCCGTAGAGAAAGCTGTCGACTGCGGTGATATCAATAGATTCTTGCTGCAGGGCCTGTAGGGCACGCCGTTTTGCGGAATCAGCATCGCTAGGATCGTTCCGAAAAAAACGTTGTTGAAATGTATAGGTAGCGTCATTGACATGCTCGCTGCCGTGTTCTTGGTAAAGCGCTTCAAGTTCTGCATCGCTGGGTTGCGGCATATTGCGCGTGATCAGGCTACGCATGCGTTCCAGCAGGCGGCGGCGGATCAGCGCGTCGCCTCGGTACAACTGCAAATCCAAAGCGCTTTGAATCAGCTGCGTGCCTTCACCAGTGAGACCAAGGAATTCGGCATCTTGACGCAATCGGCGCAAAACTACGGTGTCACGCAAATGGTATTTCCGTCGTAAAGCTTCGCGAAACAAAATGCGTTCGTCGATCTCTTGCTGAAACAAGGCGGCACGAATTTCGTCATCGAGCTTTTGTCCGTGCTGTTGCTGCCAGTTCTGCTCCAGCTGGCCAATTTCCGCAGTTGACGGACTTAAAACTTGGCGAAACTCATAGTCGTCCCATGCCTGCACTGCGCACCAAATGCAAAGTCCAATAATGAGGAAATGGAAAGCCGGACGGCGAAGTATTCTCTTCACCCGCCGTTGCTTGCTGCGTTATACCAAATGGGAGAAGACCAAGCGCGTTCCTGCACGGTTTTTGGAAAGCGATCATCGCAACAGCCGGCAAATTCCTCAGGAACCGCATCGGGATCATCGCACTGTATGCCCGCATCCAAACATTGCCTGGTGGCCCAGCGGCAGCTGGGGTTTTCCACCACGCGGGCGTAGTAAAAGGCGTTTTGTGCCGCATCGAAATCAGGATCTTGCCACACCGCGCAGAGCTCATTGAAGCCCGTGCCGGTGGGTGCGCAGCTGCTCATATCGACACTGGCGCCATTGTTGGCATCGCCTGCAATGTCATAAACCAGCTCTTGCTTGCCCGCGTCATCGTGCCAGCCTTTGATGATTTGCAAGCGCTGCAAGACCCCGGCATCACGCGGGTCAGGCTGTGCATCTGCCAGTGCCCATACCGCCAGACGCGGAGCCGCATTGGCATCTGGCGCGGCAGGTAAGTCGCTGCCCATGGCAACACCTTGTGCGTAGCCCTGTGCCACAAAGTCGCTGCGCTGGCACAGGTCTTCGGGTAAATCCCAACCCGCAAAACTGCGTAAGATCGGCCGCGTGCCGCTGGTGCCATAGACTTCTTTGCGCCGCAGTGCGTCGAACAAAGAGGTACGGGTATTTTGCTCAGCCCAAATGACAGCGAGGCCGCCGGGACTGTATTCCACGAGATCGGTTAAGCCTTGTGGGACTTCGTCGGTAGCCGCAGCACCCGCGCCACCGTGACCAGGGAAGTTGTCCTCCTCGGTGAGGCCTGGAGTGCCAAGATGGGTGTCCGAACTGCCGATGAAGCCATATTTGAATGGATTGACACCTATTTCC
>JBPOFU010000003.1:0-127251 GCA_051252075.1 Oceanococcus sp. | reverse complement strand
GGTCAATGAAGGTTCGGCCTCCGCATCTGAAATTGTTGCCGGTGCCTTACAAGATCATCAGCGCGGCATTATTGCCGGACGCAAAACCTTCGGCAAAGGCTCGGTGCAAACCATCGTGCCTGTGCGCAACAACGCCGCCATCAAGCTCACCACGGCGCGTTACTACACGCCGAACGGGCGCTCGATACAGGCTGAAGGCATAGAACCTGACGTGACCATTCGTGCACTAAAAGTGAGCGAACGTGAACAGAACTTCGTTCCGGTCAAAGAAGCGGACCTGAACAACAGCCTGGAAAACGAAAACGGCAGCGACGACGATACGCCGGCAAAAGATGCCAAAGCGGATGCCTCGCTAGCGGAAACTGACTACGCGCTGTACGAAGCACTCAACCTACTTAAAGGCTTGAGCATCATGAGTGCGCGCACCGCGCAATAGTCGGTCAGCTCCCCTGTAACGAGTGGTTTCACCGCGGTCCGCAGCAATTATGCTGCGGCCCGTAATGCCGCCGGAGAATCCTGCAAGTAGGCCAAGGCTTCTGCAGTTGAGCCCTCCTTAACGGGATCATACCAAGGGCTGAAAAAGGTCAATTCTTTCAATGCCAGCCAAACAGGCGAAGGCAAATGACCGGTTTTCACTGTGCGCATCCACTGCGCCCAAATCCAAGGCCTGAACACGCTGGGCTTCTTCGCCTTAAAGCGTTCATCCTGCTTCATCAAATGGGCTGCACCACGTACCCATAGACCGAAAATCATAGGCATAACGATGGCCGCCAAGTAGTAGCGCGACACATAGCCACCGCCAAGATGGCGATACAAATCAAAGGCCACACTGCGATGTTCAATTTCTTCCGCGCCGTGCCAACGTAACAAATCGAGCAAGGTCGGATCAGCACCAGCCTCGTCCCAAGATTTATTGCGCAAAACGTAGGTGCCAAGCACACAGGTCATGTGCTCTATCGCGGCAATGATACCCAGGCGAAAAATCAACCATTGCCGCTCCGCCATTTTCGGCAAAGCGACGCCCAATGGTTTCTCTGACAACAGGGTTTCAAACATCCAATCTTCTTGCTGGGTATTGGATTTCGTCTCATAACCTTTGGCGTGAAGATAATCCTCAATGGCGGCACCATGTGCGCGCGCATGCATGGCCTCCTGACGCACAAACATCTGCACATCCTTGCGCAGCTTTTCATCGCGAATGAGAGGCATTGCCTGGTTGTATACCTTGCAAAACCAAAACTCGCCTGCTGGCAACAGCAGGTTGATTTCATTAATGAAATGGCTAGCGAATGGATGGTCTGGAATCCAATCCACCGGAGTATCAGTCCAATCAAATTTCACTTTACGGTGAATCAATTCACCTTGGGTATTGGACGCGGCCTGCCCTAGATTGAATGGTTTATCAGGAAGGTTCGCTTTTACTGTCCTGGCAAGAATCGATGCAACCATCGGGTTTCTCCTTGTAGTTCAGGTTGGGCCTGCTTCATTTGTTGAGCTCGTGCTTTCGCGTGCTGAAGTGCACGTGAGGCTTCAGCGCCTTCCAAGTGGCTGACAAACTCGTGCATTTTGTCCGCCAACAACTGCGCATGGGTCATTGGCAGCCAATGCCCGGCTTCGACGTCCGTGCGCCATAGCTGGCCCACCCATTGCCGTATGTCCTGCCAGATTTCTTCGACCATGAAGTGATCTTGCAAAGGGAAAATCAGGTGCACCGGTATGTTGGCGTAGCGTTCAGCTGGGCGGGTGATCCGCGGCAAGACATTTGCACGGTAGAGATTCACGCCGTACAGACCATCAGCCGATTGATGCTCACAAGTTTCCGCATGCGCAATTCCTTCAACAGCTTGCAGCATGGTCGGCCACCCGCGATTGCCTACCAAACGCCATAGGCTGGGTGCAATCACAGGCAAATGAAATAAACCGATATACCAAGAGTGCGACAGCTGTTTCAACAACATCCCTTTGTCGGCGATTGATCCACTGCTAAGGCGTCGACGCAGCCAATGCCCCGCATGATCAAGACTAGGGCCAGATATGCTGGTGTAAGAGACAATCCGACCCCGCAGCCGCGCTGTCGTTACGGCCTCCCATGATTGTATGGCTCCCCAATCGTGGCCAAGCAAATGCACCGATTTTTTCGGACTGACTGCATCCAAAACCGCCGCCATGTCCGCAACCAGCTTATCCAGTGTGTAATCGGCAACTTCGCTGCATCTTGTCGAAGCACCTGCGCCACGCACGTCATAGGCAATGACTTGATATCGTTCGGCCAAAAGCTCTGCGGTTTGTTGCCATATGCGCGCACTGTCGGGGTAACCGTGCACCATCAATATAGTGTGTTCAGCAGTTTCACTGCCCCAGCGATAAACAGCCAGTTCGACATCACCGTTGCGGACGGTTTCAGCGACCTGCATTACGCTGCCTGCTGCTGTGGCCACAATCCGCGTTGCTTCCAACGCCGCACTTGTGGCACATCATCATCCAGCCAATAGGCGTCGCTGTCGGTTACTACCAAGAGCTCTTCCCACTTCGCTCCGACGTCGCCCAAACCAATATGCGGTTCTACTGCCCACAAACCGGGGGTCGGCACATGATTGGATTTTTCTGAGCTATTCCAAATCGGATTCCAGCCTTCGCGGGCGCCACGGATGCGATCTCGTACCAGTTCGGTGACATTACGCACGCCAAAATTGGCAATGGTTAAATGGCTGTCCTTGCCATCATCATCAAGTGTCTCGATACGGTGAGCCAAAGTCTCAAAGGGATACGCTTTATGCCGCGGCTCATAGCCATAACGCGCGCACAGGGCATCAACGGCACGACTGATTTCAGCCAATGGCCGAGCTTGCCGCACTTGATCCAGTATCAAAATGCGGAAGTCCAGCAAATCGTCCATCAGTTGATCTAGGCGGTCATTTTGTCCCAGCACATGGCAATAACCGACATCTGCGGTGTAGCCACGCAAGGTCGGCGCACAGTCGAGTATGAACGGCATATTCTCTTCTAAGCGGCGAAAACCCGGGTAGAACGCCGGATTAAAACCACCGAGCTGTTTAACCCCGATCAATCCGCGAAAGGCCGTGCGGTCGCCAAACCAGGCAAAGGGCTCATGAAAGCAATCGGTCGCACCGTGGTCCAGCAAATAGCTTTTCATGCGCGCCGCCACTTGCCGCTCAGTCACACCAGGCTGCAGTTCCTGGGCAATTGTTTCCGCACAGGCATAGGCCAGCCGTTGGGCAGCACGAAAACCCTGCAGGTCGTCTTCTGTCGGTCGATAGGATGCTTGAATCATGTTCCTAGCTCGGTAAAAAAACAGGTTCAAAATCTATTTTCTAATGAGCCATTAGTCAATGGCACAATACTCAAAGGCCTGTTTTTTATTGTTTTTTATTGCAGTGCAGCATAAAAAGTGGCCGTATTCGCGCTAAAAACTGACCTGTTCACAACTGCACCATCTGGACGTAGCGTCAGCCCAAGGCTCCGCTATACTGAAAAAACTCTCTATCGCGACCCTATCATCATGTCCTTGCCTCTACGCCTCTTGAGTTTGTTTCTCACCAGTTCCCTACTTATGTCTTGCGATGCCGGTGACGGCGAAAACGGTGGGGCTATTGATATGGGGGCGTCAGCCAGCTGCATTGCGAATAGTCCATCGCTAAAGTTTGGGGAAGGCCTGGATCAACCCTCAGCAAATCCACTACCCACAGCCGCATCGACGGGCTTGATCACATCGCAAACCCAATGCCAAGGCAACGATAAATACCTGTTTGGCGCTGCCAAAGCCGACATCACCGGCCCGGCGGGCGGCAAGATACACATGGGCAATGAAGACCCCATGAACTATTCCTCCGGCATACATATACGCCAATACGCACGCAGCTTCGTCATCGCCTCGCCGTGTAATAACAAACGCGTGGTCATGGCCATCACCGATACTGGCATGCTGTTTGAATCGGTACGCCAAGCGGTATTGGATCGCATTGCGGCAGATCCGGCATTGAATGAATGGTATGGCCCAGAAAACGTCATGCTCAGCGCTACCCACACGCACTCAACGCCCGGGGGCCAAGCACATTTCACCGCCTATAACGCTTTGCGTGGCGGGCACGATCCGCAAGCCTTCGAAATCACCGTAGAGGGCTTATTCAAAGCGATAAAGCAATCGCATGAGAACCTGGATACGACACAAGCCGGCTCGATAGGATTCAACCAAGGTGAGTTGCTGGGTGGCAGCAAATCACGCGCTTTGCCCGCCTATGCCTCGAACACCGAAGCAGAGCGCGCACGCTACCTGGATGTGAGCGGCGGCGATGTCACCACCAACCGCTTAATGAGCTTGCTGCGCTTTGAGCGCGACGATGGACGCGAAATCGGCAGCATGAATTGGTATGCCGTACACCCCACCTCGGATGCTTTGTCAGAGTATGGCCTAGGTGCGATACCCATTAGCGGAGACAACAAAGGCTATGCCGCCTATTTGTTTGAACGCTTTAAAGCCTTGCAGGATGACGGCCCCAACTTCATTGCCAGCTTTATGCAGTCCGATGAAGGCGATGCTTTTACCCAACTGTATTTCGACAACGATGAACTGCGTGCAAAAAAACAAGCCGACTTACCGGCCAATGAACCCAGCCCAGTCACAGTGGCCAATGGCAAAGCGCAACTGAATCAAGCCCTCAATCTGTACGCCTCCGCGCAGCGTAATCTCAACGGCCCCATCGACTACCGTTTTGGCTATGTGCAGATGGATGAGGTCGCAGTGACCGACCCCGTCATCCTCGATTCCTTGGAGCATCCCGCAGAATTGGACACAGATGAAAAACGCACTTGCGCTGCGTCCATGGGCATCTCCTTCCCCGCCGCAGGTCATGGCGCACAACCAGGTGAAACGGGGCAGTTCACCCCGGCTGGCGTCAACTGCAGTGATCCCGACTATGCGCAAGGCGTCATAGACGACTTCACCAATCTGCAAGGTGCCAACGGTCCCGCCAATACCTTTGCTTATGCGGTTGGCTGCAATCTGCAGTCGGCGCCTGCCGGAGTTGATCTCGGCTGTCAGGCAGAAAAACCGGTGTTGTTCGTGTTTGGACCACCATTGAATCTTTCCGCCAATGTGGTCCCTTTTCAACTTTTCCGCATCGGTAATCTGGCCGTGGTTGGCTTACCCTGGGAAATCACCACCATGGCCGGCCGCCGTATTCGCCAGACCGTGCGGGAAGCCCTGCGTAACGATGGCGTCGATTATGTCGTCATTACGGGACTGGCCAACGACTATGTGAGTTATCTGACCACTCGCGAAGAGTATGCGCTGCAGATGTATGAAGCCGCGTCCAACCAGTTTGGCCCCTGGAGCTTGGCTGCGGTACAGCAAGAAATTCGCCGCTTGGCAGTCAACATGAGTCTGGCAGAAGTCACTGACCCAGGCCCTACGCCTCCACGTACATCGCCCGATTTGATCCAGCTCGTGCCAGTGCAAGGTCTCGATCTGGCGCCATTGGGCGCAGCCTTCGGTGATGTTGTAGAAGATGCCGCCGATACCTACGCCCCCGGCGATACTGCGCGGGTGGTTTTCCAAGCCTCAAGCCCAAACAGCGACCTAAAAACAGAAAGCAGCTTTTTGTTTGTGGAAAAACTGCAAGCCGATGACAGCTGGCTCAGTGTGGCGCAAGACGCCGATCCGGAAACCAGTTTCGTTTGGCATTCCGAATCCCCGGAGCCTCAGCTCACAGCCAGCCCATTCTCCACTGCAGAAATCCTTTGGCGTATTCCACGCAACACCGCAGCGGGCACCTACCGCATTCGCTTTGAAGGCGTATCCAACTTGGCCACAGTACTGCAGGACTACAGCGGCAGCAGCAAAGCGTTTGTCGTCGAAGGGCCAATCGAGACCTGCCCTTAGTTGCTGTCGGGGTGACTTAGGATTTAGCCCCTGGAAGCAAGGTACGCAAAAAGCACCACACGCTGACAACTCCCAAACCCCAACTGGCTAAAGGAACGTCAGCGATACGTGCGGGCCCACGCCCATCCAGCGCCAGCACGATCGCCGCGGCCAATGCCAGCAAGCCGCCAACCAATGCCCAGCGGTTCCGAGTTTGTTGTTCACTGATATCGACACGCAGCGCGTGCAACTCCCGAGTCTGTGCAGCAAACTCGGCCGGCGGCCAATCCTGCTGCAAGCGTCGCAGCATGTCAGGCACGGCCTCCACGATTGCGGGCAAATGCTGCTTGATCTCGTCCAAACCTTTTAAGGGGCTGAGACGTTGCCGCATCCAATCTTCCATGATGGGTTTGGCGGTTTTCCAAAGATCCAATTCGGGATACAGCTGGCGACCTAAACCTTCAATATTGAGCAGGGTTTTTTGCAGCAAAACCAACTGTGGCTGTACTTCCATTTTGAATCGACGCGCTACTTGAAACAGCCGCATCAAGAACATGCCGAAAGAAATGTCTTTCAAAGGCTTATTGAAGATAGGCTCGCAAACGCTGCGAATCGCTGATTCAAATTCATCCACACGAACGTCGGCTGGAATCCAACCAGACTCCAGGTGTAGTTCTGCCACGCGGCGGTAATCCTGGTTGAAAAAAGCCAAGAAATTTTCCGCCAAATAACGCTGATCTTCCGGCGTTAAGGTCCCCACGATGCCGAAATCCAAGGCCAAATAGCGCGGCTTTTTCGGATTACTCGCATCCACAAAAATATTGCCCGGATGCATGTCGGCATGAAAGAAGTTATCGCGAAACACTTGCCGGAAAAAGATTTCCACACCGCGCTCGGACAACACCTGGAAATCCACCCCATCAGCACGCAAAGCATCCACTTCGTCGATATTACGACCGTATAGCCGCTCCATAACCAAGACATCACTGCGGCTAAGATCGAAGAACACCAAAGGGTGATAAATCAGTTCGGAGCCAAGCCAATTGCGGCGCAGTTGGCTTGCGTTGGCCGCCTCACGCAACAGGTCCAATTCATCAAGAATGACCTTCTGATATTCATTAACGACTTCACGCGGGTGCAAGCGATCGGCGTCCGGTGCGAACTGCGCTGCAAGTCCCGCTAAAAAATGCAGCAGATCCAGATCCTTTTCAACCGCTTTTTGTATCCCTGGACGTAGCACTTTGATCACTACTTCCAAACCGGGACTACCCTCTTCCGCATCCGGCAAACGGGCGGCATGGACTTGCGCCACCGAGGCCGAAGCCAGCGGCGTTTCATCAAATGCGGCAAACAACTTTTCTATAGGCTGACCTAAAGACTTTTCTATGCGCTGACGCGCAATCGCGCCATCAAAGGCCGGCACCGCGTCTTGCAACAAGCTGAGCTCTGCCGCGATGTCGTCCGGCAACAAATCCGGGCGAGTGGACAGCGCTTGACCAAATTTAATGAAGACCGGCCCCAATTCTTGCAAAGCCAGACGCGCTCGTTCACCACGCGGCAGTGCAAAAACTTTATTCGGGCGACGACCTAAAAATTGATCCAAACCATAACGGCGACAAACCCAGAATATCTGCCAAAAGCGGCGTATCTGACGTAGCCAAGTCATACTGAATTGCGCTGGTTTTCCAAACGGCCAATGCGCGCTTCCAATCGATCCAGCGCCGTGGCGGTGTCATCCACCTCATCCATCCATTGATGCGTTTGTTTTGCGTCGGCGGCCTGCCCTTCAGCCAGCAAACTTTGCTGCTGATCGGGATCAACAGCGGCCGCGCTAGAGGCTGTAGAGTCCGAACCTACCAGTAAAGACTGCAAACTCTGACGACCAAAATCCAGCAAACCTTTTGCCCCCTGCGTGAGCTGTGCACCGAGGCCACTCGCGCCCAAAGGCCCGAGCAAACTGGACAGCTCTGCCTGCAAATCTATGCGCGCGCCACGCAGTGCCGTCATGATGCGATCCGCATATTCAGCATCTCCCTGCATGCGCAAAGCCTCACCCATAGCACGCGGGTCTTCGCCGGCAAACAAACGCGCCAAGCCAACCAAGGAGGTGCTCACTGTCGCACGTGCATCCTCATGCCCAGGAAGAAGTTGCACGCCATGAGTCACCGGAATCATGCGGAACGACCAACCGATATCACGCAATTCCAGCGCCAGCGCATCCTGAGCACCATCCAATTCAGCCAGCGCTTGCGGGCTAGCCGACAAAGCTTTATTCAGGGCAATTTCCAAAGGTCCCAAGACTTGATCCAACAAAGACATCAGAATTTGTATCCACGGTGCAGCGCCACAATGCCGCCGGTGAGGTTGAAGTACTGCGTACGCTCAAAACCGGCGTCATCCATCATCGCTTTTAGTGCGTCTTGATCCGGGTGCATTCGAATGGACTCCGCCAAATAGCGATAGCTTTCCGCATCATTGGCCACCGCTTGGCCAATTCTCGGCAAAATCTCGAAGGAATACGTGTCATAAATCTTGGATAAGACAGGATTGTTCGGCTTGGAAAACTCCAATACCAATAAACGTCCACCGGGTTTGAGCACACGCAGTATGGATTTTAGTGCTTTGTCTTTGTCCCGCACATTACGCAAACCAAAACTGATGGTGACGCAATCAAAGCTGTCATCGGCAAAAGGCAAACTCTCGGCATCCGCTTGCGCGTAGCCGGCTTGATCAGCCTTGCCTTCGTCCAGCAGTCGGTCTCGCCCTTGAACCAGCATGGCTGCATTGTAATCCGCCATGATCAAACGTCCGCGCGGCCCCAGTTTTGGGGCCATCGCAGAAGATAAGTCGCCAGTTCCAGCGGCCAAATCCAAGACGCTGTCGTTGCGTTGAATGCTGGCTAAATCAATGGCGAAACGCTTCCAGGCACGGTGCACGCCCATGGACATCAAATCGTTCATGATGTCGTAGCGGCCAGCAACGGAATCAAACACCTCGGAAACTTTAGAGGCCTTGTCGTTCCAGTCAACTTCGGCATAACCGAAGTGGGTAGTCTTTTGATTCATACGAACTGTGACGGCAAAACAGCAAGTTTAACCCAGCCTAGCGTGGGTTAATGCTTCGGCAGAGCTCGCTTAGTCTTGCAAGGCGTTTTTCGGGCGTAAAGCCGACAAAGGCATCACGTTATCGACTTCATCCCGTGACATGCCGGCCTCTTGCATGCGCTGCAGATAGCGCGCCCACATCTGCTCTTGCTCAGCACCGTAATTTTGCAAGGTATCCCAGCCATACAAGCCGGTATCGTGCCCATCGGAGAACACCAAACGCACCGCATAACGCCCCACCGGTACGATTTGTTTAATCACAACCTCACGCTTACCGCCGACCAACTGCGGTTCGGCCAAACCGTGACCCTGGACCTCAGCCGAAGGTGAGAACACGCGCAGGAATTCCGCCGCAAACACCGTGGCAGGAGCATCCGCAAATTCAACTTGCAAACGACTACCCTGCTCTTGCAAGCGCAGGGTTTTAGGAACTTTGTTCATACGGGTTAGGCCAGTTGCTGTTTGCTCGGTCAAGCCGAGGCTATGTGTTCGACTTTAGAAGCCATACTCACCGTCTTTTTTAACAAGGTGATGAATTCTCAATCTTCTAGGAAAAGTGCCCTGCATGGGCAGCTGTCATTTTACCCAATGCACCGCTGAAATCCTGCACGCAGCGCTCCGCCACGGTGCGGGCATGCTTGGTCACATGCTTCATCATCTCAAGTTTAAGTCGATTACGACTTGTGTTGATGGAGCCTTCGCAAACGTCGGCTTGCGGCGTACAACAGCGCATGTGAATACACTTTATGAAAGCCCATGAGCGCCCGAAAGAGCAAACCCATATTGTCGGGAAGACCGTCTGGCCCTCGTTTAGGCACCACCGCCGATCCGAAGTACAAGGTGGTACTCGGGTCGCAACCCTGCGCCGGAACAACCATCAGCCAAGAGCGTGTTTGCTCGCGAAAATCCGACAATAACAATTGATTTTCAGCGCGATCTTCCACGTACCAGGCAGCAAACTGATCGCTCGCGCCCAGCGCCAACTGACGTGCATCAAAATCACTGGATGGCCGATTCACCGCCCACTTCAATATAAACCGCTCGCTTTTGAACAAGGCCGTTGTATAAAACGCCTCGACAAATTCTGCGTGCGACACTGCGCCGTCAATACTGGTTGAGTAACAATCGGTGTAAGCGCCTCCAACTCGGTAGCCCCTCAGCAGAGCGACTTCGGGCAACGCACAGGCTTTAATCATCAGCAACACCTTTTCCATACGTTTTAACCACAGTGCTGGCTTGAGTGCTCAAGCTGGCAAAAGAACTGAACGCTTGCGCCCTACTCTGCCGCTAATCTGACACTTTGTACAAGACAGCCGCTTCGAGGATACTCGGTTTTGTATTTCGATAACCGAGACAAAAGGAAGGCATGGCTACAGACAAGGTACTCAACAGTGCCGATGTTGCTCTATCCGATGGTGTCCGCACTGTGGCTAAGGAATCCATTGCACGCTTAGCCGCCATTACCGCCGATGCCTTTCGCGATGACCCCTTTAACAATTGGATGTTTACCCAGCAAAAATACAAACACCAAATGTATTTGGGCTTCGCCAAGCATGTCTATACGCCTCACGGTTTCTGCCAAATCTTGTCGGAAAAGGACCAAGCCTTGGCCGCTACCATGTGGATGTTGCCGGGCGGCATGTTTAAGACTCCGCTCGCCATGTACCCCGCATTGGTCAAATCGTTTTTATTCGACGACGGAATTTCTGGTGCAAGAAGGGGCTTGATGACCGGTAACGCTATGGAGGCGCATCATCCACAAGAACCCCACGCCTACCTATTCACCGTAGGCGTCATGGGCAAGGCCCGTGGGCGCGGCTTAGGACGGCGCCTCATACAACCCGTACTAGACGCCTGCGATCGTAGCGGCACCATGGCCTATTTGGAAAACAGCAACCCCGCCAATACTCGGTTTTATCAAAGCCTAGGCTTTGAACGAGTCGCCATGATTGAACCGATACCCGGCTGTCCGCCGCTGGAAGCCATGCAGCGCCAAGCTCAGAACTGAGGCGTAGAAATCCGCTCCATGCTGACTTTTATTTCAAGAAGCTCAACCGGATTCCCAAACTGGGAATAAATCGCAACGTCAGCCGCATCTCGACCATAAGCCACGGCGATGCGACCACCATCTTGCACATTTTTTTGCGTCGGATCGAAGGTATACCATCGCCCTCCTACATAGGCCTCGAACCACGCATGCAAATCCATCGGATACAGATTTTCGAGATAGCCCACAACCATACGCGCGGGGATTGAGAGCGCACGGCAACATGCTATCCCCAGATGGGCCATATCACGGCAAACCGCCTGCGACCTCTCATTAACCTCACACGCGCTGACAATTTCCTGGCCAGCACCGGGCGTATAGGCAATGGTCCGCTGCACATAATCGACTATCGCGCTGCACTGATCATACCCAGCGGCGACTCCCGCCACGATAGATGAAGCCAACTGTGCGCAGCGATCAGATTCGCAATATCGGCTTGGCAATAAAAATGGCAACGCCTCCTCAGGTAGCTGCTGTACCTCAACAAAATAGGCTCCGGGCGCGACGTCGGAGCCTACCGCCACATTGACATCAAACGAGGTGTGGACAGAAAACTGCCCAGCTGGCGCCACCAAACGCTGACAAAGATTGCCAAAGGAATCGGTAAACTCAACCGCCGGAACGCTGGGCGTCAACAAATATTGCTCACGCCCCACCCATTGCTGCCGACCACTGCGCGGTCGCAGCATGAAAATAAACGGCGTCGCAACCTGGCTATGGAAGTCCAGAAAGCAGGTTGCATGCATCCACATAAATCACTCTTCCTTAAAGGAAAGCTAAGCGAGTACAGACTCTAACAGCAGTGGCTTTGGTACATGAGCGCAAAGACTATGCGCTCGCCTCACTACAATATATAGCGAGACAAGTCTTCGTCTTGGGCCAGCCCCGTAAGCTTCTCATCCACATAAGCCATATTGATTTTCACCGCTTCACCTTCGGAATCTGGCCCGCGGAAAGAGATGTCTTCCAACAAACGCTCAATCAGGGTGTGCAGCCGTCGAGCACCAATATTCTCGGTTTGCGCGTTCACCTCTGAAGCGATTTCGGCGATGCGGCGCACGCCGTCCTTGGTGAAATCCAGGCTAACGCCTTCGGTTCCCAATAAGGCGGTGTACTGTGCGGTCAGGGAGAAATTCGGCTCCGTGAGTATGCGAGTGAAGTCATCCGCCGTGAGCGCTTGTAACTCGACCCGAATCGGCAAACGGCCTTGCAACTCAGGAATCAAATCTGAAGGCTTGGCCAGATGAAATGCGCCTGAAGCAATGAACAAGATGTGATCCGTGCGCACTTGGCCATATTTGGTGGCTACGGTGGAGCCCTCTACCAGCGGCAACAAATCACGCTGCACGCCTTCGCGTGAGACATCACCACCGACCACATCGCCGCGTTTGCAGACTTTGTCGATCTCGTCGATGAAAACGATGCCGCTTTGTTCCGCCGTCCGCAAAGCAGTGAGCTTAATTTTCTCTTCGTCTAGCAACTTGGCGGCTTCTTCATCCACCAATAAGCGCAAGCCGTCTTTCACTTTCAATTTGCTGCGCTGGGAACTCTGCTTGCCCATGCTGGAGAACATGTTTTGAATCTGGCTGGTCATTTCTTCCATGCCAGGCGGGCCCATGATTTCAACGCCGACTTGGCTTTTCGCTACAACCAATTCGATTTCGCGATCATCCAACTGGCCTTCGCGTAACTTCTTACGGAAGATCTGACGAGTTGAATCACTCTCCGATGTTTTGTCGTTTTCATCGCCAGTTTGGGCGCGCGGCAACAACACATTCAGGATGCGTTCTTCTGCTGCCAACTCGGCTTTCGGCCGCGCTTTTTGCATTTCTTGTTCGCGAACCATCTTCACTGCGGTATCAGCTAAGTCTTTGATAATGGAATCGACTTCGCGCCCCACATAGCCCACTTCGGTGAATTTGGTGGCTTCGACCTTGATGAAAGGCGCATTCGCCAAGCGCGCCAGACGACGAGCGATTTCGGTTTTACCGACTCCGGTAGGGCCTATCATCAAAATGTTTTTCGGCGTAATTTCATCCGCCAAACTTTCATCCAACTGCTGCCTGCGCCAGCGATTTCGCAGCGCTATAGCAACAGCGCGCTTGGCATCGTTTTGCCCAATGATGTGCTTATCCAGTTCCTGCACGATTTCACGTGGGGTCATCATGGATTGGTCTTTTACCTCACTCATGGGCACTCTCCACTGCCGTCGAGGAGAGGGTTTCCACGGTCAGGTTGTTGTTGGTGTAGATGCAAATGTCACCGGCGATGGTGAGCGCCTCACGGACTGTGGCTTCGGCGTCCAAGTCACTGTGACGCACCAAAGCCAAAGCTGCGGCTTGGGCAAAGCTGCCGCCACTGCCTATGGCCATAACTTCATTTTCTGGCTCCATGACATCGCCAGTACCGGAAATCATTAAGGTGGCTTCGGTGTCTGCGACGATCAGCATTGCTTCCAAACGGCGCAACGCGCGATCGGTCCGCCAATCTTTGGCCATATCGACTGCAGCGCGTACCAAATTGCCACTGTGCGCTTCCAACTTGGCTTCAAAGCGCTCAAATAGAGTGAAGGCGTCAGCAGTGCCACCAGCAAAACCGGCCAACACTTTGTTGTGATACAGGCGACGCACCTTACGGGCATTGCCTTTTATGAGGGTGTTACCCATGGTGACTTGGCCGTCGCCGCCCAGTGCGACTTGGTCGCCCCGACGCACACAGCAGATCGTTGTTCCGCGGAATTGCTCCACTCTATTTTCCCGAATACAAAGAGAGTTCAATTTGTGGGCGTATTGGGACGATTCAAGGCAGGAGCTAAAACCGCACCGTTCAGGTTTGCAAGCATTCTTGGGCTGACATCGAGCGCGGGCCTGAGCGAAAGAGGAGAAGGCCCGCAGGGTGCGTGCATGGACGCACGCACCGGACGTAGGGGCAAGGATGCCTCTTCGACCGGCCCCGAAAAAGCGAGGATCAGCCAAGCGGAGTCAGTTCAAGAATGCTTGCAAGCCTGTCGCAGCAGAATTCTCAGTTCGATTTTTTACGAGCCCGCGGATGCGCAGCATCATAAACTTGGGCCAGATGCTGGTAATCCAAACGTGTATAAATTTGTGTGGTACTGAGATTGGCATGCCCCAAAAGTTCTTGCACACCGCGTAAGTCACTGCCGGATTGGAGCAAATGGCTGGCAAAAGAATGGCGCAGCATATGTGGGTGTAGATGCTGCCCTAAACCCAACTGGCGCGCCCAATGATCAACCCGTTGCTGGACGGCGCGGCTTGATAAACGCTGACCGCGCTGGCTAACAAACAAAGCCACTTCATCGGGGGCCGCTAGTTCCGCACGATGTTTAAGCCAATCTTGAATCGCCTGCATGGCCCGACGACCCACCACTACCAAGCGTGTTTTTTCGCCTTTACCGGTGACTTGCCATTGCTCATTGCGCGTATCGGACAGATTCAATCTCGTGAGTTCTGCAAGACGCAAACCACTGGAGTAAAACAACTCCAAAATGGCACGATCGCGCAGCGCCAACGCATCATCGCGCGGCATCGCATCAAGAAACTGACCAATTTGGTCCACTTCCAGCGCTTTCGGCAAGGGCTTGCCACGTTTAGGCGCACGCACGCCTTGCGCAGGATTGCTGCGCAGCACGTCTTTTTCGATCAAATAGGTGAAGAAACTACGCAGCGATGCCAATTTGCGTTGAATAGTGGCAGGAGACTGGCCTCGCGCATGCAAGCTGGCCAACCATTGCCGAACTTGTGCTTGATCCAAGGCCGCAGTATCCCCAGCCTTTTCCAGAAAATCACTGACGTCACGGCGATACGCCGCTACCGTATGGACAGAATAACGCTGCTCTTTCGCTAGCCGATGGAGCCAGGCCTTAAGCCGGTTTTGCACCGTGATATCGCAGTGCCACCGTGGCCAAGTTGGCTGTCATTTCCAGGAACAATTTACCCATATCGGGCGTGAAGCGATCAGGTTCTGTGCTGCCTAACGCCAGTAAGCCCAAGCAATCTGTGCGATCCAGGGGAACCAGCGCTACCGATTTCAACTCTGGATGATCAGCGAACAGGTAATGGGATAGCTCGTCTTCCATTCCGCAGCAGACTATTTGCCCCATACGGAAAAAATCCTTGAGCATTTGCGGCAATTCCTCGGCATTGAGTTCCATCACACCCAGCTCATCGCAATGCTCAGGCGGGCTAAACAAAGCCATTTTGACCGCTTCCACCGAGAACTCGCTGTGCAAGGCGCTAATCAAACCGCTAATGACACTGCCAACACTGTCGGAGCGAATCAGATTTTGCGCCAAGGCGTTAATGCCTTTGACTCGCTCTTCGTTATGTCTAGCAGTATCGAGCAATTGCTCCAACCGCGAATTCAAGCGCTCATTGTTGTCACGAAGCACACGCACTTGCCGTTCTATCAAGGACACCGCACCGCCACTGCCGTGACGAATAGGCATATCTTCTAGCACCTCCGCATGGCGGACAAAAAAGTCCGGCGAACGCGCTAGGAAATCCAGCATGGTTTGTTCTTCTTCTTCGGACGGCGGCACCGGTAAAACACTGGGTCGCGTCATAGTTCTATCTCCCCTTCGAAAACCCACTGTGCGGGGCCTTCCATCAGCACATTCTGGCCCTCGTCCCAGCTAATACGCAATTGCCCGCCGGGTAAATCAACATTGACCAAGCTCTCAGCTCGCCCCCACAGACGCATAATCACTGCAGCGGCGCAGGCGCCGCTACCACAGGCTGGGGTTTCCCCCACGCCTCTTTCAAACACGCGCAAGCGGAGTTGCGTGGCGCTAACGCGCTGAACAAAGCCTACATTCACGCCTTCAGGGAAATCAGGATGAGTTGTGAAATGCGCGCCCCACTGCTGCACTGGGGCGGCATCAACATCATCCACTTCAATCACGAAATGCGGATTTCCAACGCTAACGGCACCACCACTGATATCACCCCAAGGGGACGACAATGCATAGCGCTCTGCAGGCTGTTCGCGCAGCAACGGAATCGTCGCAGGTGCAAATTCAGGATGCGCCAATTCAACGCGCACCCAGTCGTCATCCAATACGCTCAAGTTCATGCGCGTCGAGGAAGTGGCGACGGTGAGTTGTTGCGCTTGCGATAAGCCTGCTCGCTGCACAAACCGCGCCAAAGCACGCGCCCCATTACCGCACTGACCAACCTCACTGCCATCACAGTTGTAAATGCGATAACCAAAATCGACGCCGTCTGCTGGCGAAGGGTCGACCACCAAAATTTGATCGCAACCCACACCCAAACGCCGGTCGCCCAAACGTCGACACAGCTGTGCATCCAATTGCAACGACTGTCGCACGCCATCCAGCACAACAAAATCGTTGCCCAAGGCCTGCATTTTTGTAAATTTCAGTAACATGGGCGGTATTTTCGCATGTTTGTTACCCATGACCGAGATAACCGGTGGTTGCCACTGCCAAGCCGTACGCTACCGCGCCCAACTACCCGACAACAGTGTGGCTCTGCGCTGCAATTGTTCTATGTGCGCAACTTGTGGCTTCGTACATTTGATCGTACCTGCAGCCGACTTTGAATTGATTAGCGGCGAAGAATTCATTTGCGAATACCGCTTTAATACCGGCATCGCCCGCCATCTGTTTTGCAGCCGCTGTGGCATAAAAGCGTTTTATGTTCCGCGCTCCAACCCGGATGGCTACAGCTTGAACCTGCACTGCGTGGACAATTACCAAGCTCTGAACATTCAGATCGAGGATTTTGATGGGCAGAATTGGGAAGACAACGCCGCAACACTGCGGCACTTGAGCCAATAGTGTTGCGCTGGTCGGAGTGTGCACAAAGCGAAGTGCTAGCCCTTGTGACACGCTATCAATTGAACCTAGAACAGGTCCTCGATGGTCAGCCCATCCCTGGTAGTTACTGGGGCGATGACGAGGCGGGACTCATTAACGGCACGGTGTATATCCGCGACGACACGCCTTTACACTCGCTGCTGCATGAGGCCTGCCACGCCATTTGCATGGGTGCAGAGCGGCGAAAAGTTCTGAATACGGACGCCGGTGGCGATGACAGCGAAGAAAATGCAGTGTGCTATCTGCAACTGCTCTTGGCCGAACAAATTACCGGTTTTGGGCTACAACGTTGTTGTGCAGATATGGACGCTTGGGGCTATAGCTTTCGCTTAGGCAGCGCTCAACGCTGGTTCTTAGAAGATGCAACAGAGGCACAAGAATGGCTACGAAGCCGCGGCCTCATTACGCAACAGGACGCGCCCAGCCCTGAGCCACAGTGCTAAACTTCTGGACTTCATTGTGTAGGGAAAAGAGTCATGGATGCTGAAGGTGCCAGCAACATTTCCACCTTTGTATTTTGGGGTCTGATAGGCGCAGCAATCCTGTACGCGATTGTTATCTACAACCATTTGGTTAGCCTCAAACATGCAGTGAGCAAGGCGTGGAGCAACATTGATGTGTTGCTGAAGCAGCGCCACGACGAACTGCCCAAGCTGGTCGAAACCTGCAGGCAATACAAAGATTTCGAGCAGGAAACCCTAGAAAAGGTGATGTCGGCGCGCTCCGCCGCGCACAGCGCACGGCAATCCGGCGATGTCGCTGGCGTCGGTAAAGCCGAAACCTCAATGCGTATGGGCCTTGGCAATCTATTTGCGGTCGCTGAAGCCTATCCCGAGCTCAAAGCAGACCAGTCATTTCAGCAGCTGCAAAGCCGCATTACTGGATTGGAAAATTCCATCGCCGATAGGCGCGAGTTCTACAATGACAGCGTCAATGCCAACAATGTCCGCATCGAGCAGTTTCCTGACGTGGTCATCGCGCGCATGCTGGGCTTTAAAGAAGCCGATCTACTCGAATTTTCTGACGACGAGACCTCTGACGTGAATATTCGCTCGCTGTTCTCATAACAACGCGGCCATTGATTATGAGCATCGCTAAGCCGCAGCTATGCAGGCTTTAAGCCAGGCCGCCGCTGTGGTGCGGCAATTGGATCAAGTTGAATTTGGGATGCTGTTGGCAATCAGCCTTGCCGTCAGTGTAGGCTGCTTTTTCGCCGTCTTTTCCATGCTCAAACGCGCGCGTCTAATCCAGGATACGCCCACCTCTAAAATTCGTTCCGCGGCACAAGGCCATGTTGAGCTAGAAGGTATCGCCAATCTATTGCCAGGCGAACCGGTGGTGTCTCCCTTAAGCGGCCAAATATGCACGTGGTGGAAATACTCTATCGAAGAGAAACGTACCAGCTATAACAAAGGCAAGCGGCACAGCAATTGGACGACCATAGAATCAGCTGTCAGCGACGATTTATTTGAATTGAGTGACGACACCGGGCGTTGCGTGGTCGACCCCGAAGGCGCCCAAGTCATCCCGAACCGAAAACTCAACTGGTCAGGTAATTCGCGTCGGCCTCGTCACACACCTAGCAGCAGCCCGTTGATTCGTTTCGGAAATTATCGCTACCACGAAGCCACTATCCGCCCGGCGAGCGCGCTGTATGCTCTAGGCTGGTTTCGTACCGAAGGCGGCATTGCCCATAGCTTTAACGATGCCGACGAAGTGCGCGATCTGCTAAGCGAGTGGAAAGCCGATCAACAACAATTGCTGCGCCAATTTGACGAAAATAATGACGGCAAAATTGACTTGCAAGAATGGGAAAATGTACGCGTCGCAGCCATGCAAAAAGTGCGTGAAACACAATTACAGCGCGCCGTTGAGCCTGATATTCATGTACTCTGCCGTCCACCACGCCGGCAGCGTTTTCTGTTGTCTACAGTGCCGCAGGACAAGCTGATTAGCCAATCACGCCGAAACGCCATATTCGCGCTCGCGCTGTTCCTACTTTGCGGCAGCCTCAGCGTTTGGCTGGGCACTGTTCGTGGCCTTGTGTAGTGCCCAAGAGATTATTACCGTGACAAATCCCCTAGTAAACTGGAATGGCCCAACCCCCCCGTGGGATAAAATCCAGCCAGAACATTTGGAGCCCGCAGTCGATGCCATCATCGAGCAAAATCGCGTCGTCATCCAACAGATCGAAAGCCAGACAACAAACGATTGGAACAACACGGCGGCTTTGCTGGAACAGGCCGATAACCGTTTGCACAAAGCTTTTCAGCCCGGCGCTCATCTGCATTCGGTACATAACACCCAAGCATGGCGGGATGCTTATGAAGCATGCCTGCCCAAGCTGACCCAATACAGTAGTGAAATTGGGCAAAACCATGCTTTGTATCGGGCATATCAAGCACTCAGTGAACATCCAGATCTGGACACCGAACAACGTCAAGTGATCCATCACGCACTGCGCGATTTCAAATTATCGGGCGTCTCCTTGGAAACCGCAGCCAAGCAACGCTTTCAAGAAATTCAACTTCGCTTGGCCGATTTAACCAATGTGTTTGAACGCAACCTGCTCGACGAAACCGATGCTTGGGCCCATCTGATTGAGGACGAGAATGCACTCGCCGGCATTCCAAACTCAGCTCGCCAACAAGCACAGGCCAAGGCACTAGCCAAGGAGAAAAAGGGTTGGTTGTTCGGCTTGGACTTTCCTAGTTTTGATGCGGTGATGACCTATGCTGATGACCGCCAGTGGCGTGAACTAACCTACCGTGCTTACACCACCCGTGCTTCTGAGCTAGCGCCAGACAACACCCGCGACAACGCGCCGTTAATGGAAGAAATTCTCAGCTTGCGCACGGAGCAGGCCCAATTACTGGGCTATGACAATTACGCACAGGTTTCGCTGGCCAGCAAAATGGCCGAGTCGCCAGAGCAAGTCGAGCAGTTCCTGCTAGACATGGCAGCCAAAGCACGGCCGGCCGCCGAAAAAGAATTGCGCGAGCTACAAGACTTTGCCAGCACACTCAACGGCCCCTCTGTGTTGAAGCCCTGGGATGTGGCGTACTACTCGGAGAAGCTAAAACAACAAATATTTGGACTAGAAGACGAGCAACTCAAACCTTATTTTGCCTTGCCACAAGTTCTTGAAGGCCTTTTCCATGCTGCAAAAACGCTTTTTGGGGTCACCCTAAAAGAACAAAACTTGCCGGTATGGCATGAGCACGTCCGCAGTTTTGAGGTGCGTAACACCCGCAATGACGTCATTGCCTGGTTTTACCTCGACCCCTACGCACGTGAACAAAAACGCGGCGGTGCCTGGATGAATGACATGGCCGGCCGCATGCACGACGCGCATGGCATGCAACTGCCCATCGCCACGCTGACCTGCAACTCCGCGCCACCCAATGGGGATAAGCCCGCCCTACTGACTCACGATGACGCGGTGACTCTGTTCCATGAATTTGGTCATGGCTTACAACACATGTTGACGCAGGTGAGCCAGCTCAGCGTCTCCGGCATTAATGGTGTGCCTTGGGATGCGGTGGAGCTGCCTAGCCAATTTATGGAGAACTGGTGCTGGGAGGAAGAATCCTTGCAGACCTTCGCTCGCCACTATGAAAGCGGCGAACCGATACCCACAGACTGGATTCAACAAATTCGTGCTTCGCGTCGCTTCCACGCTGGCCTAGGTGCAGTACGACAAGTGGAATTAGCCTTGTTTGATTTGCGCCTACACAAAGCGGCGGGCAACGTCGATGTACAGGCCACTCTGGATCAGGTACGCAACGAAGTCGCAGTGCTAACACCACCCAGTTGGAACCGCTTTGCCAATAGCTTTTCGCATATCTTTGCAGGCGGTTATGCCGCCGGCTATTACAGTTATAAGTGGGCTGAAGTGCTGGCTGCTGATGCTTTTGAAGCCTTCCAAGAGGCGGGGATCTTCGACCCAGCAACTGGTCAACGCTTTCGTGAATGCATTTTGGAACCTGGTGGCAGCGAGGATGCTATGGAGCTGTTCAAGCGTTTCCGTGGCCGAGCGCCACAAGTGTATGCCCTACTAAGACAAGACGGCCTATTGGAGGATGTCGCATGAAAATCGCAACTTGGAACGTGAACTCTCTCAAAGTCCGTTTGCCGCATGTGTTGCAGTGGTTGGACGAAGAAAAACCAGATGCTTTGGGGCTGCAGGAAACCAAGCTCACCGACGAAAACTTTCCCGCTGAGGCCATTCGGGAAGCCGGCTATGAGGTGGTTTTTCACGGCCAAAAAACCTACAACGGTGTCGCCTTAATCGCCAAACAAGCACCACAGGATGTCTGGCACGGACTCTCCGATGGGCAGGCGCGGGTGATCACCGGCACGGTCAATGATGTGCGCATTATTTGTGCCTACGTAGTCAATGGCCAAGCTTTGGGTTCAGAAAAATTCGACTACAAAATGTCTTGGCTGGCCGAGCTGCACGCCAAAGTCGCCGCCGAGCTGAAGCAGCACAAGCAATTGGTGCTGATGGGCGATTTCAATATTGCGCCACGCCTGCAGGACACCTGGGATGCGGAAAAATGGGAAGGTGGCATCCTCTGCTCTGATGCAGAACGCGGCGAACTCAACAAGCTGCTGGACTTGGGTCTAATCGATCCTTGGCCACGCTTTGATCACGGCGATGATAGCGCCGAGGACAACAAAGAACGCTTTACCTGGTGGGATTACCGCATGGCTGGATTTCGCCGCAACTTGGGCTTACGCATCGATCATTGTTTGATCACACCAGAGCTGGATGAACGCTGCATGGACTGCCGGGTGGATTTGGCACCGCGTCGTTTAGAGCGGCCCTCGGATCATGCGCCGGTGGTATTAACGCTGGCTGATTAATAGCGGCTGGAGGCGGCATGAGCAAGGTCATCAAGCTGGGGAAATTTCGCAAGCGTAAAGCCCGTGAAGAGGCCGAACGCGTAGCGGCAGAAAACCGTATCCGCTACGGGCGAACCAAGCACGAACGCCAACGTGAAGAAGAGCAAAAAGCCTTAGAACAACGTCGCCTAGATCTGTTGCGCAGAGACACCTCCAGCGACGACAACAAGACCGAATAACTCAATATCCGCACTATGCCGACTCGCAGCAAGCGGATAAATTGCTGCTACAGCAGCAGTTAAACCCGCTATGCAAAACTGTCTACCGAGCTTGCATTAGATTTGGACGCGACCGACAAACTCATACCAATTAGCCCCAGGGCCAAGGCCGTTACCACTGCCTCGGTTCTGTTTCTCGCCTGCAACTTATCGCAAGCGCTTTTCACGTGATAACGAACGGTCGCATCGCAGAGTGCGAGTGTTGAACTGATCTGCGTTGTGGTCCTGCCCTGTGCAGACAAAGACAATACCTCACATTCTCGCGGGTTCAGTTGGATTTTAGGCTTCTGATCGGCGCCCCAGTCAGCCAATACTCTGTCCGTGAGGCGCTGCAATCGCGAGCGCAAAACAGCCCGCTTTCTGCTGTCAAGATGGATCGCGGCAGTGTCTTCGGCGGCAACCATCCCGGTTAACACGCTCATGCCAAAGCGACCAACGTGCAGGCTAACAGTCAGCCCATTGGCATATCCAAACCTGCGCGCATGCGCCAGAAAGGGTGCATCGGGTTCGATAGCGCCCAAAACGTTTGCATCACTACGCCACAAAAAATCATTAACGCCTTGCCTAGCGGCTAGCAGCACCGGGTCGGCATGCACTAGGCCGTGTTTGAAATAGTGAGCGAACCACGCTTGGTCGGAAAAGTGAATCAGATTTTTGGCTACGCCCAAGCTGCGCGGTTCATCGATGATCAAACAATGACCACTGAAACCGTACCCCTGTAGCAGGGAGCTCAACTGCCCAATCATCCGCATGGTCTGGTACGAAATACCAGACTCATTCATTCGTCCCATTTTTATGCCCCCCCCCCAAGTAACGACGATTTCTGCTAGCTCGAGATCACCATTTACTAAGACAGGATTTGGAAATTCGAAACGGCGCAAAAGTAGTGGTGCCATTATCGCGATGAAGCAAATTTTTGGATGTGCAAATCTTCACATTCTCATAGCGATGATCTGCTCGCGAACAGGCGCATCAAACAACCTAGCCATAAGTTGATGTGCCATTATTACCACCTTAAAAAATTCACTAGGAGACTCCACGATGCATGCACAAACAACACTCACTATTTTTTTATTGAGTCTAGGTCTCTCTGCATGCAATTTTGGTGGCGGGCGCAGTGACAACTCATCACCCTACAACCCGAATCCTGGCGACAGTGGCGAGCAATATCACGCCGACGTAGTTCGCACTGCGTATGGCATACCGCACATTACAGCCGACAATTTCGGTAGCTTCGGCTACGGCTATGGTTATGTGCATGCAGAAGATAATTTGTGTTTGCTGTCTGAAGACTTAATGACTATTCGCGGTGAACGTGCCAAATATTTTGGCCGCGATGGCACTTACACCATCATCGCCAATGGCTCTGCACCTGCTAGCAACGTGGATTCCGACTTTTTCTGGAAATTTCTCGCTACCGACGAAGCGATTTCACCCATGCGTGACAATTCGGACCAAGAGGCCTTAGACGCAATCCGCGGATTTGTCGTGGGCTATAACCGTTATTGGCGCGAACTGCAGCAAGGCCTACATCCAGGCCGGCACATGAGCTGCCGTGATTCGCAATGGGCCGGCCCCATCACTGAAGACGATATGTATCGGCGCTATTTCCGCCTGTCTGTATTAGCGTCCTCTTCCGTTTTTGTCGACGGCATCGCCACCGCACAACCACCCGGCTTGAGCAATCTGCCTTTAACGCCAGCAAGCCCAGCGCAAATTGCGGCCTTGAACCCTGCTGAATTTCCGCTAGCAGAAGGCCTGCCTATAGGCTCCAATATGTACGGCCTGGGCCCCGAAGCCACGGCCGACGGCAGTGCCATGCTGTTTGGCAACCCCCACTTTCCATGGTCAGGAACAGAGCGACTATATCTCGCCCACGCCATCCTTCCGGATACCCATATGATGGGCGCCGCGCTGTACGGTATTCCAGCGGCTCTGATTGGCTTTAACGAACATCTTGCTTGGAGCCACACCGTATCCACGGCTTACCGTTTTACTTTTTATGAGTTGACCTTAAACCCCGCCGACCCGACTCAGTACATCTACGATGGCGAGATTCGAGATCTAGAAGCAAGCGAAGTCAAGGTGGACATTATGGAGCCTGATGGCAGCTTTAGCAGCGAGATGCGCACGCTGTATCGCAGCCACTACGGCCCTATGCTCGAATTCCAAGTGTCTGGCGTTCCTGTGCTGGAATGGACGCCGCTTAAGGCCTATACCTTGCGCGATGCCAATGCGGAAAATGACCGTCTGATGAACCAATTCTTCCGTTGGAACCGTGCCAAAAGCCTGGACGAGTTTATTGATTTGCATGGCACGGTTTTGGGCGTTCCTTGGGTGAATACGATCGCTGCTGGCCCAGGACAAGCGGTGTACTACGGTGATGTCACCGTTGTACCCAACGTCCCTGACAGCAAAACTCAAACTTGCGGTGCCGTGCCTTTACATGAAGCATTTCAGCTCCTAGTGCCAGGTCTTCCGGTATTGGATGGCTCACGTGCAGCTTGCGAATGGGATACCGATGACGATGCTCCCGCCCCCGGAATCTTTGGACCCGCGAACCTGCCGACCCTGCAGCGCGATGACTGGGTGCACAACTGCAACGACAGCTACTGGCTTACCAATCCGGAACAACCGATCACTGGTTATGCGGCCATTATTGGCGATGAAGAGGCCGAACGCAGTATGCGCACACGATTGTGTGCCTTGCAGGTGATGCGCCGACTCGATGGCGAAGATGGCATGGAAGGCGATAAATTCACCTACCAACAACTCAAAGACATCGTGCTGAGTTCACAGGTGTATACCGCACAGCTAGAGCGTGACACGGTATTAGGCAGCTACTGCCCTTTCGGCACGCTGCTAGGCTCGTCCGGTCCAGTCGATATCTCAGAAGCTTGCAGCGTTTTGCAGAACTGGGATATGAAAAACAATTTGGATTCCGTAGGCGGGCACATTTGGCGAGAGTTCTGGCGCAATATCAGCAGTCCACTGGAAATCGCAGGAGTGGAAACAAAATGGCTTACGCCGTTTGATGCCGGTGATGCCATCAACACCCCCAACAGCTTAAACGTGCTCGACCCCTTCGTGGAATCAGCCTTTGCCGATGCGGTTCAAAGCGTCCTAGATTCTCCGTTTGCCTTGGATACGCCTATGGGCCAAATACAACACTCCGGCGTTCACAGCCCGATCCCGGTTTTTGGCGGTGAAGGGTTTGAAGGCTCCTTCACCATCGCCAATGCACGTGGTACGGGCTTGAGCGAAAACGGCTACGAAATCACCTATGGCAATAGCTATATCCAGGCAGTCACTTGGGATCCGAACAGCGGTGCGCCCCATGCGGAAGGCTTTATCACTTACTCGCAATCGACCGACCCTGCCTCGCCATACTTCCAGGATTTAACGCAGGCTTATTCCAATAAGGAGTGGGTCAAATTTCCGTTCCTCGCTGAGGAATTGAAAGCGGCGCCAAAACTGGCGACTTATTCGCTGAGCGAATGAGCTTCGTAAAACCTGAGCACACGGCATACAAGCAAAGAGAGAGTCGCAGAAGTTCTCGCCAAAGCAAATTACCACTTTGGCATCACAATAAATTTACTGCTATTGGGGGATTAACATGAACAAAATTTCCGGTGCCATTCTCGCGGTAACACTGGTCGCGGGCGGCGGCACGGCGTATTACATCTCGCAATCTCAAAGCCAGACTGATTTTGGCGCAGCCTCGCCACGCGTAGACTCAGCCGACATTTCGATCGATTGGTTACTGTCTGAGGGCGAATTAACTTTGGGAAACCAAGAGATAGGCACCCCGTTGGGAGTCAACTTGAAGCTGTTAGTTGATTCAGATCGTGCTGACTCTATTGAAATTGAAGGACTGGGCGTCCGCATGCCATTGGCAGCTGATGCGATTACCACCATACATTTCAACGCCCACAAAGCTGGCAGGTTCCCGATACGCCTAAGCAGCACAGGAGAAGCGCTCGGTCGCGTCATAGTACAACCGTGAATCAACCCCCAAGCTGAGCCCTTTGATCGCTATTGGATAGTTTCTGGAGCGTCGGGATGATCCAAGGCCTCCGCAGCAAGAAAATCATATATTCCCGCATGCAGTGCCAACTCAGCATCATTTGCCGACAACTCATTATTAGCCAGCGCATCAGCCAATACTGACAAACCAAACTCTTGCATTTTTCTCTGTGCAGACAGATATTCAACCCAATGTGTCAGGCTGTCTTCCTCACTCAAGGCCAACTTATTGCGGTCATGAATCGCTTTGATTGTCTCGCCTTTTACCAACCACTTTTTTGCGTCCCAAGCCGCCAGCTGCGCGAAGGCTTGACGCTGTTGCCGCTCTGCAGTGAGTAGCTCAGGCAATTTCTCGATAAAGGAAAGTAGGCGTCTATAGGTTTCTTCATCACGCGTTGGTAACAATACGTTGCGATAGCGTGAGCTTGCCATACGTTCAAACGCTTCAGCGACTGCTAAAGTCGCTTCCGCCTGCGGCAACTCCGTATGTTCGCCTGCACATGAAATATCCAACAGCAAACGAGTAAAAATATCATTTTCCGATCGAAAGCTCTGCCACTTGGCATGATCTCGATTCAAGCGGCGATGCAAATTGATGCGTTCATGCACCTGTCCAACGGTCAGCGCATCATCGCCCACGATGGACTTAAGCTGTGACAACACTTGCTGCAAGTCCTTCACAAGTTGCGCCAATCCCGTTTCGGGATCCTGCAAGTCCGCTTGATCGCTAAGCAACGAATGCTGTTTGTTCAAAACACTTCTGAGCACGCCCAAGTTACTCAGGTTTTCGTGTAACTGCCCCGCATGCACCAAATAAACTTTTCTCAGTTCAGTCACGGCTTCAACTGACAAGCTGATAATGCCTGTGGCAATCCCAGCCCTCGGATTCGTGCCTGAGCCATATTCTTGGCGCAATCGCGTGACCCAAAGCCGTATGCTTTGTGCTGTGCGCAAATCGGTCTCTAAGCCTTGATAGGCCGGGCCCAGCGCTTGTACCAAATCATCACGTTGCTCTAAAGCGGCGCTCGCTAACTGAAATTGCCTAAGCTTAGGGATGTGCGCGCGAATCGTATCCAATGCAATGTCCGAGCTCACGGTAATGCCTTGCAAAGCCTGCCGTGCGGCGCGTTTCTCCGCGTCAAATACATTTAATTTGTGTCCGGCCGATGCCACAGCAATCAATTTTTCCACACTGTCAGCGCTAGGAAGTCCATCCAATACAAAAACAGATTGCAGCTCAGACTGCTGACGCCTCAACGGCTCAATTAAACTGGCTAACTCTTCCAATGCTCCATCAAAATCATCCCCATCAAAGGCGACATGAAGCCGAGGCCAATACTGCTGAGGCAAGCCCGCGATATGTTCCAATGCAATGCTCAGCTCACGCATACCGGAAAAGCTTCTGGTGAAGGTTGTTTCACCTAGCGCTGCAAACTCCTCGCGCAAACGCGCTATTGCCGGAGCCAAGCTTTGTATGTGCAAGCTGATGCCTTCCACAGCATCAATCAGATCGGCAACCGCCCGCAAAGGGGAATGTGAGTCCAAGGTTTGGCTGAGGGTTAAGCCTGCCTTCACATGACGATGCACCAATTCTTGATCCAACATATCCCACGGCTTTAAAACACGACCCAACACCACTTCAATTTGCAGTAAATTCTGCAAGGCATCCAGAAACATTCTGGCCTTGGGCACACGCTCGCCTTGCAGCGATTTCAGCTCTTCCCAGATTTCCTGACCAGTCAATTTGGGTATGTCAGCTATCAGCCCTGCCAATTGCTCCAGCGCCGGAATGTCCATCGCGGCAATCGCATGCGTACGATTCGATTTAGCAAATCCGAAAACGACTTTGCCGAGGTCAACAACTGATTTTTGCCAAACCTCCAGCGTACCCGCCAAGTAGCCAACTTCAAGCTCACTCAAGCACGCATTGCCCACGCCCGCCCAAGGATGTTCGGCTAAAGTATCTAAACCCTCCATCGAGGCGCGTATCGCTTGTACGCACTGCGTGAATTCAGCGACAGTGCTCGTCATGTCGTCTATGACTGTTCGGGAGATTTGATTAGCAACTAAGCCGTTCGGTTTGAACCGTTGTGGCTCACCACTAAACGACGCGCGCGTTTCAACCGCTTTTTGCAGGATTTCCTCTAAAGGGATATCCGCAAGGCTTTGCTCTACGCTAGCCACGCGCTACCGTCCCGCCCTGTTGCTGCGACAATCCGCTTGAGAATACTCAACTCAGGCTTCAAAGCGTTTCAGTCCCATCTATTCACTCGCCAATCACGCCTATTCGACAGTGACAGACTTGGCCAAATTACGTGGCTGATCCACGTCCGTACCTTTGAGTACTGCGACATGATAGGACAGCAACTGTAACGGTATGGTGTAGACGATCGGCGCAATCAGGTCCTCAGTATGTTGCATTTGCACCACAAGAATACCTTCTTCGCTGGCGATTCCAGTAGCCGCATCAGCAAACACGTATAGCTGACCACCGCGTGCACGCACCACTTCCATATTGGATTTGAGCTTGTCGAGGAGATCATTGTTTGGGGCTACAACAATGGCGGGCATGTTTTCGTCGATTAGTGCCAAGGGGCCATGCTTAAGTTCACCAGCGGCATAAGCTTCAGCGTGAATATAGGAGATTTCCTTAAGCTTGAGGGCACCTTCCATCGCGATAGGATATTGCGTGCCACGCCCCAGAAATAGGGCATGTTCTTTGTCGCCGAATTCTTCTGAAAGTTGGGCAATTTGTTGGTCCATTTGCAGAGCGGCTTCTACGTGGCCCGGCACTTCGTACAACTGTTCAACTAGGGCTTGCTCTTGCACGGCATCCAATCGTCCGCGCATCTTCGCCAGCATGGCCGAAACCATCAATAGCGAAATCAACTGAGTAGTAAATGCCTTGGTCGAGGCTACGCCAATTTCTGGACCTGCTTCGGTCATCATAGCCAAGTCGGACTCACGCACCATGGAACTTTGCGGTGAATTACATATGGTCAGGCTACCCAGATAGCCGGAGGATTTAGCGGAATGCAAAGCCGCCAAGGTGTCGGCAGTTTCGCCCGATTGGGACAGAGTGATGAACAAAGTGTCTTCAGGCACCACCACATCGCGATAGCGGTATTCAGAGGCAAGCTCCACATTCACAGGGAGGCCAGCCAAAGATTCAATCCAATATCGCGCAACCATGCCTGCGTGATAACTGGTGCCACAAGCAACAATGTGCACATTGCGCGCTTTACCCAACAAAGTTTCTGCGGAAGGACCCAAAGATTGCGGCAACAATGCCGTTTGAGTTATCCGACCCTGCAAGGTGTCCATTAAAGCCCGCGGTTGCTCGAAAATCTCTTTGAGCATGTAGTGCCGGTAACCCGCCTTGTCTGCAGCATCACGCTGGGCCGCTTCGTGCACTTCGCGCTCCACCCGTGTGCCTTTGATATCAAATATTTGATATTGATCTCGGCCAAGACGCGCAAGATCACCTTCTTCAAGGTAAATCACACGTTGGGTTACCGGGACTAAAGCAGCCACATCCGATGCGGCAAAATGCTCTCCTATGCCCAAACCGATAACCAAAGGGCTACCCATACGCGCGACCACTAACTCATCGGGCGCATCGAGGTGAGTGACCGCCAAGCCATAAGCGCCTTTAAATTGAGTAACAGCAGCCTGTACTGCGCTGAGTAAGTCGGGGTGCCGTTGAAACTCCAAGTCAATCAAATGTGCGATCACTTCGGTGTCGGTTTCCGACTCAAAGTTATAGCCCTGCGCTATCAATTGTTGGCGAATCGGATCATGATTTTCTATGATTCCGTTGTGCACCACGGCCACACGGCCGTTGGACATATGCGGGTGCGCATTGGTCTCATTGACCCCACCGTGAGTGGCCCAGCGTGTGTGCGCAATGCCCAGTTGGCCGCTAACCGCCTCGCTGGCCAATTTGCTATCTAGGGCAGCGACTTTGCCTACAGCCCGGCAGCGCTGCAGAGCATGGTCGTGGTGTACCGCTATACCTGCAGAATCATAACCTCGGTATTCCAAACGCTTGAGCCCTTCCAACAAAATGGGCACTACATCTCGTTGACCAATAGCCGCAACTATTCCGCACATATTAGGTGTCCTTTTTGCTGGGGCGCTGCCAGCGATCAATTGTTGTTTGACGTCCGCGTGCCACCGTAAGCTTGCCCGTAGGTGCATCGCGCGAAATCACCGAACCGGCACCGATGGTGGCACCCGCACCGATTTTGACTGGCGCAACCAGAGCCGTATCGGAGCCAATAAATGCACCGTCGCCAATTTCGGTGAGATGTTTATTCACACCATCATAGTTGCAGGTAATGGTACCTGCACCTACATTGACGTCGCGCCCCAAGCGTGCATCACCCACGTAGCTCAAATGGTTGATCTTACTGCCTTCGCCAACCTCAACTTTCTTAGTTTCTACGAAGTTGCCCACCTTGGCACGGTTGGCCAATTTTGTCCCTGGGCGCAAGCGAGCAAACGGTCCAACAGCGCAATCTTCCGCGACTACGGCTTGCTCCAACACACAGTTGGCTTGCACCTGCGTACCTGAACCAATGCGACTGTTGCTGATATGGCAGTTGGGTCCGATATACACCTCATCACCCAATACAACCTCACCTTCGAAAATCACGTTGACGTCAATTCGACAATCTCGACCGAAGCGCAGCTCACCGCGCACATCGAAACGGGCTGGGTCCATGAGTTGCAAACCAGCGACCATAGCGGATTCTGCCTGTTGCGCTTGGAAATCTCGTTCCAAAGCCGCAAGCTGCTGACGGTTATTCACACCTGCAACATCACTTTCCCGCTGCGCATGCACCGATTCAACGGCAACACCGTCGGCCACCGCTGCGGCCACACAGTCGGTTAAGTAATACTCACCTTGCGCATTGTCACTGGACAAATTCGACATCCAACGTCGCAGATGCTTAGCGGAGGCAGCCAGCAAGCCGGTGTTGACCTCGCGAATCTGCAACTGCTCTACTGCGGCATCTTTGTGTTCAACGATGCCTTGTACGGCTCCAGCCTCACGCACGATACGGCCATAACCGGTGGGATCATCGAGCTCAACGGTGAGTATGGCCAAGCGGTCGCCTTCGGCGAGCTCACATAAAGCACGTAATGTACTCGCAGGCACTAATGGCACATCGCCGTATAAAACCAACACGACGTCATCGTCTGCGATGTTCGGCAGCGCCTGAGCGACAGCATGTCCAGTACCGAGTTGCTCCGCTTGAAGCACCCATTGCAAATCTGCTTGATCAGCAAAAGCCGCTTGGACTTGTTCCCCACCGTGGCCATAGACCACATGTATCTGCTCGGACACGAGCCGTGCCTGCCGATTGATCACGTGTGCCAACAAAGGCTGAGCAGCCAAGGTTTGTAAAACCTTGGGGCGAGATGATTTCATGCGGGTGCCTTGGCCGGCAGCCAGAATCACACTGTGTACGGGCAAATCACGTCTCCGTTAGATAGTTATGCTTTAGGTTTGAATGATAACCACCACAAACAAAAAAGGGGCCGTTAGGCCCCTTTTAGATTCTTTGTCGTTGCGCTTTAACGCTTGCCTTTGAGCTTACTCACCAAGTGCAAACGTGCTGCAGCTTCAACCAACTCTGCTTGCGCCCTGGCCAGATCAATGTCAGAGCCTGCTTGGGACAGCGCTTCTTCAGCCCGTTTCTTCGCTTCTATGGCAGCAGCCTCATCGATATCATGAGCACGCTCAGCGGTATCGGCCATCACAGTCACCTGCGAGGGCTGAACTTCCAACAAACCACCGGAAACAAAAAATTCCTGCTCTTCGCTACCGTTTTGCACCCGAACAACACCAGGTTTCAAACGGGTGAGCAAAGGCGCGTGACGTGGAGCAATACCCACTTCACCCATTTCTGCAGGTGCGAACACCATGCTGGCTGTGCCGGCATAGATTTCGCCTTCGGCACTAACGATATCGACTTTGAGTTCCATCAGGATAGACTCGCTTTACAGCTTCTCAGCGTTGGCAACAGCTTCTTCGATGGTACCTACCATGTAGAAAGCTTGCTCTGGCAAATGATCATACTCGCCTTCCACAATGCCACGGAAACCGCGGATAGTGTCTTTCAGTGAGCAGTACTTACCGGGGGAGCCGGTGAACACTTCTGCGACGTGGAAAGGTTGTGACAAGAAACGTTGAATCTTACGCGCGCGGGCTACGGCTTGTTTGTCATCTTCCGACAACTCGTCCATACCCAAAATCGCGATGATGTCTTTCAGCTCTTTATAACGCTGCAAGATACCTTGTACATCACGAGCCGTTTGATAATGCTCCTGCCCAACAACAGCTGGATCCAACTGACGGCTGGTGGAATCCAATGGATCCACAGCCGGGTAGATACCCAACGATGCGATGTCACGTGACAGTACGACGGTGGCGTCCAAGTGAGCAAACGTGGTTGCTGGTGAAGGGTCAGTCAAATCATCCGCAGGCACATAAACGGCTTGTACGGAAGTGATTGAACCTTGCTTTGTGGAGGTTATACGTTCCTGCAAAACACCCATTTCCTCAGCCAATGTTGGTTGGTAACCTACAGCTGAAGGCATACGACCCAGCAACGCGGACACTTCGGTCCCAGCCAGGGTATAACGATAAATGTTATCAACGAAGAACAATACATCCTTGCCTTGATCACGGAAGTATTCCGCCATGGTCAGACCAGACAGAGCAACACGCAGACGGTTACCCGGCGGCTCATTCATCTGACCGTAAACCATCGCTACTTTCGATAGCGGTAGGTCATCCAGCTTAATTACGCCAGCTTCTGACATCTCGTGGTAGAAGTCATTACCTTCACGCGTACGCTCACCAACACCGGCAAACACGGACAAACCGGCGTGCTCTTTCGCAATGTTGTTGATCAACTCCAGCATGTTTACGGTCTTGCCTACGCCAGCACCGCCGAACAAACCAACTTTACCGCCCTTAGCAAACGGGCAAAGCAAGTCGATGACTTTAATACCAGTTTCCAGCAAATCTGTGGAACCGGATTGCTCTTCGTAGCTAGGAGCATCACGGTGAATCGGCCAGCGCAGATCGGTGTCAACGTCGCCACGCTCGTCTTGGGGCTCGCCCAATACGTTCATGATGCGACCCAAAGTGGCATCACCAACCGGAACAGAAATAGCAGTACCGGTGTTTTCCACCGCTAAGCCACGCTTCAAACCTTCTGAAGCACCCATAGCGATGGCACGGACTACGCCGTCACCCATTTGCTGTTGAACTTCCAGCGTCAAGCCAGCTTCGGCTACACGCAATGCGTCATAGACCTTAGGCAACGCATCGCGGGGAAACTCGACGTCTACAACCGCGCCGATAATCTGGACAATCTTTCCTGAGCTCATTTCTTACTCATCCTCAAAAATATTGGTGAACGGTATGGCTTCCCACACCACTCACTTAAATTCATACAGCCGCGGCACCGCCGACAATTTCGGCCAGTTCCTGGGTAATCGCTGATTGACGGGCTTTGTTATAGGCCAACTGCAAGCCGTTAATAATATCGCCAGCATTGTCTGTCGCCGATTTCATCGCCACCATACGTGCAGCCATTTCACAGGCCACATTTTCAACAACAGACTGATACACCTGCGATTCTACAAATCGCATCAGTACGTCATCTAGCAACTCAGCAGCTTCTGGCTCATACAAGTAGTCCCATGTTGCGGGCAACTCTGCAAGGCCATCATCGCCACCATCTTGCGCAATAGGCAGCAGCTGCTTAACACCTGGTGATTGCGTCATGGTGTTTACAAATTCGTTGCTGACCAGGAATACACGATCCACCTGGCCATCACGGTAAGCATCCATCACCACCTTCATCAGACCAATCAATTGATCCAAATGAGGTTTATCACCAAGATTGCTTTGCTCGGCAACAATATTGCCGCCCATACGTTTAAAGAAGCTACGTGCCTTGCTACCCAAGATAGCCAGATCAACGTCGACGTCCTTAGCCTTCCATTGCTTCAACTCGCCTATAAGACTGCGGAACAAGTTGATATTGAGACCACCACACAGTCCACGATCAGTGGACACAATAATGTAGGCAACGCGCTTCACTTCGCGCTCGACTACAAAAGGGTGTTTGTACTCAGGATTAGCCTTGGATAAATGCCCCATAGTCCGGCGCAGGCGCTCGGCGTAAGGACGGGACGCCATTACGCGCTCCTGAGCCCTGCGCATTTTCGAGGCCGCAACCATTTCCATGGCCTTGGTGATCTTCTGCGTATTTTTTACGCTGCCGATCTTGGTGCGGATTTCTTTTGCACTAGCCATGCTTTACTCGCTTATGCCGCCCACTGCTTCTTGAACCCATCCAAAGCAGCTTTAATGCCGTTCTCGATGTCGTCGTTGTAGGCACCTTTTTCATTGATGGTGTCTAGCAAAGACTGCTGTTCAGAAGCGAGGTAACGATGCAGGTCTTCATCGAATTTCACGATTTTTTCAACCGCCACATCATCCAAGTAACCGTTATCCGCGGCATACAAAGAAACCGCCATGTTGCCAACTGACAACGGAGCGTATTGCGCCTGTTTCATCAATTCAGTTACACGTTGGCCGCGTTCCAACTGCTTGCGGGTCGCTTCGTCCAAATCGGAAGCAAACTGAGCAAACGCTGCCAACTCACGGTACTGAGCCAGCGCCAAGCGAATACCACCGCCCAACTTCTTGATGATCTTGGTTTGCGCTGCACCACCTACGCGAGATACCGAAACACCGGCGTTCATCGCAGGACGGATACCGGCATTAAACAAATCGGTTTCCAAGAAAATCTGGCCGTCAGTGATGGAGATCACGTTGGTTGGTACGAAAGCCGACACGTCACCCGCTTGGGTTTCAATGATAGGCAAGGCGGTCAAAGAGCCGGTTTTGCCTTTCACTTCACCATTGGTGAACTTCTCAACGTAATCCGCGTTAACGCGAGCAGCACGTTCTAGCAAACGACTATGGAGATAGAAAACGTCACCTGGATACGCTTCACGACCCGGCGGGCGGCGTAGCAACAGGGAAACGGAACGGTACGCGACAGCCTGCTTGGACAGATCGTCATAAACGATCAAAGCATCTTCGCCGCGGTCACGGAAATACTCACCCATGGTGCAGCCAGAGTACGGTGCAATGTATTGCATCGCCGCGCTTTCCGAAGCAGAAGCCGCAACCACAATGGTATGCGCCATGGCGTCATTTTCTTCCAGCTTTCGTACCACGTTAGCGATGGAGGATGCTTTCTGACCGATCGCCACGTAGACGCATTTCACGCCGGTGGATTTCTGATTGATGATGGCATCGATGGCCAGCGCGGTTTTACCCGTCTGACGGTCGCCAATCACCAACTCACGTTGACCACGACCAACTGGAACCATGGAATCAACCGATTTGTAACCGGTTTGTACAGGCTCATCAACGGATTGACGCTCAATAACACCAGGCGCCACTTTTTCGATAGGAGCGGTGAGCTCAGTTTCGATAGCGCCCTTACCGTCAATAGCTAGGCCCAGGGAATTCACGACACGGCCTAGCAATGCAGGGCCAATCGGAACTTCCAAAATACGACCAGTGGTTTTTACTGTGTCGCCTTCGGACAAATGTTTGAAGTCGCCTAGAATAACCGCACCAACGGAATCACGCTCAAGGTTGAGCGCCAAGCCAAAGGTATCACCCGGGAATTCCAACATCTCACCGAGAACGGCGTCGGACAGACCGTGCACACGCACGATGCCGTCTGCCAGGCTCACGATGGTGCCAGTGTTACGGGCTTCGGTGAGAACTTCAAAGTTCTCAATTCGAGATTTGATCAGTTCGCTGATCTCGGAAGGATTCAACTGCATCGTCTGCAATCCTGTATTTATTGAGTGAGTACGGAGCGCAAGCGATCAATCTCGCCGCGAACCGAACCATCGATGACAAGGTCACCGGCGGACACAACGGCCCCGCCGACAAGATCTGCGTTGACTGTCCAGCTTACGCTGACATCAACTCCCAAGCGCTGCTTTAAGGCATCGCTGAAAGCTTGCTGCTGAGCCGCCGCCAAGTCCGTAGCCGAAGTCACCACTACATTACGTGTTTGCTCGTAAGCTTGACGCAATGCAGAAAATTCTTCGGCTACCGTTGGCAACAGGGCCAAACGGCGATTTTCTGCCAGCACCTTCAGCAGATTGTCCATCCCTTTAATGTCAGCCGCTTCCGCCAGCTCTAGCAGCATGTTCACCAGAACATCTGCCGCAACATTAGGATGGCTAATCAGGGTCGCTAAGGTTTCGTCCTGACTGGCTTGCGCCAGCGTGCTCAACGCATCTCCCCATACCGGCAAAGATTGCTGATCACGTGCTACCGAAAAGGCAGCACGAGCGTAGGGACGCGCTAGGGTTTGCAACTCAGCCATGCCAGTCCTTTAGATCTGCGCCGCGAGGCGGTCGACGAGTTCGGCATGAGCATTGGCGTCGATTTCTCGACCCAAGATTTGGGATGCGCCTTGTACTGCAAGCACACCCACTTCTTTACGCAGCGCTTCACGTGCACTGGCAATGCTCTGATCGATTTCCGCCTGGGCCTGGGTCTTGATTCGGTCGCCTTCGCTCTGCGCTGCAGAACGAGCTTCTTCCAGAATCTGAGTAGCTTGACGACTGGCACCTGCGAGTACTTCGCGTGCTTCCTCGCGGGCTACCTTCAGGGTGTCGTCGGACTTAGCCGCCGCATCCTGAAGTTCCCGGGCACCTTTTTCCGCCGCAGCCAAACCGTCAGCAATTTTTTGCTGACGCTCAGACATCGCGTCGGTAATAGGCGGCCACACGTATTTCATGGTGAACCAAACGAAGAGCGCAAAAGCGATCATCTGGCCGACCAGTGTGACGTTAATATCCATAAGGGACTCCTGCGCCTAAACTGGTTTAGGAACCAGCAGCAGCTTTGATAGCTTCAGCGAAGGGGTTGGCGAAGGTGAAGAACATGCCAATACCGATACCTACGAAGGTCACAGCATCAAGCAGACCAGCAACCAGGAACATACGACCGGTCAACATACCAGCCATTTCTGGTTGGCGAGCAACGCCTTCCAGCAACTTGCCGCCCAGCAAACCAAAGCCGATAGCAGTACCAGCGGCACCCAGACCCAGAATCAGACCGACAGCAACAACTGTCATACCTTGTACGTTAGCGAGAGCTTCAATCATGGAAATCTCCGTAGTTAAGAGAGTGTATAAAAAAGGAAAAAAATCTCAGTCAGGCTTAATGACTTTCAGAAGCCAAACTAAGGTAAACAATGGTCAATATCATGAAGATAAAGGCTTGCAAGGTAACGACCAGAATATGGAATACAGCCCAAATCCAATGCAGTCCCAGACCTAATGCGGCAAATTGCCAGCCAGCGGTAAACAGCAGTGCGATTAGGATGAAGATGAGTTCGCCAGCAAACAGGTTGCCGAACAGACGCAAAGACAAGGAAATCGGCTTAGCCAAGTCCTCAACAATGCGTAAAATAAGATTCACTGGTGCAAACCAAGGGCCAAATGGCGCGGTCAAAGCTTCTTTTCCGAAACCGACCAAACCTTTCATCTTGATATTGAAGTACAGAATCAGGAAGAAAATACTGAAAGACATGCCAAAGGTCACATTGACATCGGTGCTGGGCACAACCTTTAAATAGTTAATGCCTACGGTGCCCGCCATCGCTGGCAGCAGATCCACCGGCACCAAATCCATGCAGTTCATCAAGAACACCCAACAAAAAATCGTCAGCCCAAGAGGCGCGATGAGGGGATGATGACCAGGAAAGGTTTCTTTCACTTGACCGTCGACGAAGTCAACGACCATTTCTACAAAATTCTGGAAGCCGGATGGGACGCCAGCAGTCGCTGTTTTGGCAACCTTATGAAATGCCCATACAAATAAGCCACCTAACAGCACGGAAAACACCATGCTATCCAAGTGCAACACCCAAAATCCCGTGGCATGAGAATCCAGCGTCATAGTCGCTAGATCGAGCTTGAGATTGGTCAGATGGTGGACGACATATTCTGTCGAAGTCTGTTCACCGTGTCCGCTGGCCATTGGCTATCCGTCTAAAGATTCGTGATCCACAATCAGCCCGCCGATCACATACCCTAAAACACAAGCGATAAATGTCGACATGACTGCCATAAATTCAGTTGGGAAGCGCGCCATGCACAATGCGAACAAAGCGCAGGTCATAGCAAACTTTCCAAACTGTCCTCGGTACACCGTACCGACTAATTTCGTTGGCTCATTCGCTAAGCGAATGGCCTGTAGCATGCGCCAGCGCATATACAATGCCGGCAGCACTGCCGTTGCCGCACCGCATAAAGCGGCCAATGCAGCAGTTTGACTCTTGAGCATCCATGCCCCGGCAACTAACAGGCCGATTAAGCATTGAAGCGCGATAATTCGGCTACTTTGTTGCATCAAAAAAACAAGTCAAACGCCCACTCCCCAGAAGCAGGGCGCGCAATCATAGCCGCAGTGCAACATAAGGTCAATTTCGCGGACAGAATTGACACAGGAAAAGCGACCTAAACGATGCTGCGCCACACTCTGATCACTAAGGCATTTTTTCCAACTTAAGCAGAAGCATTGATTTTGCCGCATAAGCGCGGAATAAACGGCTTATCCCAAGCGCTCAAAAATGGCCTGCAGCTCGCTCTCAGTTGTGTACTGAATGACCAAAGCGCCACTGTTTGCATCTTTGGGCTTAAGTACGACTTTCGCCTTTAAGCGCTCCGCCAACTTGTCACGAGCAATTTGCAGACGATCATCGATTTCTGGCTTGCTGGCTTTCTGCGTTGCGGCACCAGGCGCATTGATTTGTCGCACCAGGGCTTCCGCCTGCCGCACATTCAATCCTTGATCGCGAATTTTTACTGCGGCGCTTGCCTGCAATTCTATGGGCAAACCCAATAATGCACGGGCGTGCCCCATTTCCAACTCGCCCTGCTTGAGCATGTCTTGAACATCCGTATCCAAATTGACCAAACGCAGCAAGTTGGTCACGGAAGCGCGCGACCGACCAACGGCTTCCGCGCATTGTTCATGGGTCAGGCCGCATTCATCAATGAGTCGACGCAAAGATTGCGCTTCATCCAATGGATTGAGTGCCTCACGCTGAATATTTTCAATGAGCCCAACAGCAAGTACGGTTTGATCCGGCAATTCACGCACCAGCGCTGGAATCTCCGACAAACCCGCCAAACGCGAAGCGCGCCAACGCCGCTCACCGGCAACCAATTCAAAACTACTGCCATCTTCAAATGGGCGAACAACTATGGGTTGAATCACGCCCTGAGCTTTGATCGAAGCGGCCAGCTCTTGCAGGGCACTTTCATCCATCTCTGTGCGCGGCTGAAAACGTCCAGGCTGAATATCATCTAAAGCCAGACGACGTACCTGTTCATTATTATCACTGCCTGCTGGTACATCACCGAGCAAGGCATCAAGTCCGCGTCCTAAACCGCGCCGTGGCTTTTTCGCCATGTCCCCTATTCCCTAGTCGTTATGAGTCTGTTTTATTTGCTTTTGCGGCCAAGCATTTCACCGGCCAAAGCGATGTACGCGCGCGCACCTGTGGAACGCGCATCATAGGCGATCACGGGCTGTCCGTAACTGGGCGCTTCAGCCAGACGCACATTGCGCGGCACCACGGTGTTGAACACTTTGTCACCAAAATGCTCAAGCAACTCATCCGAGACCATACGTGCCAGGTTATTGCGCGGGTCGAACATAGTCCGCAGTATGCCTTCGATCTGCAGGCTGGGATTGATGCTGCCGCGGATCTGGTAAATGGTCGAAACCAAAGCTGAAATTCCTTCCAAGGCGTAGTACTCGCATTGCATAGGAATCAGCACGCCACTAGATGCGGCCAGTGCATTCACGGTCAGCATCGACAAGCTCGGCGGGCAATCGATCAGCACATAATCGTAGTCATCTGCCACGGAGCTCAGCGCTTTCTTTAATGCGAGCTGGCCACCGTTACCCTTCAAGCCGACTTCTGCGGCCGTCATATCATCGTTGGCTGGCAACAAATCGAGCTTGAAATCGGGACATGGCACCAGCGCTTCTCGCAAACCGACTTCGCCAAGCAATACATCGCAGGCGGAATGTTCCAATTCAGCTTTGTCGACACCAACGCCCATGGTGGCATTGCCTTGGGCATCCAGATCAACCAGTAATACGCGCCGTTTGGTTGCCGCCAAGGAAGCCGCCAAATTGACGCTAGTCGTGGTTTTACCAACACCGCCTTTCTGATTGGCAACAGCCAATATCTTGGGCACTTTTTATATCCTGTTCATCTGACCCTAGAGCCAAGAAAACTAATCGCCGCGCTTTTCCAGCACAGCCAAATGACGCTCAGCCTGCATTCCAGGCACGAGTAAACGCGCCATTTTAACCACCTGCCAGTCTGAGGGCATATCGGATTGCTCCGCAAGGGGCAACTTTCCTTTCATCGCAAGCAATTGGCCGCCAGCAGCCAGGTGCCCTCCGGAGGTTTGCACAAAATCTGACAAAGAGGCAAAAGCGCGACTAATAATTTGTTGGAATGGCTGCTCTGGACGCAAGCCTTCGACACGCTGCGCTATAGCTTGAAAGTGCTGCAAACCCAACGCCCGCGCCGCATGTCGCTGAAAAGCGACTTTCTTATTCCGGCTATCTACACTGGTCACATACAATTCAGGCCGGGCGATGCTCAGCACGATGCCAGGCAAGCCGCCACCACTTCCTACATCCAACACATGCGTGCAATTAATAAAGGGCAGCACGCTGAGACTGTCCAGCAAATGTTGTATGACGACTTGTTGAGGATCAGTTATCGCAGTGAGATTAATGCGCTTATTCCAAGCCAACATCTCGTCAGAAAATTGCAAAAGGCGTTCAATAGCCGCCTCATCAAGAGTCTGGCCCATTTCATTCAGGCCGCGACAGAGTAAATCCCGCTGAGACCGCATCACACTCATAGGATTTTGTAGCTATGCATCCACATCATCCGCATCCACCTGCCCAGTAATACGGCGGCGCACATGCGACCAACTGATACCAATCGCCATCACCGAGGCAACAATGAACATCACCAAATAACTGACCGCGCGCACAGACTGGGCATTGATCCAATTCATGTCGATCAACAACCAAGCAAAGCAGGCAAAAACCGCTACCGCCAAGCCCAGGCCAATCGGCCCCAATGAACGCAGAGTGGCGCGCAAGTAAACCACCCAGCCAACCAGCAGTACCATCCCCAACAATGCCTTAAAGGGCGTAAAACTGGATATATCCAGTAGCGCCCAATGTATGTATGACCAATGCTCTGGGTTATAGGTCGCCAAGACCAAAACCGCAGCAAATAAGAAACGCAGGCCGAAGCCACTCCAACCAAAAGACCTTGTGGCCATTTTTAAGCTCGTTTATGGGCGGTGGGCAAACGTACCACACGCTCATTATTTGCTTGCTTGCGCTGAGTTTCCCCACGATCCTTCATGCGTTGCAGACAATCTTCAAAGGTGCGAGAAATCACTGTCGAATTTCTGATCCGCTCGACTTGTGGCCAAGTGCGCTTTTCGCCGGAATGGATGAAGTGGCGCATATCTTCCTCAGTCGGACTGGTCAACATGCGCAGCACTTTCTTAGGCGTCTGCGAGGGGAAGATATTGACATCCCCTGAGAAACGTTGATTAGTTAAAGCCATTAACTTTTCTGCGACGCGCCACCAACCCTCAGGGTTCATACGGTGCCGAGCAGTCTCTACGATGTGTTTACTGTAAACGCCGTAACTGCTACGCGCGAGTTCGCCCACCAATGAGACCATGCCACTGGTATTGCGCGCCCGGTCATCTTTCAAAAATGGGACAACATGCGGATTGGTTTGGCTGACAATGTAATGATTCACATTGTGCAGCCGCGCAATGCGCAACATCGGTAAATCGCTGCGCAAAGTCCCGTCCTGCCAGCGTTTGCTAGGCATATAGCCCACCAGCTCGCCTTTGAAGCTTTTCGCTTGCAGCATCACCGGCGGAAACACGCCAGGAATAGCACAGGACGCTAAAGACGCACGGCTAACGGTGACATTGGGCGCGGTCAAATAATTCAGCAAACGGCCTTGCTGATGCGGCTCAATTGGAGAAACTGTGATGCCTACAATGCGGCGGGTACGTTCAAACGCCTCTTCAAACGTGTAATCGCCCATGTTTTCTTGCAAACACTTCCACAGCTGCCCTTGATCCATCAAGGACCGGTTACGCATTGCATTGCGCAAACCGAAAACCCGAAATGCATCCAGATATAGGCCGCCAGGATTAAACACATCCTTGAGCTCTTCATCCGTGCGTGTTCCCACAGCACCGGCAATGATGGAGCCCGCACTGGAACCCGACAATACTCGAGGCAGCACCCCTTCTGAGAACAGCGCCTTGATCACTCCGATATGAAACATACCCAAGGTCGCGCCGCCGGATAACATCAATGCAGATCGGCCAAAACTCGAACCGGTCCGCTTAAAAAAGCGAATTTTTTCCTCTATGGGAAATTCGTCGAAATCGTTATCGCACAGGTAATTGAGGCAAATAGCGACTTCGTGCAGGTATTCCTCAATCAATAACTTGGTGCCAACTCGGCAGTGGGTGTAGAGCGTAGGGCTGGCGATACCACCGAGGTTGCCATGCAGGCCTTCGTGCAGCGCGTGCACGAGCTCAGCCACGCGTTGCTCTTCGCGCAATAGGCGCAATTCATTCAGTCGCGCCCGTATCAGTCGGAAATCATAATCGCGAGTTTCATCGGTAGCACGCCAATCGGCCTTGCCTTCCAATTCATCCAGTTCTAAAGCTGCCGCACGCCAGCTGCGATAATCCAGAGCATTGTCCAAATCGCGCTGTAATTGTTTGTCTTTGCGCATACCAATCATTATTAATGTTGCAGCGCATCAAGCTAGCACGAAGCGCGAGGGTCGCAAAGCCTTTTGTGGGCGAATTACCCCCCCGGCACCTTCAACTTTTGCCCAACGCGGATGCGATTGATGTTGCTCAAGTCATTGGCTGACGCGATGGATTGCACGGAAACACCGTATTTGCGAGCAATCGACTCCACCGTTTGCCCTGAGCGGATGGTGTGCCAGGCATAACTAGAAAGCTTGTTTGATGGAACCTTCAATCGAACACCAACCCGGAGATGCTGGGGATTGCTAATACCATTGGCGGTCTGAATGCGCCCCACAGAGGTGCCAAAACGTCGCGCTATCGAGCTCAGCGTGTCCCCCGAGCGCACGGTATAGATACTGGTGCGACTGGCTTTATTGCCACCCCGCGGTGGAATTTTCAAAACTTGGCCGATACGAATAAAGTGACTGCTACGCAGGCCATTCGCGCTGCGAATGGCTGACACAGTCGTCCCATAACGCTGCGCAATTGCACCTAAATTCTGGCCTGCTCGCACACGATGTTCGCGGAAAAAGCTCTTTTGCCGGCTATACAGCTCAGCAGTATCCAAGCTGGCGTAAGCGTGGCGAAACTTAGGTGCTTTGCCAACAGGAATTCGGATGCGCTTACGCGGCGGCACCAACAAATCCCCGCGCTGCACCGCCACAGAAAAACTGGGGTTAAGCTCATGAAAGCGCTCCGGTTGCTCTTGCGAGATACGCCGTAAGGTGTCGTAGCGCACATAGTGCTCGGTTTCGATTTCCTCGAAATCATCCGGCGCATCGCGACGCAATGGGCCGAAGTATTTCAATGCATCACGCTCGACATCCACCGCGGCAAGAAATTCAGCATAGAAGTTTTTCGCCGCAAAGCCCCAGCGCGGGTAATCGTATTTCTCGATTAACTCCACCAAGCTGGTGCTACCCGACTCTTCTAAGCCACGCGCAATTCCGTAACGCCCAAAGTTATACGCGGTGACAGCCAAAGGCCAATCCTGCAGCAGGGCGTAATCGTCGCTGAGATGCTTGGCGGCGGCCTGGCTAGAAAACCACGGGTCGCGACGCTGGTCGCCGACTTCGTCGTAGCTCATGTAAACACGCGCGGTGCCGGGCATGAACTGCCACATACCGGCAGCCCCAGTTTTGGAGTATGCCGCATTGTTAAAGCTGGATTCGACCAAAGGCAGACGTGTCAATAACACCGGCAAGCCTGCTTCTGCAAAAACTTTTTCCATGTAGGGCAAATACCGGCCCGAGCGCATTATCGCATCACGGGTTTTCTCTTGCAGCCCCGATTGGCCACGCAAGTCTTGCGCAATCGAGCGTAAGTTGTCGGCATCAAATAGGCCACGTGCAATCAATTTGGCGCGTATGCGCGCTGCATCCTGCCCCAGCCCCATCGTTTCTGGCGCATCGGCCAGCTTGAGCATGATGTTGCTTAGCGTTTCTTTTTCTGCGCTTTCCACTTTGCGTATATGTAAACGCAATTCATCTTTGCTCAGCAACGGTGCCACATCGGAAAAATCCAGCACCTTGTAAATGATGGTGACATTTTCTCGATCATGGATAAGCACTTGATTTTGTGAGTATTCAGCGAAAACACTGCGCCAAAATCGGACATTATCTTCCAATTCCGCTGGACGCGGAAAAATGTCCCCAGCCTGAGCCGCGGCCTGCTGCGAAAACAAGACCACACTCAGTACGATGAAGAATAGACGCCACAAGTGCATTACTATATTTTTTACTGCTGAAATCATGCTTCCAATGTAACAAAAAAGCCCGATAAAACCGAAGTTTTACCGGGCCTCTTCAGGCTATTTCGAAACTATATTCGACGACGACGGCCAAGCAATCCAAAGAATGCCAAAAATAGCAGCCCACCACCCAGCGCACCGCCACGCGGCGCTAAATCACCACCGCGCTCTTCAGTATCACGTGCCGATTCTGGTAGTTCTTGGGCGAATTGATACAGTTTCACACCACGGCCGAAAGTGCCTGCAAACAGCTTGGTATCGTCGCCAGGCTGAATCACCAATTGGTTAACTGGAACATTTTCCAGATCACCCAATGGCGCCCATTCACTGCCGTTCAAATCACTGGAAATGAACACGCCAATATCGGTTGCCACGACCAGTTGCTCGCCTCGCTTCACGATGGCGGTGACGTTGGTATCGGGCAAATTACCTGAAATATCAACAAAGTTTTCACCGGCATCATCAGAACGGAAAACATGGCCTGCACCGATGTCCGCGTTTTCATCCAGATAACCGCCAGGCTGCAACCAGCGTGCGGTTGAATAACCGCCTAGGGTGACAAAGACTGTTTCTGGATTGTTGCTGTCCATTTCCACGCCATAGATGAAGCGGTTTGGCAGGCCATTGACGGAAGCCTGATGCCAACCTTGAGAAGTGCCCAAGCGTGGTGCCGCATCGCCGCCCACGTTGGTGGCCAAACCACGTTGGAACTGCGCGCTGCCGTCGAGAATGCTGCAAGGTCCACACCAACCTGTATAAACATTGGCACCCTCAACATCCAATGGGCGATGACGTGCTTGGTGCGCAGCACCGCTGGCTTCATCCACACCCAAATCAAACACTTCCACCCAGCCGGCGCCGGTAGACGCATCCAGGCTTTCTGCCACCTTGGTGCCAACAGCCACCAAGTGATCGGCATTTTGCGGATCCATCATGAATGGGCCTAGGAAATGCCCGGTTCCGATTTCAGCATCGGGCGCGATATTGCTATGCGAACGACCACCATTGGTTGTGCGGTTGATGCTCAAACCAGGCGTTTGCACATAGGCCACAGCCGAGTTATTCGGATCGACTGCGGTCCACACGCCATCACCAACATAGGTACGAACCTGGCGGCGGCTCTGAGGCTCAATCTTGCCGGAGGCATTATCTTGCAAGCCGTAATACACCGTGCCATCACCGGACACGCTAATACCGTAGTTCATCAAGGTATAGAAGCCTTGATTGGCGCCGTCGCCCCACTTGGTGTTATCAAAATCATCGGTAATGGGATTGGAGGAATACTGCTTGTAGACACCACCGTCGTTACCTGCAATCAACCAAACCCCACCACGCTCTGGGTCAGCAATGAAAATCCCGTCATGCTGGTCCGGATGAGTTGTCGTGCCATTCACTATGCCGTCATAAGTCGGGCAAATCGGTGTCGCTGGCCCGATATTACCGATGAGGAACAAGCAAGTTTCACCGGCAAAGTAAGTACCAAACACTTCGTAATCGAAAGCGGGAAGTTGTTCAACCACACCCACCATAGGCAGCAGCAATTGAGTGAACTGCTCCAAAGCATCGTTCACACCGGTTTCGTCAGCAGCGCTGTTGATCGCTTGGTCAATTACCGGAGCTGGCGGTAAGCCGGACAAGGTGTTCTTCCAGATTTCTTCCATGCCGAAAGCCAAGCGAGTTGGCGCATTGAGCAAGGGATCTGCCAAAGTTGGATCTGGCTGTATCCACAAGTCGTACCAAGCCTGAATGCCCGGGCCAATACCCAAAGGCACAACGGCTGCCAAAGTAGAACCGCTGGCGGCTGAGGTGTAAGTCAGGTTGATATCGTCAGCCAACCGTATCCAAGTATCTCCAAAGTCCATGGAGACGTAGATGCCATTAATAACCGTTGGGCTAAATCCGCCAGCCAAGGTTTCACACACGAAACGTGGATCGCCATCGGGAAACTGAGCACATTCCAGTGGCAGCTGGGGACTTTCAACATCCAGCGGCATATCCAACACGGGAATACCGCCATTCAGCAATACCGCATCCTGCACGATGGCATAAACGATATTGTGATCTTGCTCGGGCCCAATAGCAGCACCCAATTCAATACGACCAATACGCTCTTGCGGCGGAAAGCCGTAGGGCGACAAGCCCGCAAGACCGGGCGCCGGAGAATCAACCCGCGCAAATGTTCCTGGCTCACCCGTTTCGGAGCGGTATAGACCATTGCCAGGCGCTTGCACAGCACCATCGGCATACGGCGCATTACCGGCGCGATAACCCACCGCGGCCAAAACGGCACAGCCTTTCGGATCGCATTCGACAGCATCCAGACCCACGAGGAATACACCACCCGGCTCCTTCACAACCACGTCGGTGACTACGTTGGCCAACTGACAAGCACCGGAATAATCAACCACCCCGGCACAATCGTCGGATACTGGCAGCCCCACATTGACATAGCTTGCGCCGGCATCCACCGAGCGGAATAAGCCTTTGTGAGTCGCTGCATAAACAATACTGGGGTTGGCTTGATCCACAGCCAATCGCGCGGCACCGGCAGCATCAGGCACACCCTCTGCTTGATGCCAAGTGGCGCCAAAATTATCTGACCAAAATGCGCCTAAGCCCACATAAGTATTACCACCTTGTACGTGCTCACCGGTCAGCACCAGCAGACGACCGCCTTCAGCCGGCGTCCATTCAACCGCAGACGCAATCGTGGTCGGCATGTTTTTGCCGATATCGATCCACATGTCGGCCAGAGTGCCGACATCGCCATCGACCGCCTCGCTCATCCAAATGCCACCGGTACCAACCGCGGCAAATAAACGTTTGTTGGCATCGTCATAAGCAAAATCATCGACACGGCCAGCAACTGACGGTATGCCGTCTCGCGCGCCATCAACGTATTCCTGCAGACTGATTTGCGGGCCCTTACCGTAGTTTTCCCAAACGCCGTCGGCGTTGGCAACTTTGGCTTGCAATGACTTCATCGCCGACTTGTGCTCAACCGCAGCACGCATCGCACCTTGTGGAATCAGCCCTGACGGTGCCGATGCAGCATCATCTGTGAACTGCCCCCACTGACCAATCTCAGCCATAGATTCGGGCAGACGGTTGTAAGCGCACGCTTGCTCACCGTATTGCTCACGAATGCGGGCAATTTGCGCTTCGTTGATGAGAGGATTGAATTCCCGCGCATAGGCCACGGGGTCCGTAGCATGATAGCCCGCAGGACAATCCAAGGCTTGCGCGACTTGGGTTTGAGCCGCCAATTCGCTTTGGCTGAAAAAATAAGCCGTGCCAGCGGCTAGCAGCGACAGTGATACAACCGCGATGCGACGCGATCTTGCTAGATTATTCAACGTAATGTCTCCGTGAAATTTGCCCACCCCTGTGTTCATTAGGCGGTAACCGATCAGTATATCGTCATTACTGAGACGAGCTGAAGTCTCCAGCAACACGATCAAAAGAGACTTTCAGTTCCCATAGCGCTGGACTGAGTCAGATAAACAACCGTTACCATGTGCACTTCATTATCGCAGTTGAGCACCATGGGCCACCGACTCAGTAAATTGACCACACGCACCGGCGATGCTGGCGAAACAGGCATTGCCAACAATCGTCGATTAGCAAAATTCCATCCGCGCATTGTCGCGATCGGGGATGTGGACGAGCTCAATTGCTGCGTGGGCGCATTGCGTAGCCAGCCCATCCCCAAAAATATGGATGTCGTACTGGAGCGCATACAACAGGAACTGTTCAACCTAGGCGGTGAATTGGCCATGCCTGAGATGGAGCTGATCACAGCCAGCCACATCGAGCAGTTGGATGCTAACACCGAAGAATTTAACGCCAGCTTACCGCCGCTGAAAGAATTCGTATTGCCGGGCGGTGGAGCGGCAGCATCAGCCGCGCATATGGCGAGGGCCGTTTGCAGACGAGCAGAGCGCAGTTGCTGGGCCACTCATGCTGATGAGGCCATACGCCTTGGCCTGCCACAGTATCTCAACCGATTGTCGGACCTGCTGTTTGTCTTTTGCCGCCTGCTGGCGCGCAACGCAGGGGACGAAACGCAATGGGTAAAACCACCGCCGCCAGCACAAGGCTAAACGCCGCGTGACTGCCGCTTAAGCGATCCAACCGCCGATGGTGAGCAATGCGATGACGGCCAAATAAATCATCATGCTGCGATTAAGCAGCTTTATCGCACGGTCTAAGCACTCCCCAGCTTGGGTCGGCTGCTCCGCATCTTGAGCCAATGCGGCCATGCCTATATCGGCCAACAATGGCCATGCGTTGCGCACCCAGGGGCTACTCCCCTCAACCAGCCATTGACGCCAGCGCTCCCAAGCATGGTCGGTACTTCCGGCCAATGCGTAGAGCACGACTGCAATATGCGCGCTTGGCCAAGCCATGGCACCGTGCAGAGTCTCAGTCAGTTTTTGCAGTTCATCATCTCGGCCGGAATGGCGCAGATGGCAGCTTATGGCCGACAGCAAACGGTAGGCCACTGCACCGGGCAAGCCCAAAACAAAAAACCACAATAGTATGGAAAGCCACCGTTCATGCCCCTGAACAAAGCAAGCCGCGACCATGGAGCGCCCCTCATTCGCGGTCACAGAGCGACCCGGGCCAGTAATCAATTCCGCTTTTATGGATTCGGCAACTTCGCTGCGACCTTCTTCTAGCGCTTTCTCATAGCGCTTAATCTCCATAGCAAGGTCGCGCGGTCCTAAGCACCCCAGCAACACAAGCAAAGACAGTGGCAACATCAACAGCACGCCACCGGGCTGGTGCAAGAAAAAAGCTTGCAGGGCTGCGACTAGGGCTATCGGCACTAGGAGATATATGGCTAAGGACCAAATACGCGGCACCATACGCACGTCAACCCAAGCCATCCAAACACCGGTTAGATTGTGCGCACGCCAACGTGGCGAGTAACTCAGCACTCGCTCCAATAACATCGCTATAACAATCGTTATCAGGGTCATAATGCGCAGTGTAACCGACTAGGAAAATCAATTGCCTGAGTTCCAACTGGCGCAACGCCTTGCCAACGATTGTGACCACGTTTTGGACTGGCCACTGTGCCAAGTCTTATTGATGCGTGACGCTCATTACCCGTGGTTCATACTGGTGCCACGTCGCGCGGGCCTACGTGAGTTGAGCGAACTCAGCATTGAAGAGGATGCTCAATACCGCCTTGAAAGCCGCTTTTTATCCAACTATTTGCTGCAAGACCTGCAAGCAGACAAATTGAACATTGCCGCGCTCGGCAACGTGGAGCCTCAGCTCCATATTCATCATATCGCTCGATACACAAGCGATGTCGCGTGGCCGGCCCCAGTTTGGGGTGCACATCCGGCACAACAATACGCAGCAAATGTGCTGACTACGTTATTACAACGCAGCCGCGAACAGCTACAAAAGCTATAGGTAAGGCGCGCTATTGGCGCGCCTTACTGCTTTAGGCTGCGCGTGCCGCGGCTAAAGCAGCTTCCGCATCGACTTCATGACCAAGCTGTTGCATTCCAGCAGCAATGGCGGCTACACAGCGCTCGACAGCTTCTAGCGTGCACCCGCTTCCCATAAGTCCGATACGCCAAGCATTTCCTGCAAACGCACCCAATCCGGCTCCAATTTCAAGATTGTGCGCACTCAGCAGATAACTGCGGAATTTCGCATCATCTATACCTTCTGGAATACCCACAGTAGTCAGCGGCGGCAAGCGCTCTGCCAGCGGTGGGATCGGCGCTATGCCCAACACGGCCAGCCCAGAGACCAGAGCCGCGTTGACCTGGCGATGGCGAGCCCACGCATTTTCCAAGCCTTCTTCCAACACTATGCTGAGAGATTCATGCAGACCGTAGATGGCGTTCACCGGCGCGGTGTGGTGATAGGCACGCTTACCGGCGCCGGCCCAATAACCGCCAAGCAAATTGAAATCCATAAACCAGCTTTGAACGGGCGTTTTGCGTTTACGCAACGCGTCCATAGCGCGCTCACCTATGGTGATAGGCGCTATGCCTGGAGGTGCGCTTAAGCACTTTTGGCTACCGGCATAAACCATGTCCAGCCCCCAAGCGTCCACTTCTATCGGACAACCACCGATGGCGGTCACACAATCCACTAAGGTCAATGCGCCGGTCGGATGCACGACTTCAGCCAAAGCTTGGCTGTCGCTCAAAACCCCGGTTGAAGTTTCCGCCTGCACCCAACAGACCAACTTAAAGGCGGTGCTTGCCGCCAACTTGTCAGCCAATTGCTGAGGGTCAACTGCGCGCCCCCAGGGGAACTCCAATACATCAACTTCAGCGCCACAACGCCGCGCCATTTCCGCCAAACGCACGCCAAACACGCCATTTTGACAAACCAATACGCGGTCTCCCGGCTCGAGCACATTGATTAAACACGCTTCCATCGCACCGGTAGCTGGCGCGGAAAACGGCATGCTAAAAGCATTTTCAGTACGAAAGACCTGACGCAACTGGCCTTGTACGTCATTCATCAATTCGATGAAGGCCGGATCCAAATGCCCGATGGTGGGCTGGGCAGAGGCATCCAATACGCGCTGACTGACCGGGCCTGGACCCGGACCCATAAGATAACGTTGCGGAGCTTGAAACATAAGGCGGCTTGCAAGAAAAAACGGGCGGTGATTCTAACAGGTGAGTTACCATGCCCGCCCTGGATTCTTGAGTAGCCCCATTTTGACGAGTCTGCGATCGCGCATGAGCGCTATGGCCCTGCGCCGGCTGTTGCGCCCAAAACTCAACCACCAGCACCCGCCAGAAAGTCAACGGCGCGCTGTGGAAAACTTTGCCCGGCTACAGTTTATGCCCAAGGGCGTCACGCTAGAGGAAACCTTACTCGGCGGCCGCTCGGCGCTCAAATTCACGCCAGCGAATTCGGACAGCAAACGCGCCATTTTGTATTTGCATGGTGGTGGTTTTGTAGTCGGTAGTCCGCGTGCCTATCAAGTCATAACTGCCTACTTGGCCAAAGCCTGCGGCTGCACAGTATTTTCATTGGATTACCGGCTAGCACCAGAGCATCCGTTTCCTGCTGCGGCTGATGACGCCAGATTAGCCTACGAGGAATTACTGGAAACCTACGCTGCGGAACACTTGGCCGTTGTTGGCGATTCAGCAGGGGCATGCCTAAGCCTGACATTGATGCTGCAACTGCGCGACACGCAAATCCCAACTCCAGCCTGCGCCGTGCTGTTCTGTCCACTGACCGATCTCACATTGTCGGGCGAAAGCATGAACCGCAATCGACACGTAGAACCCTTGCTGACTAAAGAGTGGCTGGCGGTAAATAATGAGTATTACGCGGCCGAAACGCCCGCCGATGATCCCTCCATTTCACCGATGCATGCAGATTTAACCGGCCTGCCGCCTGTGTTGATTCAAGCCGCTGCACACGATCTGTTGCTGGACGACGCACGACGTATTCACGCGCTAGCCAAGGACGCTGGTGTAGACTCCAAACTCGAGGTTTTTGCCGACCTCGGACATGATTTCCAACTTTCACCTGATCTTGTTCCAGAAGCGCAACGTGCCATCGCAATGGCCGGTGCCTACATTAAGCTCAGACAATAGAAGCGAGGGCGATCGCAGCGGCATGGCGGAAGAATCGAAAACACAACGCAGTAAAGCGCCAGAGATTCCGAAAAGCAGTGACATACCAGAACAACTGGGTAAATATCTGCTGCAAGAGGAAATTGGTCGCGGCACTTGTGGCGTGGTTTACAAAGCCTACGACCCTTTTGTTGCCCGCGATGTCGCGATTAAGTTGGCCCTGAGCGATACTCCGCTCGACCCTGCAGAATCCATGCAGCAAAACCGAGAGTTTTTTGCTGAAGCGCACGCCGCAGGCATGTTGCACCACCCGCATATAGTGTCGGTTTTTGACGCTGGGGTTGATGACAGCATCAGCTACATCGTGATGGAATACATCAAAGGCTGCACGCTGGCGGAGTACATCCAAAAGCATCCACAAATGCCCATCAACCAAGTCGTTGATGTCATTTTCAAATGCGCCAAAGCACTAGACTACTCGCACAAACGTGGGGTGCTGCACCGGGACATCAAACCCGGCAACATCATGATGTCGGAAGACGGCTCCACTGCAAAAATCATGGACTTTTCCATTGCGGAAATGCTGCAAGGTGACACTCTAAAACCAGAAACCGTAGTGGGCTCGCCGGCCTTCATGTCCCCGGAGCAAGTGCGGCGCAACAATATGGGGCCCAGCTCTGATCTGTATTCCTTGGGCGCGGTAATGTATTACCTACTGTGTGGCGAGCCGCCATTTGTCGCGCAAGACATACGCCGCCTACTAGAAATGGTAAAAAATCTACCGGCACCCAACTTACGCACGAAACATCCGGAATTGCCAGACGAAGTTTGCGCCGTTGTCGAACGCTTATTGAGTAAAGATCCGACCACACGCTACCAAAGCGGACAAGATCTGGCGGTGGAATTGACCCGTATCAATACCCGGCTAAGCCAACAGGAAAAACAAATCAGCCGGGCAGAGAGTCGCGACTCACTGCGCCGCTTACGCTTCTTCGATGACTTCGAAGATCACGAAATCGATGAGTTCATGAGCGCCAGTTCCATGCTCAGCTTTCGTTCCGGTGAAGTCATCATTAAAGAAGGCGATATAGACAATGCTTTTTATATAGTCGTAGTGGGGAGCGTCAGCGTATCCAAGAGTGGGAAAAGTATGATGACGCTGGGCAAAGGCGATGTATTTGGCGAGATTGCATTTTTAACGGCGACCCGTCGTACCGCTACGGTACGCGCAGAAAGCGAAGTTCTGGCGCTAAAAATCAATGCGGCAGCCATGGACCAAGTTTCAGATGAGGTACAGCTGCGGTACTACCGGGTGTTTTGCGAAAACCTGATCTACCGCTTGTCGATTACCAGCGCCAAGCTATCCGCTTCACAGTAAAACTGCCATGCCGCTAAGCCGCGCCAAGGTCGAACAGATCTTTGCCATCTTTCAGCAGGCCAACCCTGAGCCCGAAACTGAGCTGAACTACAGCGACGCCTACGAATTGTTGGTGGCTGTCACCTTGTCGGCGCAAGCCACCGATATCGGGGTCAATAAGGCCACCGATAAGCTCTTTCCTGTGGCCAACACACCGCAACAGATATGGGATCTAGGTGTTGAAGGCATCACCCCTTATATCCGCACCATAGGCTTGTTCAATTCCAAAGCGAAAAATGTTGTTGCTGCTGCCGGGATGCTGCTGGAAAAACACAAGGGCGAAGTGCCACACGACCGCGCCTCGTTGGAAGCCCTGCCCGGCGTCGGCCGAAAAACCGCCAATGTGGTGCTCAATGTTGCTTTTGGCGAACCCACCATGGCAGTGGACACGCATCTTTTCCGTTTGGGAAACCGGACCGGCATTGCTCCTGGGAAAACACCCCTAGAGGTCGAAAAGGGTTTGCTCAAGCGCATACCAAAACAATACTTGGTGCATGCGCACCATTGGCTGATTCTGCATGGTCGCTATGTGTGCAAGGCACGCAAACCGGATTGCCCAGAATGTGACATTGCCCATCTGTGCCAATACAAAGCCAAAACCACCTTAGACAAAGACTAAAACGAGGACACCACATGAACTTATCTGACAGCGTCATCATCATTACCGGCGGGGCATCTGGCCTAGGAGCTGCTACCGCAAGGCGCTTGGCCGCAGCAGGGGCAAAAGTTGTACTCGCGGACCTGAATGTCGATGCCGGTGAAAGCCTGGCGGCAGAGCTTAGTGGCAGCTTCGTGCGCTGCAATGTCTCCAGCCCAGATGATGGCCAAGCAGTGATCGACGCGGCACTTGAGAAGTTCGGAAAAATTACCGGCTTGGTCAATTGCGCCGGCATAGGCACACCGGCCAAAGCGGTTGGTCGTGATGGCCCCTTGGCGATGGCAGCCTTTGAAAAAATCATCAGCGTGAATCTCAACGGCAGCTTCAACATGATTCGCTTGGCCGCTCACGCCATGATGCAAGCCGCTCCTAACGACAAAGGAGAACGCGGTGTCATTATCAATACCGCTTCTGTCGCCGCCTATGATGGCCAAATTGGCCAGCCCGCCTACGCCGCGTCTAAAGCCGGCTTGGTCGGCATGACCTTGCCCTTGGCGCGTGAATTCGCTCGTTCCGGCATACGCGTGATGACCATTGCTCCTGGCTTGTTCAAAACCCCACTGCTAGAAAGCCTGCCGGAAGAAGCGCAACAATCTCTGGGCATGCAGGTCCCTTTCCCTTCTCGCCTAGGGGAGCCGGACGAATATGCACAACTCGCGCAGCAAATATTTGAAAACACCATGCTCAATGGCGAAACCATCCGCCTGGATGGCGCCATCCGCATGACTGCCAAATAAGGGAGCGCCGCATGTCTCAAGACCCCATCGTTATCGTTGGTGCTGCACGCACTCCCATGGGAGGCCTACAAGGCGAGCTATCCCAACTCAACGCCGCAGAGCTCGGTGCGTTCGCCATACAAGCCGCTATAGAACGCGCTGGGGCCGATGCGGCGATGATTGAGGAAGTCATCATGGGTAACGTGCTGAGTGCAGGCCAAGGCCAAGCTCCGGCGCGACAGGCGGCACTCGGCGCACAGCTCCCTCTCAGCACCACCTGTACCACCATCAACAAAATGTGTGGGTCGGGCATGAAGGCCGCCATGCTCGCGCATGATTTGCTGTTGGCCGACAGCGCGCAGGTGATGATTGCCGGCGGCATGGAATCGATGACCAATGCACCTTATCTGCTGAACAAGGCGCGTGGCGGATATCGGCTAGGCCACGGCGAAATTAAAGACCATATGTTTCTGGATGGTCTAGAAGACGCCTATGACAAAGGCAGAGCCATGGGTGTGTTCGCCCAATGCACCGCCGATGACTATAGCTTTAGCCGCGAAGCGCAGGACGCATTCGCCCTCGCCTCATTGCAGCGGGCAAAAGACGCCGAAGCGCAAGGGCATTTTGCAAAAGAAATTTGTTCGGTCAGCATCAAAAACCGCAAGGGCACTGTCGAGGTGAGCTGCGATGAACAACCGCGCAAAGCCATGCCGGAGAAAATTCCTCAATTGCGCCCGGTGTTTCGCGCCGATGGCACCGTCACTGCAGCCAATTCCAGCTCCATTTCCGACGGTGCAGCAGCCTTACTCATGATGCGCGAGTCGCAAGCGCAGCAACGTGGCCTGCAGCCCATCGCGCGCATACTCGGCCATGCAAGCCACGCTCAAGAACCTGCGCTATTTACCACCGCACCAGTGGCCGCCATCCGCAAGCTGTTAAGCAAAACCGGCTGGCAAACCAGCGATGTAGATTTGTGGGAAATCAATGAAGCGTTTGCCATTGTGACGATGGCCGCAATGCACGACCTGGAATTACCGCATGCTGCAGTCAACGTACACGGCGGGGCCTGCGCGCTGGGCCACCCGATTGGCGCCTCCGGTGCACGCATCATCGTAAGCTTGCTCAACGCCCTCAAAATCCACGGCAAAAAACGTGGCGTAGCCGCATTGTGCATAGGTGGTGGTGAAGCCACGGCGATGGCTTTTGAGCTGGCCTAAATATCGTTTAGACGCTCACTGTTGAGCTAAAAATAGCGGCTTAAACTGAGTCGCCAGTGGTCCAAGTCGCCAAGCAGCGCTGCCGCAGCGTTACGCGGCAGCGCGCTGTAGACCCGCATATCTAGCGCAATACGGTAGTTCTCGCCTAAGCGTCGACTGCCTTCAAAGCTGTACAAACGCCCCTCACCATCCAGGTCCAGAATCACCCCGCCCAGAAACTGGGTACTGGCGACATCACTGAAACTGGCACGAAACCCAAGTAAAACGTCCTCATCCAGCAATACAAAACTTGCCGCGGCATCACGGTCGTCACGCAAATATTCCATCAAATAACCAAAATCCGCCGGCCAGCCAAACGGTGTGCCGTGGGTGTATTCAAAACCGGCGGCGAGTGCGATTTGATAATCATCGCGCTGCTGGCGTCGGCGCCCCTCAAACTTCCAGGCCCAACCACCCTGCACCCACTGCAGCTCCATACCGACTTGCTCGATCTGATCGTAGTGAGGAACCAAGTCGACATCCGCCAAGGCCGCTTGAATAAATTCATCCTCCCTTGCTTGGCGGCTGGGAGTTAGCCCAACGGCCGCCCCCAAATCCACTAGCAAATCGGTGACAGCATTGCTTTCTGGCGCTACAAAAGCGCTTTCCAAGTCGCAATTGGGGCCGTCGGCAGTGCCGGGCCGACCAGAACCTTGTCGCGCACAGGGCACGTTGCGCGGTTCACGCGCGGTGCCACGAAACCATGACAAAGCGACATCGAAAGGACCAAAGTAATGCTTCCAGCGAAAAGCCAAGTCCATATGCTGCTTCGCTTGGCTGGACTCGTATTGAGTCGATTTATCGGCCACTGCAAAAGGAAGTGCGTCACGTACATATTTCGGAAATTTACGGTCACGAAATCTCGGTAGGACATAGGCGCGCCAAATCCCCCAATCCGCGGTCCAGGCTGCGCTAAGCATGGCTTGGCCTAATTTGTCTTCGCCATCCAAATCTTCCAACCAATCCTCTTGGTTGACGATATCGACCCAGTGCGCACCTTCAGTCACCCCCCAAAACACCCGGCCCATACCCGCGCGCAGTTCGTAATCGCGGGAGGACAGGCTATATATCAACTCGCGCATATCCGCATGCGCATCCTGCTCGCGATAACGCCCGAACGCGACCAAATCCAAGGCGTGGCGCCATTGCCCTTCGCGGGCGTAAGGATGCAACTCAAATTGAGCGGCCAAGGACGGTATATTGGAGTCGCCCGCCGCCTCAGAGCTGGGGAAATAACGCGCATCCATGTCCAACTGAGCTTCGCCAAACACAGGCAGAGCTATCAACATCAACATCACACTGGTAACTTTTTCGATCATGCTCAGTTATCGCCACGGATTTCATGCCGGCAATCATGCCGACGTAGTAAAGCATCTCTGCGTGCTCGCGCTGCTGCAACGCTTATGCGCCAAAACAAAGCCCTTTTGCTATTTCGAAACACACGCCGGCGCGGGCCGCTACAAACTGGACAGTAGTGAGGCCCTAAAAACCGGTGAATTTCTCACAGGAGCAGGCAGCTTAAGCAGCACTACCGCGAATGCAGCCCTACTGAATGATTACCTCAGTACGGTGCGCGTACAGCAAGAAGCTGGTCATTATCCCGGCTCACCCGCCTGGGCACAAACAACGCTACGCGAACAAGACGAAATGATACTGTGCGAACTGCATCCCATAGACTATTCCGCCTTACGGCGCTGGGCCGGTCGCGATGAACGTATACATACACATCAACGTGATGGCCATGAAGCTGTAAAAGCCCTATTGCCACCGGACCAAAAACGAGGCTTAGTGGTCATAGACCCAGCCTACGAGCTTAAAGGCGAGTATCAGCAATGCCTGAACACCATAGAACACGTACGCAAGCATTTTCGTAGTGCTTGCATCGCTTTGTGGTACCCACGTCTGCCCCAGCGCCCGGATCAAAAGATGCTGCAAACGGTCATCAACCAAGCAGACGCGGACATACTGCACATCACCTTAGATATTGCCGAGCCCAGCGGCGACTTTGGCATGTTCGGTAGTGGCATGCTGATCATTCAGCCGCCATGGCAAACCCGTGAGATTCTCGAACCGGCCCTACAACAAGCCGCAGCGCAGCTCGCGCAGCGGCCACAGCTTGAAATATCGAGCCTGACGCTATGATTGAAAAACCCTATGCCCCCGCCTGCGAACGCAATGCCGAGGCCATATACCAAGTCTTGCAACAACACCTTCCCAGCACGGCCCACATTCTAGAGGTCGGAAGCGGCACCGGACAACACGCAGTGACATTCGCTCAGCAGCAAAGCCATTGGCTATGGCAGTGCAGTGACCGTGCTGAACAACTGCCGGGCATCGGCGCATGGCTAGAGGAACTGCCCGCAGAGCGACTCCCAGCGCCTATGGCCCTCGACCTTCTCAACGATGCGTGGCCCTCAATACAATTCGACGCCGTATTTAGCGCCAACACCCTGCACATCATGCCTTGGCAGGGCTGCTTGACCCTGTTTCAGAACATCTCCTCCATCCTCAAGCCAGGCGGAAAACTGCTGATCTATGGCCCCTTCAACTATAAAGGCCAATACACCAGTGACAGCAATGCCCAATTTGATGAATGGCTGAAACAAGGCGCCGAGCACCAAGCCATTCGCGACTTCGAAGCCGTGGCTGGTCTTGCCACTGCTGCAGGCCTAGAACTGCTGCAGGACCACAGCATGCCCGCCAATAATCGCTTGCTGTGCTGGCAGAAAAACGCCTAAGCCTGCCCACGGCAGCACGCTGTTAGCAAGCAAAAAAATCCGCACAAGCGTGAAAGAAATGTGAAGGCGTGGGAAACTTTTAACCAGCCGCTACGTGAAATAAGGCAGACACGCCATAAACACGTCGCACAACAAGCGCGTTGAAAGGAATCAATCGATGAATATGGACACGGCACGGCAAATGCTACAAGAAGCGAAGAAATCCGGTTTGCGCCTGCATGGCATCAGCACCGGAGGTCGTCCCGCTATTAGCTTTGACCATAAACAACCTGGCGCCGAATTGGCGCGTCGTCGCTTTCAATCCACTCAAGGTCTGATGCGCGAGCTCCTGCGGGCTGCAATGATTGATGAGTGCGTGCGCTTGGGCCTACCCGAGAACCTAGGCCATAGCATTGAATTCACTTTAGATAGTGACATCGCACCACGCCACGCAGGCAGCGTTCTGCACTAGAGTTAAGGCGCATTGCTGCAGCAAACCATCTGACTGCAGATTCGCACGCGAAGGCAGGAGCCGTAGCGAACGAACGTAGTGAGCCCGCAGGGCGAGGCGCAGGAGGCGCCGAGTAACTCCGACCGAAGGTCGGCAGTTCCCCGCCGAAACAGCCTTAGCTCTAGAAGCATTGAATTAAGAAAATGGTAGCGACGGGCAGACTCGAACTGCCGACCTCACGATTATGAGTCGTACGCTCTAACCAGCTGAGCTACGTCGCCACATAGTCTTACTTTTCGGCTAGGCCGAAGGGGGCGGGATTCTACGGAATTTGCCGGCCCACGTCGAGTGTCTTGTTATACGTTGAAGCGGAAGTGCATGACATCGCCTTCCTTAACGATGTACTCCTTGCCTTCCAAGCGCCATTTACCGGCATCTTTTGCGCCGTTTTCGCCCTTGCACGCAATAAAGTCGTCATAGCCTACAACTTCAGCGCGGATGAAGCCCTTTTCAAAATCAGTGTGAATAACCGCAGCCGCTTGTGGCGCTGTTGCACCCGCTTTCACTGTCCACGCGCGCACTTCTTTTACACCTGCGGTGAAATAGGTCTGCAATCCGAGCAACCGATAAGCGCCGCGAATCAATCGATTCAAACCCGGCTCGTCCAAGCCGATATCGGTCAGAAATTCTTGCCGCTCATCTTCCTCCAATTGCACCAACTCCGCTTCAATGGCGGCGCAGATCGGAACAACTTCAGCACCATCAGCTTCAGCCAATGCACGCACTTCGTCCAACATGGGATTGTTTTCAAAGCCGTCTTCATGCACGTTGGCGATGTACAAGACCGGCTTGCGCGTGAGCAAATTGAGGTCACGCAACTCCAACCACGCATCTGCACTTAAGGGTGCGGAACGTGCGGGGCGACCTTCGTTAAGGTGCTCCAGCAAAATGTCCAGCATCTCCACGCGAGATTTGGCATTTTTGTCGCCACTGCGTGCCACTTTCTGCACCCGATCACGATTGCGCGTAAGCACATCCATGTCGGACAGAATCAGCTCAGTATCGATAACCTCAATATCACGCTTAGGACCAATACTGCCGGAAACATGAATGATGTCGTCATCTTCAAAGCAGCGCACCACGTGAGCAATGGCATGAACTTCGCGTATATGACCTAGAAACTTATTCCCCAGCCCCTCGCCCTGCGAAGCTCCAGCAACCAAACCCGCAATATCGACGAATTCCATCGCAGCCGGAATGCTCTTTTGCGGATTCACAATTTGCCCCAGCGCCAGCAAGCGAGGGTCGGGCACATTGACCATGCCCACATTGGGATCAATAGTGCAGAACGGGTAGTTCTCCGCCGCGATTTCCGCCTTGGTCAGCGCGTTAAACAGGGTGGACTTACCCACATTTGGTAAACCAACAATGCCGCATTGAATCGCCATGGCGATGAATCCTTATGTATTTTTTATCGAGTGCAATCGATTGACTGCAAAATCCCAACCACGGTCCAGCCAATCCTCTACCGCACGACAGCTGTCATCGACAGCATGTTCGAGTGAAGTGGCTTCCAGCTTGCTGGGTGGAGATAACACGTAACTCAAAACTTTTTCTCGGTCGCCAGGATGGCCTATGCCTACCCGCAGGCGAGGAAAGTCATTGCCGAGACATGCAATGCTATCTTTCAAGCCATTGTGCCCACCAGCACCGCCGCCACGCTTCAGGCGAACCGTACCCGCTGGCAAATCCAACTCATCATGGACGACAAGGATTTGATCCGGCTGCAACTTATAAAAATCCAGCAAAGCACGAATCGAGCGACCACTGGCATTCATGAACGTAGTGGGCATCAGCAAATGCAAGGATTGACCACGCACTTGAATCTGCCCATACAAGCCATGCAAACGGCTTTGGGCCTTTAATGCACCGCCATGCTGCACTGCCAGGCGCTCAATAAGCCAAAACCCGGCATTGTGCCGGGTTTTCGCGTACTTCTCGCCTGGGTTGCCTAGGCCAACAATGGCCTTCAACTCGGCCTCCACCAAAGATTACTCCTCGGTTGCGCCTTCTTCACCGGCAGCATCGCCATCGGCGCTGTCAGCTTCATCTTCGTCTTCAACTACAGCACGCGCTTTATGCGCAACAGCGATACCGGAATCATCACCACCTTGTTCAAACACAGCCAGCTTGACGCCTTTAGGTAGCTTGATCTCGGACAGATGCACGGTGACATCCAATTCCAGCGCACCCAAATCGACTTCAATGAATTCCGGCAAATCTTTAGGCAGAACCAGAATTTCAACTTCAGTCGCCAAATGCTCGATCACGCCGCCAGCTTTAGTGGCAGGTGATGAACCTTCGTTGGTGAAGTGCAAAGGCACATTCATCTTGATCGCTTGGCCGGCTACAACGCGCAGAAAATCCACGTGCAAGACGGTTGGCTTTGCTGGATGGCGCTGAACATCTTTCAATACAGCACGCTCTTCACCAGCAGGAGTTTTGACCACCAGAATATGGGAGAAAAACGCCTCATTCTCAAGATGATGAAACAACTCGTAGCCATCAATCTGTAAATTGGCAGGTTCGCCTTTGCCGCCATACAAAATGGCTGGCACTTTGCCCTCACGACGCAGGCGGCGGCTCGCACCCTTCCCTTGCGCAGTGCGGGGTTCCGCATTAACGATAAAATCTTCCATTTCTTACTCCGTAGAGACAACAAACCCGCCAAGCTTTGCGACCAAGCAGGGCGGGAAAAATACATCCGAATATAGATGTCAGCCGGCCATTTTAAGGCATCTGACGAAACTCAGCAATGCCAGCGCCTGAGCTGAAGAATATTAGTCGACGTAGAGCGAGCTGACAGACTCTTCGTTACTCACCCGGCGTATCGTTTCAGCCAGCAATCCTGCGGTATTCAGGCTGCGTATGCGACCACAAGTGCGCGCGGCCTCACTGAGCGGAATGGTGTCGGTGACGACCAGCTCATCCAGCACAGAATTGGAGAGATTATCAATCGCAGCACCAGACAGCACTGCGTGAGTGACATAAGCCACGACTTTTTTGGCGCCATGCTGCTTCAGTGCGGCAGCGGCCTGGCAAAGGGTTCCTGCGGTATCGACCAAATCATCGATCATGATGCAGGTTTTCCCATCCACATCCCCAATGATGTTCATCACCTGAGCCACATTGGCCTTGGGACGGCGCTTATCAATAATTGCTAGATCCGCATCATCCAAGCGTTTCGCCAAAGCTCGCGCACGAACCACACCACCGACATCCGGTGACACGACGATGACGTTCTCGTGTTTTTGCCGCCACAAGTCACTTAGCAAGACAGGGGAAGCGTAGACATTGTCCACTGGCACGGAGAAGAAGCCTTGAATTTGTTCGGCATGCAAATCTACGGTGAGCACACGGTTGGCCCCCGCAGTACAAACCATGTCTGCCACCAATTTCGCGGTAATCGGCACCCGCGTCGAACGCGTGCGGCGATCTTGTCGCGCATAGCCAAAATAGGGAATAACAGCCGTAATGCGGCCCGCGGAGGCGCGTCGCAGCGCATCCATCATGGCCAACAATTCCATCAGGGTATCGTTGGTTGGCGCACAGGTTGATTGAATAACGAAAACATCGCGACCGCGAACGTTCTCTTCAATCTCAACCATGACTTCGCCGTCACTGAAGCGGCCAACGGTAGCTTTACCGAGCGACAAACTGAGTTTGTCACCAATGGCTTGAGCGAGATCGGGACAGGCATTGCCTGCGAATAACATCAGGGAAGGCGCTTCGGTCAATTGCTTGCCCATGAGTATCAAAACCTGGCGAAATCAGAGGAAAATGGCTGGGGTGGTAGGATTCGAACCTACGGTACACAGGATCAAAACCTGCTGCCTTACCGCTTGGCTACACCCCAGTAGTTTGCTCGTTCGCCCGCAAGAGCAAAGGCGACTGATTCAGCCCCTGCGCGACAAAAGCCTGCCCGTTAGCCGACATTTTCGAGGCGATTTGCAAGGCTGAATTACGATCAGCACATTGCACAAAAACGCTCGCCCCGGTGCCGCTCATACGTGCTTGCCCAAACTCAGACAAGCTTTCATACGCATGGCGCACGGCCGGAAACCGACTTGCCACCACTGGCCAACAATCATTGCGAAGCCCAGTGGCATGCACAAGCAAGTCGGAAATTGTTACGGGAGGCGTATTTCTTGTCAATTCCTCTGCGGAAAAAATTGTGCCGGTCGGGACCTCACAATCCGGCGTAACCACGCAATACCAAGGCTCTGGCAATTCCAACGGCGTAAGTTTTTCGCCAACGCCTTCTGCAAATGCACTGTGGCCGCGCACAAATACCGGCACGTCTGCGCCTAAAGTGAGGCCAATTTCAGCGAGTTCATCAATACTGAGCCCAATCCCCCACAGCTGATTCAAGGCCACCAAGCAAGTTGCGGCATCGCTGCTACCGCCACCCAACCCACCACCCATGGGTATACGCTTGCGGCAATGGATATCCACGCCGTGAGGTTTTCCAATTTTGCGTTGCAGCGCCCGCGCGGCGCGCACACATAGATTTTGCTCTAGCTCAACGCCTGGCAAAGACGGGCTGATGCTAATTTGCTCGTCATCGCGCAGGAAAAATTCCAGTTCATCACCAAAATCCAAAATCTGAAACACGGTCTGTAAGTTATGTCGCCCATCTGCGCGGCGACCAACTATGTGCAGAAACAGATTCAGTTTTGCAGGCGCAGGCCAGCGCGCTTGCGCACCTAAGCCAACACTCATGGCCAGCGCCAGCGGGTCACATCGAGATCAAGCAACCACGGCGCTTGCGACAATTCGATGTGAAATGGGAAAGCGATGCCATTTTCGTCTTGATAGTCCTCGAACAACAGGGCCCAACCGGCTTGCTCAATGCTATTTGCATGCCCGAGCTCATCGCGATCAATCTGAAAATTCGCAACTGGCGCCGCCAAACCACGCAACCAGAAAGACAAGGCATGTACCGGCACAAATAAGCCAGTCAATTCATAGATGTCCCGCGTTGGCTCAGTACTCAGGCGCAGTTCTTCGCCATCATCGATGGTGATCTGCTGCGCATTGCCCTGAATGCTGACCGCCCCCAAACCAAAAGGGCCGCGCAGAAGCACATCAAACTCTTCGCCCTGCTGGCGCCAGCGCAAATGGGCTCTTTTATCCTGGGTGCGCAAACGCGCCTTCAATACCCAGCTATCTAAGGCCAAGCGTTGCTGCTCTGACCGTGCAGCGTAAGAATCATCCGCTACAGCGGATGGCCAAATGCTGCACCCAGGCAGTGCGAGCACAACCAACAACAAAAAAACTGAACGCATGGATCAAATGGCCGAGTCCAGCCTCTCCATGGTCTGCAGCAGCCCTTGGTGCCCCGGATTTTGCTGCAAGCCTTGCAACCACACGCTGCGAGCACGCTCTTGCTCACCTTGTCGCCACAAAACCTCGCCCAAATGCGCAGCCACTTCTGGATCTTTTAAGCGATCCCAGGCTTGCTCCAAATGCAGACGCGCTTGCGTCAAATCGCCCTGACGAAAGTACAACCAACCTAATGAATCAATCACCGCCGGATCATCGGGCGTTAAAACCAAGGCGCGCCGGACCAGCGCAGTGGCCTCTGCGTATCGCTCACTGTGATTGCTCAGCATGTATCCCAGAGCGTTTAAACTGCGCGCATCATCACCGTCCTGCGCTATCACCGCGCGCAAATCAGCTTCGGCCTCATCAACACGCCCCAAACGCTCAAATACGATGGCGCGCCCGTACAGCAAATCAATGTCCTCTGGATACTCATCCAACGCTTGGTTATAAATTTCCAAAGCGGCTTGGTCTTGATTGTCGCGAAACAACAGCTCAGCCTCGACCTGCCAGAGGCGCAAAACCTCATTCGGAAAGCGTGCCCGCAGTATCTCCAAATAGCTACGTGCTGCAGACAGCTCGCCCTGCTTACTGATAATCACGGTTTGTCGAATCGCGGCATCCAGCACCCTGCGTCCACTGCTGACTTCGCGATAAAACTGCATGGCCTTTAAGGCATCGCCCTGTTCCTCGGCTATGCGGCCAAGGTAAAAGGAGGAATCAGCCAAACGCTGCCCCTGATTTTGCAAGCGAGTGAAGTATTCCTCTGCCTTACTCAACTCACCAGCGTCCATCGCAATCAATCCCAGCGCGAATAGGGCCGCAGCATTGTTTTTGTCGATCTTCAAAGCATTGCGAAATTCTCGCGTTGCCAAAGCGGTTTGTTCAAACTCCAACAACAACGAGCCCAAGGACAAGCGCAATTTCAGTGACTTAGGACTCGACACATGCAAATCTTGAATGCTGCGCTCTGCAGCAGCCCCATCGCCCGCCTGCAACTGCAAACGCAGTGCGAGCAACTGTGCCTGCTGCCAATCGGGCCGCATCATCAAGGCTTTATCAACCGCCACACCCGCCTGAGCCGGGCGATCGACGCGATAGGCCAGCAAGGCCTCAGCGTAGGCAGCCGCGGCGGTAATAGGCTGTCGCTCGATCAATTCACGATACAGGCTCAAGGCTTGGTCAGCCGCTTCTGGTTCTAGCGAAAGAATCTCTGCAACATTGACCAATGCAGCGCCATCAGGGCTCTTGTCCAAATCCAGCAGTTTCTTCAAATGGCCCTGGGCCTCCGTGTATTTCTGCTGCCGCAATGCCAAACGTGCCGCAATCTCATAGGCGCCGGTGTTTTCGGCATCCAAATCTATCCAGCGATTCGCACCCAGGCTAGCCAGTTGAATATTTTCGGCTTGCAATGCCAATTGGGTCGCACGCTGGGCAATCAACGGATCCTGGCTTTGTTGCGCCGCTTGCAGGTAAAGCTGTGCGGCTTCTTGCGGCAAACCCCTTTTCGCCGCCAACTCTCCGGCCAACACGCCAGCATGTACCGTCACCGTAGGATTTTCACTGACAGACTGCCAACGCTGATCGAAATCGCTTTGCATCTCCGCTTCTGGCGAAACCAAAGCACAAGCAGACAGCGCCAGAATGGCGCTGCTGGAAAAAATTAAACGGAGGTCAATCGGCATCTTGATCCATTGTTGGAGGCCTTAAGTAATTGGCCCCAGATTTGCATAGCACTTCAAAGACAGATGTAAGGCGCGCTTGTTCCAAACACGCGCATCACGGAAAATATCGTATTGCATACATTATCCACAAACTGGCTCATGTCTGAATTCATACTGAGATTCGGCCCCGTACCGCTGCGCAGCACCATTAGAGTGTGATGCCCTTGTTTGCGCTAGGCCTAAATTACCACTCAGCTCCGCTCGATTTGCGCGAGCGCGTCGCCATTGCTGCGGACGCGCTACCGCAAGCCTTAGCGGAGATTCAGGCTGTGCCCGGAATTCGTGAGGCAGCGATATTATCGACCTGCAACCGCACTGAAATTTTTACCGTAGGCGGAGCGCTGAACGGACTCAGTGAGTGGCTAGGTCGGCGTGGTCATATTGCGCCACAAGAGCTGCATCCACATCTTTTCAGCTACGACGATCAGCGCGTTGTTCGCCATGCTTTGCGCGTAGCCTCCGGCTTGGACTCCATGATTTTGGGGGAACCGCAAATTCTTGGGCAGATGAAACAAGCTTTTCGCGTAGCTCAAGAGCACCGCAGCTTAGGCCCTGTACTCACACGCTTATTTGAACACTCTTTTCATATTGCCAAAGACGTGCGCACGCGCACAGAAATTGGCAGCCGCTCAGTCTCCGTTGCCGCTGCAGCCGCCAGCCTTACCAAAGAAATCTTTGCTGATTTGCGCAGCCGCGATGTTCTGGTCATCGGTGCAGGCGATACCGCACGCTTGGTTACCGAACACCTCTACAAAATGGGTCAACCACGCATCACCGTGGCCAATCGCAGCCCACAACGTGCACAACAGCTGGCCGAACAATTTAAAGGCGCCAGCTGCGGCCTGGACGGCATCCCCACCCTTCTAGAACGCGCAGATATGGTGGTCAGCACCATTACCACGGACAAACGGGTAATCGATCCGGTCATGGTAAAAAATGCCTTTTCTCGCCGCAAACGCAAAGCCGTGCTAATGATTGACCTCGGCGTACCGCGCAATATCAGTCCAGAAGTCAGCAAAAACCCAGATGTCTATTTGTACAGCGTCGACGACCTGCAAGCGGTTACTGAACAAAATCGTAAAGCGCGCGAAGCTGCTGCTGATTCTGCACGCGACATCATCGAAGCTGGCACAAAAGACTTTGTCGACTGGCTAGCCCAGCGCAGCAACGCTAATGTGATCGAAAAATTACGCAATCGCACAGAAAATTTAGCAGCAACACAACTGGCGCAGGCCCGCCAAAAGCTACAAGCAGGCCACGATGCGGACGAGGTTCTACAACGCCTCTGCCACAATATGACTCGCCAATTTCTGCATCAACCCAGCGTCAATCTGCGCGGCCTCAGCGAAGACCAGCTCAAACACCGCTTGGCTCTTTTAAACGAGCTGTTTGCGCTCGACGAGGACGAATGAATCCATCACTAATGCGCCGGTTGGAAGACCTGCAAAGCCGATTCGAAGAACTGGGGATGGAATTATCCGACCCGCAAGTGATTCAAGATCAAAATAAATTCCGCAAGTTTTCTCAAGATTATTCTCAGCTTGAGCCGGTGATCGACACCTTCACTCAGTACTGCGCCGGAGTGGACGAACTCGCCAATCTGCAAGGCATGCTGAAAGAGGATGACGCCGAAATCCGCGAAATGGCGCAAATGGAATTGGCCGAGCTGGAAAAAGCGCAAGCCGACCGAGAAGCTGCTCTGCAAGTGCACTTGTTACCGCGCGATCCCGCTGATGACAACAACATCTTCCTGGAAATTCGCGCCGGCACCGGTGGGGACGAAGCCGCTATTTTCGCAGGCAACCTGTTTGGCATGTATGAGCGCTATGCCGCCAGCCAAAATTGGCAAATTGAAGTCCTATCAACCAATCACGGCGACCACGGCGGCTATAAAGAAATCATCTCGCGCATCGTGGGGCACGGCGCTTATTCGCGGCTAAAATTTGAATCCGGCGCACATCGCGTACAACGAGTTCCGGAAACAGAAAGCCAAGGACGCATTCACACCTCCGCCTGCACCGTTGCAGTGCTGCCGGAACTGGACGCCGTTGATGCCGTCGACATCGAAACCAAAGATTTGCGCATCGACACCTACCGCGCCTCAGGTGCAGGCGGCCAGCACATCAACAAAACCGATTCTGCCGTGCGCATCACCCACCTGCCCAGCGGCATCGTGGTGGAGTGCCAAGAGGAGCGTTCGCAACACAAAAATCGCGCTCGGGCTATGTCCTTGCTGCAATCACGTATTTTGGACATCCAACGCGAACAGCAAAACAGCGAACAGGCCGCTACGCGTAAAGCCTTGGTCGGATCGGGCGACCGCTCTGAACGCATCCGTACTTATAACTACCCGCAAGGCCGAGTAACGGATCACCGCATCAACCTCACGCTGTATAAACTGGATGGCTTTATGGCGGGTGAATTGGATCAGTTGATCCAGCCCCTGATCCAAGAGCATCAAGCCGCTCTCATGGCCGAACTCGGTGCCTGACTCCGTGGCCGCGCTGCTGCAACAGGCGCGGCAAACGTTAGAAAGCACCTCAGGCAGCCCCGCATTGGACGCGCAATTGCTGCTGGCGCATTGCCTGGACTGGCCGCGTAGTCGCTTGTTCTCTTACCCAGAGCACAACCCTGAAACCGCACAGGCCAAAAAGTTTTTGGACCTGATAGCCCAGCGCAGCGACAAAATGCCGGTGGCGTATTTGCTTGGCGAACAAGAATTTTGGTCATTGCCATTCCATGTCAATGCGGATTGCTTGGTGCCACGGCCAGAAACCGAGGACTTGGTGGCCTGGGCCCTGGAACAAAAGCTAGGCCGTGGTCGAGTGTTGGATTTAGGCACCGGTAGCGGCGCAATAGCTATCGCGCTGGCCCATGAGCGCCCGCATTGGAGCATCAGCGCCAGTGATGCCAGCCCAGCCGCACTGCAATTGGCGCGAAAGAATGCCGCTCGCTCGAACTGCGACATAGAATTCAAACAGAGCAACTGGTTCCAAGCCATCGACACAAACGATTACGATTTAATACTGAGCAATCCGCCTTATCTGGCGCAGGACGACCCGCACCTGCCCGATCTGCAACATGAACCGCAGCAAGCCCTCATCGCAGAAGAGCAAGGAATGGCAGATTTGCGTCATATCGCGGAACAATCGCCGCAATTTCTAGTCAGCGGCGGCCTGCTGGCCATGGAGCACGGTATGAGCCAAGGCGCACAAGTGCGCGGCCTGATGCAGGCACGAGGCTTTGAAGATGTGATGACGCAACCTGATTTAGCTGGATTGGAACGCTTTACTCACGGGCGTTGGGGACACAAATCAACATGAGCCGATACAGCCGCCAAGAAATTCTTCCGCAAATCGGCGCACATGGCCAAGCCCAACTGGGCAATGCCCATGTGGGCATAGTGGGCTTGGGCGGCCTAGGTTCTGCCGCAGCATCTTATTTGGGCGCCAGCGGCGTTGGAAGCTTGAGCTTAATGGACGGTGACCGCGTCGAGCTGAGCAATTTGCAACGCCAAATCATCCACGATGAACAGCGCATCGGAGTGAATAAAGCCGAATCCGCAGCACAGCAAATCAGCAGCCTCAACAGCGAAATCGAAATCCTGGTGCTACCCCAGCGCGGAGAACCAGAAGATTTTCAAGCCTTAGCGAAAACCTGCGACCTTATTCTGGATTGCAGCGACAACTTCCCCACCCGCCATGCACTCAATGCCGCCTGCGTCAGCCAGCGCTGCGCCTTGGTCAGCGGTGCAGCGATTCGTTGGGAAGGGCAAATTATGACCCTACATCCCGGCCAAGCCCAATCCCCTTGCTATGCCTGCATCTTCGCCGAAGACGGCGAAACTGCGGAATCTTGCGAGCAAGCCGGCGTGCTCGGGCCGCTGGTTGGCATGATCGGTAGTGCCCAAGCCCTAGAAGCTATCAAGCTCTTGCTCGGACTAGGAGAAACCGGCATCCTACAAATATTCGACGCGCAGCAAGCAAATTGGCGAAAATGGTCGGTCCCGGTTGATCCGGACTGTCCTGTCTGCCAAAAAGCCTGATGCCACAATCTGAAATTGCCTTAAGTCGCACCCTTGCCACTCGGCTCCTGAAACATGCTCAAGACTCACCGCAGCAACGCGTGTGCGGGCTCTTACTGGGTAACGAGCAAACCGCCAAGCGGATCGCCCCTTTACCGAATCGTTCGCTCACGCCTGCCAGCGCCCACGCGGTCGACGCACAGGATTTTGCGCTTGCGGTTGATCAAGCATTGCGCGACGGCCTACAACCCATGGCGATTTACCACAGCCACCCGGATAGCCCGCCGCTGCCGTCAGATGCAGATCGCGCGGCCAGTCCCGACCCAACGCTGCCCTTGTTGGTCATTTCGCTCAATATCAAAGGTGTTTTGGAAATGCGCGCGTTTGTGCCGCAAGCCGAGCAGCTGACAGAAACACCCGTCACCATTTTCTTTTAGTCCCACACTTTAAAAGCCCCACATCATGCGCCTGTCCCAATTCCCTATCGTCACCAGCAAGGAAACCCCGGCTGATGCAGAAATCGTCAGCCATCAACTGATGCTCCGCAGCGGCATGATCCGCCGCGTGGCATCGGGGCTATACGCCTGGACACCGATCGGCCTGCGCGCACTGCGCAAGGTCGAAGCCATCGTGCGCGAGGAAATGAACAAGGCCGGCGCAGTGGAATTGCTTATGCCCAGCGTGCATCCGGCTGAATTGTGGCAAGAATCCGGTCGCTGGGATGTGATGGGCCCCGAAATGTTGCGCATCAAAGATCGCCACGATCGCGACTATTGCTATGGCCCCACCCACGAAGAAGTCATCACCAGTTTGGTCCGGCAAGACGTCAAAAGCTACAAGCAGCTGCCGCTGAATTATTACCAAATTCAAACTAAATTCCGTGACGAAATCCGTCCACGTTTTGGGGTCATGCGCTCACGCGAGTTCATCATGAAAGATGCCTATTCTTTCAATATGGACGAAGCCTCTTTAGACGAAACCTACGCCACTATGCGCGCGGCCTACAGCCGCATTTTCAGCCGCATGGGCGTGGAATTTCGCATTGTTGAAGCCGACTCTGGAAACATAGGCGGCAAAAAATCAGAGGAATTCCATGTGCTCGCGGGCAGCGGCGAAGATTTACTCGCCGTATCCGACAGCGGCAGCTATGCGGCCAACGTCGAAGCTGCCGTTTGTCTAGCGTTGCGCAAGCAGCGTGAAGCGGCTGATGCCGCCATGCACACTGTCGACACCCCCGATCAACGCAGCATTGCCCAAGTCAGCAAGGCACTAGGCGTCGCACAAGACCACTGCTTAAAAACCTTGATTGTGAAAAACAAAGAAGGCGCACTGTTTGCACTGTGCCTGCAAGGCAACCACGAACTGAATGAACTGAAAGCAGACAAGCTCCTAGACGGCTGCGAAATGGCCAGCGACGCCGAAGTGCTCGCAGCCACCGGCTGTGCACCCGGCTCGGTGGGTCCAGTTGGACTCAAAATTCCAGTGTTGGCGGATATTGATGCCGCCAGTTTGGGCAACTTTGTCTGCGGCGCCAACAGCGATGACCAACACTTCAGCGGCGTGAACTGGGAACGCGATTTACCCGAACCGCGCATCGTCGATCTGCGCAACGTGGAAGCCGGCGACAGCGCTCCCGACGGTGGCAAAATTCAGCTGGTACGCGGCATCGAAGTTGGTCACATCTTTCAACTGGGGAAAAAATACACGGAAAGCCTCAAAGCCACCGTGCTGGATGCCAATGGCAAAGATGCCGTCCCGTTCATGGGCTGCTACGGCATCGGCGTCACCCGCGTTGTCGGTGCAGTGATAGAACAATGCCACGACGACAAAGGCATCGTCTGGCCGGAGGCTGCCGCACCTTTCCAAGTGCTCATCAACGCCATCAACCCAAAAAAATCGGAAGCCCTCAACGCCGCCATTGAAGAGATTTACCAAGGCCTACTGCAAGCTGGCTTTGACGTGGCCTGGGACGACCGCGGCCTACGCCCCGGACAAATGTTTGGTGATGCTGACTTGCTCGGCATTCCGCATCGCGTGGTGCTCAGTGAACGCGGATTGGAAAACGCTGAAATTGAATACAAGCACCGCAGTGGCGGAGACGCCGAAAAACTGCCTTGGTCGCTAACAGCGCTGATACAGCGGCTCCAGCCAGCTTAGTCCGTATCTCCGCACTACTATTCAAGGAATTAGGCGATGGGCATGACCTTGTGGATACACACATTGGAAGGCCGGCATTTCTCAGCAGGCAATGCTGACCACAGCTGGATGCATCGACTATCGAATGAACTCGATGCCATTTGCATTCAGAGTAGCGTTGCAAAACTGAGCGACTTTTTTGACTTCACCGATCTCAACTTCAATCGCGGCGACGAATTTACCGCTGAACTCAGCAGCTTCGACGACAGTGAAGAAGATGAACTAGAAGATGAGGACGAAGACGATTCCGATACGGGACTAGGCTACGGCATTGACGACATGACTTGGTTCGCAGCATCTGAAGGCTTGGAAACCATCAGAGCGCTGTATGAAGCAGTGCAATCCGACGCTTTCCCCGATTTGGATGATAGAGAAAAGGATGATCTATGCGAAGAATTGGAAAGCTGCTTTAAACGGATTGAGGGCGTGGCCGCGCGCGGCGGTAAATTTCATTTGGCTGTGGTGGAGTAAGCACGCACCACAGCAGCCCGTACTCAGCTTGCAAAGAAGCTGCCTTTCACCTCTATTGCTGAGTGCGGCTTAGTTCAACTGGCCTTCCACCGCTGCGAATATCTCATCCAAACGCGGGTGCAATGGATAACGCAATCGCCAGCCCGCTTGCGGCTGGTTTTGCCGATAGAAATAGCCTTTATTCGCCGCCCGAATCAAGGGCCATAAATTGGCATTGTCATACACTTGAGGGCGAGCAGCGATACGCGCCAAGGTATCCCCAGATCGCGCCGTGATCCACGCATCCGCCGCCCACAACTCGCGCACCAAAGCACGCGCCAGTGGATATACATCCTGAAACAGCCCCTGCTCGGCGGCAAATTCAGCCGCGCGTAAGCGCCCGGCCTGCTCGTCGTTCAAAAAACTAAATTGCTGCGCCTGCTGCAAATACGCCGCACCATGATGTTGAAAATAGCGGTCAGTATTCGCGCTAACTTCTTGCTCTAGCGCCACTAGGCGCCGCTCAGCCATGGTTCCTTGTGCATGTCTCGCCAGCATTTCAACAGCGGCCAACTCAAAGCTCCAGCGGTACCGCTCAGCGGCATCCAGCGGGTAATCATCGATATGGATTTGCAAGGACGCTATTCGCTGAATCATCTGTGGTGACATGCTTGGCTGATGACTGCCATGCGTTTCAACGGCGACCACTGCTACGGTTTGCTGTGGCTCTGAGACCTGATACAACTCCGGCGCTGGTGAAAACATCGCACAGGCTGACAAACTTGTGATTACAAACAACAGCGCCACTCGGTGCGCGCTCTTGTTATGCTTTAGGGCTGTATTCATAAGCTTGAAATGACCATGCGAATTCAAATTGCCGCTGCGGCACTTGTAGGAATAACTCTCGTCGCCACAAGTGGCTGCGGACGAGATAACTCGCAGAGCCAGCGCGACGCTGATTTGAAAGTGTACCGCCACTCCATGGACGGAGCACCCACCAATTTGGATCCGGTGCAAACCGCCACGATTTTTTCCAACTTTGTTGTCCTCAACACATACGACACATTGTTTCGCTATAAGTATTTGCAGCGGCCCTACGAACTCACCACCAATCTTGCCGCCGCACTGCCACAGATCTCCGATGATGGTCTGGAATATGTCATCCGCATAAAACCGGGCGTGCACTTTATCGACGACGATGCTTTTGCCGAAGGCAAAGGCCGCGAATTGATCGCGCAAGACGTGGTGTACTCCCTCAAACGTCATTTTGACCCCAAGAACCGTTCACAAGGTTCTTGGCTGTGGACCAATCGCATCAAAGGTCTGGATGACTGGGGCAAGAATGGTGCCGACTACGATAAAGCGGTGGAGGGATTGCTGGCCCTGGATAACTACACCCTAAAAATCACCCTCAATGCACCCTACCCTCAACTACCATTCACTTTGGCCGTAGGATTCTCCGGCGTCGTCGCACGCGAGGCGATTGAAGCGTACGGCCGTGAAATCTCTATTCGCCCGGTGGGCTCTGGCCCATTCAAATTGAAGAAATTTGATACCGCAAAAGCGGTCTTTGTGCCCAATCCAAAATTCCGCCAAGAACCGGTCAATCTGGCGCTCGAGGGTTACGACCCCGAACAGCATGGCGCTTTGGGCTTGGAGAGCATCGAAGGCCGCAGCCCACCCTTTGTTGATCGGTTAGAAATTGATTTTGTCTCGGAAACAGCAGCACGCTGGAATTCATTTACCAAGGGCAACGAAATTCAATACACCTTTGTACCAGTAGAGCAAGTGGACTCGGTACTCAGTAGCAAAGACCCCATACGTCTAAAAGAGGATTGGGCACAGCGCTACCATTCCGCTTCGGGCATTGAAGCGGGCTTCGTCTACGGTGGCTTTAATTTGGATCGCGAAGCCATCGGCTACAACGACGACCCCAAGCGCGCAGCGCGCAACAAGGCTTTGCGCTGCGCCATGCGCGACGCCACCGATTGGCAAGCACGTAACAGCCGATTCTATGCCGGCATCGGCGTGGTTTTCCCTGGCATCGTGCCACCGGCTGCGAGCAACTTAGCCCAACAACTCTCCAACGATTCCATCACGCTCAATCTGGATCGCGCGCGGCAAACACTGAAACAGGCAGGTTGGAACGCCGACAACCTTCCTGAGTTAAGTTATGGCTTTGTGAACAATGTCACCAGCCGCCAATTGTTCGAGCAATTCCGAGGCTTTATGGCCGAAATTGGCTACCCCTCAAGCAAGATTAAACCCGTCAGCTTTGCCACTTTTGGCGACTACAACAAAGCCATCAAAACCAGCCAGCTCGACATCATGTTCCTAGGCTGGGGCCTGGATTATCCGGATGCGGAAAACACCTTGCAGTTGTATTACGGCCCCAATCACACGCCGGGCTCCAACAACTCCAACTACGCCAATCCAAACTTTGACGCTTTGTTTAAAAAATCCAAAGTGATGCAGCCTGGGCCTGAACGGCAAGCGCTGTACCGGCAGATGAGCAATATGGTGATCGACGATTGCGTGACCTTTAGCGGTTTATCCCGCTCACGCATTCATCTTTGGCACAAAGATGTCGTCGGCTTACCCGACCGAGAAATTTTAGGAGGCTTCTGGCTGCGTTTCGTCGATATCCAAAAAGCTGAAGTAGCCACTAGCAAGGATCAATAAATGCTGGCTTATGCATGCAAGAAGCTGCTGGCTGGCGTGCCCCTGATTTTGGGGGTTACCTTCATCAGCTTTGTACTGATGGTGTATTTCGGCCCAGACAAAACCTACGAACTGATCGGCAAAAACGCGACCCAAGAACAGATCGATCAGGTGCGCTCCGAGTTGGGCTACGACCAAGCCTTTATGCCGCGCTATCTCAGCTATCTCAAAGACATGGCGACGCTGGACTTTGGCTACTCCGATTCCACTGGCGAGGGCGTGACGCGCTTACTGGCGCGCACCATACCCATATCTTTGGCGCTGACACTCCCCGGCTTCGTGCTGGGTAATGTCGTGGGGCTGTTGCTGGCATTGCTCGCCGCCCACTTTCGTGGAGGCTGGCCGGACAAAGCCATTATGGCGTTCGCCGTCGTCGGCATGAGCGTGAGCTTCCTGATCATTATTATCCTGTTTCAGGTGCTGTTCTCGTCCTCCTACGGCCTGAATATGTTCCCGGTGCGTGGCTGGGATGTGTATACCCTCAGCGATTATCTGTATTACGTGACCGTGCCGACCATGGCCATTGTTTTTGTCTCTTTGGGATACAACACACGCTTTTATCGCGCGGTGATTGTGGAAGAGCTGAGCAAAGACCACATCCGTACCGCCAGAGCCTATGGCGCCAGCTCCAGCAGCATCCTGCTCAAGCGCGTGCTGAAAAACAGCTTAATCCCTATCATTACCCGCATCATGTTTTCGGTGCCCTTGGTGGTGATTTCCGGCTCATTGCTGATCGAAAGCTACTTTGGCATTCCGGGTGTTGGAAAAGTCACCTATGACGCCATCACCACTGGCGATCAACCTGTACTCAAGGCCGTCGTAGGGGCCACCGCCGCACTGTTTGTGCTGGTTTTGATCGCCACCGATATTTTGTATCGCGTGGTCGACCCCAGGGTAGAAATCAAATGAGCCGTAACGTTGGTGAATCCTTTTGGGACAAAGCGCGACGAAAGTTCCTGCGAGACCGCATGGGCATGGGCGCTGCCGCCGTGGTTTTCGCTTATCTGGTCATTGCGTTAGGCGTGTGGCTACAACTGTGGGGACAAGACTGGAACAGCTTGGGAGACAGCTCGGCGCTGCCGGTTTCCGCCGATCATTGGTTCGGAACCAATCGTTCCGGCCAAGATATTTTCGAACGCGCCATTTTCAGCACCAAAACAGCCTTTGAAGTCGGTCTGTCAGTGGCCATACTCAGCACCATTCTAGGCGCTGTGCTCGGCGCGATATCCGGTTTTTTCGCCGGCAGCTGGATAGATGAAATCATCCTCTGGATGAAGGGCACGCTGGACTCAATACCGTTTTATCTGTTTGTCGCGGCGGTCGCATTCGCTTTGGGTGGGCACCCCTTTGCCATGCACATCGCCATGATCGTGACATTCTGGACCACCACGGCGCGGGTGGTACGCGGCGAGGTGATGAAGCTTAAGGAATTGGAGTTTGTCGAGGCCGCACGCGCCATAGGTGTGCCACAACACCTCATTATTTTCCGCCACATCCTGCCCAATACCTCCCATATTTTGTTGGTACAGGCGACCATCGTCTTTGTCTCCGCCATCAAGTCCGAGGTCATCTTGTCCTTCCTGGGTTTGGGCGTGCAGGACGGCGTGTCTTGGGGCTTAATGATTTCGGAAAGTACACAAGAAGTGACCGTGGGTATTTTTAACAACTTCCTCGCTGCCTCCGGCTTGCTCTTCATTTTGGTGATGGCTTTCAATTTGTTTTCGGACTCGTTGCAAGACGCGCTCGACCCCAAGAAGGTGTCGTAATGAGGGCCTGCAAATGACTCAACCCCTGTTACAAGTGCGTGATTTGTGCGTGGAGTTCAATACCGACAAAGGCATAGCGCGCGCCTTGGATGGCATTAGCTTTGACGTCATGCCGGGAGAAACCCTCGGTATCGTCGGTGAATCCGGTTGCGGCAAATCGGTCACATCACTAGCCATACTGGGCCTGATTCCATCACCACCAGGCCGTGTCGTCAGCGGCGAAATCCTGTTTCAAGGGCAGGATTTGCTGAAGCTCAGCGAACGCCAGATGCGTAAGCGTCGTGGCAAAGATATCGCGATGATTTTTCAGGAGCCGATGACAGCCCTAGATCCCGTATTCACTATTTCCACGCAATTGTGCGAAGTCTTACGCCGTCATCAAGGTCTCACCCGCAAACAAGCGCGCCGCACCGCAATTGAGTGGCTGGGCAAAGTCGGCATCCCTAGTCCGGAAAAACGCATAGACGATTACCCGCACCAATTGTCCGGCGGCATGCGGCAGCGCGTCATGATTGCCATGGCTTTATCCTGCGAACCAAAACTGATTATCGCGGACGAACCCACCACCGCCTTGGATGTCACGATACAAGCTCAAGTTTTGGAGCAAATCGTCAAACTGTCGGAAGAATTTCACACCGCCATGATGCTGATCACCCACGATCTGGGCGTAGTGGCACAAACCTGCCAAAGAGCCTGCGTGATGTATTGCGGCAAGCTGATTGAACAAGCCTCTATAGACGATTTGTTTAAGCGGCCGGCTCACCCCTACACCGGCGGTCTGCTGGCTTCCGTGCCACGCATACGCGAACACCGACTTGAGGAATTGCCCACCATTGCGGGCATGGTTCCTGATTTACTGCACTTGCCGCAAGGCTGTCGCTTTGTTGAGCGCTGCCCTCAGGCCTTAGACATTTGCCAGCAACAGCAACCTGAACTGAGTTTGTGCGCGGACACGGGACGCCAATTGGCCTGCCACAACCCTTTGGATGGTGTCAGCCATGCTTAAGGTCGACAAACTCAGCAAACATTTTCCGATCAAAGATGGCTGGTTTTCCCGCCAGCACAAAGTACTGAAGGCCGTCGACGAAGTCAGCTTTTCCATTGCCAAAGGCGAAACCCTAGGCCTGGTGGGCGAATCCGGCTGTGGCAAGTCGACCTTGGGCCGCACCATCTTGCGCCTGCATGAGCCCACCAGCGGCACGGTAGAACTGGATGGCGGCCATGTCACCGGTCTGGATGCAAAAGCGCTGTATCACCGGCGCCGCGAAATGCAGATCATCTTTCAAGATCCCTACGCGTCGCTGAACCCGCGCCGCACCATACTCGACACCCTGCGCGAGCCTCTGGACTTGCACAACATCGGCGATGAATCTGAGCGCCGCGCACGCATAGAAGCCTTGATTGAAGTGGTTGGCCTGCGCACCCATGTGCTGTCCCGCTACCCCCACGAATTTTCCGGCGGTCAGCGTCAGCGCATCGGTATCGCCCGCGCCTTAACTCTGCAACCCAAGTTTATCGTCGCGGATGAAGCGGTCTCGGCGCTGGACGTGTCGGTTCAGGCGCAGGTGCTCAACCTGATCAAGCAATTGCAGGATGAATTCGACATTTCGTTTTTGTTCATCTCGCATGATCTGGCGGTGGTACAACACATCTCCCACAAGGTCGGGGTGATGTACTTAGGCCAGTTAGTGGAATTGGCCGATGCCGATGAGCTGTTTGCCAACCCACAACACCCTTACACCCGTGCACTGATGTCGGCCGTGCCCATTCCAGACCCGGCTCAGGCGACACTGCGTACCCATCTACAAGGCGATGTGCCCAGCCCGCTGGCCATGCCCGACGGCTGTCCCTTCCATACCCGCTGCCCCGATGCCATGCCGCAATGCAAAAATGAGCGGCCCGTGGACGTGGACACCAGCGCATCAGATCGGCCACATTGGGTGAAATGTCATTTGTACACACCTGAACAAGCTGGCATTGCAACGTCCGCATGAGCACACGCGTTCTCGTTTTGTACTACAGCCATCACGGTGCGACAGCCGCGATGGCGCGACAAATAGCCCGCGGTGTTGGGGAAACTGGCGCCGTAGCGGTGTTGCGCACGGTGCCGAAAGTGGCTGCGAGCACGCAAGTAGCCAGCCCAGAGATACCCCATGATGGACCCATCTATGCCACGGCGGAAGAACTCGGCCAGTGCGATGGCCTCATACTCGGCAGCCCGACCCGCTTTGGCAATATGGCGGCACCGCTCAAGTATTTCCTGGATGGCACCGCCAGCCAATGGATGAACGGTGATCTCTGCGGCAAACCAGCCGCAGTGTTTACCTCCTCCGCCAGCATGCACGGCGGCCAAGAGTCCACGCTCATCAGCATGGCCTTGCCCTTGCTGCATCATGGTTGCTTGTTGGTCGGTCTGCCGTATAGCGAAGCTGCACTCAGTTCAACCCGCAGCGGCGGCACGCCCTATGGCGCAAGCCACGTCAGTTTTGGCGACAACAGCACTGGCATTAGCGAGGAAGAAGCTCAGCTATGTCGTGCCTTAGGCAAACGCGTAGCGGACGCTGCCATTCGTCTGCGCACTTAGCGATCTATGGCTGTGGGTATAATGCGCCTCCCGCATTCTTAGCCCACACCTCATGACTCCACGTTTTTTCCACATCCTGGCAGCCGTCAGCGCCAGCGGTTTCATGTTGGTGTTTTTGCTCTGGCCAACCGTATTGGTGCCTAGCCGCATGGGCACGGTGGTGATGGGCCTATTCAGCATCCCTGGTTTATTCGCATTGCCCGGACTGATTCGCGGCAAGGTCTATACCCACGCTTGGTCGACTTTGGCTTCGACCTGCTATATCGCCTACTGTGCAATGGAAGCGTATGTGAACCTGGATGCTCGCTTGCCTGCGGTTATCGGCATGTCCTTGGGTTCTGTTTGGTTCGTCGCCAGCAACTTATTCGTGCGCGGTCAACGTATCCAAAATGTCCCGTAACAAGGGCACAGTGATTTGCCGCCCCGTTTCCACTGCGCGTTGATACGCCTGCTCTAACACCCCAACCAAAGCCGCCGGGTCACGCGGCACACGACGCAGCAAGAACTCGGCCAAACGAGGTGACCAATGCACTCCTAGCAACTTGGCACGATGCTGCAACATGGACGCTAATCCGCCCTCATCCAGCGCTTTAAGCTCCAACATCGCTCCCCATTGCAGGCGCGAACGCAGATCCGGTGTTTGCAGAACCAACTGATCGGGCCAAACCCGACCACACAGCAGCAATTTTCCGTTGGCCGCGCGACTGCGATCAACCAAGCGCAACAGCGGCAGTTCATCCGCGGGTCGCAGCGCTTGCAAATCATCCACCACAATCAATCCAGCGGACGTAAACCCTTGCAACAAATCCTCTTGCAAGGGCGCATCCGCCACCGGCAAATACGCAGCCTGACGCGATTGATCCCAACGCAAGCGGCAGCAAGCCTGAGCCAAATGGCTTTTACCCGATCCTGCGGGGCCCAGCAGCAATTGCGGACCATCATCGTCATTCAGCGTGAAGGCCTTAACCGCATCCACTAAGGCAAGGTTTGGCCCCGCCCAAAACGAGGCAAAGTCTGAGTTGCCTGGGCGCTCCAGACGCAAATGTTGCTGACTCACACTCATGCGGGTGGTTGCTCGTCCACGTCATCTTGGGATACCCAATCAGATAGCTCCGCTTCCGCATACCAATCGCTGGCGAGCCAATGTTCCCGCAGATGTCGCACCAACACGGCCAATCCTGACGCTGCGGGCAAAGCCAACATCACGCCGACAAAACCAAACAGTTGACCTCCGGCCATGACCGCGAAAATAACGGTCACCGGATGCAAGCCGACTTTGTCGCCGACCAGCCATGGCGTCAACCAAACACTTTCTAAGAATTGGCCTATTCCGAACACGGCCGCGACACCTAGTAATGGCAGCAATTCCTGAGTCTGTATCAGCATGGCAATACCCGCACTGACGATGCCAAAGATCGGCCCTAGGTACGGAATAAAACTGACGATACCTGCAGCAAAGCCAACCAGCAGCGCCAAATCCAAGCCGGCCAGCCACAAACCCGCCGCGTACAAGCAGCCCAAGGACAGCATCACCATTAACTGCCCGGTGATAAATGCGCCCAGCACATCGTCGACTTCCTTGGCCAACTGATTCACTTTGGGCTCAACCTTCCGCGGCAGTAGGCGGCTAATCTCGGCCACCAGCAAATCCCAATCACGCAGCAAATAGAAAGTCACCACGGGAACCATAAACAGATTGAGCACCAGGGCGAGCATGGCACCGCCTGATCGCGTCAATGGCCCCACCCATTGAGTTAGAACATCGCCGGCTTTCTGCCAGTGCTCAGTAATAACCTTGCGCAAGGAATCCGCATCAAGATGCGCGCCTTCCGGCAAAGCCACCCCAATCTTAGGCAGGGCCTCTTGCTGCAACCACAATAAGAAAGTGGGGGTCTTTTGCACCAATTGCACAACTTGCTCGATCAGCATTGGCAGCAGTATCAAAGTTAAGGCTAATCCCACGCCGCCAAACAAGCCAAAAACCAGGCAAACACCCGCCGTGCGCGATAAACCCCAGCCTTCCAAGCGATCCACAATCGGGTCGCCCAAATAGGCCAGCGCTGCGCCCAGCACGAAAGGCAACAGAATCGGCGATAACAAATGCAGCAGCCACAAACTCGCGATGAGACTGGCGCTGAGTGCCAAAGGTTTAGCCCAAGGATGCTCTGACATCATTCGAGATACCTATAGCGCAATTCAGGATCCGCCGTAATGGCATAGAAATTCAGGCCTGTTACGGGTGCTGCCGTAGGCTCGGGAGCAGCGCCAGGCGCTGCCGAATCATTCGCTTGTGGGAAGTCAAAACGCGGGATTTGATCGAGTTCTTCTCGCAAAAAGCCACTGCTGTTCAAGCTGCGCTTTAAATCACTGGTCTCACCCTCAAAGCGCAGCTGATAAACCACCTGATCGCCATTCAATTCATTGGGCGCAATCTGCTGCACCAAGTTGCTATTTTCCAGATACGACAACACACGCGCATAGGCGCTCAAGCTATTGACACCAACCACTCTCAGGCGCGTGTCCTGCACCCAACCTGCGGCCACTCGCCGCGCGTACAGTCCCGCCAATTCATCGGCGTAGCGATCAAAGCCACTGGACAAAGCGATACTGGGGTCCTCTCCCAAACTGCGCCAGCGCAGGGGCTCTTGGTCGGCCCGCAAAAAAGACCACAAGGCATACCACAGGCCATCGCGGCTCTCGATACGCAGCAACAACACATGGCGTGCTTGATAGCGCGCTGATGCCATCTCAAGACGGCGATAATCCTCACCAATCACATCGTAGCTACTCACCGCAGCCTGATCTTGTTCATCCATCATCGGGTATTGCATAGGCAAGCCACGACGCGCAGCGGCTTGCACCAAACCCGGCAGACGCTGCTCAATGCGCGAGCGTTCATACAGCTGACGCGGACCTTTTTCAGTTGGGCCAAGCAACCAAACTGCGGTGACCGGACGACGTGCATCCCACAAGGACAAACCCTGCTGACGCGCCGCGCGATTCAATGCCGCAGCATCGAAATCCACCAACAAAAGCTGGCGCGTTTGCGCTGCTTCAGTTTCTGTCGCTGGAATATCGTCTTGGGCAAACCGAAAACTGCGCACAAAGCGCGGGGCTTGGGCGATCAAGGCTTGCGCTTCATCGCTGACGCTGACCGACACATTGCCACTCATGCGGGTTAAAACCTGGCCTAATGCGGCGCGGGTTGCAGCCTCTCTAGCGGCTTGATCACGCCCGCTCAGCGGCGAACTCCCTTGGTAAAAACCAGCAGCCTGCGCCATGTCGCTGGCATGCGCCAAAGACAGGGAAAAGCTCAAAACAAGAATCAACAGACGCAACACAAGCATGAGATTTGTGGCAATCAAAAGCCCAAGTGTAATAGGTGCAGGTACAATGCGCCTTGTTTTCCCACCTCTATGCCACCATGACCTCGCCTGAGAACCGTCAATCGCTGAGTTACCGCGATGCCGGCGTCGATATCGATGCCGGAAATCAGTTGGTTGAAGACATCAAACCCCTCATCGCACGCACTATGCGCCCCGAAGTACTCGGCGGCATCGGTGGCTTTGGCGGGCTTTTTCAACTGCCCAGCGGCTACAAAGAGCCCGTTTTAGTCTCCGGTACGGATGGTATCGGCACCAAGCTGAAACTGGGCATCGATCATGAACGTCTGGATGGTTTAGGCCGCGATCTGGTCGCCATGTGCGTCAATGACATCCTGGTCAGCGGCGCTGAACCGTTGTTTTTCTTGGATTACTTCGCCACTGGGCACTTGGAGCGCGGTGTCGCGGCTCGTGTCATCGCCAGCGTCGCGGCAGGTTGTGAAGATGCCGGTTGTGCACTGGTTGGTGGCGAAACTGCCGAAATGCCGGGCTTGTACCGCGATGGTGACTTCGATGCGGCCGGTTTTACCGTTGGCATCGTAGAGCGCAGCAATATTCTTGATGGCAGCAAAGTGCGCGAAGGTGACGTCGTCCTGGGTCTTGCATCCAGCGGGCCTCACTCCAATGGCTACTCTTTGATTCGCAAGGTCTTAGAAGTGACCGAAGCAGACGTACAACAAGACTGCGCAGGCGTTCCGCTGCTGGACGCGCTGATGGCACCGACACGGATTTACATCAAATCGGTACTGCCTTTAGTCAATGATCATCGCATCAATGCCATTTGCCACATCACCGGCGGCGGTTTAACTGAAAATCTGCCACGCGTACTACCTGAGCAATTCTCGGCCACGATCAACCGTGATTCTTGGCAACGACCCGAAGTTTTCAATTGGTTGCAACGCGGTGGCAACATTGCCGAGTCTGAAATGCTGCGCACGTTTAATTGCGGCATAGGCTTGGTCTTAGTCGTGCCGCGTGCACAACAGGAGCACTGCACACAAGCGCTGGTTGCAGCGGGCGAAGAAGTGTTCGAATTGGGTAGCGTAACTGTGCGAAAAGACGACGCCGTCGTTTTCCAGGGGTGAGCCGAGCACGTTTGGCGGTGCTGATTTCCGGCACCGGACGCAACATGCAGGCTATTTTGCAAGCCTGCCAAATCGACGCCATTCAAGCCGATCCCGTATTGGTACTGAGCAATCGGCCAGAAGCAACAGGCCTGGATAAAGCAGAATCCCTGGGCGTGGCGACCGCGATCGTCAATCACACCGAATTTGAGAGTCGCGAAAGCTTTGATCTGGCTTTAGCCGAGACCTTGCACGCCTGCCAACCGGACATCGTTGTACTGGCTGGCTTCATGCGCATTTTGACGGGCGGCTTTATCCGCCAATTTGAAGGGCGCATGTTTAACATTCACCCTTCGCTATTACCAAAATATCGCGGCCTGCATACGCACAAACGCGCACTAGACGCGGGTGACGCCCAGCACGGCGCCAGCGTGCACTACGTGACCGAAGAATTGGATGCGGGGGCCGTCATCAAGCAGGGCCAAATTCACATTCGCCCAGAAGATGATCAGAACAGTCTCGCCCAACGGGTGATGGACGAAGTTGAACTTGCACTGTATCCCGAGGTTCTTAGTTGGGCGGCCAGTGGTCGCCTGACATACAGTAGTGGCCAAGCCTGGCTCGATGGGCAGGCCCTTACAGTGCCTTTGATTGGAGAATACTGATGATTCGTGCGGCCCTTTTCTTCTGCTTGATAGGCATAGCATCGCTGGCACCGGCCAAGCAACTCGATTTATTTGTCGCCGATTTTGAATTGTATCGGGGCGACAGCAAACTGGGCACGGCCAGTGTGAGCCTGGAGAAAGGCGAAGGTGATTGCTATGTGCACAGCTACACCGCCAAACCGTCTTGGTTGTTTCGTTGGGCCACCGGCAGCATTACCGAGCGCAGTGAGTTTTGCCAAGTCGGCACGCATTTAGAACCACGGTTTTTTCGTTATCACCGCAGCGGCGTCGGCGCTGGCGACGAGAATTTCAGCCTCAGCTTCGATCCGGAAAAACGCCTCGTCACCGATCACAACGGAAGTGAACGAGAATGGCCAGAGGGCGGTGTTGATCGGTTCATGGTGCAGCTCGAGGCCTTACGCCTAGTGGAAGGCATGAGCTTCCCGGTAGAAGAACGTCGTCTGGTAGTGACCGTCATCGACGATGACCGCATCAAGCAATACACCTTGGCCGTTACTGGGGAAGAAACCATCACCGTGCCAGCGGGCACGTTCAGGACCATACGCGTCGAACGCATTAACGACCCTAAGAAAACCACCCGCTTTTGGGTCGCACCGGAACTGGGGTATCGCTTAGTGAAAGTGGAGCAACAACGTAGAGATGACCCGGTTTTGGGCATTTCACTGAAGGCGCTGCACCCACAGCCCGACGCAAGCAGCGAGCCAGATGCGGAAACCTCTGCCGCCGAGTAAGTTGTAGGGGCGCCTCCCCAATCCAAAAGAACCTCAATGAAACCGAGCCTGTAGCACTTACAAGTTCGGTTTTTTTGTGCCTGACTCTTGCGCACTGCAACATTAATGGTTACATTGATCTATGTAACTGTTATCAATGTCCTATTTAAAGGTGACGCAATGGAAGCTGAACTCACACTGACTAAACCGAACATAAATGCCCCCAAATCCGGCAAGAATGCCGACGTGCTCCCGACGCGACGTGACATTAGTTTTGATCTACCCACCGAAAAAATCCTAGATTGGAACGGCGGCGAAAAACACATTTCCTTATTTATGAACACGCTGTCCATACTCTTCCCTGTTGGAGAGCGCTTCTTTATTAAGAGCATGCGAGACCACCGCGACCAAATTGATGACGCCGAGCTCAAAAAAGCCGTGACCGCATTCATCGGCCAAGAAGCCATGCATGGGCGCGAACATGAGGACTACAACGACGCCGTTTTCGCAGCAACCCAAGGCACTGAACAACAAGAAGAATTCGTCAAAGCTCTGCTCGGGATGTTTCAGAAATGGACCCCGAAATCACTGCAATTGTCTGGCACGATCGCGCTAGAACACTTCACCGCGATCATGGCGGACGGCTTACTCAAAGAACCCCGCATGCTAGAAAATGCAGACCCGGCCTTCGCCAATGTCTGGACTTGGCACGCCTTAGAAGAAACCGAACACAAATCTGTCGCATTTGATGTGTGGGAAAAAGTGTATGGCAAAGGTGCTCGAGCTTATGCAGAACGCGTGACCGGGCAGCTGATTGCAACACCGATTCTACTGGCAGTCACTTCTTACTACTTTCTGCGCATGCTCAAACTGGAAGGCGAACTCAGCAACCGCAAGGGCTGGCGCTCATTCTTCAGACTCACCTATGGTGAAGTCGGATATGCCCGCAAACTGGTCAAACCCTGGGCCGACTACTTCAAGTTCAATTTTCATCCTTGGGATCATGACAATCGACAGTATCTAAAGCTGCTAGAAGATTTCCCGGAGTCGGTGACGCAGGCCTCTTAATCTCATCCCCTTTGGCTGTCTAGCCGTATTGCGCTGGGCCAGCCTTTTGTATTTTTCCATCCGCCCTTCCATACTGCACAGCTGATTTACAGAGAGTCCCAACATGAAATCCTTTAACGGAAAAGTCGCCGCTATTACTGGCGCAGGCTCAGGCATAGGCCGCGCACTGGCGCTGCAATTAGCAAGCGAAGGCTGCGCCCTTGCACTCTCCGATGTGAACGAAGTGGGATTGAATGAAACCACGCAGCTGCTCGCAGACAGTGGGGTAAAAATTACCCAACAAATTATTGATGTCGCCAACAAAGACGCCGTGTTCGCTTGGGCCGATCAGGTCGTAGCCGAGCATGGCCAGGTCAACCTCGTTTTCAACAACGCAGGCGTAGCCCTAGGCGGCAGCGTTTTAGGCACCAGCGTTGAAGACTACGAATGGATCGTCAACATCAATCTCTGGGGTGTGATTTACGGCACCAAAGCCTTTTTGCCACACCTGATCAGCAGCGCTGACGGCCACGTTATTAATGTCTCTAGTGTGTTTGGCTTGTTTTCCCAGCCGACTCAAAGTGCTTACAACGCCACCAAATTCGCCGTGCGCGGGTTCACTGAATCATTGCGCCAAGAATTGGACATGATGGACAGCGGCGTCTCCGCAACCTGCGTGCACCCCGGCGGCATCAAGACCAATATCGCCCGTGATGCCCGCATGAACAGCAGCGTAAAAGAGCTCACTGGCGTAGACGGCAACGCAAACCAGAAAAATTTCGAAAAGATGTTCCGCACCACCCCAGAAGACGCGGCAAAGATCATCCTCAAAGCGGTACGAAAAGATGCTCGCCGCGTGCTCGTCGGCTTGGATGCCAAAGTCATCGATAGCTTCCAACGCACCCTGCCGACTGGCTATCAAGCTTTGCTTGGTGGCGCCATGAAGTTGGGGCGCAAGCGACTTTCTGCATCGTAATTTTGCATTTCCGATAAATCTGGGCAGTCATGAATACCAGCGACTGCCCAGACGCTGGCTTGCGATTACTAAGCGACAACACGCGGTCGATAAACCTTTAAAGCCTATTTCAGTTAGCATTTAGCCTTCAGAACTTTTTGCGACTCTTGTCATGTTCAATCGGCTGCCAAACACACTTGCGTTCAAGTTTTTTCTCGTAGCTCTGTTGGCTGTATCCCAAACCGGGTTCGCGACTGAAGCAACACAAAGTGTGCAACGCAAACTTTCGTTTCGTGATTTAGGGTTGAGCCAGCCGCTGAAACTGGGCGGCGTCAGCAGCGAGGTTTCCTTAGCTTTTGGGGTACGCCTTGACGAAACGGTTGTTGCGGCAAGCCTCGATTTGAATATGAGCGTGTCTCCGGCACTGCTTGCTAGGCTGTCACACGTGAACGTGCGTCTGAATGGCGAAATGCTCAAAACGATTCCGATCGATGGCAGCTCCACGCAATTGGAAATCCGCAATACGATCAGCGTCGACCCGAGGCTGTTTACTGATTACAACCAACTCAGCTTGCAACTGATAGGGCACTACACACTGGAATGCGAAGACGCGACCCATTCCTCTTTATGGGTGCAATTCGGGTTGGATAGCGGCCTTGATCTGCGCTTGCTGCCACTGGAAATTCGAGCCGGCCTGTCCGCATTACCCGCCCCATTTTTTGATCAACGCGACAATAGCCGCCTACAGCTGCCAATGGTATTTGGCGATAAGCCCACACCCAATATGATCGAATCTGCAGGGATTGTTGCCTCATGGTTTGGCAAACTTGCCGATTACCGTGGCGCCCGATTCCCGGTACGCATAGACCAATGGCCCGAACGCCATGGCCTCATGCTGCTAACCAACGACACCATTCCGGAATCTTTGGATGTAAAACCGACCGACCGCCCCAGAGTCTTCATACTGCAACAGCCAAAGCAGCCGCATCGGCGCGTGCTGGTTTTTCACGGCAAGAACGAAGCGCAGTTGCGGCAAGCCGTTATTGGCACCGTGTATGGCCACACCTTGATGAATGGGCAATCGGCAATCATTGAGTCTGTCGTTGAACCGCCAGCAAGAGCGCTCTACGACGTACCAAAATGGATACGCACCGACCGCAAAGTCAGCTTCGATGAGTTGGTCGAAAACCCACTGGATTTGCAGGTCAAAGGACATCAACCTTTGCCCATCAAAATCAATGCCCGCATTCCGCCCGATCTCTATACAGGGTTTGAGCGCGTCATCGATTTGGATTTAAAGTACCGCTACACAAAACCTATAGATCGAGACAATTCCAGCCTCGCGGTGTTTATAAATCAGCGCTTTGTGCAGTCCTTCCGGCTGGAATCTGAAACGCAGGTTAAAGATGAATTTCAATTACGCCTGCCGATACTCAATGCCGAACGTTTTCAGCGTCAATCCGATGTAGAAATACCTGCATTTCAAATTGATAGCGACAATCAGATGCAATTCCAGTTCAGCCTGGATTATCACAATAGTGATCGCTGCAAAGACACGCCTACTGATGACGTTCACGCCGCTATCGACCCTGATTCATCGATAGATCTCACGGGTTTTTCGCACTATGTCGACATGCCGAATTTGGCCCTGTTCGCCAATGCCGGATATCCGTTCACCCGCTACGCCGATCTGTCGGGGACTACAATCGTCCTGCCTGATGCCTATTCGGCCGCGGACATAGAAGCCAGTTTGTTCGTCCTTGGACGAATGGCAAGAATGACCGGTGTCGTGGCCACGCGCTTCGATGTCACTACAGTTTCAAAGCTTCAGGATATAGAGCGGGATCTACTGCTCATAGGCGTGGATGCCAAAGCTGGCACGGACAGCGAATCTGAATCTTTGATATTGAACCGCTCGCGCAAGATCCTTAGAGCCCAACGCAGTCCGCAGGCGGCGAATGCAGCGGTGAAACTCAGCGTGCTCTCCAGCGCGCCCATCGGTGGTGTTTTGGGTTATGAGTCACCGCTAGCGAAAGGGCGTTCCGTCGTCGCCCTGGTTGGCTCCAACGCAGACTCCTTGCTGGCAGTGACCAACGTTTTGGATGATCCGGGCCGGGTGCATTTGATTCGAGGAACGGCCGCGGTGATTGCCGACGACGCTGTTCATGTGGTCGATAACGGAACCAGCTACAGCCTAGGTAACTTAAGTTGGCGAGACCGCCTATGGATCTTCTTGGCGCGCCATCCCTGGATATTATCGGCCTTGGGCGTTATTACCGCGATGTTGTTAGCGCTAGTCTGCTTCCTAGCCCTACGTATGGTTTCATCAGCACGATTAAAAATGTGAGCCCCGCGCCTGCCTTTTCGAATGGCTTGAAGATGCCCATGTTCCGCTGCGGTACACAGCTGAAAAAGCTTTTGGCGAGCGCCATCGTTTCTGCGCTGTTAACCGCGTGCGGTACAGCCGAGCAAGCAGCAGTACCGGCCATACAGGGCAGTTGCCCGTGGCCTCAATGGCATGCATTCAAAACCCACTTACTGGACGACAGCGGGCGCGTTGTCGATCGACAAAGCGCTGATGGCCGCACGGTTTCGGAAGGGCAAGCATATGCCCTGCTGTTTGCACTGGTTGCAAACGACCGCGAAACTTTTGAATCCCTACTGAAATGGACCCAAGCCAATCTGGCGCAAGGCGATTTAACCGCGCACTTGCCCGCTTGGCTGTGGGGACAAAAACCAGACGGTCGCTGGGCAGTATTGGATAGCAATCCGGCCAGCGATGCCGATTTGTGGATGGCCTACGCCCTACTTGAAGCCGGCAGGCTTTGGCAATCGCCTCACTATCAAGCGCTGGGCGAATTACTCGCTAGCCGAGTGCTGCGTGAGGAAGTGGACACGCTACCCGGCCTGGGCCCTACCCTATTGCCGGCGCCCCACGGCTTTTATGACGGCTCCGCCACTTGGCGGCTGAACCCCAGCTATGCCCCGCCCCAGGTTTTGCGCTATCTCGCAACGCGCAAACCCGGCACTCCCTGGGCGGCGATCTTAGAAAGCTCTGAAAAAATGATTTCACAGGCGAGCCTGAATGGCTTCGCACCGGATTGGGTGAGCTACGCGCAAGCCGACGGATTTAGTAGCGATACAGCAACGGCAGGCGTTGGCAGTTATGACGCGATCCGGGTGTATCTCTGGCTGGGCATGCTGCACCCTCAACACCCTGGAAAATCATCTTTGCTGAATGCGCTCAGCGGCATGAAACACGCTGTTCTGGAAACCGGAGTGCCGCCAGAGCAAGCACACGCAAAAGAGCGCTCCGGCACGGGACCAAGTGGGTTTTCCGCCGCCTTACTGCCCTATTTGGCAAGCACAGGTGATCCGGACTTACTGCAACTTCAACTGTTGCGACTAAAAGCGAAACCCATTCCCGCTCAGGCCTACTACCAACAAATGCTGGGCTTATTCGGACAAGGCTGGCATCAAGGGGAGTTTCGCTTCGGACCGACAGGTGAGCTGCAACCCCGGTGGGAGAGCGGATGTTAGTGCTAAGCATGCTTTTCCGATTCGCACTGACGGCCGCCCTGTTTGCGCCAGCCTTGGTGCTTGCAGCCGGGCCTCAAGCAGTCACGCAATTGGTCGAAAATGCACGCTATTGGGAAGACAATGGCCGTGGCGACTTGGCCAGAGCCGCGCTAGAAAAACATTTACTGGTTGAACCCGACAATCCCCGCATCTACTACCAGTTGGGCATGACTGGCATTCGTATGGGTGAGCCGCAGCGCTGCGCTGACATCGTTCGCCGCATGCAAAAACGCATCCCTAAGCATGATCTTACCCAAGCACTTAACCTTGAATGCCGCATCGCCACCCAGCATCGCCTGGATATGGCCAAACTCAAACTGCTAACTGACCGCGATCAATATGACAAGGCGTTTGCTATTTTGCAGCAGCTGTTCCCAGATGGACCGCCACAAGGCCGGCTGGGCGTTGAGTACCTCAGGCTGCAGCGGCTGGCTGGCGCTGGCAATAAGCCAAGTCTAGAGCCATATCAACGTTACTCTGAACAGTATCCTGAGGACATTGATTACCAGTTGTCTTATGCAGAGCTACTGGCCTCATCTCCACGCACCGCAGCACAGGCACTGCCGCTACTGAAAACGCTGATCAATCAGCCGAATGTCAATCAATCCAGTGCTTTGGAAATTTGGCGCACCGCCTTACGCGCCATTCCGTCGACACGCTTAAGTCAGCGCATGCTGCAGAGCTATCTGCAACACGACAAGTCAAACTCAGAATTTCGCGCAGCGCTGGATCGGTCCTATCGACAACGCGCGCGAGCACGAGCGGCCTCAGCGCTGCAGCAGGAATCACCACCATCAGATGCTGTACTTCGACAGCTACAAAGCGCGATCCGGCGATTGCCGGCAGATGCTTGGTTGCGCTACGACTTAGCTCGATTGCTGATTCAGCAAGGTCAGACCGATGCCGCAGTGGCACAGGTCAAATCGGGCTTGCGCGCAGCTCCCCGCGATGCGGAAATGCAGGAAGTGGCCGCACGCCTTTATCTCTCATTGAACATGCCTGAAGAGGCTCTTGCTCAATTAAACAAGCTGCCTAAGTCAGCTTTCAGCAGCGACTTGAAACACCGATTGCTGAGCCTACGCGCAGCCAGCCTGGTGCAGAGCGGTGAATATCAGGCCGCCAATCGTGCCTACGACGAACTCCTGCGCCACCCTGACGCCAGCAGCGGGAACTATCAAGACTACGTCGACGCGCTGGACGCTCAGGGCAACACCAGTAAAAGCATGGCCATACTTCGACAAGCCGTATCTGCCTTTCCTAACGATATTTGGATGCGCTTTACATTGGCACAGCGCTACCTAGACCAAGACCTCCCGGAACTGGCAATAAATCTGATGCACAGTGGTATAGCAGCAGCCCAAGACAAAGTTGAGGCGCTGTATGCCCTGGCCTTGGTGCAAGATGCAGCCGAACAGGCCGATACGGCCCTAGCAAGCCTGCAGTCTATTGCCAGCGTTCAGCTTGAGGACAAGCACCGGGACATGATGCAACGCCTGCTCTTCGAACGCTGCTTGGATGTAGCCAACGATGCTGTAACTGCCGGATTTTGTGCGAAATACGCAGGCGACGACTGGGAGCGCCGCAGGCGTATTGCTGCCCGCCAGAATAATTTCGGTGCGACTGAGGTCGCGTGGCAAGAATTTTCCCGCTGGGCACAACAACGCCCCAAAACCATAGACGGCCTAGTAACCCAGCTGCAATTGGCCGCCGACTTGCAACGCCACACTGCGGTCAGCGACTTGCTCCCGCGTATCGAGTCACAATTTGAGGCACTGCCGGATATGGTTAGCCGCGCACAGTTGTGGATCGAACTGCGCCGATTAGAAATTGACTATCGACTAGGCGCAAAACAAACACCCAACGGGCGCCCGAGTTTGACTGCACTGGTCGATGAACTAAAAAGCCGAAGTGACTCCAGCGAACGCGATGCGGCAACGCTACGCACGCTCGCACAAGGCGAATTGGCACTAAAGCGACAACACAAGGCCATAGCTTGGCTACAACTTCTGGTACGCCACGCCGAAGCAAGGCCGGAAGATCAATTGCTGTTGATCGACACCCTGCTGGCAAACAGCGAAAAGGGCAGTGCGGCTAAAAATTTGGAAGCGCTGTGGGCGCATTCATCAACCAGCTTGTCGACTCGGCTGGATGCACTGCGGCGCTGGTATGCCATCGACCCTGAGACCGCGAAGACGCGTCTGCAAGCGCTAAGCAAAGAGTCGGAAAGCCTCGGTCCAATTTATTGGCTAGAAGGCGAACTCGCGGAAGCCTCGGGACAATACGCCAAGGCTGACCAGGCCTATACGAACGCTCTAAGGCACCTGACAAGCAGTGATGACAAACAGCGCGTCAAAGAAGCGCAAAAACGTTTGATCACGCGCCGCACGGCTTGGGCCGGCGTTGGCTTGGATAGCGTCCGTAAGCCCGGAGATTCGGGTGTTTCACGTTTGGATTTGACACAACTGACTGTTGAATTGCACTGGGCACCCCACTGGGTCGACAACGCTTTCATCAAACTCGAACCGACGCGGGTAACTGCCGGCACACTGAACGCACAAAGTGCCGCGGAGTACGCTCAGTTCGCCACCGTCGCCAGTGCACAACGGCAACCGCTGTTGCCGCCAACGGCTCAATTGGAAAATGGCGTGGCCCTTGGCGCGGGTTACAGCAACGCGCACTGGTCACTTGACCTTGGGCTCACACCCGTGGGCTTTGAGCGCCAGCAATGGGTGGGCGGCATCGCCTACACGGACAACTGGGGCAGTCATGACATCCGCGCTCGCTTACAGCAGCGCGCCCAAACCAGCACATTGCTTTCCTTTGCCGGAGCCACCGACCCAGTGTCCGGTACATTTTGGGGCGCGCCACTGGCGCAAGTCCTCTCGTTTGATATCGCCAAATACGAAGCGCGTTACGACTATTTTTTCAGCATCGACTGGCAGCAACTCAGCGGCAAAAATATAGCAGATAACTCCGCCATCCTCAGTCGTGTTGGTGGCGACATCAAACTTCTGAATCAATCAGTTGCTGAATTTTTTGTCGGCTTGAGCGCGAGCTACTGGAGTTACGATAACAACCAACGCTTTTATAGCTTTGGACATGGTGGCTACTACAGCCCACAGTCTTATCTCAGCATAGCCCTGCCTTTGGACTTGCGCGGACTAATAACGCCGCGCTGGAGCTATCAGATCCGCGCCAGCGTGGCCTATTCGCGCTCCAACGAAGATGATGCTGACTATTACCCTGGACGCCCTGATTTACAACAGGCCGCCATCCAGCTGGGTGAAGACCCCATCTATCGCGGCGGCAAGGGCTCTGGCAACAGTGTGAACTGGCGCATCAGCAGCGAGTATCAATGGCTGACCGACTGGGTCGTTGGTGTCAGTTATGCCCAGGATCGCTCCGCCTTCTACGAACCGGACTTCCTACAACTTTATGTACGTTCAAGTTTGGGCCGCAGTCGGTCACCGCTGTACGTTCCTCCCAAACCGATCAGCCCATACCACTAAGGTGGGTTCGGCTCGACTTGCACACCGTTCGCTGTCGCCACGCGATCACCAAGACCGGAAGAGAGCACTTCCCAATGCCCATTGGGGTCCCGCTGTAGAAATTGTGAGCGGTTGCTCATAACGACCATGCCATTGTTCTCCGCAACGTATCGCGTGCGCGGCAATTTATCGACATAATTTTGCAGTGGTGGCGCATCGACCGCGAATGGACTGAGGCTTACGAATCGAGCTAGCAGCTCACTGAGCGCAAAATAGCTGGTGGGTTCATCGATGATCAAAGGCGTATTAGCCAATGGCAAACCCGCCAAAAAAACCATAACCGGAACCAAACTGATGCTCGGGGTTGGAATTTCCCGCAGACCCGCAATCTGCTGATCATCTCCTCGCAAGGCCGCGCCGTGCTCAGGAATCAGCACGACCACAGTGGGGCGGGGACGCGAAGTCAAGGACGCTAAAAACCCCTCGAGATCCTCCAATAAGCGCTGTACTCGAATCGGGTAACTGCCAATGCTGCTGAGGCGAGGTTGATCAAGCAATCGATTTCCATCATGCAAACTGGTGGAATTGTAGTAAAGCACCTCAGGGCGTTCGCCGGCGTCAGCAGCCCATTTTTTCAACACAGCCAAGTCGGAGTACACGGGATCACCATCAAACTGACGCATGGTGCGAGGTAAATCATCGCTGGCTAGAACGCTGGAACTGCCTCCGCCGTAACGCACCAGATCGTTTAGAAAGCCACCAAACTCACCCGTATGATTCATCGCAATACGACTTTGAAATCCGCTTTGTGACAGTTGCTGCATCAACAGGCACTGACTGTTCGCTGGGGAATACAATTCTTCATGAGGCAGTTGGCCGCAACTGGCGCGAAGCAGCCGTATCGCCGCAGGGCCGCTGTAGCTTGCCGCAGAATTGAACGCATTGAACTTTATATGTGCACGTTGAAACAACGCGGCCTGCGACATATCCAAGGCGTCGAGATCATCCCAAGCCAATGAGCAAATATGAAGAAGGACAATGTCGAATTCTGCGCCGTCGGCTTTTAGAGGCTCAAAGCGTGTCTGTCGCAGACGCTCGTCACTGAAGAATGTCGACAAACGTGTACCCGGTGACTCCGTGTCGCGTCCGCTCACCTGTTGCAGGCTGGGCTGCGCGCTGGGCGCTTGCACGGTCTGTAACCAATATGCGTGCAGAGGCAGCAGTAAGATGCCGAGCATCGCAAAGCTGCCCATACGCAGTTTGCATGACAGCATCCAGTACGCAACGCCCGCCAAAAAGAAGACAAAAACCGCGGTGGGGCTAACAAAGCGCCCTGCCAATTCGAGCAGGTAGTAGCCATCAAACTGGCTGATCGCCTCGAACTCAGCGACAAAGCGGTTAAAGGGTGGCAAGTGGCTTTCACGGTAAAGCAAGGCCACACCCACAGGTATTGCGATGCTATGGCGGGTGACGCTCAACCAAGGCCTTAGCGGCATAACGAGAATCAGAGCGAAAGCCAGATTGATCCGCCAATCCATGGCGATCAATGCCTGACTGTGCAAACCAAGCTTGCTTAGAAAATAGAGGCTCCAAATCCCCATTAGCTTTCAACCCTCAAACGACGATTCACAAATGTCTTCAAATTACTCGCCAAACCATCCCTGCAGCGACGGAAAAACGCAGCATATCCTTGTAGCCCCAATCTCCAAATCCCCACTAAGCTGACTACAGAACTTAGCTTGTCTGCGGGCTTATCGTCCTCGACCCATGCGTCTGGGCGGCTAAAAGTACAGTGTATGAGAGCACGCTGCTGCTCCATGTTCATATTCAAAAACTGTAGCGCCACTTCGTTTTCACGGCTCGCAACCACCCGTGCTTCGAAATCAGCCATTTTCGCCTCATCCGGCAATCCAACAACCACCACATCCCCGACGCTGAACAAACCACTGGCCTGTAAATGTGCACGCATACCGCCCAGCGATACATCGACGGAATGCCCGGTGTTGATGGCTTGCCCTTTTCGGGCCAGCGTAATCGGTAGTTTCCAGTCCACCCTATGAGACTGTCGAACCTGCCGACTTTCGTAGGCAACGCCCACGGCCGCACCTAAAATCAACAAATTGTAGGTCGCCCAAGTCAAATTGAGTATCACTGTGGCGGGCTCATCGACATCCCACAAAAACAATCGCACCAAACCCATGACCACGCCGCCAAAACCAAGGCCAATTAGGGCGAGGAAGGGCACGGAAATGCGCCAGTCAAAAAAGCTGCTTTCAACCTGACCACCCTTGTCCGTAACGTTAAAAGTGCCGAATTTCGGATTGATCAACGCCAGCGTCGTTGGAATGGCTACGTACCACGCTAACAACGATTCATAGACCTCTGACCAATAGGCATGGCGAAACTTCGATTGAATCTGAGAGTTCGCCGTTGTGCCGTGAAATAAATGCGGAAGCACATACGCCGCTACCAAGATTGCATCGGCATTGAAGATGTGCATACCGAAAAACAGAAAGGCCAGTGGCGACGTTAAAAACACAATCCGCGGCAAGCCATGAAAGAAATGCAGCATCGCATTGCTGTAACACAGTCGCTGAAACAAGCTGAGCCCTTTGCCAAGCAGCGGATTGTCGACAGTGAAAATTTGCGCCATGCCACGTGCCCAGCGAATCCGCTGACCTATGTGGCCCGCCAGACTCTCGGTGGCCAAGCCTGCCGCCTGAATCTTGTTGATATAGACACTGTTGTAACCACGTCGGTGCATCTTTAATGCGGTGTGAGCATCTTCCGTCACAGTCTCTACAGCGATGCCACCGACTTCCTCCAAAGGCTTACGCCGTAACACCGCGCAAGATCCGCAGAAATACGACGCATTCCACAAGTCGTTGCCATCCATGATGAGGCCATAAAACAGCCGCCCTTCGTTGGGCACGCGCTGAAAGGTGCCAAGATTGCGTTCCAGCGGGTCGGGTGAAAAGAAGTGATGCGGCGTTTGCACCAAGGCGCACTTCGCATCCACAAGAAACCACCCCATCGTGGTGGTAAGGAAGCTGCTTACCGGAATATGGTCACAATCAAATATGGCAACAAATTCACCGGACGTTTTGGTCAGGGCGTGGTTCAAATTGCCTGCCTTGGCGTGGGTCCCATCGGGACGGGTCAAATAGTTAACCCCAGCGGCTTGCGCAAAATCACGAAATTCACTGCGCCGCCCATCGTCCAGAATGTGTATCTTCAGTTTATTGGCAGGCCAATCCAAGTTCTGCGCTGCGAAAACCGTGGGTTTCACCACGTCAAGCGACTCGTTGTAAGTCGGAATATAGATATCGACTTCTGGCCACATAGACCTATCGTTTGACAAAACCGCTGTGGGTCTGCGCAATGGCCAAGCGGTCTGCACATACCCTAAGAGCAGAACCAACAATGCGTATATTTCTGCCGCGAATAGGCCTAGTCCAAAAAACAGCTCGGTAAAAGAATCCAGATCGAGAGTGCTATTGACCCGCCACCAAAAATAACGAAATGAGGCGATCACCGACAAAAAAATCAATAGCAATGATGCCATGCGGCCTTCATAGCGCCGCAAGATGAGCGCAACCGCAAACATGCCCCCACTGAAGCCGAACTGTGTTTTCCAATCCATAGGCGTGGTGATCACAAAAGCAGCGAACACGCAGACCACAATCATCAAAACCGCAATAAGCCATTTGGGAATTTGTACCCACGCCGGCATCAATGCATCCAAACCCTGCGGCGCAGCAAAGTGCATAAGCTGCGCCCACAGCGCTTGAATTTTGAGCACGCCCATGCCCAAGTGATGGAGCAAGGCGCTTATCAGGGGGTAAAATGAACTGTGTTTGGTCTCCCATTCAGAGCGCAAGAACACCAGCCCAAACCATTGCGAAAACGTTTGCGGCGCATCGATGTGGCGCTGCTCAAGATAAACTGAATACCAAGCTACAATGCGTTTATCCAGCGCAAATGGCCAGGGTCTTCGCTGTTCCGCCGGAAGCCGGAATATTTTACTCAGCCAGTTCATATTGTCTTGTACGGTAATCGATACCGTCGCTGATTGCGCCATCCTCGATTTGCTAGCTTTATACCACCCTAGCCAGCCACAACGCACCGCGTACTTATCGACGCACGCTCAAGACGATGCTTTTGCGATGCTCGCCTGCGAAAACAAGCGTGACGCTTAAGCTTTGACCGTCCAGCAATGGGCCATCTAGGCCAAACAGCATGAAATGATTGCCCCCTGGCGCCAAGGCTACATTTTGCCCCGAAGGAATCTCGAGATACTCCAACTGCCGCATACGCATCATGCCGTCTTGCATGGACATACTATGAACTTCGATGCTGGAAGCTCGGCTGGATTCGCCACCGAGCAGCCGTGCTGGGTACTTTGAGGTATTTCGAATCTGCAGATAGGCCGCAGCAACTTTGGCGCTGGGCGGCGTGGCGCGCGCCCAAGCATTTTCGATCACGAGATCGTCAACTGAGGCCCACTGTTTAGATGCCTGTACTGGCGCGGTCGGCTGCTGCGGTTGGCACGCGACAAACCCCAAGCTCAATAGTAGGATCGCAAATTGGCAAAACTTAGCCATTAGGTGCGCGGCAAGGTGACACCTTGCTGGCCTTGATATTTACCTTTGCGATCGAGGTACGAGGTTTCGCACACCTCATCCGATTCTAGGAACAGCATTTGCGCAATGCCTTCGTTGGCGTAGATTTTCGCGGGCAAGGGCGTGGTGTTGGAAAACTCCAAAGTCACGTGGCCTTCCCATTCAGGTTCCAGCGGGGTGACATTGACGATAATGCCGCAACGCGCATATGTGCTTTTGCCCAAACAAATGGTCAGCACGCTGCGTGGAATACGGAAATACTCCACCGTGCGCGCCAAGGCAAATGAGTTTGGCGGAATGATGCAAACATCGCCTTTAAAGTCGACAAAGCTTTGTTCGGAGAAGGCTTTGGGGTCGACCACCGCAGAGTTGATGTTGGTGAAAATTTTGAATTCATCGGCACAACGCACGTCGTAGCCATAACTGGAAACGCCGTATGACACGATGGAGCTGTCGCCCCGCTTACGCACTTGGCCCGATTCGAACGGCTCGATCATGTCGTGCTCGTCCGCCATACGCCGAATCCAACGGTCGGATTTGATACTCATCTGATCACTCTTCTAACGGTGTGGTTACTCAACCACGATTTCAGGAAATGCAGCGTCTTCTGTTTGGCTGAGCACAAACGCGCTGCGTCTTGCCGCATTGAAATACGCCAACGCCAAGGGGCTATCCGGATCTGCAACGACGGTGGGCTGGCCGCTGTCTGCTTGCAAGCGTATGGACGAGTCCAGCGGCAATTTACCCAACAAGGGCACATTAAATTGTTGCGCCATCTCCTCACCACCACCACTGCCGAAAACGGCATCTTCATGGCCACACTGAGAACAGATATGGGTGCTCATATTTTCCACCACGCCGAGCACGTTGACCCCGACTTGCTCAAACATTTTCAGCCCTTTACGAGCATCCAATAGCGCAATGTCTTGTGGCGTGGTCACGATAACCGCACCACTGACAGGTATGCGCTGGGCCAAGGACAACTGGGTATCACCCGTGCCTGGCGGCATATCAATAATGAGGTAATCCAATTCCGGCCAGCGCGTTTCGCTGAGCATTTGATGCAAAGCCTGCGTCACCATAGGGCCACGCCAAATTGTCGGTTGCTCTTCATCGACCAGCAGCCCCAGCGACATTAAAGCAATGCCATGAGCCGCAACAGGCAGCATCATTTTGCCTTGTACCAATTCGGGCCTGGCATCGGACACACCCAGCATGCGCGGCTGGCTGGGACCGTAAATATCCGCATCCAGAAGACCGACAGCGGCACCGTCGGCGGCTAAAGCTAAGGCCAAATTGGCAGACACTGTGGATTTACCCACACCGCCTTTGCCAGAAGCAACCGCAATAATGTTTTTGATGCCGGGCAAGGGCTTCAAGCTGCCCTGCACGCCTTGCGCTGCTATGCGCCAATCGATCTGTACCTGTAATTCACGCTCACCTAGCAGCGACTGCAACTGCTGCTCAAGTGACTGGCGCAGCTGTGGCGCATAGCGCCGCGCGGCAAATGGCAGATTTACATCGAAGCGTATGTTTTGAGCATCGAAACTGATGTTATCGACAAAACCGGCCAGACCGTCCTGGATAACGTCGTCACGGTAGTCCTGCAATGCCAATTCAATAGCGGCGCGATCAATCAATGCGTCGATTCCATATAAGTAAAGACGCGCATCTTACCAGCCTAAGAAAACTCCCCTATGGACAAACAGCGAGAGTTCAAAAAATCATGGCCTGCGAGATGAAAACCCGCTAGGAACAGAGCGTACCCCCCCCTACCGCAGTACAGACTTTATCGAATCCAGCGACGAATCCACGGGCGCCTCGCCAAGTCCTGTAAAATAACGGGTTTGCCCACAGCATTGATCGCCATGCGCCGTTTACTCGTCACCCACGCCCTTCCCTACGCCAACGCGGGGTTGCACTTTGGCCACATGCTGGAGTCCACCCAAACCGATGTGTGGGTGCGCTTTCAACGCTTGCTTGGCCACGATTGTCGTTTTGTCGGCGCGCACGACGTGCACGGCACGCCGATTATGTTGATGGCAGAGAAAAAGGGCCTCACTCCCGAGCAATTGGTGGAGCAAGTGGGCGCAGAACAACGGCGCGACTATGCTGATTTTCATATCAGTTTCGATAACTTCTACACCACCCACAGCGACGAAAACCGCGAGCTCGCCAGCACTTTTTATAAGCGCTTGGATGCGGCTGGGCATATAGAAAAGCGCAGCATTCAACAAGCATACGATCCCGTAAAGAACATGTTTTTGCCGGACCGCTACGTCAAAGGCGAATGCCCGAAATGCGGCACGCCAGACCAATACGGCGATTCCTGCGAAAGCTGCAGTGCCACCTACAGCCCAACGGATTTGAAGAACCCCATATCCGCAGTGTCCGGCGCCACGCCGATACAGCGTGAATCCGAGCACCACTTCTTCAAACTCGGGCATTTCACCGAATGGCTGGAAAACTGGCTGGACACAGCCCCCATACAACCGGCGGTACGCAAAAAACTGCGCGAATGGTTTGAAAGTGGCTTGCAGGATTGGGACATTTCCCGCGATGCGCCTTATTTTGGTTTTGAAATCCCAGGCGCACCGGGCAAGTATTTCTATGTTTGGTTGGATGCGCCTATCGGTTACATGGCCAGCTTTGCCGATTTGTGCAAGCGCGAAGGCTTGGATTTCGACGCCTATTGGGGCCCAGATTCCGATGCCGAGGTGTACCACTTCATCGGCAAAGACATCACCTATTTCCACACTCTTTTTTGGCCCGCCATGCTGCACGGTGCGGGTTTCCGCGCGCCTAGCGGCGTGTTTGCCCACGGCTTTCTAACCGTAGATGGCGCCAAGATGTCCAAATCGCGCGGCACTTTTATCCAAGTGCGCACCTATTTGGATCATTTGCCTGCGGAATTCCTGCGTTACTACTTTGCCGCCAAGCTCAACAGCGCGGTAGAAGACATCGACCTCAACTTGGAAGACTTCCAGGCCCGGGTCAATTCCGATTTGATCGGCAAATACGTCAACATCGCCAGCCGCACCGCCGGCTTCATTAGCAAGCGTTTTAATGGTCACCTCAGTGAGACCTTGGACAACCCCGCATTGTTTGAGGAATTTGCCGCCGCGGGCGACGACATAGCAGCCGCCTTTGAAGCGCGCGAATTCTCACTCGCGATGCGGACCATTATGGGACTGGCGGACAAAGCCAACCAATATGTGGCCGAAAAAGAGCCATGGAAACTGGCCAAAAAAGAGGGCAGCGATGAGGCCCTGCAAGCGATTTGCACCACGGCACTGAACCTGTTCCGTTTGCTGAGCTTGTACCTCAGCCCAGTCCTACCGCAAACCGCAGCCAAAGTGGCCGATTTATTCCGTCATGCAGAAATAAGCTGGGACAAACGTGCTGAGCCGCTATTGGATGTATTGATCAACGACTTCAAACCCTTGATGCAGCGGGTCGACCCCAAAGCAGTACAAGCGATGCTGGATCAAGAAGCTGCCGGCAAAATCGAAGACAAGCCCGAAAAAGCCAAAGCCGCCAAGCCAGCGCCTCAAGCCAGTGCAGATGACTGCATCAGTATTGAGGATTTTCAGAAAATCGATCTGCGCATTGCCCGTATCGCCAAAGCCGAGCATGTTGAGGGCGCGGACAAGCTGCTGCGTTTGACGCTAGATGTCGGTGACCGCGGCGAAAAGCAGGTGTTCGCAGGCATCAAGGCGGCGTATGCGCCGGAAGACTTGCAAGGCCGCTTAACTGTAGTTGTAGCCAATCTGGCACCCCGCAAAATGAAATTTGGTTCATCTGAGGGCATGGTGCTCGCGGCCGGACCTGGAGGCAAAGAGCTGTTTATCCTCAGTCCGGACGAAGGGGCGCAGCCGGGAATGAAGGTAAAATAAAGCGTAGACCAGACCGAATTTCCGTTGAGGGTGCTTAGACAAGTCCGTTTACAGACCTTCAGCAGACAGGACGTCTGCTGTAGAGCGCCACATGGATGTGCTCGAGCGCGTCTGAAAACGGACATGCCAAGCCGCTTCCCGCTTAGCGGGCATGCTCAATTGGCAAACATTTTCGAATATCAACATTATCTTTTCCTAACAATATTGCATAAGAGAACGGCGACTTTCTAAACTCCGCACACCATGAGCGATTACCTACTCATCATCGTTGGCACTGTCTTGGTCAACAATTTCGTACTGGTCCAGTTTCTGGGCCTGTGCCCGTTTATGGGCGTGTCGAAAAAAGTAGAAACCTCCATGGGCATGGCTTTGGCGACCACATTCGTCTTAACCCTCTCATCCGTGAGTTCCTATTTGGTCGAGCAGTACATGCTGGCTCCCTTGGGCCTGGAATACCTGCGCACCATCAGCTATATCCTGGTCATTGCCGCAGTCGTGCAGCTCACCGAAATGTGGGTACGCAAATCCAGTCCGCTGCTGCATGAGGTTTTGGGCATTTACCTGCCGCTGATCACCACCAACTGCGCGGTGCTCGGGGTGGCTTTGCTCAATGTCCGTGAAGCGCACAACTTTATTGAGTCGGCCTTGTTCGGCTTGGGCGCATCGCTGGGCTTTTCTCTGGTGCTGATTCTGTTCTCCGCCATGCGTGAACGCATTGCCGTTGCTGATGTGCCTGAATCCTTCCAAGGCGCACCCATAGGCCTCATCACGGCCGGCCTCATGTCATTGGCCTTCATGGGCTTTTCGGGCCTCGTCTGATGCTCACAGCCATACTCGCTTTCGGCAGTCTTGCCGCAGTTTTTGGCGTTGCGCTGGGCGTGGCATCGGTGCGCTATAAGGTCGAAGGCGACCCCTTAGTTGATCAAATTGATGCGATTTTGCCGCAGACTCAATGCGGGCAATGCAGCTACCCCGGTTGCCGGCCCTATGCCGAGGCCATCGCCAAAGAAGAAGCCGAAATCAATCAATGCCCACCAGGCGGCGAAGATGGCGTTATGGCATTGGCCGAACTGCTCGGGCGCGACCCCTTGCCACTCAACCCAGACAACGGCGTAGCTGAGGACATCAAATACCTCGCGCTCATCGATGAAGACCTTTGCATAGGCTGCACCTTGTGCATACAGGCCTGCCCTGTGGATGCCATTGTGGGCGCCAACAAGCTGATGCATACGGTGATCGAAAAAGAATGCACCGGTTGCGAACTGTGCGTACCACCCTGCCCGGTTGATTGCATCGACATGGTGCCGGTGAAAGCCACCATTTCCAATTGGACCTGGACGCCACCGCAGAAGGACGCCGCCTAATGTTCGGCCTGTTTCGCAAACAAGAAGGCTTCAACGGCGGGCTCAAGCTGGATGGCCATAAGCTGCGTGGCGAAGCAGGAAAAATTCGCCCTGCACCGCTGCCTAGTCGCGTCATATTGCCGTTAAGCCAGCACATAGGCGCCCCCACAACCCCGGAAGTGAAAGTGGGCGATCGCGTGCTGCGCGGTCAATTGCTGGCCAACAGTGACAGTTTTATTGCCGCCCCTGTGCATGCCAGCATCTCCGGAACAGTGGTTGCTATCGGTGAGCACGCGGTACCGCACCCCTCCGGTTTGGCGGCCATGGCCATCGTGATCGAATCCGATGGCTTGGACCAAGCATTGTCGGATTCCCCGCTGCCGGCTTGCGAAGATCCCTTTTCATTGGATGCGCAAACCCTGCGTGAACGGGTCCGTGCGGCCGGCTTGGTCGGTTTGGGCGGAGCGGCCTTCCCATCGGCGGTGAAGCTCAATCCTGGGCGCGATACCTTAGTGAACACTTTGGTGATCAACGGCGCCGAATGCGAACCCTACATCAGCTGCGATGCGGCCTTGATGCGTGAACGCGCGGATCAAATTGTGGCTGGGGCTGAACTCGTGCGCCGCGTTTTGGGCGCGCAAGAATGCTTAATTGGCATTGAAGACAATGCAGTGGAATCTGCCGCGCCTATGCGCGCCGCCATCGAAAAAGCAGGCTATAGCGCGCTGAAGCTTCGCGTGGTGGCGACGCGCTATCCGCAAGGCGGCGAAAAGCAGCTTATACAAACACTGACCGGGCGAGAAGTGCCCAGCGAAGGCTTGCCCCTAGACATCGGCATCGTGGTGCAAAACGTCGGCACGGTAGCCGCGCTGTGGAATGCATTGCGCTACGGCCAGCCCTTGATCTCACGGGTCCTCACGGTGACTGGGCCAGGCATACGCCAGCCACAGAATCTGGAAGTACGCTTAGGCACCCCTGTCCACGAATTGATCGCCCATGCAGGCGGCACCACACAAGAGAAAGTCCGTTTGATTATGGGCGGGCCCATGATGGGCTTTGCCTTACCCAGCGATCAAGTGCCTGTGGTGAAAGCCACCAATTGCTTGCTGGTTGAAGTCAATGAACCGGAACCAGCAGATGCCGCCATGCCCTGCATACGCTGCGGTGAATGCGTGGATGTATGCCCAGCCAGCTTGTTGCCACAGCAACTGTACTGGCACGCCAAAGCCAAAGAATTTGATAAGGCGCAAGACCTGCATTTGTTCGATTGCATCGAATGCGGCTGCTGCGCGCAAGTGTGCCCTTCGCATATTCCGCTGGTGCAGTACTACCGCTACGCCAAAACAGAAATTTCTCAGGCTGAGCAAGAAAAACGCAAAGCAGATCTTGCACGCACCCGCCATGAATTCCGCCAGGAACGCTTGGAACGTGAAGCCCATGAAAAAGAAGAAGCACGTCGGCGTAAGCGTGAGGCTTTAAAGCAAGCCAAATCCGAAACGACAGCGACGCAGCCGGCGACAACGGCGGCCAAACCGGCAGGCAACGATGCGATTGCCACGGCGATCGCCAAAGCCAAAGCGGAGAAGAGCAAACGCCAAGCAGGACCAGAAAGCGCCGCGAATCCGGCAACGCCACCTGACGCTATCGCCGCGGCCATTGCCAAAGCGAAAGCGGCAAAAGCAGCAGCTTCCGATGCAAATGCTGACAGCCAAGAACCATCGAAAGATGTCGCTGCTGATGCCATTGCCTTAGCAAAAGCGAAAGCCGCACAGAAAAAAGCAGATGCGCAGAACGAAAGCCTAGATCCTGTCGCCGCAGCTATAGCGAAGGCGAAAGCAGCCAAAGCAGCCAAAGCAGAAAAATCGCCGGCAGCGCAGGACAGTGACAAGGCCGATGATCCGATTGCAGCAGCCATTGCCAAGGCCAAAGCAGCTAAGGCCGCTAAACAAGCTGGCGACGAGAAGCCTGTTGAAACTCCCAGCGCCGCAGCGATTGCCATTGCCAAAGCGAAAGCCGCCCGTCAAACCGCCGAACAAAATGATGGCCACGCCAGTGACCCGGTCGCTGCTGCCATCGCCAAGGCCAAAGCGGCGAAAACGGCCAAGCTAGCGAATAGCGAACCAAGCGACGCCAACGCAGGTGATGCCGTGGCCACAGCTATTGCCAGAGCAAAGGCCGCGAAAGCCGCTCGCGAGAACCCCTCCTAATGTTACGCAGCTCACCCCATTTACCTGTTGCAGCGCGCGTCAATCGCGTCATGCTGCAGGTGTGCTTGGCCTTGCTACCTGGCATCGCAGCCTATCTATGGTTTTTTGGCTGGGGCGTATTTAGCAATCTCTTGATTGCCTGCCTCACCGCAATCGGCAGCGAAGCTTTGATGCTGCTGGCACGCAAACGCCCGCTGAAAAAATTCCTATTCGATGGCAGCGCCTTGGTTACCGGCCTGCTATTGGGTCTATCCATTCCGCCTTACGCTCCTTGGTGGCTGATCGTATTTGGCGTCAGCTTTGCGATTGTGTTTGGCAAGCATTTATACGGTGGTCTGGGCTACAACCCATTCAACCCGGCGATGCTCGGTTTTGTGGTTTTACTGATCGCCTTCCCTGCCGAAATGAGCACCTGGATCGATCCCACTGCTGACTTGGATCAACATCGCTTAAGTGCCTACAGCTCGGGCCGCATCGGACTAGAGCAACTCGACGGCATGACCTCGGCAACCCCGCTAGACCACGTCAAAACGGAATTGTCGCGGCAACTTACCACCGAAGAAGCCCATGCCAGCCTGAATACGGGCTTTATCGCGGGCTATGCTTGGGACTGGATCAATTTGGCCTTCTTGCTCGGCGGATTGTGGATGCTCAAACGCCGACTGATTCGCTGGCAAATCCCGCTCGGCATGCTCGCTGGCTTAGGCCTGATGACCTTGCTTTTCTGGTTAGGCGATGCGGATCGACACCCGGGTTTGCTGCACCACTGGTTTGGTGGTGCCACCATGTTGGGGGCCTTCTTCATTGCTACCGACCCGGTATCCGCCAGCACCACGCCGCGTGGCCGCTTGTATTACGGCTTTGGCATAGGCGTTTTGGTGTATTTGATTCGCAGCCTGGGCGGCTACCCCGATGGTGTCGCTTTCGCAGTGTTGTTGATGAATATTTGCGTGCCGTTGATTGACCATTACACGCCGACGCGTACCTATGGCACAGGGCCGCGCGAACCATGAGTCAAGAAGTACGCCACCAAGCACTGATTAGCGCCGGAGTATTGGCGACCTTTGCGGTCATTGGCAGCGCTATCTTGGCGACTGCCAATTGGCTGACCGCAGATCGCATTGCTGAAAACGAACGCTTGGCCATGCTGCGCCAGCTGCAGGAAATTTTGCCTGCGGGTAGCTATGACAATGCTTTGCTGCAAGACACACTGAGCGTCACTTTACCGGCATCCATCTCGCCGGAAGGCGTAGACACGCTGTATATCGCACGGCGACAAAACACCCCAGTGGCAGTCATCATTCCCGCCACCGCACCGAACGGTTACAACGGTGCCATAGATTTGCTCATAGGCATACATGCCGACGGCCGCATCGCCGCAGTGCGGGTGAGTAAGCACAGAGAAACCCCCGGTCTGGGTGACGGCATTGATAAATCACGCGGCGACTGGATAGATCAGTTTGATGGTCGCGCTTTCCTCAACCCGGAAAAATGGGCTGTGCGTAAAGATGGCGGTCCTTTCGATCAGCTCACCGGTGCCACAATTACCCCACGCGCCATAGTGAAAACCGTGCATGGGACTTTGGCCTGGTTTAAAGACAATCAAGCGTCGGTGATGAGTGATGAATAAGCCTCATCCTCCACGCCGCAGGAGCAGCGAATGAGCGCTAATTATCGCGACATAACCCTGAAGGGCTTATGGACCAACAACCCAGGCTTGGTTCAGTTGTTGGGCTTGTGCCCGCTACTCGCGGTTAGCACCACCGTTGTCAATGGCTTGGGCCTCGGTTTGGCAACCATGGCGACTTTGATTGCCTCCAACGCCATCGTCTCGGCGATACGCAATTGGGTGCGCCCGGAAGTTCGCATACCCGTGTTTGTCATGGTCATCGCGGCGATTGTGACCGCCATTGAATTGCTCATGAACGCCTATTTGCACGAGTTGTATCGCGTGCTGGGTATATTCATTCCCTTGATCGTAACCAACTGCTCCATCATAGGTCGCGCTGAAGCTTTTGCTTCCAAGAACACCGTGCCCGCAGCAGCACTGGACGGGTTTGCCCAAGGCTTGGGCTTTACTTTGTGCTTGGTGGTTTTGGGTGCGGCACGTGAAGTGTTAGGCCACGGCACCTTATTGGCTGACGCGCAATTGCTGTTTGGTCCTATCGCCAGCCACTGGGAAATCGTCTTGATCGAAGATTTCCGCGGGCTGCTACTGGCCATTTTGCCGCCCGGTGCTTTCCTCGGCTTAGGCCTAATGATTGCAGGTAAAAACTGGATAGATCGCCGCCAGGCACAAAAAGTGACTGCGCCCATGGCGACGCCTGCCGCTATCTAAGACGTCATTAGGGCATCGTGTGCGCGAGAAGCTTATGGCGCGCATTTAGCCGCCCGCCGGAAGGCTGATTGGCGACTGAGGACAATTCGACAGGACGTCGAATTGAGTGACGTCAGGGCAGGACGCCCTGTCGACACGACCTCACCAAGACAATTTGCCTGTAGGGAACCGCGTAGCGGCGAGCGGATAGCGCGTCATAAGCTTCTCGCGCACGCGCTCTCAGGTTCTCTAGGCCGGTATGATGAAGTCATGGCCAAATTACTCATCGTTTATCACAGCCAAACAGGGCACACGGAAGGTCTCGCCCGCGCCGCATTGAAAGGCGCGCAGCACCCGGATATTGACGATGTGGAGATCCGTTTCATCCGAGCCTACGATGCCGATGAGAAAGATTTGCTGTGGGCCGATGGAATTTTGCTGGGCACGCCAGAAAACTTTGGCTATATGTCCGGCGCAATGAAAGATTTCTTGGATCGCACCTACTACAAAGTGGATGGCCGTTTGGCTGGCCGCCCGTATGCGATTTTTATATCTTGCTCCAACGATGGTCGCGGAGCGGTTAGCGCCATTCAACGCATCATGAATGGGTATTCCACCCGCGAAGTGCAAGACGCGGTGATTTGCCGAGGCCGCCCAAAACCAGAGCACATAGAGGCTGCGACGGAATTGGGCATGACTATGGCCGCTGGTCTCTCTACGGGCGTGTTTTAAAGCAAGGCATTCAAGCGTTTACGCGCGCGCTCCGGCATATTGCTAATGACGGCATCCACCTGCAGTTGCAAGGCAACTTTCAATTGCTTTGGGGAATCAACCGTATAGGCAAAAAGCCGCTTGTTGGCGGCATGTACGCGCTGCACATCGTCAATGCTAAAACGTCGAATATTCACGCAGATTGCGTACAAATCTTGTAGCCGCTCGGCGCTCATTCCAGCCAATTCATCAGGACTGGACAAATTGCGCACACAACGCAAATGGGCATGGCTATCTGCCACTTGTTGCAATACCGCGTCAGAAAAACTCAGCACGTAAATGCGGTTGAGATGGCTGTGGGCGGCAACTCTGTCCGCAACAACGTGAGCAAGTTTGCTGGCTGCCTCTGGCTTACGCAATTCACCCACAGGTTTGATTTCTAGATACAAATCCGTGACCTCGCCATAACGGCTCAGGACTTCATCCAAATCCAGTATCCGGGCACCGGCCTGTTCCGCAGAAAACCAGCTACCGACATCCAATTGGCGCAGCTCTGCTCGGGTATATTGCTCAATACGCCGATGTTTCATCCCCAACATGGACAGGGTCTTATCGTGGAACACGACGGCATGCCCATCGCGGGTAAGCTGTAAATCCAACTCCAGCCCATCAGCCCCTTCTTGCAAAGCCAAATCAAATGCGGCTGCAGTATTTTCTGGCCTGGCCCACGACGCCCCCCGGTGGCCAATAATCCGAGGTAACCGCTGTTTATCGCTACTGTTAGAAGTACTCACGCTTTGCTATCCCTAGGATGAACCCACACATCAAACTAATCAGACGACTGACCGTCGATTTCACTTTGCAGCTTCCTTGCCACCGCCTGTGGAGAATCTGTATGACGAGCAAATAACGAGTACGCCACAGGAACCACAAGCAAGGTAAATAGGGTCGCGGACATAACGCCAAAGAAGACAACAACACCCATTGCGTAACGGGTTTCAGAACCCGCTCCAGATGAAAAGAGTAGCGGTAGTGCCCCTGCCCCCGTGGTTATTCCGGTCATAACTATGGGGCGAAACCGAACGCGAGCAGCTTCGGTTAAGGCTGATTCAAAGTCCTGCCCTTTGTCTCGCAATTGATTGGCAAATTCCACAATCAATATGCCGTTCTTGGCGGCTAAGCCCACCAACATAACCAATGCGATTTGGCTGTAGATATTCAGTGTGGAACCGGTCACCCAGAGCCCCGCCAAAGCCCCTGCAATAGCCAAAGGCACAGTCAGCATAATCACCAAAGGATGTAACCAGCTTTCGAACTGAGCGGCCAACACCAGAAACACAATGCCCACGCCCAGTAGGAAGACAAACTGGAGTGAGGCATTGGTGCTATACAAATCGCGTGATTGGCCCTTGAAATCTATAGCCACTTCTGGCGGCAGCACTTCACGCGTCTTACTGACCAAGAAACTCAAAGCTTGATCGAGGCTCAAGCCATCCTCCAAATCTGCTGACAAGGTGATCGCTCTTACGCGGTTGTATCGATTCAGTGCATTGGCACCGGCATGCTCTTCAACAGTGACGACACTGGAGAGCGGAACCAAAGCGCCCTTTTGGCCATCACGCCCCTCAGCCCGCACATACAGATCACCAATATCTGTCGGTGTGGTCAAGCTACCGCGCTGGGCCTCAATAATGACATCGTATTCTTCTCCACCTTCTATATAACTCGTGATACGCCGCGAGCCCATCAAGCTTTGCAGTACAGTCCCGATATCAGCCACCGCAACACCCAAGTCGTTGGCCTTAGCGCTGTCGATGCGGATATTGAGTTGGGGTTGTGTTTCTTTGTAGTCCGTTTGTATGCCCTGCAGACCAGGATTGTCAGCCTCTACAGCGGCGATCAACTGTCGCCCCCATTCGGCAAGTTGCTGGTATTCGCCACCACCCAGCACGAACTCCACCGGCTGGCTAACACCGCCACCAAAGCCCTGTCGCATGATCGGGAAAGTACGCACACCGGGCAAATCAGCCGTTCGCCTGCGTATGTCATCCATGATTTCCCAGGCACTGCGCCGCGTCGACCAATCCGATAGCACGTGGATGACAAAGCCATCATTAAATGTCTGCACGGAAAAACTGCGTGGCGCGCGCACCAGCAGGCGCTTCACTTCCCCTGCTTCAACCAAGGGCATCAGACGGTTCTCAATTTCCAATAAATAATCGGACATGTATTCAAAAGTCGCCCCCTCTGGTCCATTGACCAGCAAGAAAAAGGCACCTCGATCTTCTTTCGGAGCATATTCCTGTGGAATGGCCCGCAATAAAGCGAATATAGATGCCAATAGCAGCAAAAACAGACCAATACTCCACAGCGGTTTGTGTATCCAAACAGCTGTCATGCGGCCATAGGCGTCGGTTAAACGCGCAAAGGCTTGGTCGATTTTCATCACCAACTTGGGCGGTGCTTGCTCTTTGGAACGCAGCAGCCGCGAAGCCAGCATCGGCGACAAGGTCAGCGCCACAATGGTGGAAAAGAACACGGCGCCAGCCATGGTCAGGGCAAATTCGGAGAACAGCCGCCCAGTATCACCCTGTAAAAATGAAATCGGCACAAACACCGCAACCAAAACCACCGATGTTGCAACCACCGCAAAGCCGACCTGCCGCGCGCCTAAAAAGGCCGCCACCAAAGGCGTCTCACCTTCACTAATACGCCGGTGTATGTTCTCCAACATCACGATGGAATCATCGACTACCAGACCAACAGCCAGCACCATGGCCAACAAGGTCAACAGGTTGATGGAAAAACCGAATACAAACAGCGAAATGAAAGTGGCCACTAGCGATACCGGCACGGTAAGCGCTGGCACCAGCATGGCGCGAAAGCTTCCCAAAAACAGGTAGATCACCAAAATCACCAGCACCACGGCGACCGCTAGGGTCTTCCACACTTCACGAATAGCGGCGCGAATAAACACCGTGCTGTCGTAACTATCGTGCAGTTGCATGCCCTCGGGCAGCGTGGGCAGCAACTGCTGCTTTAAGGCCGTAACCGCCTCGGCCACTTCTAGGCTATTGCCCTTGGATTGCTTAATGATCCCCAATCCCACCATGGGCACGCCATTGCCACGAAAAAAGGTGCGATCTTCCACTGCACTTTTCTCCACCGTTGCAACATCCCCCAGACGTACGCGATAGCCATCCGCTCCACGGGCGACGACCAATCCGTCAAAATCAGTGGGCGTTAAAAAGCCACGTTGGATGCGTGCGGTGAACATGCGATCCCGTGATTCCAACTGACCTGCCGGCAGCTCCACATTTTCGGTGCGCAAGGCATTTTCGATATCAGCAACAGTGACCTGTCGTGCCGCCATCGCCTCCGGGTTGAGCCATATTCTTAAGGCATACTCCAAGCTCCCGCCGACCCGCACGCTGGCCACGCCCGGCAAAATAGAGAAGCGATCTTGCAGGTATCGCTTGGCGTAATCCGTCAGCTGCAAAATGTCCATGCGATCACTGGTCAGATTGAGCCAAATGATCACTTGCGCATCGCTGTCCTGCTTTTGCACTTCCGGCGGGTCAGCTTGTTCCGGCAAATTATTCAAAACCCCAGCGACGCGATCACGCACATCATTGGCGGCACCATCAATGTCCCTGCTACTAACGAACTCCAACACCACATTGGAACGCCCATCTTGGCTAGAGGATGAAATGTGTTTTATCCCCTCTATGCCAGCAATGCGATCTTCAATTTGCTGGGTGATTTGCTGCTCCACCACAGCGGCCGAAGCGCCCACATAATTGGTGCGAATGGACACCACAGGCGGATCAATATCCGGGTACTCACGTAAAGTCAGGCGATCGTAACTGACCACACCCAGCACCACCAAGAGCAAGCTAATGACGCTGGCGACGACGGGACGGCGAACAGCCAAATCCGACAAAATCATGGTTTTTGCTCAGTTTGTCGGATGATCTGCTGGATAGACACGCTGCCATCGTAGCGACCCAAGACCTGAACCTCAGCCCCCGGCCGCAACTTATTCGCGCCGTGAATTACCACGCTTTCACCTAATTGCAGACCCGTGCGAATTTCAACCCAGCCACGTTGACGGCGACCAATGTCGACCGTTTTTGCTTGCGCTTTGCCTTGCTCGAGCACAAAAACGCGGTAACCGCCTTCGTGGGGAACCAAAGCGGCCTCAGGGATCGCAAACACCGCTGGTGTGGGCGCCTGCAGCGTAACCACAGCCAACATACCCGGGCGCAGTCTGGAATCTGTTGCGCTGAAACGAGCACGCGCACGCAAACTACGGCTTTCTTTCGAAAAAGCCAGAGCATCGGCTTGCGCGGTAGCAGTCAATCCTGCTTCGTTCAAGGCCGGTATACGCACTTGCAACTGTGCCCCGGGCCGCCACAAGGGCAAAGCGGTTTCCGGCAACTGAAACTCCAGCCTCAAAGCCGACACATCATGCAAGGTGGTGATCAAATCACCGGCAGACAAATAGGCTCCTGGCGAAGCATCGCGCAATCCCAAAACACCAGAAAACGGTGCGTGGATCATGCGCTCCTGCAAGCTGGCTTGCGCTTGGTCCACTGCGGCGGCCGCGACTAGGGCCTTCGCGCGTGCCAGATCCAACTCTGAATCCGAGCTGAGGCTCCGACCATGAAGATCTTGCAGGCGTTTCAGATTGGCTTCTGCTTCCACCTGTGCCGCCAGCGCACCACGCAATGAAGCATCTTCATGGTCATGTGCAAGCTCAAGCAACAGTTGCCCCTGCTCTACGCTTTGGCCCTCTTCAAACGCTATCCGGCTGATGAGTTCCGCTACCGGCGCCCGAATTTCTACCGATTCTTGAGCCATGACTGTTGCCAGCAGTTCAGCAGAATCCGCCATGACCCGTGGGGTGACATCGGCAACAATGACAGCTTGGGTTTTGGCTGGGGCTTGCGAAAATGCAGGCTGAATCCCAATCAGCATCCACACAATACCGCACATAAGCCATACCCTTGAGCTGCCTTTAGAGTGTGACGGTAAAACATCCTTGTTCATTTTTCGTATCAACATTTGCAACCCAATGAAGTTTGCTTACCCACTCATGGCGACACCTAAAGCAGCCGCGATGCGGGGAAGCCAATTTGCTATTTAAAAGTGAATATTGAGACCAGCTGAAGCCCGCGTTCGGCGGTAGGCTCCGGCTCGACTACCGCTGTAATATGCCGCCTGATTGTCTATGGCCTGCGCCTGCAGGCTGAGCGACCAAACGGGGTGCAACTGCCAATTCAGGCCCAAGGTCGCCATGCTTGAATCGGCATCCAATCGATACACCCAGTTTCCGGGCAGGGCGTCATCATCAATCCATGGCAGACCGCTGTCGAACAGACTGCTGTTATTGGCTGGCACGCTAGCGGCAATATCACCACGTTGCCAATCGTAGGTTGCGAACAACCGCCAGCGTAGCGTCGGACGCCACATCAGACCCAAGCCCCAGCTGCTGCGTCGGCCTTCAAAATACACAGCTTCGGCCCAGCGACGCTGCGTTGCCGCGTGCAGTTGTAAATTGATATTGCTGGTTAATCGACTGATGATTAATAACTGAGCACGCGCTTCATGACCATCACGTAAACGGCTATCGAATTCATTCACCGTGGCATTGATCTGAAAACGTAAAGTGGGCGCGCTAAACCCTGACCAAGGCATCCACCACATTTCTGGCGTTAAACTGAGTTTCGTTGACGACAAGCCTTGTGGCTCAAGAATTTGTTGCCTGACGAGTCGTGTTGCCACGGATACCCCCATCCGAGATGCTTCCCATGGCACCCATCGGCCTCCCCCGGCGATTGACCACCAACTGCTGCCGATTTTCTCATCCGCGTAGGCTGCGTTATTGAGGTTATCGTCGTAGCCAATGCTGGCATTCAACTGAAAAGGTGCAGACATGGCGCCTAAACTGATACCCGGGCACAACAGTAGGCAAAAAACTCCGAGAGTTCGCGCAAGTAAGACGGGCATTTGTTTTATTCTTCAAGCCAGCACAGGATGAGTATAAGCACACAGGAGACAGCTATGCAGCCGAATAATTCCAAAACCGAGCAGCGGCGTCAGTTTTTACTGAACGCTCTTAGCACAGGCGCACTGGTCGGTGGCTTAGGTTGGCAAAGCGAAGTTGTCGCTGGATGGTTCGGCCGCCGCCCGCGCAAGTTGCCTGCAGATCAATCAATATACGAATTAGAAGGAAAAGTATTGATTAATGGCCGTAGTGCAACGAAATCCAGCCTGATTCGAGCCAATGATCGTATTGAAACGGCGCCAGGCGGAAAAATTGTTTATGCCGTAGGCAACAACGCCTACATTTTGCGTGAACGATCCATTTTAGAAATGCAGGGAAAAGACTTGCTTACCCAAGGCTTGCGCTTGGTGAGTGGCGCCATGCTAGGCGTATTCGGTAAGCGCCAGTCCGCCTTGGTTTTGCGTTCACGCAGTGCCACCATTGGTATACGCGGGACAGCACTGTATAACGAAATATTTGATGATCGTACGTATCTCTGCACCTGCTATGGGCAAACTCGGATTCAAGCATTGAACAACCCAGAGCAACGAGAAGATGTGTTCAGCCAGCATCATGATGCACCACGCTGGATCAAGCAAAGCGCTTCAAATGGCGAAAACTTGATTCAAGCGGCACCGATGATCAACCACAGCGACATGGAATTGGTCATGCTGGAAGCCTTGGTCGGGCGTGAAGTGCCCTTCGCTACGCCTCTCGAGCCTGTTGATGGCATGCCTTCTGCTTACTAATTCCCACCCGCGACAATGCGGGGCTTGAACTGAAGAAATCCATACCCTGACATGAATCATCTCAGCGAAATTGCCATTTACCTGTTTGCAGCCTTGATCGCTGTGCCTATCTTCAGGCGCTTGGGACTGGGCGCGGTGCTGGGCTACCTAGCCGCGGGCATGCTGATAGGGCCCTGGTGTCTTGGCCTGGTCTCTGAAGTCGATTCAGTGATGCAAATCGCTGAAATTGGCGTGGTGTTCTTGCTGTTTGTCATCGGACTAGAGCTTAAGCCTTCGCGTTTGTGGGTGATGCGTCAATCCATCTTCTTAAACGGCAGCTTGCAGGTGGCATTGGCCGCCATCCCTTTAGCTGCGCTGTGTGCATGGTACTTTCAAATTGATTGGCGCTTGGCGGCCTTTGTCGGCTTTGCCTTGGCCTTGTCATCCACCGCATTTGTGCTGCAAACCTTGGCGGAAAAGCAGCAAATTGGCACTCAGCATGGTCGCAGCGCCTTTGGTATTTTGCTGTTTCAAGACATTGCCGTCATTCCCGCCTTGGCCTTAATGCCTTTGTTGGCGAGCAACCCCAGCGAGACCGTGGACTCCTCCTTTGGACAGCAGGCACTGCAAGCGATTGCGGTCATTACGGTATTGATTGTGGGCGGCCGCTACTTACTGCGCCCCATTTTTCGTGGCATTGCACGCTGGGGTAATGAAGACAGCTTTACCGTGATGGCGCTGCTGGTCGTGCTCGGCGCCGCTTTGCTGATGGCCTGGGCCGACCTTTCCATGGGTTTGGGCGCTTTCTTGGCGGGTGTACTGCTGGCTGATTCAGAATATCGTCACGAGCTAGAAGGCAATATCAATCCCTTTAAGGGCTTGTTGCTGGGTTTGTTTTTTATATCCGTGGGCATGTCGGCCGATTTTGGCGTGATGCATGATCAAGCCTTGCTCATAGGCCTAGGTACGCTGTTGTTGCTCAGCATAAAAGCCACCAGTTTGTGGCTGGGCTCACGCCTGCTCGGGGTGGATAAAGTCAACTCCAGTCAGTTGGCTTTGATTTTGGCACAAGGCGGTGAATTTGCCTTTGTCTTGTTCCACACGGCCCAGCAGTCTGACATTTTGTCCCATACCCTGATCGACCCACTCATCAGTATGGTCATACTGTCTATGGGCTTAACTCCACTGCTATTTCTCGTTAGCGACCGCATTGGTCTGTGGGCACGGGTACGCTCTAAAGAAGACCAATACGACAACATCGAACCCTCCGAACCGCCAGTCATCATTGCCGGCTTTGGCCGCATGGGGCAAATCATTGCGCGGGTGCTGCAAATGCGAGGCATCGCCTTTACCGCATTGGAAAAGGATGCCGCGCATGTGGCTTTGGTACGGCGTTGGGGCAACAAAATTTATTACGGCCAATCCAACAACCGTGAAACCTTACGCGCTGCGGGTGCGCAACACGCCAAGCTCCTCATCATTACCATGGATGATGATGAAAAGGCCTTGCGCACTATCGAGGTTGCGCGAAATCACTTCCCCCACCTCAAAATCTATTGCCGCGCGCGTGATCGCATGCATGCCTTGCATCTGATGGATTTGAAGATTGACGGGATCATGCGGGAAACCTGGTTATCCAGTCTGGAAATGGCCAATCAAGTGCTGCGAGCCCTGGGTGATAGCGAAGAAAAGGCACGCTACACCACAGATGTTTTTCGTAATGCCGACGAGGATTTACTTCACCGTCAACTTGAGCACCGGCATGATTTGGACAAAATGGTTGTCAGCACCCAGCAATTGCGTGCAGAACTCACTGAATTATTTGAATCGGATGCACGCATTTCACCGCTGGATAAGGACAAGCCCAAAGACTAGCCCTTACAAAACGGCATGGACAATACAGTTACGCCCGTTTGCTTTAGCTTTGTACAGCAATTCATCCGCCCGCAAATACACATCATGCGACTCTGAAACAGGGGAGCCTGGGGCCAGAGTTAACAAACCAAAACTGGCCGTCACCACGCCGCCGCCCGGATGAGCAATAGCTAGCTCTTCAATAGCTTGCCTCAAGGTCTCGGCCACATCTTGAAGTTCCGCTGCTGCGATCTCAGAGCTGAACAGCACCCCGAATTCTTCTCCGCCTAGACGAAACAACTGCCCTTGCCCACCTTTGAGCTGGTTTTGCAGACATCGACTTAGTTGTTGTAGCACCTGATCACCGGCCTGGTGCCCACATTCATCGTTGTAGCGCTTAAAGCCATCGATATCGATCATGCAAAAAGCGAAGGGCTGAGCTTGCTGCTGCCGACTCGTAAGCTCAGCAGAAAAGAGTTGATTGAAGCGCCGGCGATTCAATGCCCCGGTGAGCTCATCCACCGTAGCCAGTTCATTCAGACGATGATTGGCTTGCTCCAATTCGGCGGTACGCTGACTCACTTCCACGGCCAATTTGTTGACCATATCGTGTTGTGCCATACGGGCTTGTTTCTCCGCCTTGAGTTTGTCGGATTTCAGCGTATTCATCTGATCCGCCAGACCAAACGCCAGTAACAACACCTCCAAACCTGAACCTACTTGCACTGCATAATCAGACAGCGGCCCCGCGGTGATTAAACCCGTGAGCTGGAAGTAATAAATCAATACCCCCCAGCGCTAAAAAACCAAAGGCTATGAGGAAATACTTAGCTGGTCGCGAACCTTGGCGCATCATCCACACTCCGGAACTCACGGCCATAACCACCATCATGACGCCCAGCGGCAGTGATATGGCAAAAGTCAGCGCGTAGTAACCAAAAAATGCAGGCAACGTCGCTAGCAGATTCAAGCCTATGGCCAACCAATAGCCGCGATACATCCACTGCGGGGCGGCTTGCCTTATATTGAGGTATTCCAGTGCAAACAAGCCGAAGCTGACATAACAAATGCTGGCCGCAATGGGTAAAATCTGGTTATTCCAATACGGCGAATTCGGCCACAAATACTGCAGACCATAGCCTCGAAAGATGTAGCTCCAAAGCAAAAAAGCTGCAACGTAAAAGACGTAGCGACCGAATACCCGCTCACGAATAAACAGGAACAAAAATAGGTTGTACAACAAGATGGCAATGAGCGTTCCGTAGTAAATGCCCTGAGCCAGCGCTTCTGTTTGTAACTCTCCGGCAAAACTTTTCTCACTCATCCAAAGCAGACTAATAGCCTCATGCAAACCATCCCAAGTATCCAAGCGGATATATAGCCACGCACTTTCCCTTGCGGCCAGCTCCACCGGCACAACTACGGTATGCGTATTGATAGGGCGGGTATGAAAAGGCCGTCTATCACCAGAAAGAACTTGGTTTATCGCTCTGCCTTCTCTCAGCACATAGATATTGACGTAATCCGCAACGGCACTTCCGGTGTCCAGGAAATAGACCTGGGCTTGATCGCTGTCATTAACAACGGCAACACGCAGCCACCACACTGAAGGATGAAAACCCACGCCCAAGCTGCTCGCTTGCATGGCTTGCCATAGGGCTTTTTCCTCACGCACATCATCCAGCGTAAAGCGGCCATCTCTGTCTTCTAGCTTTTCTGCGTAAGCGGCTAAATTCACTTTGTGCTGAACCGACCCAACAGCTACTGGCGGCATGGCGTGTACCGCGGAAGCAAAAACCGCAAGCAACACAAAAACACCAAAGCAATGGATTTTCAGGATATCTCTCGCAACAAGAAACAGCGCTAATACGAAGACAGTTTAGAAGATTACAAAACCTTATACGGCAAACGAATGCACGCTAGCAAACGAGCGGCATGTCCGCTGTTTTGTCAAAACCGCGTATTGACTCCTACACAGCAACAGGATTTAAGCAATGCGTTATCTCATAATCTTGCTATTACTCGGCGTACATTTGCACGCAAACGCAGCACGTCAACAGGGCTGCACAACGAGTTGGCGCGTAGGCCACAACATCGTCAAAGTCGGCGATGATGTGGGGCGTGCTCTGAAAAGTATCGAACGCGCCCGTCATCATGTGGATTGGCTACGCGGCCCGAATAGCTCGAAATGGACGCTGGTCAAGAGTGGCTACAATCGCAAGACCATACAAATAAAAATCAAAGATGGGCAATTGCAGCAGATCTGCCAATTTCAGTAGCACTGGCCAGGTGATTTGATAAGGCGATTACCCAAGATTGAGGGAATCGAGATGACACACGCCAAATACTGTCTATAATGACAGTATGTCAACACATCACCTCACCCATCGCCAGCAACAGATTCTGGATTTGATCCAGGATCACTTGCAGCAGTATCAACGCCCTCCCACTCAAGCAGAAATCACCTCCGCCATGGGGTTCTCTTCTCGCACCGCCACGCGGGATCATCTGCGTGCTTTAGAGAGAAAGGGTGTCTTACATCTGGAAGCGGGGGCATCGCGCGGCATAGCTCTGAGCAGCCCAACGACGTCACCTCACATGTTGCCCTTAATTGGCCAAGTCGCTGCCGGACAACCTATTTTGGCGATAGAAAACGTACTGTCTGAACACGCGATTGACCACAAGCTCTTCACGCCACGGGCCGATTATCTGCTCAAGGTACGTGGCCTCAGCATGCGTGATGCGGGCATTAACGACGGTGACCTGCTCGCCGTTCACCAAACACCGCAGGCTAACAATGGCCAAATCGTGGTCGCCCGTCTGGATGATGAAGTCACCGTGAAACGCTTTCATCGGCAGGGGAAACGGGTGCGCTTACTACCGGAAAATTCCGATTTTTCTCCCATCGAAATCGATCTCGATGAGCAAGAACTGCACATAGAGGGATTGATGGTCGGGCTCATTCGGCAAACACCATGACCCACACCGCACTCCAGGATGTTTTGCATCATCCACGTATTTGGAAGGGCTGTTCTCATCGCTCATTGAGTGATCAGCGAACGGGCTTTGCCATGTTGGACCGCCATTTACCGGGCCGCGGCTGGCCACGGGGCGCTTTGATTGAACTCATCAGTCAATACGCGGGTATTGGCGAACTGCGCTTACTACTGCCTGTTTTACAAAACACCTCGCAATGCTGGATTCAAACACCGCATATCCCCTATGCCCCGGCGCTTAGCCAATGGGGTATCTCGCTAGAGCAATTGCTCATTATTCAGCCTCACAACAGCGAAGATGCACTGTGGGCATTAGGGCAAGTGCTGCACAGCGGCTTGTATTCTCAAGTCCTGGCTTGGCACGACACACGCTGCATGACCAGTCTGCGTCGCCTGCAGTTAGCCGCTGAGTCTGGAGGCTCACGATTATTTTTATTTCGCCCTGCCGCGGCAGCCAAGCAAGCCTCTCCGGCGGTCTTGCGCCTGTTTCTAGAGCCCGCTCAAGCAGGCCTGTCTATTCGCATATTGAAAAGCCGTGGCGGCCGCCCTCACTCCTTCATTCTGACTCATGATGACTTTGTGGCTATGCCTACACCTACCCAGGCTGGCATTGGACGCGCTGCACCCCGCGCCGCTTAATCCATCACATACCTCAGTAGCGACAGACTCTAGTGCAGAGACTCCACTGGCTGTCGTCGATACACGACAACGCATAGTGGAGCTCAATAGCGCAGCGAGAGCTGTCGGCCTTGAACGTGGCATGTTGAATACAGCGGCACTCGCCGTTTACCCCAGCCTGCGATGCCTGAGCCAAGACTATCGTGCGGAGCAACAAGCTCTGCACAGCATCGCCTCTTGGGCGATTCAGTTCAGTCCACACGTTAGCTTGGCGCCACCTTGCGAGGTTTTGCTGGAAGTAGGTGGCAGCCTCAAGTTATTCCATTCCTTGGCCGGCTTCCAACAATCACTGCAACACGCCATCAGCCAATTGAATTTTCATATACAAACGGGCTTAGCGCCAACGCCGCGAGGAGCACAAGCGTTTGCTCGCAGCCGCGACCCTGTTGCAGCTTTAAGTCTTGCTGATTTACACCTGCGCCTGCAAAACCTACCCATAAACACCATGGCTTGGCCAGAGAAAATCAGCAAAAAAATAGCCGCCGTGGGGGTGAAAACATTGGCAGAGTGCGAAGCCCTTCCTCGCGCCGGTTTTGTCAAACGCTATGGCCGAGAAGTACGCCAACAGTTAGATCAGCTCTGGGGGCATTGCGAAGATCCACGTGAAGTTTTCAGCCCTGACGCCCGCTTTAGCCGCAGCCTAGACCTACTGAGCGAAACAGAAAACCTGAATTACCTATTACCGGGCTTTGAACGCTTATTTCATACCCTTTGCATTCAGCTACAAGGCATGGGCTGCGGCCTACTTTGTTTGCACATCAGCTTGGCTCATGGACGTGAGAGTCCCACACGTTTTGACTTGCAGCTACAGCAGACCAGTCGAGAACCGGCTCACTGGATGGCACTGTTACAACATCGATTTGCGCGTCTGCAATTACCTGCTGCGGTACGCGCCATCCAAGTTAGAGCGGGGCATTTTATTGAACTCGCCCATAGACAAACCGCGCTCTGGGCCCAAGCAGATGTAGGCAAACAGAGCGCTCTCATCGAGCAGCTGGCGGCTCGGCTGGGAGCAGAAGCACTCCACTCTGTCAGCACTTATGCCAGCCACTGCCCCGATAAAGCTTGGCAAAGAGTTGCTGCGGGGCAGGGATGCGAACTGATCAAAGAAACACGACCACGACCACTGTGGCTGTTGTTGCAAGCCATACCCATTTCCCCACAGCGTTTGCGCAATTTCACTCCTGCGGAACGACTTGAAACGGCGTGGTGGGATTCCAACTGCCAGCGTGACTACTATCGCGCGGGCACCGTCGACGGTCAGCAGGTATGGGTCTATCGAGAGCATGCTGCTCCCGATCAATGGTATCTACACGGCCTATTCGGATGAGCGAATACGCCGAATTGCACTGCCTAAGCAACTACAGTTTTCTCCGTGGTGCATCGCATCCCAGCGAACTGGTTGAACGTGCTCACGCACTCAATTACCGCGCGCTGGCACTCACTGATGAATGTTCTTTGGCTGGCATAGTGCGTGCTCATGTTGCCGCGAAAGCAGCAAAAGTAAAACTCATTATTGGCACTGAAATTCAGCTACACGACGGTCCAAAACTGGTCTTACTAGCTCCTGACAAAACCGCATACAGCCAAATTTGCCAACTCATTACCCAAGGGCGGCGGGCGGCAGAAAAGGGGCAATATCTACTGCACCATAGTGATCTAGAAAATGATGCGTGCGACCATTGCCTGGCCCTATTATTGCCACCACAAGCACGGAAACTGCCCACACTAGAAAACGCGAACTGGATGGCCAGGCACTTTTCCCAACGAGCTTGGCTAGGGGTGGAACTACACCGCGATGCTGACGATGCTATCCGTCTCAAGCAATGGACAGCCTTAGCTAACGAAAGCGGCCTACCCCTAGTTGCCTGTGGCGATGTCCATATGCACCAACGACAACGGCGCGTTCTGCAGGACACTATTACCGCCATTCGCCATGGCTGCACATTGCATGATGCAGGAGAACGACTCTTCGCTAATGGTGAACGGCATTTACGCAAGCCTGCCAGCCTCGCTCAGATCTACCCCGCCACGCTCATTTCAGAAACTGTAAAAATCGCAGCACGTTGTTCCTTTTCTATGGACCAGTTGCAGTACCGCTATCCCGCAGAAGTCCCCGCAGGTATGGATGCCAACAGCTATTTGCGTCAATTGACTGAGCAAGGCTTACAACGGCGTTGGCCGCAAGGCACTCCCGAGAACGTTAGCAAGCTTATCGAAAAAGAGCTGCAGGTCATTCAAACGCTGGACTGCCCACAATACTTTTTAACTGTCTATGAAATCATGCAATGGGCACGCCAGCAGGGTATTTTGTGTCAAGGCCGAGGTTCAGCGGGTAATTCTGCGGTTTGTTTTGCCTTGGGCATCACCGTTGTAAATCCAGCGGAACAAGCCACGCTATTTGAACGTTTTTTGTCTGCAGAACGAAAGGAACCACCGGATATTGATGTCGATTTTGAGCATGATCGGCGTGAACTGGTGTTTCAACATATTTATCAAAAGTACGGGCGTGAACGAGCGGCCTTGGCCGCGACTGTTATTCGCTACCGCCCCAAGAGTGCCATACGAGACATAGCCAAGGTCCTGGGGTTTAGTCAGCAAGACATCGTCAGCATTAATCAATCACTGGCCTGGTGGGACCAAGCTGAGGAATTACCACAACGCTTAAAGCAGCTGGGCTTTAATCCTGATGCTGCCCCTGTTCGAATGCTGTTTGAGTTACTGCAACAGTTACTTGGGGCGCCCCGGCACTTGTCCCAACATGTCGGCGGTTTCGTAATATGCGAGCAAGCCTTAGATCAATTAGTGCCAATTGAAAATGCCGCGATGAATGAACGCACGGTCATTCAGTGGGAAAAGCGTGACCTGGAAGAGCTCCGTCTGTTTAAAGTCGATTGTCTTGCCTTAGGCATGCTCACAGCGATCCACAAGAGCTTTGACTTAATCCAACACCATAGCGGACAGCAACTTGATATCGCTGAGATTCTGAAAACCGCAGACGGGCAGCACCCGCAGGGCGATGCGGTTTTTCGCATGCTCAGTCGTGCTCAAAGCGTCGGCGTGTTTCAAGTCGAGTCACGTGCACAGATGTCTATGCTGCCACGCATGCAGCCACGCAACCTTTACGATTTGACCGTTGAAACCGCCATAGTTCGGCCCGGCCCCATCCAAGGCGGCATGGTTCATCCCTATCTGGAACGCCGCGAACGTGCTCGCAAGAACCCCAAAGAACACTTTGACTGCCCGCCGCAGCTAAGAAAAACATTAGACCGAACCTACGGCATCCCTATATTCCAAGAGCAGGTTATGGACGTGTGCGTGCACGGTGCGGGGTTTGCCCCCGGCGAAGCCAATCAAGTACGCCGCTCTATGGCCGCCTGGGGCCGCAGTGGCTACGGCAAACTCGCAGCTTTTGAGCAAAAACTAAAAGATGGATTTCAAAACAACGGCATCGATGCAGAATTTGCTGATCGTATTTTCCAGCAAATTCAGGGCTTTTCAGAGTACGGTTTCCCCGAAGCTCACGCAGCCAGCTTCGCCTCCTTGGCTTATGTGTCAGCCTGGTTGAAACGCTTTCACCCGGCAGCATTTTTATGCGGGCTACTCAACAGTCAGCCTATGGGTTTCTACACGCCCTCCCAATTGATTCAAGATTTTCGACGCTTGCACAAAGTGCATGCACTGCCTCCCGATGTATCCCAAAGCCAATGGCAATGTACATTGGAACTTGGGGACACCGGTCGCTTGAACATAAGATTGGGGCTTCGCCAGATCAAGGGCTTGAGTGAGGACACGGGACAGCGCATCGCTCACTCAGGTATTCAAACGAATTGCAGCGAACTCTTTATACATTGCAACATTGGAGAAAAGGAACGGCACGCATTGGCCAAAGCCGATGCACTACGCTCATTAACAGGAGACCGCCATCAAGCCCATTGGTCGGCACAAGGGCATATCCATGCTCATACGCCTATGGCGATACCTCTGGCCACCGAAGGGTGGGCTGAACTCACATCAGTTGATGAAGCTGCCGATGTCTCTGAGGACTATGCCAGCATGGGACTGAGCTTAAGACGGCATCCGGTAGCGCTCATACGCCAACACTTGGCCAAGTTGGGCATATTAAGCGCGAGACAATGTCTGAATAGAAATCATGGTCAACGTTGCCAGCTTGCCGGCATGGTGACCAACCGGCAACGTCCGGGCAGCGCCCTAGGTATCATCTTTATGACACTGGAAGATGATACGGGAACGGTCAATGTGGTGGTTCGCCAGCAAGTCCTCAAGAAATATCGGATTGCTGTACTACAAGCACCATTCGTTGTTGTCGACGGCATCATGGAAAACCGCAAAGGAGTTCGTCACTTTTTAGCTCTCGCGCTTCATGATCGCAGCGAACTGTTGCAACAGCTCACGTTTCAATCCCGTGACTTTCACTGAAAACGCAAATTGCAGGCATAAAAAAATGCCGACCCGGAAACCCAGATCGGCATTTAGTGTTAAAGCCTGGCGATGACCTACTCTCACATGG
>JBPOFU010000029.1:0-30897 GCA_051252075.1 Oceanococcus sp. | reverse complement strand
GATGTCTCCAGAGTCATGGAACGTTACCCAGAAATGATGGTTGAAGTCGCTGGCCACACCGACAGCGTTGGTAGCGATGCGTACAACCAGCAGTTGTCGCAAAAACGTTCAGAATCTGTACGCCAGTATCTGACCGACAAAGGCATCTCTGCTGATCGCATGTCAGCTGTTGGCTACGGTGAGTCCGAGCCAGTTGATACCAATGACACCAAAGAAGGTCGCGAGCGTAACCGCCGCACTGAGCTGCGCATTAAGAATTAATGACAGCTAAGCGCTAGATTAAAGCCTCGGCTAGTTGCCGGGGCTTTTTTTTGTCCGTTAACTACGCCAATTTGACGATTGACCCGCTGCTACACAAACGCCATGATGCTCACTCCGCACACCTGTATATACACATGACTAGCAAACCCACCATTGAAGCCGAGTTTGGGCCAAAGTTTCCACGCCGCGGCAACGCTTTCTCTCGCGGCTTGGGCACGCTGTTACTGCGCCTTACCGGCTGGAGAGTGGTGGGTTCACCACCCAACACATCCAAAATGATAGTTGCTGCCATTCCCCATACCTCGAATTGGGACGGCGTACTCGTACTCACCGTAATGCTGGCCGCAGGCTTAGATGTTCGCTGGGTAGGCAAGCACACACTCTTTAAAGGCATGTTTGGGCGCTTCCTCGTTTGGGCGGGCGGCATCTCCGTTGACCGCTCTAAAGCGCGAGATTTCGTCGGCAGCGTGGTCGACACCTTCAATGAGCGCGAAAGCTTGGCCATGATTATTGCGCCTGAGGGCACACGCAAACCCACTAAGCAATGGAAGACCGGTTTTTATCGCATTGCACATGACGCCAAGGTGCCGATTGTTGTTGGTTACATAGACTACAAAAAGAAAACGGTGGGCTTTGGCCCGGGCTTAAATGCATCCGGTGATTTCAACGATTACCTAGAACAAATGCGGGTTTTTCTGGCCGATGTTACGCCCTGCAATCCAGAAAATTTTGTCCTTCCAGAAAATCGCTCATAAGCTGCTTTTCACGATATTTTTATGCAACTGATCGCAGGGAGTTTCTCAGCAATGAAGCGTAAGTCATCGGAATTGCATAAGAATTCCAATTCATACACAGAGCCTGTGGATAAGTCTGTGTATAGTGCATGTGAAGGTTTTGTGAAGGCACATAAAATGGGCGTTTCTGCGTTGCTGGTCAATTCGTAACCAGAATGACATATTTCTTAATAAACAATGACTTACAAACAATCCAACGGCCCTGAAAAATTCTCTTGACAGTGCGATCTGATCATGGTGATCAACATTTTTTATTGTGCATAACAGCAAAGTGTTTATCCATAGGGCCTACGCCCAACCCGCACCAAAACAGGGCGTAGAGAATTCGCGCATGCTGCTTCGCAACAAGACAATTCTCTGCATAGGTGGCTTCGACCCCAGCGCTTGCGCAGGCATCTTGGCCGACGCTCGCATGCTGCAATTCCTCGGTGCCCGCAGCGCGGCTCTCATCACCTGCAACACAGAACAAAATCGACTCAAATTTACCGGCCGTGAAGTCGTTTCCACCGCACGTCTACGGCGACAGTGGCAAATGCTGATTCAACAAACGCAAATCGACGGCATCAAGATCGGCGCCCTTTGTGATCTCGCTCAAGCCGACTGGCTGGCCTCTGTTTTGCAATCACTCACTGTGCCTATCGTTTTCGATCCGGTTTTCAATAGCAGCAGCGGCGGCACCTTGGGGCAGGAAAACGCAGCGCGACAAATCATCGCTGCAGCAACACTGAGCACTCCCAACCACAACGAGATGATTCGCTTGTATGGGCAACAATGGGCCGAGCAAGCACATCCAAGCCACCCACTACTCATCACCGGCACCGATGTCGCTAGCGACGTACACCAAGACATCAAGCATCAACTCGTGGGCACGACACGCCCTCAGACTTGGACTGTGCCCCGTCGTCGCGGCCAGTTTCGCGGAACAGGCTGTCTGTTAGCGTCAGCCATTACCGCGCACTTAGTCGCCGGATCGAATCTCAATACTGCCTGCAGCCAAGCTCTCCACAACGTCGACCAGTTTCTTGCCCACGCTCAAATATTTCCCGACGGGGTGCACCTTCCACAGCCACCAACATGAGTAGATCTAAGCAAAGGCTTAAAGGTCTTTATTTGCTGGCAGATGAAAGCGCACTGGCGTTTGAACAGTGGCCGTGCATCTTGCCGAGCTGCTTGGACGCAGGAGTTAGCCTAGTGCAGTACCGCGGCAAGCAGCTGTCCAAGCAACAACAGCAAGATCATGCTGGCTACCTGCTGGGCCTGTGTCGAGAGCGCAACATACCGCTGTTGATCAATGATGATTTGGCACTGTGCCTAAGCTTGGGCGCCGACGGCGTCCATCTTGGACACAGCGATGGCTCTCTGGAGGCCGCGCGCAACACGCTGGGCTCGGAACTCATCTTAGGTTGCTCTTGCTATAACGAACTCGCGCGCGCGCAAGCGGCCTACAGCGCGTCAGTAGACTATGTGTCGTTTGGCCGCTTCTTTCCATCCGCTACGAAACCCTCCGCTTCGCCAGCAGATTTGTCTGTACTAACCCGAGCTGCGCAACACCTAGATACTGCAGTTTGCGCCATCGGCGGCATTACTCCTGACAACGCATTGCGAGCTGTGGAAGCTGGTGCAGATTTGATCTGCGTAGCCGGTGGCGTATTCAACAATAAGGATCCCGCCGCAGCCTGTGCAAAACTTGCGACAATAGCGCGCTAAATTCACCACTTACGTCCAGTCGCATGAGCCAGTCCGAAAAATTATTCCAACGCGCTACCCAACATATTCCTGGTGGAGTGAATTCACCGGTACGTGCCTTTGCTGGGGTCGGCGGCACACCACGCTTCATTCGTAGTGCACAGGGTGCCTGGATCGAAGATGAAGACGGCAAGCGCTATATCGATTACATCGGCTCTTGGGGCCCGATGATTCTGGGTCATCAGCATCCTGCAGTCATCCAGGCTTTGAAGGCCCAGTTAGAACTCGGCGTCAGTTTCGGCGCACCCACGCGCTGCGAAATCGAAATGGCGGAGTTGGTTTGCGAATTGGTTCCCGCAATGGACAGCGTTCGTATGGTGAATTCCGGAACTGAAGCGACCATGACAGCCTTACGTCTGGCGCGCGGCATCACCGGGCGCGATGCCATACTCAAATTCGAAGGTTGCTATCACGGCCACGCCGATAGCTTGTTGGTCAACGCCGGCTCTGGCGCCCTAACCTTGGGCGTGCCCAGCTCGCCAGGCGTACCGGCTGATCTGGCTCAGCACACCTTAACTTTGCCTTACAACGACGCTGATGCGGTGCGCCAGTTGTTTGCCGAACGCGGTCAAGACATCGCCGCCATCATCGTTGAGCCCGTTGCTGGCAATATGAATTGCATCCCACCACAAGCCCGTTTTCTGCAAAGCCTGCGCGAGGTTTGCGATGAACACGGTGCCTTACTGATCTTCGATGAAGTCATGACTGGCTTCCGAGTGGCTCTGGGCGGCGCACAAGCACATTACGGCATAAGCCCTGACCTCAGCGCCTTAGGCAAGATCATAGGTGGCGGGCTGCCGGTTGGCGCTATAGGAGGCAAGCAGCGCTACATGGACGCGCTAGCGCCTGTCGGCTCGGTATATCAAGCTGGCACCCTTTCCGGGAATCCTTTAGCCATGCAGGCCGGTTTAGCCACCTTGCGTGAGCTACAAAAACTTCAGCCGCATAATGAACTCGCACTACGCAGCGCCAACTTGGTTGCCGGCATTAGTCAGGCCGCTGAAAATGCTGGAATCCCTTGCGCTAGCGTGAGTGTCGGCGCCATGTTTGGATTTTTTCCAGGGCTAGCGCATGCGCCACAAAATCTTGAGCAAGTGAAGCAAGGCGATGTCAGTCTGTTCCAAGCATTCTTTCACGCCATGTTGCAACGCGGCGTGTATTTGGCTCCATCCGCCTTTGAAGCTGGATTTGTTTCACTGGCACACGGCGAAAAGGAGATTCAACTCACCATAACTGCTGCGCAAGAGAGCTTTGCCGCCATCCAGGCCGAGCGGGGATGACCGCGGAGGCCGCATTCGCTGGGCCACCTTGGCTAGCCGCCGCCATACTGTGGATTCAAACCCACCCGCAGGAAGCGATGCTGTTGTTGGCATTAGCCGCAGCAGTAGAAGGCCTGTTTTTAGTCGGCATGCTGATCCCAGGATCGCTGCTTATGTTCAGTGCTGGGGCCATTGCGGTCGCCGGCGAGATCCCTCTCACACCGGTCATGCTGGCAGCGGCCATAGGCGCTTGGCTGGGTGATTGCCTCAGTTTCTATTTGGGCTGGCGCTGGCGCCTGCATCTTCCAGATATTGCCGCACGCTTGCACATGCCTCGAGCCATTGAGCGTGGTGAGCGTTTTTTTCGCAAACATGGCGGCAAAAGTATTTTTCTAGGGCGCTTTGTAGGCCCTTTACGCCCTTTGGTTCCCGCCATCGCCGGCGCCTCGTCCATGATTCCATGGCATTTCATGCTGATCGACTTATTCGCTGCATTGCTATGGGCTCCGGCCTACGCCCTGCCAGGCGTCTTGGTCGGCGCCACCATCAGTCTGGCGGCTGAAGTCGCGACTCGGCTCGCTGTGCTAGCTGCGGGCTTATTCGTTTTAGCCTGGCTGATCTGGTGGCTGGTTACGCTCGCAGTACGCTTCGTACAAGGCCACGCAGAGCCTTGGTTGTTGCAGCTCATGGATTGGTCGCACAAGCATCGCCGTCTGGGCCGCTTAGGCCCTGCCCTCACCGATCCCAATCAGCCAGAATCACCCATATTGCTAGCCTGCTTGGTACTGCTTAGCGGACTGACTTGGCTACTCGGACAGCTGTGGTGGAGCTGGCCCAATACACTGACACCACCCGGCATTGATGCCATCGTTTATGACACGCTGGCTGCGCTGCTCACGCCAGGCGTTGAGGGCCTGTTCGGCGTATTATCCAGCATCGGCAGCCTCAACATCAGCTTGTTGATGGGGCTGGGCATGTTGCTACTGTTCGCTAGCCAGATGCAACATCGCATGACCGCTCACTGGATTGCAGGGCTGATTGGCGGCGGGCTAATTGGCCTCTTCCTGCCGGGCGCTGGCATGGTGATAAAACTCGATGCTGCGCTGCAAACTCCGGCCATCACCGCAGCAAGTCTGAGCGTTTGGCTATGTCTTGCCGGCTTGCTCGGCAGTCGTAAAAGCAGCGCCGTTCGCATTAGTGTGTATTCCGGCATAGGCCTAATCGTCGGCTTGATGCTGTTAGCGCGCTTGATGCTAGGACAGATCAGTTTCAGCCAAGCCGGCTTAGCCACCCTGGCTAGTTTGATTTGGTGCAGCTTATTAACACTGGGTTTTCGCCGTCATCTGCGGCGCCCGCAAATCCCAGCGCTAGCGCCCTCCGTCGGACTGGCCTTGCTCTTGCTCACCATTGGTTTGGCACTGCACAAAGATCAAAACCTAACGCCAATAACCAGCAATTGGGACAACACCAGTCAATCACCCACTCGCATCAATTTGTTTTGGCAAGGCGATATCCAAAGCATACGCGTCAGCTTGGCCAGCGCAGGTTGGAGTGAGCTAGGTAAAACCAACAGGCGCGACTATGTCAGCTGGCTATTGCGTGAATCAGATGCGCGCCCTCCCGCCCCACAATGGTTGGCAGGGCAGGCACCCAACGCTCGATTCGTGCGTAAAACAGCCCACGACCAAACCCTGATACTGCGCTTGTGGCAGCACCCGGAAGGCCACTACATGGGCCAGGCCGGTATGCTCGTCGAGCGCCATTGGGCTGACCTCATGCACGTTCCTCTGACGGTGCGTGATGCGCAGGCGCTTAAGCAACTGCAAAACGATCTGCAACAAGACTGGCAAATCACCCTAGGAGCAAGAGAAGCTCCGCTGTTCTTATTGGCACCAGTCAAGTTCACTCAGTAATAACTCGGTAAAAGGGCTGAAATCGATCTCCACAGTGCGTAAACTGCGGGGTTTCCCCTAGCTCCTTTCCCATGAGTGCAACTCAAGATTCCGGTGGCTTTGTTCGCCGCATGCGCGCACAGATCAATCGCGGTGATTCTTGGCTAAGCTACGACTTAGCCAATCTGCTACCAGGCGAAAAGATCGATGAAAGCGCATTAGACGATTTTGAGGATTTGCTAATCCAAGCTGATCTTGGCCTTGAGGCCAGTGGCGTCATTGTTGAAAAGCTACGTGCTGGCATTAACAGCGGCCAAATCAAGCACAGCGAACAATTACACAAAGCACTCAAAAGTAGTTTGGTGGAATTACTGGCACCCAGCAGTATTCCACTGGAAATCCCTGAGTTCATCAAACCCTTCGTCATATTGGCGGTAGGCGTGAACGGTGTGGGCAAGACCACCACCATGGGTAAGATTGGGGCGCGTCTTAAGAAGCAAGGTAAATCGGTAATGTTTGCAGCCGGTGACACCTACCGCGCAGGTGCTGTCGCGCAACTAGAAACTTGGGCGGAAAAAGTCGACATCCCGATTATTGGCCAGGGGCAAAACTCTGACCCTGCGTCGGTGATCTTTGATGCTTACACCGCCGCCAAAGCCCGCAATATCGATGTTTTGATTGCGGACACCGCAGGCCGCTTGCACACTCAGGGCGGGCTGATGGATGAATTGCGTAAAATTAAACGTGTAATGCAAAAGCACGATGAATTTGCCCCACACGAATTGATGATCGTGGTCGATGCCACCGCTGGGCACAATGCACTCAAGCAGGCTTTGGAATTTCATGAGGCCGTGGGCCTAACCGGTATCACCCTCAGCAAACTCGATGGTACCGCTAAGGGCGGTGCTATTTTTGCCATTGCCAAGCGCTTAGCGCTACCTATCCGTTATGTTGGCGTTGGTGAGCAAGCCGAGGATCTTGGCGTTTTTGACGCGGAAGAATTTGTTGATGCTTTGATTTCCAACCCCAATCAGGCTGCCGACTGAAATGCTGGAATTGCGCGGCGTTCATAAACGTTATGCTGACGGTCAGGTCGCGCTAGACAATATCGACTTGCGTTTAGACGACGGCGAAATGGCATTTTTAACCGGCCATTCCGGTGCTGGGAAAAGCACCTTGTTGAAGCTCATCGCACTGATCGAACGCCCGAGCCGCGGCAAAATTGTAGTCAATGGAACCGATATTGGCCGCATGCCTAGAGGCCACATTCCATACTACCGTCAAAACATTGGGCTGATTTTCCAGAATGTACAGCTGCTGCATGACCGCAGCGTTTTCGACAACGTCGCCATGCCCTTGCTGATACAGGGTTTCAATCCACGCGATGTTGGCAAACGAGTCCGCGCCTCTTTAGACAAAGTGGGATTGCTAGGCACTGAGCGCAAAGCTCCCGTACAACTGTCGGGTGGAGAGCAACAACGTGTGGGCATCGCCCGCGCCTTGGTGGTTCGCCCTCGACTCATATTGGCCGACGAGCCCACCGGTAACCTGGACCCTGAATTGTCCGCTGACATCATGAACTTGTTCAGTCGCTTCAATGAACTCGGGGTAAGCCTGATGATTGCGACCCATGATATTGCCTTGATTCAACGCATGGGAAAACGCCAAATCGTTTTGAGCAAAGGCCACCTGGACGCAGCGGTATGAAAGAGCAATCTGGATTAAGCTTTGAAGCGTGGCTACAAGCGCACATCCGGGTTGCTGGAGATAGCTTGCGTCGTTTGCGTGACAACGGACTCTCCAGCTTGGTCACTATATTGATGATGGGTTGCGTGCTTTCTTTACCCACGACATTATGGGTGCTCACTCAAAACGCCAGCTTGGCCAGCCAGGATTGGCAACGCCAATTCAGCATTTCACTCTATTTAAGCAGCAGCATCAGTCAAAACCAAGGCGAGCAACTGCAGCAAGAGTTGCTCAAAGATCCGATTATTGAACGCGGTGAGTATTTGGGCCGCGACAAGGCTTTAGAAGAGTTTCGCGAATACTCTGGCTTTGGCCGAGCTCTGGACCTTTTAGAAGACAATCCCTTACCCGCGGTCATTGTGCTATGGCCTGCACCAAGCACTGACGCCGCCAGTTTGGAGGCGTTTTTAGCGCGCGTGGATGCACGCAGCGAAATCGATATGGCACAGGCGGACTCCAGCTGGCTGGAACGCCTTGCCTCGCTCTTAGCCTTTGGTAATAACCTGATAAAAATCATGGGCCTGATGCTAGGTTTCACGGTGGTTTTGGTTGTCGCAAACACTATTCGCTTTAATATCGAAAGTCGGCGCGAGGAAATTCTGGTGATGAAATTAATCGGCGCCCCTGACGGCTTCATCCAACGCCCTTTTTTGTATTCCGGCACCTTATACGGCGTACTCAGTGGTTTAGTTGCGTGCTTAGGTGTTGCAGTGACCTTACAATTACTGACACCACATTTGGATGCCCTGGCCACCAGCTATGGCCAACCTATGCAAATGAGTGGCCTACCCTTGTCTGATAGCTTAAAACTGGTTGCACTGGCTGCGTTTATGGGCTGGTTAGGCGCCTGGCAAAGTGTTTGGCGTAACCTCAGCCAAATTGAGCCAGAATAATCGTCAAGGCCTGGAACTTTCCTCGCCATCATCTCTCTAAACACCAGTTATTAGCACTCCCCCCTTGCGAGTGCTAAAATCACCAACATGAGATTTAGAAAGGGAGAACTCTAATGTCCAAAGCATTGGCTCTCAATAACAACACCATGCAGCTTGTCCCAATGACAGGCAGTCTCGATGCGTATATCGGATCGGTTAATCGTGTACCCGTACTCAAAGCGGAAGACGAACAAGCATTGGCAGTGTCCTTGCGCGATGAAGAAAACCTCGCTGCCGCGCAGCAACTGATTATGTCGAACCTACGACACGTGGTTCATATTGCACGCGGATATATGGGATACGGCCTGCCCCTGGCGGACCTAATTCAGGAAGGCAATATCGGCTTGATGAAAGCGGTAAAACGCTTTGATCCGGAATTCGGCGTACGCCTGATTTCCTTTGCGGTGCATTGGATCAAGGCTGAAATCCACGAATTCATCCTGAAAAACTGGCGCATCGTGAAAGTCGCGACCACCAAATCGCAGCGTAAATTGTTTTTCAACCTACGCAGCAAGAAGAAACGCCTTGGCTGGATGAATTTGGCCGAAGTGACTGCGGTGGCCAATGATCTGAATGTCAAACCCGAAACGGTTTTGCAAATGGAACGCCGTTTATCTGGTCAGGATATTGATTTCTCCAGCACAGGCAGTGCCGATGACGACACCGCTTATGCACCAGAAGAATATCTGGCCTCAGAAGACGACAATCCAGCCGACAAGTTAGAAGCCAAGGATTGGCGCGACCGTCAGTTCGGTATTATTCAATCTACGCTGAGTACATTGGATGATCGCAGCCGCGACATCCTACAAAAACGCTGGATGCAAGATGATGAGCAGAAAATGGGTTTGCAGGAACTCGCCGACATTTACGGCGTATCGGCAGAACGCATACGCCAAATCGAGGCGGTTGCCCTGAAGAAGTTACGTAAGGCCATCGAAGCCTAGAACAAAAAAACCGGCTTTTACGCCGGTTTTTTATTGCCTGCAATCCGTTCAGGCAATCAAATAATGGTCCAGCAACATAATGGCGAAAATGGCCATCAGATAGATGATGGAATAATTGAACAGCTTTCGCGGCAAATCATCCATCGGCTGCTTTACCAATTGCCAGGACCACAGTAAATAAGGCACTCCCAGAGCTATCGCCCCGGCCAAATACAGCCAACCACTCATTTTGGTGACATAGGGCAGCAAAGACACCGCAAACAGAATGGCGGTGTATAGCAAAATCTGAAAACTGGTGAATTTCACCCCATGAGTGACTGGCAGCATGGGAATGCCTGCGCGAGCATACTCATCACGTCTATCGATTGCCAGAGCCCAGAAATGGGGAGGCGTCCAGGCGAAGATAATAAGGAATAAGACCAAAGCGTGAGCATGCACCTCACCTGTCACCGCAGTCCAGCCCAGTAACGGCGGCGCTGCACCGGCGGCGCCACCGATAACAATATTCTGCGGCGTCGCACGCTTGAGAAACATGGTGTACACCACCGCATAACCGACCAAGGACACCAAGGTCAGCCACATCGTCAGTGTGTTTGTGAACCAATACAGCAAACCTGCTCCGACAACGCCCAAAACAGCAGCAAAACTCAATGCATCAAAGTCACTTAAAGTACCGGTGGGCAAAGGGCGACGCCGAGTGCGTGCCATGCGCGCATCCGCTTCGCGGTCGGCCCATTGGTTCAATACTGCGGCACACGCAGAACACAACCAGATGCCCGCACTTCCGCCAATCAGCACCGGCCAAGGCACGATTCCAGGTGTGGCCAAAAACATGCCAATCACAGCGGTGAAAACCAACAACAAAACCACACGCGGCTTGGTCAACTCGTAAAATTCACGCCAACGGGGCGCTGCCAGTGCTTGAGTGCTCATGCTACTTGCTCCACGACGCCACGCGGCAACGGCCGTTCACGGCGCGCCTGTACGTTAATCAAAACCATAATCAAAACCAAAAATGCAGCGCCCGCATTGTGGGCGGCCGCGACTGCCAGAGGCAGACCAAATTTAACGCTGGCAATGCCAAGACTGATTTGGAACAGCAGGCCAGTCAGCAGTAGTACAGCTAGCCCACGCGCCTGAGTTCTACGCCAAATAGCCAACGCCAACGCCAACAGAACCAAGGTCGTCACCAGGGCACCGATACGATGAGTCAAATGGATCGCCGTGCGTGCCGGACTATCCAAGATGCCGTATTCGAAATTAATGTCTAGGCCATGCCACAGCACAAAGGCCTCTGAGAAATTGGATTCTGGCCACAATTGCCCATGACACGTGGGGAAATCTGGGCAGGCCAAGGCCGCGTAATTACTACTGGTCCAACCACCCAAAAAGATTTGTCCCACCAACACGAGTAAACCAACCAATGCCATACCGCGCAAAGCGGCCAGTCCACGTGCATTCGGTGCAGGTCGCAATAGCATGTTCAACCAAGCCAACATGCCCAAGGTACTCATACCACCGAGCAAATGGCTGGTCACCGCCAAAGGTTTGAGCTGCCAAGTCACCGTCCACATGCCCAATATGCCCTGAAAAATCACCAATGCTACTAAGCCCAAAAGCATCTTCCGAGGTAAACCTTTATTCCAACCAAATACCGCCAGCGCAACGATAAGCAAACCCAATCCCGAAGCGAAATAGCGATGAATCATTTCTTTCCACGCTTTGGCAGCCTCTAGTGGGCGCTCAGGGTAAGCCGCATTGGCTTCATGCACTTGATCGGGAACTAAGAGCTGGCCATAACACCCAGGCCAGTCTGGACAACCCAAACCAGCGTCTGACAGGCGCACAAATGCTCCCAGCACCACAATGCCGAAGCACAGTAGCAAGGTGAAGCGAGCCATTTTTTGATAAAGCGAGTCAGACACGGGGCACCAAAAAGTCGTGGGATTAAGTATTTTACGCTGTTGCAGTCGAGTCTGAAGTATCAACCGATATTGGACAGCTTCAGTACACGCTTAATATCGCTGTGCATTCCCTTTAGAGGCAGCTCATCGCCGTAATACATTAGGAAATTGCCCAAGGGGTCGATCAATAGCACTGGATCAACTACTGGCAAAGCCCCTAACCAGGAATCAAACTCAGCCCGTTGCTGGTCGGTTAAGGACAGCACTTTTAAACGCGGATGCTGTTCTTGTAACTGCGACCATAGCAAGGCTTGGTCTTCACCTTGGGCGATCAAAATTCCACGTTGAACACGGCCGCGGCGGCGATGCAGCAGCGTCCGCATTTGCCGGGTTTGCCACAACCGGTATTGGCAGTCTTCTAGGCAAGGTGCGGTGGCAATATGCAAGACCGTCCACAACTCGTCAAAAGCTTCCATTTCACCACTGGGCAGTTGGTAGCTCAGCTTGGGCACAGGGCGCGCTGGATCAACCAACATACCTTTGGCCGTGCGCCCATGGGGTTTCCAGTCATCCGGGCCGTAATACAACACAGCAGCGATGATCATAGGGGCAAAAAACAATGCCGCCATGCCTAGCAGTTTGAAGCGATTTGCGGTTACAGAACTCATTGCGATGAACGCCTAAAATTGAGAAACAAATAGAGTAATAAAGCGGTTAAAGCTAACGCGCCCCATTGAAAGGAATAACCGTAATGACGTTGCGGCGGTATGCCCAGATCATTCCAGATCCGGACAAAGCCGTCTTCAGCGGACGGATCGAGCAGCACAACACCATCGGCAACAGCTTGTTGATACAAGCAACTCAACAACGCATACGAGGGGTAATTCAAGCGTAAGGGCCAATCCAACGCAATATCTGCACATTGGCCATCATCAGCGGCAAGTCCTGCCCGCGGCAAGCTGCGCCAATATCCAGTTACAGTAATTTCGTCTGTAGGCAAAGTACCCGCTTGAGGTGCTTGCTCGCGATCAAGCGGCGCACTCTTCCATCCGCGATTCACCAACATAAGATGTCCACTACCACTTAATGCAAGCGGCGTTAAAACATGAACACCAACTTCTTGCTGATGCGTTTGGTTATCCAAAAAAACCTGCTGACTTGCGAGCCAACGGCCACGTAATTCTACTCGCCTACCGTGCGCAGGGATGACATTACTCTCATTGACTTGCGTAGTAGCCTGCGCCAGATCACCCTGTCGGGCTATGATGTCAGCTTTCAGTTGCCCGCGCTGTACTTGCCACCAAGACAGCATAGAAAATAGCGACACAGCAAAAACCGTCAACAGTGTCGCCCACAGTGGCGGACGAAAACTCAATTAAGGACATCCATGAACATCTTTATCACGCTGGTACTCATTGCCATAATCATTTCACTGGGCTTTGCTATGTACTACTTGATGAACGATAACGGATCAAAAAAGCGCACCGTGAACGCGCTAATTGTACGTGTCAGCCTATCCGCAGGCCTGATCGCTTTCCTGGTCATTGGATACCTCATGGGCTGGATTCAACCGCATGGCATACAGCCTTAAACTCTGGTTTAAAGAACTTCTGATCGCAGCCAATTTCGATTTAATACTTAAAGCGAAACACGGCAAAAAAAAGGGCGCCTAAGCGCCCTTTTTGATTGGTGCGTAATCGTCTATACGATGTAAACGAAGACGAACAAACCCAACCAAACTACGTCTACAAAGTGCCAATACCAAGCCACACCTTCAAAACCGAAATGTGAGTCAGGCTTGAAATGCCCCTTCATTAGACGGAAGGTAATCACGGTCAACATGATCGTACCCAAAGTGACGTGCATGCCGTGGAAGCCGGTCAACATAAAGAAGGTTGAGCCATAAATACCGGACTCCATAGTCAGGTTTAGATGACTGTAGGCCTCGATGTACTCTTCAACTTGGAAAAATAAGAAGGCGGCACCCAAAGCAACCGTCGCCCACATCCACAAGACCACATTCAGTCGAGGCGCGTTATCTCGCAAACCGTGGTGCGCAAAGGTCAGCGTGACACCCGAAGTCAGCAGCAGCAGCGTGTTCAAAAATGGAACGCCCCAAGGTGGAATGATACCAAAGTCGCCACCAACAGCACCCGGACCGTTGGTCGGCCACGCGTTCTCAAAGCTAGGCCACAACACCGCATTGGTCATCACTTCTGCGCCTTCACCACTCAACCATGGCAAAGAAAGCTGACGGGCGTAAAACAGAGCACCAAAGAAGGCACCAAAGAACATCACTTCAGAGAATATGAACCAACCCATGCCCCAGCGATAGGTCATATCGACCTGCTTGCCGTACTTGCCGGTTTCAGATTCGCGGATGACACCACCTATCCAAATCCAGACAAACGCCAGCACCACAGCGAGACCGGCCCAAGTCAGCATGGAACTACCGTGACCATTTAAGTAACTGGCCACGCCAAGCACCATCAAAAATAAACCGATGGTCAGATAAAAGGGCCAGGCCGTTGGTGCCGGGACAAAATATCCGTCTGTATTACTCGACATATCTACTACTCCAGTCACTGCTTGGCTTGTGCCAAGCCTGTTGCGTCAAACAGTGTATAAGACAAGGTGATCGTATCAACCTCGTCCGGTATGGATGGGTCTAGCATAAACCGCACTGGCATATTCTTATGTTCGCCGGCCTGCAGTGTTTGCTGAGAAAAACAAAAACATTCGGTTTTACGGATGTACTTTGCTGCGTTCCATGGCACCACACTCGGCGTTGCCTGAGCAATAAAATCCCGCTCGTATGGATTTTCCGCAAAGAAATTCACCGTGTACAACTTCCCCGGATGAACTTTGATGCTATTGGTCTCGGAACCGAAGCGCCAATTCAAATTGTTGTTCACCGTGGTCAAAAACTGTACTTCCACCAGCCGATTCTCGTCCGGTGCTTCAACCACTTCCTCACTCAATTGAATGCCGTCAGTTTTGCCATTCAAGCCGGTAATATCACAAACCAAGCCATATAACGGCACCAGCGCATAGCCAAAGGCAAACATGCCCGCGACCAGGCCCGTCAAGCGCGCAAGATGCCATCTGCGCTCTTGATTCACCGAGACAGCACCACAAACATGGCGAAGTAAAACGTCAAAGCAACAGCGCCTAGCATCAAACCTAGACGCACATTGCTCGGACGTTTTTCATCAGATTTCATGATTTATATACCCGCTTAGTGCGCAGGAGCACTGTGCTCGTCGTGCACTGCAGTAATTTCCGAATCATCAACCACAGGCGGTGTTTCAAAGGTGTGGTACGGCGCCGGCGATGGCACAGTCCATTCCAAACCGTGGGCACCTTCCCAAACACGTGCTGTTGCCTTCTCGCCCTTACGCATTATGCAGTTCACGATCCAGTTGTAGGCCATGATGAACTGAGAAACAAAGAACATAAACGCGCCGATGGAAGAGATGACGTTCCAATCAGTGAACTGCACCGCGTAATCCGGGATACGGCGCGGCATGCCGGCCAAACCCGAGAAATGCTGCGGGAAGAAGGTCAGATTAATGGCAATCGCGGAAAGCCAAAAATGCAACTTGCCCAGACCTTCGTTATACATGTGGCCGGTCCATTTCGGCAGCCAGTAGTAAATAGCAGCAACAATGGAGAATACCGCTCCAGGCACCAAGACATAGTGGAAATGCGCCACCACGAAATAGCTGTCGTGATACTGGAAGTCTGCAGGAGCGATCGCCAACATCAAGCCGGAGAAACCACCCAACGAGAATAAGAAAACAAAGCCCAGCGCAAACAACATCGGCGTTTCAAAGGTCATCGAGCCGCGCCACATGGTGGCGACCCAGTTAAACACCTTCACCCCGGTAGGCACCGCGATAAGCATGGTTGCAAACATGAAGAACAGCTCACCCGCCAATGGCATACCAACGGTAAACATGTGATGCGCCCACACGATGAAGGACAAAAAGGCGATAGACGCCATGGCATACACCATAGAGTCGTAACCAAACAAAGTCTTACGCGCAAAGGTCGGGATGATGGTCGACACAATACCGAAAGCCGGCAGAATCAGAATGTAGACCTCGGGGTGCCCGAAGAACCAGAAAATGTGTTGGAACATCACCGGATCACCACCACCAGCTGCATTGAAGAAGCTGGTACCGAAGTATTTATCGGTTAGCAGCATCGTCACAGCACCTGCCAAAACCGGCATGGTGGCAATCAGCAAATAGGCGGTAATCAACCACGACCAAGCAAACATCGGCATTTTCAGCAGAGTCATGCCCGGTGCGCGCATATTCAATATGGTCACGATCACGTTAATCGCACCAGTAATGGAGGATATCCCCATTAAGTGAACTGCGAAGATCAAGAACGGAAAGGCATCCCCTGTTTGCAATACCAGCGGTGGATACATAGTCCAACCACCTGCCGGTGCTCCACCATCCATAAACAAAGTGGACAGCAACAAGGCAAAGGCGAAAGGAAGAATCCAGAAGCCCCAGTTATTAACTCGTGGCAGAGCCAAATCGGAGGCCCCAACCATCATCGGCACCATCCAGTTGGCCAAGCCGGTAAAGGCCGGCATCACACCACCAAAAATCATGATGAGTGCGTGCATCGTGGTCATGGAGTTGAAGAACTCCGGATTGACCCACTGCAAGCCCGGTGAAAACAACTCCAGGCGGATGATCAGCGACATGACGCCGCCAATGAAAAACATAATGAAGGCAAGCCACAGGTACATCGTACCCAGGTCTTTATGGTTGGTGGTTTTTATCCACCGCATGATGCCCGGTTCCGGGCCGTGATGATCTTCGTGATTTTCGCTCATTGAAACCGACTCCGGAAAAACTTAGCGACGAGCAGCGACTTGGGCAGGCTGGACAACGTCCCCAGCGGAATTACCCAACGCGTTTCGTTCATATGTGACAACCGCGGCAATCTCGCGATCTTTAAGATAGGCAAATGCGGCCATCGCGCCAGCGCCCTTCAGTACCCGATCAATGTGAACGTCTACCGGACCGTTTGCTACAGCGCTTCCTGTCAGTGCAGGGAAATTCGCCGCCGCCATGCCAGAACCATCAGCTTGGTGACAGGCGGAACAATAGTTTTTGTAAACTTTCTCGCCTTCGCCCATAAGCACAGCCTTGCTAAGCTCAGCCGATGCGTTCGCGGCAACTGCCGGTGCGGCACTGGCTACTTCTATAGCTTGCGGCGCATCGGCCATTGCTTGCGCCGACTTACCGCCTCGTTCAGCAATCCAGCGATCATATTCTTGTTGTGACACTGCACGCACAACAACCGGCATAAAGCCATGATCGCGGCCACACAACTCAGCACACTGACCTCGGTATATGCCCGGCTCGTCGATCTTGGTCCACATCTCGTTGATGTAACCAGGCACCGCATCTTTCTTAGTCGCAAATGCCGGCACCCACCATGCGTGAATCACGTCATTGGAGGTGAGTAACAAGCGGATCTTCTTGCCGACTGGCAAAACCAAAGGCTCGTCGACATCGAGAAGATAATTTGGCACATCGGCAGGATTGATACCTGAACCCAATTGGCGTGCTTCGTTACTGCGCGTATCCAAGCTGGAGAAGAAGGACACGCCTTCTTCCATATATTCGTACTGCCACTTCCACTGATAACCGGTAATTTTGATGGTCATATCAGCGTCGGAAGTGTCTTCCATTTTGATCAGCGTGCCAGCAGCCGGAATCGCCATGGCAATCAAAATCACAAAAGGAGCCACCGTCCACGCGATCTCGACCTTGATGCTTTCGTGGAAATCCGCAGGTTTTGGATGCACTGATTTACGATGCGCAATGATGGAATAAATCATTGCGCCGAAAACCACCGCTGCAATTGCGCAGCAAACCCAAAAAATCAGCATATGTAGGCCATACACTTCGCGGCTGATTTCGGTGACACCTACGGGCATGTTGTACTCGGAAGCCAGTGCTGTACTCGACAGCAACAAGCCCGACAGGCCCCAAATCAATCGTCCCATTCGCCAATTCTCCATCACGTTAATCATCGTGGCGTTCCGGCAAGCCACGTGAGTGACTGCGTGGATGACTCTCACCATTGAGAGCCAATCTACAAAATGTCCGCGCTAAGCGCAGCGTCAATTGCGATATACCCGTCACGTGCCCCCTAACAAACAAGGCCACGCCCCAAACGAATACAGACATATCACGGTTCTCGGAAATAACAGAGCGAAGGCAAACCTTCGCAAGCTTCGCACCGAGCTGCGGAATTTTAGTCGATTGACGGTCCGCTAGCCACTACTACCGCTCAAAATGACGCTAAAAAACTTTTCGTGCATCGGCATCAGGGCTACTCTGGCACCACCATTTAGCGTTGGGACCCTGTGATGAGCAAGCATTTTCGAGTCTGTAATTTGTGCGAAGCCATGTGTGGCATAGCGATAAATGTCGAAGATGGGGAAATTCAGTCCATTAAAGGTGATCCCGACGATCCGTTCAGTCGAGGGCACATTTGCCCCAAAGCGGTTGCCCTAAAAGATTTGTACGAAGACCCTGAGCGTATCCGCACACCTTTGGAAAAACGCGCAGGTCAGTGGCATGAAATCAGTTGGGACGATGCCCTAGACAAAGCCGCAGCCGGCCTGAAAAAGGTGCAGGCTGAACATGGCAACGATGCCCTTGCGAGCTATTTGGGCAACCCCAATGCGCACAATACAGGCTCTCTTTTGTTTGGACCGCCGCTCTTACGCGCCCTAAAAACACGCAATAAGTTTTCAGCAACCTCAGTCGATCAAATGCCACACCATATGGTGGCGTGGAAATTGTACGGCCATCAGCTGCGCATCCCAGTCCCCGATATCGACCATTGCGACCATTTTGTGATTCTAGGCGGCAACCCGCTGGCCTCGAACGGCAGCATTATGACGGTGCCGGATGTTAAAAAGCGCTTGAAAGCGGTGCGTCAGCGCGGCCAAGTGGTGGTCATCGACCCTCGCCGCAGCGAAACCGCACAAGCTGCCTCTACTCATCATTTTATTCGCCCCGGAACGGATGTGGTTCTGCTGCTGGCGATGATTCATGTGCTGTATCAAGACGAGCTGATTAATCCATCTCATCTAGAGCAGTTTCTCGACACGCCTGCTGAACAACTGCGCAATCATTTCGAGCAATGGACACCAGAGCGTGCCAGCGCTCACTGCGGTTTGAGCGCGGACAGTATCCGCCAGCTTGTGCATGAGTTTTGCCAGGCAGATGCGCCTGTACTTTATGGACGCATGGGCGTTTCTGTACAAGCCTTCGGTACGCTATGCCAATACCTGATTTCGCTGTTCAACATACTGACCGGACGCTTGGATCGTCCTGGCGGTCTGATGTTCACGCGGCCAGCGGCCAATATTTTGAAGCAATCCGGCCCTGGTCATTTCGGCAAATACAAAAGTCGCGTGAGGGGCTTGCCCGAGTTTGGCGGAGAATTGCCGGTTGCGGCTTTAGCCGAGGAGATGCTCACCCCTGGTGAAGGGCAAATTCGCGCCATGTTGATGATGGCCGGCAATCCGGTCATCTCCACCCCCAATGGTGCGCAGTTGGATCGCGCATTAGGGCAGCTCGATTTTATGGTCAGCATCGATTTCTACATTAATGAATCCAATCGGCATGCCGACATCATCCTACCGCCGGTAAGCCCGCTGGAAAGAGAGCATTACGACTTGGTGTTTCATTTGTTTGCTGTGCGCAACACCGCGCGCTACGCCGCCGCGCTGTTCGACAAGCCCAAAACGGCAAAACATGATTGGGAAATTCTGCAAGGTCTGCAACAGCGCATAGCGCCAGCGCGCGGCTTAAAACAGAAAATCGGCAGCAAGCTCGGCGCAAGCTTCGGCCCGGCTGGCGTCCTGGACCTGCTGTTGCGCACCGGCCCTTGGAGCGGCAGCCTGAATCCCAGCAAAGGGCTCAGCCTGTCTAAATTGAAGAAGAATCCACACGGCATAGATCTGGGAGCGTTACAGCCAGAACTGCCCAAGGCGCTACATCATCGCGATCAAAAGATTCATCTGAGTGCGGGCTTCTTTCTCGCTGATATTGCGCGGGTCGATGCCAAATTTACCGAGACTGAAACAGCAAACGGATCGAAGATGCTACTTATTGGGCGTCGCCACATCCGCAGCAACAATTCCTGGCTGCACAACAGTCAGCGCTTGGTCAAAGGGAAATCACGCTGCACTGCTTTGATTCATCCTGAGGATGCTGTGCGCCTGGGGCAGAAAAAACCCGAAGATGCGTTGCACTTGCAGGTCAATTCACGGGTAGGCGAAGTGAGAATTGAAGCCGAGATCAGTGACGAAGTCATGCCCGGCGTCATTAGCATTCCGCACGGCTGGGGGCACGACAAAAGCGACACCTCGTGGACGACCGCTCAAAGCAAGGCGGGCGTAAACGTCAACGAACTCACCGATCATTTAGCGATTGATGAATTTTCTGGCAACGCTGCACTCAACGGATTGCCGGTAGAGGTAAAAATGGTCGCGGCTTAAGGCGCGACCATGCTTAAAGGCAGGCCTATTCGACCGCTGGTGCGATCTCTATCTCTAGGCCATCACACTCATCGCTGATTTCAATCTGACAAGCCAAACGAGACCCGGGACGCAGCTCCACAAATTCTTCCAACGCCTCTAACATCATGCCTTCGTCTTCACCGCGGGCGCCCGTACGCTCCTGCCAATTGGCTGCGACATAGACATGGCAAGTTCCACAAGAGCAAGTGCCGCCACAGGTGCCTTCCACGCCGGTGTCTTCATCGCGTAGAACTTCCATCAGGATTTCACCATTCGGTGCATCCAAGGTGCGTTGCGCGCCATCGCGCCCAGTCACATGAACTTTTGCCATCTCTCTATAACCTTGCAAAAAAACGCCCCGAGGCAGACCAGCCGCCCGGGGCGTGAGTGTACCGCGACACCTTAAATGTTGGTGGCGTCTTCCATACCTGGGTAGAACTGCTTAAACCATTTCCGGTATTGCAGAATCGGTCCATCGCCATCGCAGAGCAACGGATTGGGCCGATATTTCTTGTTGTTCCAAACAATGAAATCCACGCTTTCGAATCCAGCGGATTCTTCACCGTCGGCCTCGCCAACCATATGCGCCAACAAGTGATTCGCAATACCCGCTTCTTTGGTACCTTCAGGGTACTTTTTAGCGGTAAAGCTCATATTCATTTTTGAAACTTCACGAGTATGGGGAACAGAGTAGGACACCATGGTGGCAGTTACACCTTCATGGACGAACTTGTAGATCGCTAAGCCTGGGCCAACTTGATGACCAATAATGTGGCCGTGGTTCATGTCCACAAAGTATTCATGACCTTTGAAGCTGAATTCCGCATGTGGAATTTCTTTCTCGCCATGCAAGAATTTCAAATGGGCGAAATCAACGCCATTTTCAGCCACTTCCTGGATCGCGGTGTTCACGTCCCAGTGCATGTCTTTTACTTCCAGATAACCGTCTTCTTCCAACTCAGGAATGCTCGGCAATTCCCATTGCGGCGCAGCGGCTTGCGGGTGGTACCAGCACCAAATCATGCCCCACTTCTCAACTAAAGGCAGGGTGCGAAGTATTGGTTGTTTTTTACACACCGGCGGCATGATCTTGGCGTAAGGAATGTCTTTACACCAACCTTCTGTGTTGTATTGCCAATGATGGAAGGTACAACGAATGTTTTCGCCAACAACCACACCACCGTGCCCAAGATGAGCGCCCAAATGCGGGCAGAACGGATCAGACATGCCGGGTTTGCCATCTTCGCCTTCACCGCGGAACAGCACCCACTCCTGATCGAGCAAAAATACGTTACGCACTTCGCCGGATTTCAGGTTTTTGGAATAGTCCACAAAGAACCAACCCGCAGGTACTGGGAACGGGCAACGTTCCAAGTCTTTGGTTTCCTGCAGCAACTTCAGATCAATCACGCTCACTTGCATATCCTCCATCAATGAGTCGATGCCGAGCATTGCAATAGTCAACCCGGCTAACGTTTTAGATGCTAGAAGAATGCGCTGCTGATGTCCGCTTGGCATCCTGTGGAAGCATCTTGCGATAATTTTGTGCTTAGGCTATTTTAAGGGGTTACCCTCAAGCTGCCTTAAAATGACTTGGCTATCCAATTCATGCGCGGCAAGCTCTGCCCGCGCGTGATGCACAACGCCCAAGCAGGGTTGCTCGATCCTATCCCGCAAACTGCTGATGTTATCGTCCAAGCGCTCTTGCTGAGGTGGCAAAACATTGGCACACCAAGCCAGTAAATCGGTTCGCTGGCGAATCGCCTCGGCGCTGAGCAAAGCATGATTAATGCAGCCCAGCCGCATAGCCACGACCAAAAGCACTGGCCATTGCGTTGTTTCTAAAAGATCAGCAAAACTTTGCTGTTCATTTAGTGGCACAAGAAACCCACCCGCGCCTTCTACGACAACCCAGTCAGCTTGCGCCTGTAACTGCTCTGCGCCATCAATGATTTGCTGCAAATCAACCTTGATCCCCACGTCTTGTGCCGCCAAATGTGGCGCGATCGCAGGTCGCAAGGCGATGGGGTTGATCTGCTCATAGTGAAATCCTGGCGCAGAGAATTTCAGCAGCTGCACCGCGTCGTCATTACGCAGACCAGACGGGGTTTCAACACAACCCGATGCAATGGGCTTATAACCTACAGCACGCTGCCCAGCATTATTGAGCGCTTGCAGCAGAGCACTGCTGATGTGCGTTTTGCCACAGCCGGTATCGGTGCCGGTGACAAAAACTATGGGCATGCGACTACCGTTTCCATCGCTGTGGCCAGTGCATCGAGCAAATCGCTGACATCTTGTTGACTGTGTGCAGCACTCAAAGTGATACGCAAGCGGCAAGTCCCTTCTGGCACGGTCGGAGGCCGGATAGCGCTCACCCAAAAACCTTGTTCTCGTAAGGCTGCCGACAAGTTCATTGCGCTGAGTTCACTTCCAACAATCACCGGCTGTATCGGCGTATCGGAGCCGGAATCTGGCAAACCGCGCTGATTCAATCCACTACGGAACTGTGCAATAAGCTCAGCCAAATGCGTGCGCCGGTCATCCGCGCTCCGCAACAAACGCAAAGCTGCGCGGGCGGCAGCGACCAAAGCCGGCGGTAAGGCCGTGGTGAAAATCACACTACGGGTGACCTGACTGAGATATTCGATCAAATCCTGTGAGCCGGCTACATACGCGCCATAAACCCCCAAGGACTTTCCTAATGTAGCGGTCAAGATCGGCGCTTGCTCAGCTGATAAGCCCACCTGCGCTGCACTGCCTCGACCCTGCGGCCCAAGCACGCCCAAGCCGTGGGCATCATCAAGCATCAGCCAAGCGCGCTCATCTTCGGCAATCTGGGCCAGTTGGGTGAGCTTGGCGACATCACCATCCATGCTGAAAACCGCATCCGAGACCAGCAAGCGATTGCCCTGCTCTACGCTCTGCAAAGCGGTACGTGCAGCCTCCATATCACTATGCGGATAGCGCAGCACATCAGCGCCAGATAAGCGGCATCCATCAATTAAAGAGGCGTGGTTAAGTGCATCAGAAACGACCGTGTCCTGACGCCCTAGCAACGCATCAATGACCCCAGTATTCACCAGATAGCCAGAACCAAACATCAGCACCCGCGGATAGTCTAGGAAATCGGCCATTTCCTCTTCAAACGCAGCGATTTCCGCACTGTGGCCATTGATGTATTGCGATGCGGTGCTGCCAACGCCATAGCGATCTACGGCGTTTTGCCACGCTTTTTTGAGTTCGGGGTGATCCGCCAAGCCCAAATAATCATTGCTGCAAAACACCCGCAAGCGACGACCCTGCGCATCCTCCACCTGTGGTCCGTGGCTGCTTCTATACGGCAGTCGCTTGCGTATGCGGTTGTTGGCCTGAATGTGCTCCAGTCGTGGTGCCAGAAACTCAGGCAGCGACTGAGTCATGAACCTCGCCAAGCGCTGCGCATTCCACCGCCATTGGGCGCATACCCAGTTCATCTAACAGAGCCTGGTCAGCTTCGTGATCAGGGTTGCCGGTGGTGAGCAATTTATCGCCATAGAAAATGGAATTGGCGCCGGCCAGAAAGCACAAAGATTGCACCGCTGGCGCCATGCTGGAACGCCCTGCAGACAGACGCACCATAGATTTCGGCATCATGATTCGCGCCACGGCAATGGTACGAATGAAATCGAAGCTGGAAATATCATCCGCCTTATCCAGCGGTGTCCCGGACACTTTTACCAATTGGTTGATAGGGACACTTTCCGGCTGCTGAGGCAGATTGGCCAAGGTGCGCAACATCTCTGCGCGGTCGGTTTCCTGCTCTCCCATACCGACTATGCCGCCACAGCACACCTTCATGCCGGCATTGCGCACCGACTCCAGCGTATCCAAACGATCCTGATAGGTCCGGGTGGTGATGATCTTCTCGTAGTACTCCGGAGAGGTATCCACATTATGGTTGTAATAATCCAAACCGGCATCACGCAGTTGCGCCGCTTGCTCATCAGTGAGCATGCCCAAAGTCATGCAAGTTTCCATGCCCAGTTCACGCACCGCCTTAATCATTTTGGCAACGGCAACGATGTCGCGATCTTTAGGGCTGCGCCAAGCCGCGCCCATACAAAAACGGGTGGCTCCAGCGGCTTTGGCACGTTCAGCGGCACTGCGGACGTCGTCCACCTGCATCAGCGGCTCAACATCCATGCCGGTGTTGTGGCGCACACTTTGCGGGCAATACGCACAATCCTCGGGGCAGGCGCCGGACTTAATGTTCAGCAAAGTGCTCAGTTGCACCTCGTTCGCATCAAAGTGCTCGCGGTGAATGCTTTGCGCCTGAAAGACCAAATCGTTAAACGGCAATTCAAACAAAGCGCGCACTTCTTCTATGCGCCAATCGTGACGTAGCTCAGCCATGCCTATATCCGGGATCAAAAGTGGCCGAAAGCATGTTCAAGCCTGGCGCTGCTGTCAACCTCCAATTAGTCACTGGGTTGACAGCGTCTTAGATACGCTCTTGCCTGCTGAGTGCTTGCACTGCGGCAAGCAAACGAAAATTGACCAAGGTTTATGCCCCTTATGTCGTCAGGATCTCCAGCCATTGCAGGCACAATGCCGACGTTGTGCGCTGGCATTGCCACAGGCGACACAATCAACGGTTGTTTGTGGTGATTGCCTCAATAGCAGGCATGCGATTGACCAAGCATGGGCGGCTTTTGTCTACACCGGGCCGATAAAAGCGCTGATACGGCAACTAAAGTTTCATCACGGCATTGCAGCGGGCCAGTCGCTAAGCGCGGCCTTCTGTGAACAAGCCTGCTCGATAGATCTAGCCACCGTTGATCTATTGATACCGGCACCACTGCATTTATCTCGCCTGCGCGAGCGCGGTTTCAACCAAGCCTTGGAGCTGAGCCGAGATTGGGCGGCCCAACATCAACTGGATATTCGCAACGACTTATTGCTACGCACCCATGCTACCCAAGTACAAGCCAAACTCAATGCCCGGCAACGCTTCGCCAATGTATCCCAAGCCTTTAGTTGCCGCGAAACATTGCACGGTGAAAGCGTAGTCATTTTCGATGATGTCATGACCACAGGGGCCACCATGAAGGCCATGGCAAAATCACTCAAGCAGGCTGGCGCAGGTCACGTTATTGCGGTGGCATTAGCGCGCGCATAAGCACAATTCCAACTATGTGGTTTCTAGCAATAGCCCGGCAAAAACCGCCATTCCGAATCGGTGATTATTCAGAAAAGCACGCAAGCACGCCTCAGGCAAACGTTCACGAATCAGGACCTGCTGCCATACAAACAAGCACGCTCCGAGCATCACCCCAGCGAAAAACCAAACACCATAGGCCTGCAAGCAACCCACCACGACCAACAACACCACGACACAAACTTGCAGCAAAGCAGTAATCAATCGATCTCTGTGTGCAAACAAAATCGCGGTGGATTTCACTCCAACAACTAAATCATCGTCCCTGTCCACCATGGCATAAAAAGTGTCATAGACCATCACCCACAGCAAGGTCGCTACGAACAACAACCAGGCCACCAATGGCACTTGGTTTTGTACCGCCGCAAAAGCCATGGGTATCCCCATCGCAAAGGCGATACCTAGATGCGCTTGCGGTAGATGGGTATAGCGTTTGGCAAAGGGATAACTGGCGGCCAAGATCACCGCCGGAATGCTCAATACCAAAGCCAAGCGGTTCAACTGCAGCGCCAGCCCAAATGCCAGCAGACTCAGCACGATGAAGATCGCAATCGCTTCCCAAGCCTGCATTTCACCGGTAGCCAAGGGGCGCATTTTGGTGCGCGTCACATGACCGTCGATTTTGCGGTCGGCGAAATCATTGATGGCACAACCAGCCGAGCGCATCAGAATGGTTCCAGCAACAAACACCAGCAAAATCGTCCCGTTCGGTAAGCCATCCGCAGCCATCCACAGCGCCCATAACGCTGGCCAAAGCACCAAATAAATTCCTATCGGCCGATCCAAGCGGATTAACCGCGCGTAGGCCCCCAATCTTTGCAACACCATGCTGTCCTTCAGCCGTAAAAAATGGCGGCTATAACGTACGAATTCTGAATCATGCGTCGGCGTATCGCTCGGCTGCGGGCAGCCAACGCTGCAGCAAAGGCCCAACCACCTGAGCGCGATGCTCAAACACTTCTTCTGCCACACGACGAATTTCGGGCAAGCAACCGGCATCGCGCTGCGGATCAGCAATACGGAACTCACTCAAGCCAGATTGACGCGTGCCCAACAATTCCCCTGCACCGCGCAGTTCCAAATCGCGCTCCGCCAAACGAAAACCATTGTGCTCGTGACGTAAAGCCTCCAAGCGCGCGCGCCCTGATTCCGATAACGGCGGACGGTACATCAGCACACAATGGCTGGCCACCCCGCCGCGCCCCACGCGCCCGCGCAATTGGTGTAACTGCGCCAGACCCATACGCTCCGCATTATCAATCACCATGACCGAAGCGTTGGATACATCCACCCCCACTTCAATCACGGTGGTCGCCACTAAAATTTGCACCTCACCAGCACTAAAGGCGGCCATAACAGCTTGTTTAACACGTGGCTTTAAGCGCCCGTGAACCAGACCCACTTTTAATTTGGGCAAAGCATCTGTGAGTTCCGCGTGGATATCTTCTGCTGCTTCTGCCCATTCGGACGCTTCGATAACGGGGCTGACCCAATAGGCTTGACGGCCAGCCTCACAAGCCACCTTCAGTCGTTCAATCACTTCATGACGGCGGTGCTGCGCCAAAGCCACCGTGACCACCGGCTCACGACCGGGTGGCAGTTCATCGATGGATGAAAAATCCAAATCAGCAAAAAAAGTCTGGGCCAAAGTTCGGGGAATCGGCGTTGCTGTCATGATCAACTGATGGGGATGACAATCGCCTTGCGCCGCCAGGTTTTTCAAACCCAAACGTTGGTCCACGCCAAAGCGATGCTGTTCATCCACCACGACCAGCCCCACCGCGCCATATTCAGGCTCCCCGTGAAATAAAGCATGGGTGCCGACGATCAACACGGGACCCACAGCGGGCAGCTTCAACTCGCCCTGCCCTCCCATATGCAAAACCACTGGAATACCCAGCGGCTCAAACCATTGATTCAAGGTTTTTTCATGTTGACGCGCCAGAATTTCCGTCGGCGCCATCAAAATCACCCGCAAACCATGCCCCATGACATGGGCCGCGGCCATGGCTGCTACGCAGGTTTTCCCTGCACCGACGTCACCTTGAAGCAAACGCAACATAGGGCTGTTCTGGGCCATATCCGCTGAAATTTCACCGACCACGCGCTGCTGGGCAGCGGTCATGGTGAATGGCAATTGTTCACGCAACTGCTCCGCCAATGGGGCGGGCTGAATGGGCGGCGCGCGGTGACGCCGTTTATTGCTACGCATATTCAGCATGGCTAAGCGATGCGCCAGTAACTCTTCAAAAATCAAACGCTGACGTGCCGCTTCCACCTGCTCGATTTGATCCGGCGGCGGGCAATGAATAATGTGCAGTGCTTGATGCAAATCCATAGCGGCCAAATCAGCGACAAAGTCCGGCACCAAGCGATCCATAAGCAACAAGGCCTGATCCATGAGTTGGCGCAACTTGTTCTGCGACAAACCTGCCGTGCTGGGATAAACCGGCGTGAGGTGATCAACCGGCGCACGCATCAATTCATCATGCGAGCCCACTCGATATTCCGGATGCACCATTTCCAAATACCCGCCGCTACGGCGCACATCGCCAAATACACGCACCCAGGCACCCACGGCAAAGGCCGCTTGTTGAGCGGACGAAAAATGGAACAGTCGAAGGTTCAGTGCGCCCACATCATCTTCTAAACTCACTACCAAACTGCGGCGACGGCCAAAGCGGATCTGGCTGCCCAGCACTTGCGCGCAGCACTGCACCGCCTGCCCTTCGACGGCGGCAGATAAATCATGCACAACGGTTCGGTCTTCGTAACGCAGCGGCAAATGAAACAGCAGGTCTTCAACTTGGGCAATGCCCAACAAGCCCAGCTTTTTCTTTAACGCCGCACCAACGCCGCGTAATTCAGTCAGTTCCACGCAGACTCCAAATTTTGGACTGCTGCGGTATTACGCTGACAAATACAAAACAGCATCGGCTTCCACTTGCGCCCCTTTGGGCAACTGCGCCACACCCACAGCGGCACGCGCTGGATAAGGCTGAGAAAAATACTCCGCCATGACCTCATTCACCGTTGGGAAATGGACTAAATCAGTGAGAAAAACATTGAGTTTGACCACATCGGCCAGGCTGCCACCAGCAGCTGCCGCCACCGCAGAAAGATTGTCAAAGGCGCGGCGCACTTGCACCGCCATATCGCCATCGACCAATTCCCCAGTCTTTGGATCCAGTGGAATTTGCCCAGAGACATACACGGTATTGTCGACTTTCACCGCTTGGGAATAAGTGCCGATAGCCGCAGGTGCCTGCTCAGTAGCAATAATGCTTTTCATAATGTGCTCTTATTGATTGGACGCAGTAGCCTGCGATTAAGTTCGACTTTCTAAATTGCCGCGCGCCACCCGAGTGACCGAAGTCAATTTACGGATGCGTTTCATCATGCGCGACAGATGATCACGATCATTGACCGTCACCAGCAAATTCAACTGCGCGACCTCGTCTTCACTGTCCTCGATGGCGACATGATCAACATCGCAACCTTCTTCGGCCAATACTGTGGCCACACGCCCCAGTAAACCGCGTTTACTCTCACCCTGTACGTGCAATTCCACTGGGTAGTTACCAGCAACTGCCTCAGCCCACACCACTTCGACCGCGGTACTGGAACCATGTTTTCCGGCGACACTATTCTTGCAGCGTAAACGATGTATGACCAAACCGCGCCCAGAGCGAATGCTGCCGCGGATACGATCACCAGGAATCGGCCGACAGCAGCGCGCAAACTCAACGGCCATGCCCTCCGTGCCTTCAATGGCTAGGGCGTTGCTTGTACCCGGTGCTTCCGAATTACCTGACTCGAGCTGATGCGCCACCAAGGTCGCCATGCGCCGACCAGCACCGATGCTTTCGTACACCCGTTCCATGTCGGGCTCTTTCAAGGTATCCAACAACTGTTTAACCTTCTCCGCGTCCAATCGACGCAAAGACATGCCTTTAGGATGCAAGGCCATGGTCAACAATCGACGCCCTAGTCGACGCGACTCATCGGCTCGTTGATGCCGCAAATGGTGCAAGATCGCGCTGCGCGCTTTACCTGTTTTGACGAAATCCAGCGAGGTCGCATTGGGCGTTTTATGCCTAGCGGTTACCACACGCACTTGCTGACCGTTTTCCAGCGGAGTAGACAAGGCCTGCAAGTGATTGTCCACCCACGCACTCACACTGGAATTGCCCAAATCGGTATGTATGGCATAGGCCATATCCAAGACCGTAGAACCTTTCGGCAAGCGATAAATCTGTCCTTTAGGCGAGAAAACGTAGACCTCGTCCGGGAACAAATCAACCCGCACTGACTCCATGAAATCCATGGCGCTAGAGGTGCGCCGATTAACCTCGACCAAGCCGGACAACCATTCTCTGGCTCGCGCTTCCGGTGCTTTACGACCACTCTGGCCGAGCTTGTATTGCCAATGCGCGGCAACCCCGGATTCAGCAATATGATTCATATCGCGGGTGCGCAATTGCACCTCGATTTTGACACCCGTCGGCCCGATCAAAGTGGTATGCAATGATTGATAGCCATTCACTTTCGGGCAGGCGATGTAATCGTTAAATTGCTCTGAGATCGGTTGATACACGCTGTGCACCACACCCAAGGCGCGATAGCAGGTGTCCTCAGAATCCACGATGACGCGAAAACCATACAAGTCCATCACATCCAGAAAGCGCAAATGCTTTTCCCGCATCTTTTGATATACGCCGTACAAATTCTTGCGCCGACCAAATACCGCGGCGCCTATGTCCTCATCGGACAAGCTTTTGCTTAAGCGATCTTCAACTTCGCGGATCAGATCTTTACGCCGACCGGTGACCGCATCGACCGACTTCTGCAATACCCGATAGCGTTTGGGATAGCGGTTGGCAAAACCGAGATCTTCCAGCTCCGTACGCAAAGTGTGGATACCCAATCTATGGGCAATCGGCGCGTAAATCTCCAAGGTCTCACGTGCTACCCGACGACGTTTTTCGGTCGACATGGTCGCCAAAGTCCGCATGTTGTGTAGCCGGTCCGCCAGTTTGACCAAGATGACCCGCAAGTCATCCGTCATGGCCATCATCAGCTTGCGCAAGCTTTCCGCTTGCGCTTCTTCGCGCGATTGGTCTGAGGCGCGATCCAATTTACTTACGCCGTCAACAATATGCGCCACTTCCTCGCCAAAGCGCTCTTCAACTTCGTGTTTTGCCGCCGGTGTATCTTCGATCACATCGTGCAAAATCGCGGCAACCAGACTGGTGTGGTCCATGCGCATTTCGCCCAATATTCTGGCCACCGCTAAGGGGTGGTAGATGTAGGGTTCACCGGTTTTACGGAATTGCCCTTTGTGCATGGCTGCGCCAAATTCATACGCTTGTCGCACCATCGCAATTTCATTGTCGGGTAGATACGACTCCAACAATGCAACCAGAGCATCGATGCCGAATTCACGTGAAATACGCGAAGTTCGGAAAGCGGTATTGATACGGGAGATAACGGGTAGTTCCATAGTCTCCGAGTATAGCTGCGGCCTCTAGAATTGAAACACCAGTACAAACAAAAACGCCCCGCTGCGATGAAGCAAACGAGGCGTGGATACGGCGGGCAACGACTTAGTCGGTGCCACTGGGAATATTGGGAAGATCAACCTTCC
>JBPOFU010000028.1:0-31444 GCA_051252075.1 Oceanococcus sp. | reverse complement strand
AATTAAAGCCACTCGGGTGGTAATTCACCCATTATTAGTCGGATTATTTGGTAGGACGGTTACGCTGCTTGACGCAGCTTCATGAGTGGGTGTGGTGCCGTTGATGGCGGAATTGCCGTTATGAGTTTGGTGCTGCGTTTCGTTCGTGAACCGCGACTGACCGTTCATGGCACAAAACAGGCCTAAGCAAGTAGAAACTCAACGTCAGCTTCATGTTCATGGGCGGCGTAGCGCCGCTGCATGAAGCGTGTTGAGTCGATGAGAAATGGCTCAGCTTATTGGTTGAACCGATTCTTCATCTTTCCACTAAGAAAACTGCAAATCCCGATTGGTCAGGCGGCCAAATTTCAAGCTGGCCGCATCACGGATATAGTCGTTCAGCAACAACCACGGTGCCGTTGAGCCTTGGCGGGGCAGGGCGTCTGCACCACGTGCGACATAGCCGGATTGCAAACTGCCCATGACCGTGTCTTCCAGCTTTTTCGCTCGCGTGGGTTGCGGTGTAACAACGGTGCGACCGGTCTTATCCATGTGCCGAATAATGCGGCAGAAATGCTCGCTGATGAGGTCGGATTTGAGTGTCCAAGACGCGTTGGTGTATCCGGTGACAGCCAAGGTATTGGGTACGCCTTCCAACAGCATGCCTTTGTAGATCATGCGGTCTTTCATCGCTACCGGCTTGCCATCCACACGCAGTTGCGCGCCGCCCATGAGCTGCAAATTGAGGCCGGTCGCGGTCACGATGATGTCGGCGTCCAAATGCTCGCCGGATTTCAGTTGTATGCCCGTTTTGTCGAAACGCTCGATGTGGTCGGTGACGATATGCGCATCGCCTTTTCTTAAAGACTTGAACAGATCGCCGCCCGGAACCACGCAAAGGCGTTGATCCCAAGGATTGTAATCAGGCGAAAAATGCTTCACATCAACGTTTGGTCCCAGTTGCGCTTTGGCACGTCGACGAAGTAACCGGCGTACGACTTTGGGGCGTTGTTTGGAAGCGACATAGAGTGCCCGTTGCAATGCCACATTGCGTAAACGGGTGGCGGCATACACCGCTTTTGCCGGCAGCACCTTGGATAAGGTGTTCCACAAAGGATCGATGGCCGGAATGGACATGACGTAGCTTGGCGTGCGCTGCAGCATGGTGACCTTCGCGCCCTGTTTGGCCAGTGAAGGCACCAAAGTGATAGCGGTTGCACCGCTGCCAATTACGACCACGCGCTTGCCTTGGGTTTCCAAATTTTCTGGCCAATGTTGCGGATGAACGATTTGCCCAGAGTATGTGTCTGCACCGGGAAAATCAGGGCAATAGCCTTGGTCATAGCTGTAATAGCCGGTAGCACCAATCAAGTATTGGGCGGTGTAGATTTCTTCCTTAGCTGTTTCTTCGTTAAGGCAGGTGACGGTCCAGCGCTGCTCACTGCTGGACCAGTCCGAGCGCACAACTTTTCGGCGAAAGCGAATGTTGGGAACGACTTTGTATTCCTCCGCGGTTTCTCGCACATAGTCGCGAATCGACTCGCCGTCGGCCAGCACTTTGGACGCGCGCCATGGACGGAAGCTGTAACCGAAGGTGGTCATATCCGAATCCGAGCGTATGCCGGGATAACGAAATAAATCCCAAGTACCACCAATCGCGTCGCGGCGTTCCAGCACGGCATAGCTTTTGTTCTTGAGCTTACGCGTGAGGTGACAAGCTGCACCGATGCCTGATAGGCCAGCGCCGAGGATTAAAACGTCAAAGTCAGTCTTTGCCATGTTGTTGCTCCGTCCGGTGGTGGCGGGATACACGCATCACCAGAATCTTGTTTTGGATGGCCACAATGCGTTGTGGCAGCGGATTTCTATTTTAGAAAAGGCAGTTCGCGCTGGGATAGGCGCTGAACGATGTTGGGTGCAAGACGTTTGGCCATGTACATGCCCCAGGCTTCTGGCGAAACCGGTTGCACGGCGACATTGTTGCGTACCGCTTTGAGGATGGCGGCAGCCACTTGCTCTGGACCGTAGTTGCGCTTCTTGTAGAACTCGACAATTTTGTCTTGGGTTTCGCCTTCGCCCATCTGTCCTTCCATGATGGTGGAAGCGACGATGCCGGTATTAATGATTCCAGGGCATATCGCGGTGACGCCGATACCGTGCTGTGCCATATCGGCACGCAATGATTCGCTAAACCCTAATACGGCGAATTTACTGGCAGCATAAATCGGCATATCGGGGGCAGCGACGAAGGCGGCAGCGGAAGCGGTATTGACCACATGAGCGGGACGATTTCGCTCAACCATTTTTGGCAAAAAGGCGTGGCAACCATGGACAACGCCCATGAGGTTGATGTCCATGACCTTGTGCCAGGTGTCTAAGCTGGTATCAAGAAAACGGCCAGCACTGCCGATGCCCGCATTGTTAACCAGCACATCAAGAGCAGGCACATCGGCGTGCACTTGATCGGCCATGGCCTGTACGGACGCGGGGTCAGCTACGTCGCAAATGACGCTACGGCTCATTCCGCCCAATTGCTCGATCTGTTGTGTGGTGTTTTTTAGTCCGCTGGCATTGATGTCTGAAAGCCACAGGCGGGCGCCTTTTTTAGCAAAGGCGATGGCTGTGGCCTGACCGATGCCACTACCAGCACCGGTAATCAATATTTCTTTTTCGGCGAATGCTTTCATGTTCGAATCTGCTTGATTGCATGTGATGACGTTCGTAGTCACTTTACATCTGACTATGTGTGTAGTCAAATTGACGCATGGTGCAACTTACAACGCAGAAGAAGCAGGGCCGCGCTTACGGTGGCATGTCCGCTGAGCAACGCTTGGCGGAGCGGCGTGAGAAGTTTTTACGAGCGGGTTTGCAGGTGTTTGGCAGCCAGGGCTTTCGTGCCGGTACGGTGCGGGTATTGTGTAAAGAGGCGGGTCTAACCGACCGTTATTTTTATGAGTCTTTCGCTGATAGCGAAGCTTTGCTGAAAGCGGTATATGTCTGGCAGATGGAGCATCTGCAAAGAGAATTGTTGCAAATTGCGTTGCGGGCAGAGCTCAGTTTGGAGCAGCGTGTGCACGAGGCTGTCGATACCTTTTTTCGAGCGATGAGAGACCCGCAGCGTGCGCGCATCGCTCTAACCGAAGTCTTGGGCGTGAGCTCAAGTACAGATGCTTTGTACCAGAGCAATACGCAAAATTTCGGAGGTTTGATTGTTGCGCAAATCAAGTTGCAATTGCCGCGATGGAGCTTGGACGCGCATCAGGAAAAAATCTTGGGAACCGCTTTGGCAGGTGCCTGTGCCATGTCTGCCGCACAATGGATGCTCGAGGGCTACGCCAGTCCACAAGACAAGGTTGTCAGTGCCTGCGAGTTGGTCATACTCGGCACTTTGCAAGCGCTACAGGCGCAGCCTTAAAACCGGAACCCGATTTCCAGTTCGTAGCTGGCGCCTGGAAAGGCACCGCCAAAGTGGGTGCCGCGAAAGGCCGGGGCGTCTTGTCCGCCGGCGAGTGATTGATGATCGCTGATGTTATCGCCAAAAATTTTGATGTGCCAAGCATTGTCGATCGCGCGCAGTCCGATCTGGAGACCAAAGGTCGTGCCCGGTTCGCGGATGTCTATGGGATCAAGATCGGTCGCCAAGGCGACATCGCTGGTGTAGCTGGCTGTGCCCCCTAGCTGCAAAGTGAGTGGCCAGCTCGCCAGCTGACCTTCCCAGCCGGCGGTCAAGGTGCTTTTGATTTTCGGCACCAAGCGAAGGCGGCGACCACTCAAATCACAGGGTGGTGGTGCGGTCACTTCTGCACCGCAAGGTGCTAGCGAAAATTGTTCATAATTGGCATCGGTAAACGCGCCATTGAGTCCTAACAGCACGCCGATTGGTGTCATCAACATGGCTTCGTATTCCAGCCCTTGGATATTGGCTGATGCCGCATTGCCGACGATGTAACTCACACCGTTGAAGGTCGCGACTTGCAAGCCGTCGAATTCCGTTCGAAATAAGGACACATTGAGGCGAGCGGCACCGCTCAGCCATTCTGACTTCAGGCCAATTTCGTAGGTCAGGGCATCTTCTTCATCAAATTCCAGTTGCTGATCATTTACCGGTTGTGCGTTGTATCCACCGGATTTGTAACCACGTGCTACAGTCAAGTAGCTCATCGCTGCATCGCCAATGTCATAGGTCGTGGATAGCTTAGGTATGACACTAAAACTGTCGCGCTGACGTTCGGCGCTAAATTGGGTATCGCCAGCGATGATGGTGGGGAAAATAATCGCTCCGCCGGGGCTAGGGCCAGGCGCATAGCCGATGCCGGGCAGGCCTTGATCGCCGCCTATGATGGCATTGCCATTCTGGCCTGTGCGGTTGTTAATGAGTTGGTGAGAGACATCCAAGGTCTTCTCTTCGTAATTGAGTCGCCCGCCCAAGGTGACCGCCCAGCGCTCGGTGATCGGCCAGGTGGCTTGGCCGAACAGCGCGGCACTATCGCTGCGTTGATTAAAGCGGGTGAGTGAGGTTTCCACTGGCGCGGCGCCACCTTCCAAGCTTTGTCGAGCGAATATGGCTTGACCACCGAGTTGTCCGTTCACCGCATCGTCTAATACCGCGTCTTGGCAAGATTGTGGGTCTGGACTGTTCACGCAAGCACGCCGCTCGCCTTCACCTGTGATCTGTAAGATCTCCGTTAGCTCCAATAACTCATGGATGTCATAAGTCGCAGCCAATTCGGTGCGCAGCAGAAACAGGCCGGCGACATATTCCAGTCCGCCGGAGGGGGACGTGATTCGCAGCTCTTGGCTGTATTGCTGCATGTCTTCGTTGTTGTACAGAATGAGGAAGGGTACTGGTGAAAAATCGGCATCGAAGCTGATTTGTTCATCCAGGATTGCGACGTTGCTGACACTGGTGAAAACATTGTCGTTGTCCAGCGTCCAATCCGCTTTGATAGTTGCGTCGTAGGCTTTACGCTCCACGCCCGCCGCATGATCTTGTGCGCTGCGTTGATCGTAGGGATCAGCGTTGGTTTGGGCATCAAAAACTTGCATGGCCGCCAGGGCACGGCCGCGTACGCTGATTAGTTGGCTTCCCGCGCCATGTTGGCCGACCAAGCTGGCGTTCAGCGTGAAGCCGACGCTCAAGTCGTCATTTGGATCCCAGTTCAGACGCAAGCGTGCGCCTTGGGTGTCGCGGTTTTCCTCATCGATGCCGGTGGTGGTGTTGAGCACACCGCCATCTCGGGTTTCATGCAGTAGGGCCAATCGCCAGTTCAGAGTGTCGCTGGCTGGGCCGGTCGAGATCAAACGATAACGCTGCAGGTTTAAATCCCCCAGCAGGACATCGCCATGAGTGGAAAATTCAGGTTCTGGTTGTGCGGTACGGAAATGGATGGCTCCTGCAGATGAATTTTTACCAAACAAAGTGCCTTGCGGGCCGCGTAGGACTTCGATAGCGGCCAAATCCAAAAGGCCTTGGTTGATGTATGAGGCGCGTCCATAAAACACTTCATCAATGAGGATGGCGACGGATTGCTCAAAGCCCCGGTTGTAGCTGGAACCCAGGCCACGCATGTAAATGCTGGGGAAGGTGGGCACCGCGAGCACATCAAGATTGGGTACGTAATTGGCGACCTCATTCATGTCGCCCATGTTTTTATCCACGATGTCGTCGCCACCGATAGCAGTGACGGATAGCGGAACCGATTGAATGTCTTCTTCGCGCTTTTGTGCGGTCACCACGATTTCTTCCAATACGGCACGGCGCTTTGCAGCGCGTAGCGGCGGTGGAGTGGATTCCGGCAGGCTGACAATATTTTTGGTGTCTTGTTGCGCTGGCGCGGGTTGTTCAGCTGCAGGCGTTTGCTCTGGCTCGCCGAACAGGCTGTCGATGTCAAAATCATCGTCTTGTGCCTGTGCAGCGCCTAGCTGTAAGCAACTCAGCAAGCTCAATAGCAGCGCTGCTAGTCCTGTGCGCTTACGCGCGTACGGGCGTTCGGCTCTGTTGTGGGACGTTTGCGCGCTAGCGGCGAGAAAGGAAGAGGAAGCTGGCATTTCTTCTTTTTCATTCAGATATCAACTCATCGTACCAGATTGATATGCGCCGTTATTTACGTGCAAAAGCCGAAGGGTAAATTATGGAAACACTGGTAGCCCTTTTTTAGGGTGGACACAGAAGGCTTTCCCAGAACATCCCCAACTGGTATGATGAGTTGATATCTGGTTGTGTTGGTACAGGAGATTCACCCATGTCCACAGCGCCCGAGTTTAAGCCGGTCGCCCGTCAATCCTTGTCGGATGCAGTTTTCGCGCAATTGCGTGATCGTATTTTGCGTGGTGAATTGGCGATAGGAGACGAGCTGCCTTCAGAGCGCTTATTGACCGAACTGTTGGGCGTGAACCGTGGTGCTGTACGCGAAGGTCTGAAAAGATTGCAGCAAGCACGCTTGGTGCAAGTACGTCATGGCGGCGCGACCCAAGTGTTGGATTGGCAGCGAGAAGCCGGATTGGAACTGCTACCGAGTCTGCTGGTTGATGCGCACGGCCACATTAATGTAGAAGCCGCCAGCGGCATCTTGGCCCTGCGGCAAAGTCTGGCGCCGCCGGTGGCTGCGGCCGCTGCACGGGCCCAATCGCGTGAGAAAACGGCAGCGATTTTAGATGGCATTGTGGCCAAGTTGCGGGCTTCATCGCAGCCTTCCGATTTGCAAGATTTGTCCTTTGAGTTCTGGAATTGCTTGGTCGATGGTGGTGGCAATATCGCCTTTCGCCTAGCCTTCAATTCGTTGCAACAGACCTACCAATATATTCGTGGATTGCTAACTCAAGTGATGGGTGCGGAATTTCGTGATATCGAAACGCTGGATAAGTTAGCCAATGCCGTACGTAAGGGAGATGAGCAAACCGCAGAATCTCTGGCCTGTAGCCATGTGAACCACGGCACCCAAGCTATTGAGGCTTTATTGCAAGCCTACCGACTCGCCCAAGGAGGGCCTAAGCCATGATTGGAATTCCTATCGGACTCGCCACTGCCAACGCTTTTGAATGGGTCATGCACAAGCATGTGTTGCACGGCATGGGGCGAAAGCGCGGCACCTTTTGGGCGTTTCACTTTCACGAGCATCACGCCATCGTGCGTAAGAATGATTATGTGGATCCCAATTACGAGCGCTTTCCGCTAGGTGCTCATGCTCAGGGTAAAGAAGCTTGGGCCTTGATCGCTGGTGCTGCTAGTGTCACACCGTTGTTTCCTGTGGCGCCCTTCTTTGTTGGCACCTTGTGGTACTCAGCCGCTAATTACTATCGCGTGCACAAAAAATCACATCAAGATCCAGAGTGGGGCATTAACCACCTACGCTGGCACTACGATCACCACATGGGGCGTAACCCCGGGGCCAATTGGTGCGTGACCAAGCCGTGGTTTGATTACGTCATGGGCACGCGTGTGTTTATGCAAGGTGAAAGCCACGAAGATAACGTGCTGGGGCTGTCGAAATTGCCGAAATGGCTGGCCCGACGCCTGCCTGATCCCGAGACTTTAGTGAAAACCTTAAAGCCTAAACTGTCCAAAGCGGCTTAAGCCCAGAACCTTCGAAAAGCACATCATGAATCTACCTGTTCTCTTAGCCGCAGGCGTACTCACGGCTTATATCGTGCTGGAGTTAGTTGCCCGCAAATTCCCTTGGCGCAATGTGGGCGTACGCGACAGTTTTTTGGATTTGGCGGCTTTTGCTCAAGCCAGTTTTCTAGTCGGTCCCTTAGTTGTCTTTGGCAGTGCCGCCGTGCAGACGGCGTGGCTACCCGATCATGCAGGGGCTTGGTCTGGCGTGGCGTGGTACTGGCAATTACTTGCCTTTTTGATATTTGACGACATGGTGCAGTACTGGTATCACCGCACTTGCCATCGCTACACGTGGCTGTGGCCTATACATAAATTCCATCACACCCCGCCGTACATGGGTGTTCGCATTATTTGGCGCAATGGATTCCTGTATGACTTGTTTCTACCCAACTTGTGGTTGTCCGGGGTTTTGGTCTATCTCGGTTTTGGCGAAGTGTATGTGGGCTATTACTTGGTGAAACTGATAGTGACCATGGGCTCGCATTCAGAACTGCGTTGGGATGCTGTTTTTTATCGCACCAAATGGTTGCATCCGGTGGCATGGGTGATGGAGCGCACGATCACAACGCCGGCGACTCATTTTGCTCATCACGCATTGCATGAGGATGATGGTATCGGTCACTACAGTGGCAACTTTGGCAATCTGATGTTCTTCTGGGATGTGTTGTTTGGCACGGCGAGAATTACCCGCAAGTATCCTGCGGAATTTGGCTATCGAGAGCCACCGGGGCAGCCGGATGACCCCTGGTATGTGTTGATTTTCTATCCGCTATTTCGGGCCCGAAAAAAGCCAATTCAGGATATTGGGTCGACGGAATCCTAAGCAAAAAAAAGCCCCGATAAACGGGGCTTTCATCTTGTTATTGTTGCTTAGTTTGCGCAGGACAGATACGGGTCTTCGCTGCTTAACAGGCTTTCACTGCCGACCGCGACGTAGTTCCAGTACACCGTGCGCGCTTGGATCAGCGTGCTCATGTAGGTGCACGTATTGGAATCTTTCTGGCGGCTTACGGTTCCAGAAATATTCAAGTGCGCTAGGGCTTGGCTGACTACAGCGTGATCTGTGTCGGGAGTCAGCACACCCCAACCAATCAGCAGGTAAGGCACAACAGGTACAACTGGTGCAGCGATGTCGAACAATCCGCCGATGGGATCATAGTCGTCTACCGTGGGAACATAGGCGGCGACTTCTAAAGCGCGGCGCACTTGCCAGTTGTTGATGCTGACGCCATTGGCGTTGACCATACGTGCTGTGCTTTGGTCGATGCCGCCAGTGTGGCCGGCAGCGCGGCGTGCACTGAGTACCACTTGCGAAGCAACGCCCGCGGACAGCGGTGTCGCAAAGCTGGTTCCGGCGACGTTGTCTTGCAGGCCGCTTTCGCAGTCATGGCAATAGGGCAGGGTTTGATTGAAGTCGGCGACAAAATCAGTCAATGAGCCACTGCTTAGTTGTTTGCCTTCGCTACTGTATTCCTCAAAGCCAGCGACGCCAATGCTCCACCAAGGGCCAGCGGTGCCGTCTGGTAAAGCCAGTGCGGGGCTGTTATCAGCCGCGCCAAAGTGCAATTTTCCTCGCTCTACGACGCCGCTGTAACTGTTGGTTAGGTGAAACGGTAGCGGCAAACTGCCGGGCGTGCCGTAACTGGTGGTGATGATGTCTATCGAAGGATGATTGAACGCATAGCCTTCGCCGTCAGCGCCGGTGCCTTCAACGAAGACAATAATGGCATCAGGGTTGCCGCGTAATACGGAGGCCGTTACGCCAACACCGTGTGTATCGCCATCATCATTCGGCAGCAATATGCGGCCAGCCGGATCAAACGAGATCGCCATGATGTTGGTGCCGGAGAACCAGTACAGCTCACCCGGATTCACTTGTGCCCACATCGATTGATCGGCAGCAAAGTCAGAGGCGAAATTACCGGAACGCGTTATGTGCAGAATATGCGCGTTGTCGATGCCGAATTCAGCAAGTACGGCCGGGGTGATGGAATGGGGTGCGGTGTTGCGATACAACTCGCCATTGCTGTTGAAAAAATCGTGGTACGGATTAATTCCAGAGTCGATAACACTGACAACAACGCGGCTATCCGCCGCTTGAGCTGTCCCGGCGCTTATTAACAATGCGCACGCAGTTCCCAGAGTTTTTAGCCATTTCGGCGTCGTTTGGTTCATTCAATTATCCATTTGAATATAAGAAAGGCCTCCCTATAGGAGGCCATATAAAAAACACGGATGTTGTCTCAAAATGGTTCCCTATGTGGCGTGTTCGCACTCGTGACTAAGAAAAACCGCATCCGAGACGCGAAGCATGAGAAAATAGCGTCACTATGCCGATATTTTCGGCACGTCAAGATGAACTGCAGCGATCCTCAAGGACATGCATTTCGTTTTGCCCGCGAAAGATCACCTGATTGTTTCAATCAGGCGTGCCTAATTTTTAAAAGGCCAACGTGTAAATCGCGATGGGATAGAGCGCCGAGTTTCGCTTTGGGATTGCCCTTTGCATGACGTGCTCTAAAGCCTCAACACATGATTAACGCTTGTTGTTTGAAACTTAAGCAGCAGGAGCGTAGTTAATAAACACTGTATCAGTAAGGATTGAATAAGCGTGTTAGCCGCAAACAACATTACTCAACAATTTGGCGCCAAGCCGCTTTTTGAAAACATCTCGCAGAAATTTGGTGGAGGCAATCGTTACGGATTGATCGGGGCCAATGGTTGCGGAAAAACAACTTTAATGAAAATTTTAGGTTATGACCTAGAGCCCAGCGCGGGCAATGTCAGCTTAGAGCCCGACATCCGCTTGGGTAAATTGCGCCAGGACCAATTCGCTTTCGAAACCTACAGCGTAATCGACACGGTGATTATGGGCCACGGTGAATTGTGGGCGGTGAAAGAAGAGCGTGACCGTATTTATGCTTTGCCGGAAATGACCGAAGCCGATGGCATGAAGGTCGGCAATCTGGAATCGGAGTATGCCGAGATGGACGGCTACACCGCAGAAAGTCGTGCCGGTGAGTTGCTGATCGGCGTCGGCATTCCGGTGGAGCAGCACTTTGGTTTGATGAGCGAGATTGCTCCAGGCTGGAAGCTGCGTGTGTTGTTAGCACAAGCTTTGTTTTCAGACCCCGATGTGCTGCTGCTGGATGAGCCAACCAATAATTTGGATATCCATGCGATTCAATGGTTGGAAGACATACTCAATCAACGTGAATCCACCATGATCATCATTTCCCATGATCGCCATTTCCTCAACAGTGTGTGCACTCACATGGCGGATCTGGATTTTCGCGAACTGCGGGTTTATCCAGGCAACTACGATGAGTACATGCTGGCATCAACCCAGGCGCGAGCGCAGTTGATGTCTGACAATGCCAAGAAAAAGGCACAAATCGGTGAGCTGCAGGCTTTCGTAGCCCGATTCTCCGCCAATGCATCTAAGGCCAAGCAAGCTACATCGCGGGCCAAGCAGATCGACAAAATTCAGTTGGCTGAGGTGAAGGTCTCCAGTCGGAGTAATCCGTATATTCGTTTCGAACAGGATAAAAAGCTGTTTCGAAACGCTTTGGTTTTGGAAAACCTCAGCAAGAGCTTCGGCGAAGAAAAAATCCTGAAGAAGATGTCGTTGATTGCTGAGGTGGGTGAGCGTATCGCCGTTATTGGTGAAAACGGCATCGGTAAATCAACGTTTTTGCGCTTGCTGATGAATGAAGTGGACTACGAGCCCACCGGTGGTAAATTCAGTTGGTCAGAAAATTCCAACATCGGCTACTACGCGCAAGACCATGCCAGTGAATTCGAAACCGACATGACCTTGTTTGAATGGATGAGTCGCTGGCGTGAGCCGGGCGATGATGAGCAGGTCGTACGCAGTTATTTGGGGCGCTTATTGTTCTCTGGAGATGACGTGCACAAATCCATCAAAGTGCTGTCCGGTGGTGAGAAGGGGCGCATGATGTTTGGCAAATTGATGATGCAAAAGCCCAATATCTTGGTCATGGATGAGCCGACCAATCACATGGATATGGAGTCGATTGAATCGCTCAATATGGCACTAGAACAGTACGAAGGTACGCTGGTGTTTGTGAGCCATGACCGAGAGTTCGTTTCCAGTTTGGCCACTCGCATCATTGAGCTTAAAGAAGACGGCTATGAAGATTTTGATGGTGGCTATGAGGAATATCTCGAGTCCCAGAAATAAGGCGGTCGTCTAGACGAAGTCGTCGTCTTCTTCTAGGCGGCCCAGCTCGCGGGCTTCGGCTTCAAAGCGCGCATCTTCGATGTCGTCCAAGACGCCTTCTACATCGGCGCTGTGAGTGTCATCTTCGAATTGGCCGGTTAAAGGACTGTCGGGATGCAAATCGCCAGCTTCATACAATGCCCAAATTTCGCGGGCATAGCGGGTATTTAGCAGCTCCGGTGCGAAGTGAGCAAAAGTCGCCCGCATATTGTTGACGTCACGTTCCAGCATGGCGAAGGCATTGTTGTTGCCTGCGGCGTTCACCACCTGCGGAAGATCGATAACGACCGGTCCTTCGGTGCCCAGTAGCACGTTGAATTCTGATAAATCGCCGTGAATCAGTCCGGCGCAAAGCATGAGTACGACCTGTTTAACCATAAAGTCATGCCATAGATGCGCTTCTTCTTTGCTCATAGAGACTTCATTCAGGCGTGGCGCGGGTAAACCGTCTTCGCCGCAGACCAGTTCCATCAACAATACGCCGCCAAACATGCCATAGGGCTTGGGTACGCGTACGCCTGCATCACTGAGGCGATACAGCGCATCAACCTCGGCTGTTTTCCATTCCGCCTCTTCGACCTTGCGACCGTGGCTGCTGCGTTTGCCCATCGCCCTTGCGTCGCGACCGCGGCGCGTTTTGCGCCCTTCTTGGTATTGCACGCGCTGTTGGAAACTGCGCTGCCCCACGTCTTTGTAAACTTTGGCGCAACGGATGTCGCCACCACAGTCCACCAAAAAAACCGCTGCTTCTTTGCCGCTTTGTAGCTGGCGTAAGACGCGATCGACGATGCCGTCATCAATGAGGGGTTGCAAAGTTTTAGGGATTTTCATGTGCTGCGCTGCCGGTGTGCGATGTTGAACCATGCAATTTGAGTGTGGTGGTGCAGTTTAAATCAAATGTGGCCTGCGCCTAAGTTTCATATCGTGCCGCCGGAATGAATTCCGCATTCGTGATGTCCAAATATCGGCAGCTGACGGTCGCAGGATGCCATCAGAATTGTTTAAACATCGCCTTGCTCCCCGACCACGCCATACATCTGGCATGCTTAGTCGATGAGCATTCCACACCCAATCCGACTCGCCTGCATTGGCGATATCCACACCTTCTGGGATGGTGCGGATACGCAATATTTTAATCAGTCTGATTACGCAGGACTTCTATTTACCGGCGATCTGCCACGGTTCACCAACTCGATTCCGGTCGCACGACGCTTGGCTGAATTGGATAAGCCTGCTTGGCTTATTCCAGGCAATCACGATGGGCCCACACCCTTGCAATTTGTCGCTGAGTTACGAGGTTGGGATCGGATTTGCGACTGGTACGGCAAGTCGATGCCTCGCCGCGTACATGAAATTGATCAAGCGCTGGGTTCAATTCAATGTGGCGGCTACCAACGTTACGATCTGGATAACGAGACTGCGTTGATCACCGCGCGACCCCATGCGATGGGGCCGAATCGATTCTATTTCCGCCGCTACCTCCGAGATGCCTTCGGCGTATCCAACTTCGAAGATAGTGCGCGCTTGCTTGCCTCGTTGATCGACCAAGCTCCTCGGCGACTGATTTTTCTCGCCCACAATGGCCCCGCCGGGCTTGGTGATAAAGCATCTGACATTTGGGGCTGCGATTTCTCACCAGAATTTGGTGACTTTGGAGACCCGGATCTCCGAGCTGCCATTCATTATGCGAAACAGGCTGGAAAACAAGTATTGGCCGTTGTCGCTGGCCATATGCACCATCACAGAAAGCGCGATGGTGGAGAGCGCCTTTCAGCGGTCCGCGAAGCGGGGGTGTTGTATGTCAATGCCGCCAGAGTTGCCCGCGTTCGTGATCAAGGTAATTTGCGCCACCATGTGGAACTGACGGTCGGTGCAGAATCGGCATCGGCGCGAGAGTGCTGGGTCGATTCGCGCGGTAATTTGATTGAATCTGTTGAGCTCGGCGAGCCATCCTAGGCGGTCAGTACCGGAAGCTGGCCCTGGCCAGAATCCGTTTTTGAAAACGAGTCTGGGTGGCGATAGAGCAAAAATGAGCACTTTTTGAGCACATTCTGAGCAGCGCAGAAAAGCATCATGGGCACATCCCGCCAAGCTGAAGGCTGCTTATACGGTCAGAGGCAGTGCCGGGGCAGAACGACAACAAAGCTCCTCAGAGGTTACATAATGAAAAACTTACAACTTAAACTCATCGTAAGTGCGATGGCTGTGATGGTTTCGTTGCCATCCTTGGCCAGTTCTTTACCGGGCTACGCGCCTCAAATCATTAAAAATGACGACAACACCGTCAAAGCACCTGAGCTTCAATTAACTCAGAAGAGCACTCCAACCATTTACATCAAAGGAGTAGCGAACGGATATAAGGGCCTGAACCCTCAAAAGCCCAACAAATTTCAAGTGCCTGTCTTCCTGTACTCAAAAACAACGGGGAATAAGGTGGTTACGCATAGTGTTTGGTTCAAGATGGCTGTGCCCATTGGGCCATTCGAGATTTGGCATTCTAAACCCAACACAGATACGGAGTTCTATTTGTACTTGCCTCAAAATCAGATGACACAGGATGTGCAAGAGCAGCAGATATTCCGCACCCTAAAATTCCCGAAAGTGCCTGCCGTACTTATTAAAGATGCTGAGCAGGAATGTTTGGATCAGCTACATGCGCTGACACAAAAAAACGGCGGGACGAAAGCCGTTGAAACGCAGTTGCGTCTGCAAGGGTTTCAAATACCCTGGAATCAGCAGAAAACCATCAGCCCTGTAGAAATTGTGGCTGAAGCTGATGCGTGGCGCACACGTGGCGTTGGTGGCGGGGTTGATAACTCCGATACAAAAATTCGTCGCCGCGTAAAGTACGCCATCGATTGCGGCGCATTCAAACCTATTGGCAAGCCTTCTGGTGGCACGCAGCAAGGCGGGCAAAACAAGCCTGGCACACAGAAGAAATTAGTTGAATCCGTGAAGTTGTCGCAATGGTATCCCTCTAGCGGTGGAGCCTGCCCGGCCAAGTTGAGTTTCACTCTTGAGATTAAAACCAACTTGAACGCGACCCCGATTCAATATCGAGAGAAATATTCAACGGGTAAGGTTTCTGCGGTCAAGCAAGTGCAGGTATCTGGAAAAACCGTGAATAAATTAGTCCAAATAGATGTTGGTGTAAAAGCTGAAAAACCAAAACCCGGCAACACCCTTGGAGCACAGCAACAAAACTCGCCACAACTCAGCCAAGGATCCAGTAATCAGCGCCAAGGATGGATTGAAGTTGAAACGCTGTCGCCGAATAAAAAATCTGACCGCGTTTATTGGAAATACACCTGCCAGAAGGAATATCAAGGCAATAACGTGGAACCCTTGGTTGTTTCCATACCAGACATTCAATTTTCTGGCGAACTCAAATTGGCAGGTAAAGTCTCTACCAAGGGTGTGCTTGAGTTAGGCCCTAGCGATGCGATAAGCCAGGGGGCACGAGGCTGCGTATTTAAGTCGAGCTACATGATCAGAAGTAAAGATAACAAGCAGATTAATAGCGCATTCAAAAACCGCATCGTGGAAGGTGGCAAAACCCTCTCTACACAAACCCAAAGCGGGCTTAAATCGGTGGCAACCATTAAGCAAAACGTAGTTTTGAAAGATGGATTACATATTCTCAATGCAGAGTTGGATGCTGAAAATGCGGTCAGTGAATCTAATGAGAAGAACAATGCTCAATCCTTGCGAGTCAGCATTAAAGGGTGCAACGGGTAGGACTTTATCCACGCCAAAGCTGCTAAGAGTTGACTCTTGGGTTGGAGTACAAGGGCTATACCGCTGAACACGGTATAGCCCTTTTTCGTTGTATGCCGTGAAATCTAATTGGAGGGCACAATATGGCGGAACAGACTGCACTGATTACCGGGGCATAAGCAGGGATAGGTACGCTTGAGCCAGCCAGCAATTTGTTCGGTTGATCAGAACAGGTGTTGCATTGACCGATTGAATTCAAGTCTGGCTCATGACCCAGGCGCTACTACTTCTTACTGCTTTAGCGTGGGCATCGACATCGGTTTTAGCTTTTTGTAACGAATGAATGGCGGCAATCGGGGGTTGGATTCAAGGGGCGAAACTTGATATTAGGAAACGTCGTAGAGTTGTTCGCAGACCGAACCTCAGCATGATTCAAAGATGTGAAAATCTTAGTCACCGCAACCCATGCGAGCTCACCTTCAATTAGAAGTTTACGGAAAAAGGACAACGGGTTTGGGCGAGAATAAGGCCAGAGAAAGCATTGAAAAAGTTGGGCAAGAACATCCGAAGGGGTGGTTTTTCATTGGGAAAGAAAATGAATTTTTAAAAGCACCGCGCGGTTTTGAAGTCGCCGGCGAATCGATTGTTATTTTCCGAACACAAAGCGGTGAACTTTAGGCATTTCAACGCTATTGCGCCCATCTGGGCGCCGACCTTTCGGACGGCATAATTGTCGGAGACTGTTTGACTTGCCCCTTCCATGCTTGGCGCTGGGGGCCCGATGGTCGTTGTCAGGAAATACCGGGTGCGAAAGTTATTCCGCCGAAAGCACGTCTCTCCAAATATACGGTAGAAGTTCGTAGTGGCTTTGTTTTTGTTTGGGTTGGGAGTGACGCACCAGACTTCGATCTCCCTGTTTTTACTGACTGGCGCAACAATAAATCGTCAAAGTGGTTTACTCGGAGTTGGGTTCTTCCTGTTTAAATGCACGATATCATCGACAATTTTGTCGATTTAGCTCATTTTGGCCCCATCCATGGTGCCCAAAAAATAGAGAAATTTACGGTGGATTTTTGCAAATCTCACGCATGCCAATGGCCGAAGGCGAATATGCAAAATTTCCCTTTTCAGCCAAATTCACAACAAAAGCCACGTATGCAGGGCCAGGGACGATGGTTACCTCAGTGCAAGGAAGTCTGAACGGCTTTCCGTTAACAATGGAACTATTTTTAGCACCGACCCCAGTTGCTAGTGGGGCCATTTTGTTGAGTCTTTCGGCGAGAATGCGTCGGTCTACTTTTTTCCCGAGATTTCTTTTTGGTCCCGTCGCGAAATTATTTTGCTGGCTTCAAATACGGTCGGTTGAGGCGGGCGTAGATATTTGGAAGCGAATGCGGCCGCCTTCGGAAAAGTTGATTTCGGATTCAGGTGCCCCATTTTTTGCTGGCCGCAAATGGTTGGATCAGTTTTATACAGAGGATGCATATTCCTACATTTATTCTGCTACGCCTGTTGAAAAGGGGATAGGTTCCCCGCAAACCTTAGGTAAAAATATTGTTCTGGCCTAATCGGCTAATCAGAGCTTGAATACGTTGTCCGGTTCATACGTCACCACATTTAAAGACCAGGCAATATGCCAGGGTGGTACAAGGCATGTAGCGGCCGAGCATTGCTGATGGGGAGCCGTCAGCAACGCTCTGGATGGAAAGCCCATCTCACTAATACCTGCGGCTTTTGACTTCAAGACCATCGAAAATAGTTAATTGGCCGCGCCCTGTTTCTGCATTTGAATTGTCATTGCGAAATGTGGCCCAAAACAAATCAGCTGATCATTTGCCTCCCATTCACGGGCGAGGATCAATTCACCTGATTGCTATCCGTTGCGAGTAGGCGCAGCTTGCGAGTTGGACTAATGGCCATCACTTGGCCATCATCCGCGTAGGCCAGCACACGCCATTGGCACAGACATCCGGCAACCAATTGTTCGCGAAGTAAATCACTCAAAGGGGTCTGAGGCGTTTGGTCGGCAGGAATTAAAATACCGCCAAGACGCTCATTATCTCGCCACATCTCAAATTGATATGCCTGTGCGCCTCTGAGTGGGGACCACTTATACAAAGCATTGGAAGCCACGCGTGCACCAGCAAGGGGGCGAAGTAATGCGACCTGGGGCACCTGCTGGGAGATCACCCGGTAACGCAATTCGGCTTGGTGTAGCCGGGGCTGCTTCAATACAAACTGCAATTGGTAGTTCCCCAACTGTCGGCTCGGAAGCAACGGTGATTCGATGATATAAGGCGACCCAAGCGTTAAACTTTCACGCCCTTGGCCTATAGGAATGCTGCGGCTTTCGCCGCGCGCGGCTGAGGGCAGCAGAATTCGCCATTCATAATCTATAATGCCGCCTTTGCCTTGGTGGCTGATACGCGCCTGCGCTTGTAGAGGGGCATTTTGGCCAATTGATTTCAATTGTGATTCGCCGCTGTTGAAACGCAGTTCCACGTCGCGGATATTCAGTTCGCCGGCCAAGCTGCCGACGATGCTAATACGCACACTGGCTTGGCCTTGCTCGCCGCTGTCAGCCCGCCATTGGCGCTGATACAGCAGCTGACTGCTGTTGTCCTGCAAAGCCCGATTCAGGGTTGCCTGACGGATGAGCACACTTTCGCTGATCGTGCCGGCGTCGTTGCTATTCAGGCTGCGCGGGTAGATCTGCAAAATGCTGCCGCTATTGGCATCGATCAAGACCGCCTGATTCGAGCGTAGTGGTGCGCCACTGCGTGTGGTCCCTACAACCCAGCTTACGTTGAAGCTATTGTCCTGGCCTAAATTCACCACTCTTACAGCTGGGCTGGCGTTAACGCTGAGTTGGGCCTGCGCTGGCAAAGCCAGGCTTAGCAGTAGAACAATTTTCGTTAGGCGTTTGCGATAGTTTGTTTTCATAGGACTCATTCCTTCGTAAACTGTAGGCGCAGGTCCAACAGTGCAATCCAATATTCATTGTTTTGACCGGCTTGTTTTTGCTGGTCGTAGAAGCCACTAATGCCGATTTCCAATGCCAATCCGTTTTCTAGGGCTTGTCTCCAGCTCAGTTGTGGACTGATTTGCCATTGCTTTAAGCGTGACTGGCTGGATTTATCCTCGGCGTAGCGCGTATTCAGACTGGCGCTTAATGCTCCTTCGCTCTGGTAATTCAAAGCCAGATTGAATTGCAGGCTTTGATTGTCTTGACTGGGGTCGTCAAATTGGCGGTCGATCCAACTCAATTCAGGACTTATGTTGATGCCGTTGCTCAGCGGTGAGATAAGCGGGCTCAAACTCACTTGCCAATCCTGTTGATCGCTGGCAAATCCTGCGCTGTCTTGTTTGCGCTGTTGCCATTGCAATTGCAGGCTGCCCCAGGGTATTTGGCTGCCCAAGCGCAGACTGCTTTCATTTACTTCATCATCCACCGGGGCGAGTTGCGGGTCGGGGTGGGCTTTGACCTGATCCAAGCGCTGCTGCAGCCAACTACCGCTCATGTCCCATTGCATCCAATCATTGGACAGCATCGCCGGTTGCCAATTGAGATCCACCTGACTCAGACGGTTACGCACTTGGCCAATGGGTAAATCATTGACGTTGTCGCGGCTTTGTTGGTAATAAGCGCTACTGGATAAGCCACCCCACTGAGCAGCGAGGTTGGCGCTGTGGCGTTGTAAGTCCGGCGTGGTGGCGAATTGCAGCGGGTTATAAAAAAACGACCCAGTGCGATCAAAACGATAGCTGCTTTGCCAGAAGAAACTGTCACCGGCTATAACCCGATCCGCTCCTTGATGACGCCAATCCACATGCCAAGCATCACCGCTGGAAACAGAGTTTTGCTCAAATTCGGCTCGGCTGGCGGCAAAGCGCAGCTCCAATTGACTTCCACCGAAGCGGCCTTGAAGCAGAGCTTCACCGAGTCGATTTTTTTGCAGCTCGGTTTGGCCTTGTGCACGACTAGCGCTATTTAACGCATTGAGCTGCCAGCCCAGTCGAGCCTCATCACCCAAATTGCGCCCCAGGCCTGCGCCCAAGACGCGATTGTCGTTGTCGCTGATGCCATAGCCATGACGAAAGCCCTGCAAAGGTTCAGGCCGTGCGCCGTATAGCTGCGCCCGATAAACGGGATGATTCCACAACAACTCCAGGCCGCGCCGTTGGTTGCTGTCGATAATTTGATTTCGCGCATCATTGCTAAGTTGCAGGTCACCGGCATTGAGCTGCACATTATTCCAAGCCAACTGCATGCGTGTGGAAACCAGTTCAGTTCCTCCGCCTTGGCTTTGATCCCAAAATAATTGCTGCTGCTGCTGAGACCAGGCCCAAGCATCGCGCTGCCACTCACTGTTGATTTGCAAGTCACCAGTGCCGGTGGTTTCAGCCGCATTGCTGCCGGGTGATTTTTCTGCCAATTGTTGATTCAAACCGAGATTGGCCTGCAAACCATAACGAAACTGAGTCGCTCCGGCTTGTCGCTGAATTTGCAGTTCCCAGCTTGCCAACTCAAGCAGTTGATCCTGATCTCTCATAAACACTATCAATTGATGAGATCCGGGTTCAGGTGGGGTAGGTAGAGCAATAATCAGATAATCGCCCTGAAGTGTGGAATAAGCGCTGACATCAATGCCATCCAAGCTGATCAGATAATCAGCGTTGTCCTCCACCGAGCTCAAAACAATGTTTTGCACAGGAGTAATTGTTGGGGTGTCGAGTTGGAGCGCTGAGGCTGATCCGCTAGCCAGCAGCAAAATCAATGCACTTATGTGCGTCAGTTTTTTTCGGTAGCCCCCCAATAGCAGCAAACTGATCATAATCCAGCCCATGTTTCCGCTGCCGCTAATTTGTGGCTGAGCCGCTTGGCTGGTTTTTGCCGCCAGGTCATGAATTTCTAAGCCAGCGGCGCCACGACTCAGTATCAGGTTCTGATCTTGTAGTTGGGCATCCAAGGTATTGATGGCTAACAAATTGGCCTCCGGTGCTTGGCCCAAAGGCAGGGAATAAAAACGGTGCACACCGAGCTGGCTGATTGCCCAAAACGCATTCTCACTGGGTAACAAGGCCAGTAGTGGGGTGCAATCTTGTTGCGAGACTTGGGAGAGCTGGGAGCCATCCCAGCGCCATTGCGATATGCCCCCCGAGGCTTGAGCGAGAAGCAAATTTATCTCTGACACAATGCCTAAAGTGTTGAAATCACCGCTGATCATTTTGCCCGTTGCAAAGGAACCAGAGGCTTGCTGCCAGAACGGCTGTAAGCCTTTTTCATTTAGCGCAAAGATATCCACTAAACCATCTTGGTTCATATCTGCATAGGCCAAAGCGTAAGTGTCTGGCGTTGGCAGATCTACAACGATTTGAAAACCAGCGTTCAAAACTTGAATGCCTTGTTCGGTTGCCAGCACTATGGCGCCGGGGTAATTCGGTGCCAAATTGGCCCATAGTCCAGTTCGGCTAGCGCCGTGAATGCTCGTGCTGATACCAGCGGCATCTATAAGTAGCGTGGATTCGCCACCAAGTAGTGTTGCACCGTCGGGATGACTCGCCAACCAATCGTAGCTACCGCTGAGAACTTGGTTTTTTCGCAGTACTGCATCATTAACGCGCACCAAGCCGTCTGGGGTGAGTACATCGATTTGTCTGTTGCCTGTCGCGCTATCGGCGGCCAGAGCGTTTTGCATGATTTGTCTTGGCGCACCGACTAATACCTCATCAACAACCTGCGCAGTGGCTTGCAAATTTTGTTGGCGCGTTCCGTCGTCAACCTTGAGACGTAAGCGGTAGTCGCCTTCGCGGGTAGGTATGACTTCCAAGCTCTCTTCCATCGGAAGCGTGCGGCGAATACGGCATTGTAAAACCGCATTCGGGCATTCCGGTAACAAGTGCAACCTTGCGTCGCCTACAAGTTCAATCAAGATATCGACTTGTTCAGTATCGTTTTGTTGATCTTGCGCCCGCAAAGTCCAGGTTTGAATTTGGCCACTGCTGACAATCGATGGAGAGGCCAGCAGTTGCAGGAAATATGCGGCTCTTGTCGCTGCGGGTGAAGGACTGGGTGTCGCCGAGGCGCTTGGAGTTGCTGTTGGAACGCTTGACGGAGACGGGTTTGGCATCGCCGTGGCAACCGGTGGTGTTGCTGTAGCAACAGGCGTTGTGGTGGTTGGAGTTGGAGTCGGAGTCGGAGTCGGGGTAGCCGTCGTGATCGGATTGGGACTTGCTGTTGGCGCGCTCGATGGAGACGGGCCTGGCGTCGCGGTGGCAATAGGTGGTGCGGCTGTAGCCGCGGGCGTAGGTGTCGTGGTAGCAACCGGCGGTGTGGCCGTAGCCAGCGGTGTAGGAGTCGGCGCAGTCGGTGGTGGAGTTGGTGCCGCACTGGGCGTAGGACTTGGGCCAGCGACTTGTGCCCAACTTGGCCCACACGACAGGCTCATCAACAGAAAAAATTGGACATGTATACGCATTGTATTCTGCTCTTTAGTTTCGCAAAGACTGTTGAGGTGCTAAGCCAGGCGGGACAATTGTAGAGCTTGTACTCGAGCTTGCGCTTGCAAGACCAAGGTGATTGTTTTTAGAAAGATCACAATTGGGATCCCTTGATTATTGAGAGCTTAGTTTGCAATCACAAACTGTTCATTGTGTGTTCAAAAGTTGCTCATTTTTGTTCGTTTAGAGAGATGAACTTGCGAATCTAAGCAGATTGATGAATTGGCCATTGAGGAGGCGGCTAACGCCTAGGGGCATCACGTATACGGGTATACCTTTTATGGTCCTGCATGGTTTTTCAGCATTGCTGTTTTTGGAGTCTGGCTCGAAGTAGAGGGCGACGCGATTTTTGGCGAATGAACATTTTTGAACACTAAATGAGCACATTGTGAGCACCCGAGTAGGCCAAACTGCAGTCATCGGTAATTTGAACGACCGAAACATCTCTAACAAGCAGGATAAAAAAATGAAAATACTCAGTGCGCTACTTCTAAGTTTTTTGATCGGCGGCAACGCCTTGGCCCTTTATCCCACTGCCCAAGACAAGCGGGATATTGTTATCAATACTAAGGCGCGAGGCAGTGGGCAGACTGCGACGGCGGATCAGTCCTCGCAAGAACCTAGGAGTGCGGCGAAGCCCACTTCTGTACCCAGCCTTAAGCTCCAACCGAAATCGGGTGGAACTGATTCATTTTTTGACATTATTTCCGATTGACATCAAATTTTGGGACGAAAGGCCGCCAGCAAAAATGCCCGGTTTTGATTTCACTTTTGTACGTGCACGCTGAGCGTATTCAAGAATTGGTCCTAAGGCTTCGCTTCTGCGAAGCCTTTACTATGTTTAACCCCTGAGTCATGTGCACTTCGAAAGCGCCTTCTGAAGGAATTGAATAGTGGATAAAAAAAACCGCACGGATAACCCAAACCTGAGTAATTTGGGGCGACAGGTGGATAAGGCAAGTGCTCGTGAGCGCAACATGGAGGCGTTGGCGGCAGCGTTACCCGGTGCGGTTTTCCAACTGGTCGCTGATAAGAAAAACAATATCCGCTATAGCTTCGTTAGTCCTCGCGTATCAGAGGTGCTAGGGCTTCAGGTGGATGAAATTTTGGCCGACCCTTTAAAGCCGGCGCAGATGGTTACGCCAGAAGACTCTGCCAAACTGTTCAATGCCTACCAAGCATCTACGCGTGAGATGCAGCCATTTTCTTGTGATGTACGCGTATGCACGAAGGGCAGCAAAACTCGATGGGTGCGGACGTATGCTGCGCCACAGCAACAAGACGACGGCTATTGTTGGAACGGCTATTGGGATGATGTCACCAAGGAAATCGAAGCGACTGAGCGGGCGCGTGATTCTGAAGCTCAGTTTGAAAAGCGCGTCCGAGAAATTACAGATGCGCTGCCTGGCGTGGTGTACCGCATGGTTTTCGAGCAAGACAAGCCGGTACGTTTTACCGAAATAACAGATGGTGCTATGGAGGTCTACGGTGTTAGCCGTGAAGCGCTCATGGAAGATGCTTCGGTGATCAGCAAAATGATGAATCAAGACGACCGCGCCGTCGTTAATGCAAAATTCATTCAAGGAGCGATTGACGGTACCCCGGTTACTTACGACTTTCGCATCACTAAACCGAACGGGCAGCTGCATTGGCTACGCACCTATGGCGCTCCGCAAAAATCGCCGAACGGCATGGCCTGGGTTGGCTACACCACCGATGTGTCGGTAGAAAAGGAAGCCCAGCAACGTGCGGAAGACGCTCAGCAGCGCATGATCGAGGCGCAGCAGCAGGAACAAACCGCTCAGCAACGTATGCAAGCGATTTTTGAGCACACCAAAATTGGTTTGGTGATGATTGATGAGGAAAGAAATTTCTCTGATGCCAATCCGTCCTTGCGTGAGCTTTTGCAAATACAGGACGAGCAGGAATTTGCAACAGACTTCCCGGCCTTTTCGCCGGAATTTCAGCCCGATGGCCGGCCTTCTATGGAAAAAGCAATGGAGGTTATAGCCACCGCATTTGGTGAGGGCTACAAGCGTTTTGACTGGATGCACCAAACTCGCGCGGGAGATCCTAGGCCATGCGAAGTCGCCCTAACCCGCGTTGAGCTTGGCGGCAACCGCCAACTGTTTGCCACCATGACAGACCTGCGTGAACGGGTGCGCTATGAACATGATTTGCAATCGGCTAAACAAATGGCTGAGGCCGCAACAGAGCGCCTAAGCACCATATTTAACAACATTGGAATTGGCGTGGTCATGGTGAACGCCCAAGGCGAATTTTCAGATGGTAATCCGGCATTGGTGTCGCTGTTTGATCTAGAGAACGCAGAAGAATTTACACGTGATTTTCAAATCTTTTCTCCAGAGTTCCAGCCGGATGGCATGCGCTCCAGCGAAAAGGCACCTTTGATGATCGCGCAGGGCTTTACCCAAGGGCATCATCGTTTTTACTGGATGCATCAAACCCGAAGAGGCGATCCTCGACCTTGTGAGATCGCCTTGACGCGAGTGTCCTTAGGAGATCAGCCCATCGCCTTTGCCACGATGACCGATCTGCGTGAGCGTGAACGACATGAAGCGGCTTTGATTGTTGCCAGCGAACGCGCTGAGGCGGCTTCAAAGGCGAAGAGCGAATTTCTTGCCAATATGAGCCACGAAATTCGTACGCCCATGAATGCCATCGTTGGCTTGTCCCATCTGGGCATGACCAGCGAAGAGCCTGATCGCCTGCGTGACTATTTGAAGAAAATCGATTCGGCCGCCAAGTCCCTCTTGCATATCATCAATGACATCCTGGATTTTTCTAAAATCGAGGCGGGCAAGCTGAGTTTGGAGTCCACCCGTTTTGACCTTTTTTCGGTGTTGGACAATTTGTCTGATCTGCTCAACCTACGTGCTGCCGAAAAAGGCCTGGAGCTGCTATTTGATGTTGAGCCGGGGCTGGCTGGGCAGTTGATTGGCGATCCATTGCGTTTGGGGCAAGTGCTGCTCAACCTTACCGGCAATGCGATTAAATTTACTGAGCACGGGCAGGTGATTGTGCGTGTCAAATTGCATAAACAAGGGCCGGGTTTTGCACGCTTGCGCTTCGACGTTGTCGATACCGGAATTGGTTTGAGCAAAGAACAGATCGAGCGCTTGTTTGAGTCATTTACACAGGCGGATACCTCCACCACTAGGCAGTACGGCGGCAGTGGCTTGGGGCTGGTCATCTCTCAGCGTTTAGTCGAATTAATGGACGGCGAAATTAAGGTAGAGAGCAGCGAGGGGCAGGGCAGCACGTTTTCTTTTAGCGCCCGTTTTGAGTTGAGCGATTCGGCGCCATTGCAGCGTCAAAAATTTCCTCACTTCGAAAACATGCGAGTGTTGATTGTAGAGGACAACCCCAGTGCGATAGCAATCATGCGGGCGCATCTGGAAAGTTTTGGCTTTCAGGTTGAAGCGGTGACCAGCGGCGAGGCTGCGGTATCAGCGATTCGTCAGGCTGGTCCCCGCGGCTATCGTTTGGTCATGATGGATTGGCAAATGCCCGGTATGAACGGTATTGAGGCGGCGCGGTGTATCCGTGAGTTCGCAACGCCAGATCCCACGGTCATCATCATGGTGACCGCGTTTGGTCGGGAAGAAGTGGAATCGCAAGCAAAATCTGCCGGACTTGATGGATTCTTGGTGAAGCCGGTCAACCCCTCGGTGCTGTTGGATACCATAGTCAGCGCCTTCGGAAGCCAGAACGCCCCGCGGGCTGCCGAACAACTTAAAGCTCCTCAAGCGATTCCTGCTTTGCAGGGGCGAAAAATATTGTTGGTGGAAGACAACCCGATTAATCAAGAAGTCGCCCGAGAGTTATTGCAGCGAGAAGGCTTGAGTGTGGATGAGGCTGTCAACGGCCAAATTGCGATTGAGCAGGTTGCTGTCACCGATTACGATTTGGTGTTTATGGATATGCAAATGCCCGTCATGGACGGCATTGAGGCTACTCGGCGTATCCGCCAACTCGATTCGCCGCATGCCACGGTGCCGATCGTCGCGATGACAGCAAATGCCATGCAGGAAGATCGCCAGCAATGTCTGGATGCGGGCATGAATGACCATCTGGGCAAGCCGGTGAACATTGATCAACTGCGCAGCATTCTGACTCGCTGGTTACCGGTGGAGATGGAAGCCATTATGGCTACGCGTACCATTCCAGAGGCGGTGGCTAATGCTGATTCAGAAACGCCTGCATTTGATTTCGAAGGCGCAATCAAAAACATGGCGGATAGCCGGGAATTGTGGGTCAGATTGGCAAGGCGTTATCTAGAAACACCACTGGCACACAGTGCCATTTCGAAATGGCTGTCACAGGGCGACAAAGTCAGTGCCCAACGTCAGGCTCATACGGTGAAAGGCGTGGCGGCAACATTGGGATTGCTAAAGCTACAGGCCGCAGCGAATGCGTTGGAGCAGGGTATTAAAAATGGGCAGATGAACACAGCTTCGGAAATGGAAGCCCTGGGCCAAGCCGAGCAAGCTTCTCGGAGCGAACTGGTACAACAGTTGGAGGATGATTGACGCGCACAGTGTGTAATCGATTATCCCGGTCACCATCAAACTAATCTTCGGGATTGGTGTCTTGACCGCCTGGCGGAATGAGAACGAGATCTTCAGGCAGATCCTCATCGTCATCGTCACTGCCTTGCCTGGGTTCTGTTTCGTTGCTTGGCGCTGCTGCAGGCCTCTCAGAGTGGTCGGTATTGATAATAAGGTCGCGCCGATCACGCGTGGATGGGTCCAACGCAAATACGGTGCTCGTCGTTGTACTAGCGAGTAGCAGTGCAAGTAGGCATTTAGTCGTTTTATTCATCGCAATCTCCTAGGAATTACAAGTTGCATAAATGTGCGGAGAGCTTACTCATAAGCCGCTGCCTAAGCTGGCGGTGACTATGGAAGCGCGAATATCGCCGTGTCTTGTGGAGATATTCGAGTTATCTAAGGACGACCACTTAGCCTCGCGGGCGGCGAGGTGGTTCTTGACTACCTTCACAGGTGTACCGAATAGTTTTTGTCCCGGACTTGTAATCTGTTCCGGCTTTTACTTCCCACTTCAGCGTCACCATTTGGTTTGTCCCTGCGGCCTTATTTTTCCCAAGCACTGTGACTCCTGGCAATACAAGACCGCTCTTGTATTTGCCATTTTGGAGTTTAGTAGTGGCGTCATACCAGTGGGGCGTTTTACCCAATTCAGTGACGTGAATTGTATAGTCTGTCTTCATGTTGGTTTCAATGGCGGAAGTCGCATTGACAACGCGACCATTTCCACAGGCAATGGTCAGGTTGGGTGGTCCAAATATTTTCATATCTAGATTGAGAATTTTCGGCGAGGCTTGGAGCTGGTTTGGTGCTGCGTGATTAGCAGGCGAGCACAGCATTAAAGTGGCAACTAAAGAAAGTGTGGTTGTTACAGTTTTCATGGCGCTTGTCCTTTGCGAATTAAGTCGGCTTTCACCAGTGGACAAACTATGCAACGGGTCACTGATCACTGTGTGCTCAAAACCTGCTCATTTTTGCTCGCGACACAGTTCGATATTTGCAAGCTATTGGTAGCGCCCACGTGATATCGACTTGCTTGCGAGGGTTGGACGCCACGCACGCGGTTTGCAGCGTACTACTGAGAATTTCTTAACTGCGTTGTGCTTCTTCGTATTGCCACAATTCCGCAGCCAGTAACTCACGTGCGCGTGACAGCTGCCTTCGATAGGTGGAGTACCCCATGCCCAACGCGTCAGCGGCTAGCTGCTGTGAACGCGCGGGTTCAATATATGTACGGTGAATAACTCGTGCCGCAGTCTCTGTCTTGTGGTTTTCTTTCAGGCGTGCATTAGCGTCACGAATGAGATGTCGCAAGGCACTAAGCCGTGATTCATCCCCTTCGGCACGTGACCGCACTGCGACGCTCTCGAGTAGCGGATTGCTCTGAAGTTCGTGGGTTTCGTGAAACGCATTGAGCGCGCTTTTGACGGATTCCAAAAAATCATCTTTGTCTAGCGTTTCAGCGGTCGTTTCCGATGTATCAACTGTGCAACTAATGGGAGGCGCTGGTTGAGTGGTGATTTGGGTAGTGCGACGCCGTAGCACTGATCGTACTCTGGCAAGTAGCTCACGGTAGTCTGCCGGCTTAGCAATATAGTCATCGGCTCCGAGTTCCAGACCAACTACCCGATCCGTTGTTGTGTCATTGCTAGTCAGCATAATGACTGGAACATCGGATACGCCGCGTAACCAACGTAATATCGAAAGGCCATCCTCTTCTGGCATGACGAGGTCTAGAATCACGAGGTCGGGAGGCTGACTATCCAATTGGGCTCGAAGCGCCGCGCCGCCATCAAGGCTCAAAGTTTCGAATCCATTCGAATCCAGATACTCGGTGAGAGCATCGCGCAACAGCGCGTCATCATCAATGACGGCGACACGAGTTTTCATGAGCAAAATACCTTTGTCATCCTATGGTAGATGATACTGCATAGGCAGTCGTCCGCAGCCTCGACAAAAAAGTTAGGCGCTCAAATTAAGTGAATCCCGCTTTTCTCGATCCGTATTTTCTTGGACTTGTAGAGCCCGCCTATGGATTTTTTGAAGTTGGCTTTGCTGACGGCGAAGACGCGGTAGATATCTTGGGGCGAGCTTTTGTCGTTAAGCGGCGACGAGCCACCGTTGGCGTGTAGGTGCTGAACGATTTTGTCTGCGAGTTCATCTCGTGCTTTGCTGTTTAGGGTGTTCAGGCTGATGTCGAGCTTACCGTCTGGGCGGGGCGGTTTTACATAGCCTTTCAGGCTTTGCCCGACGTGGACGTTTTGCGAGATTTCGTTGGCGTAGATCAGGCCCAGGTCGGTGTTGTTGACCACGACCTTGTAGCCCAGTGGGCTTTGTCCGCTTACCAGAAGATCGACTTCTTCGCCTTGGCTGAATTCGTTTCCAGTTTCTTCTAGGAAGTCATTTAAGTATTGGCTAGCAGCGATACGCTGGGTGTTGGAATCGATAAAAATAAAGACTACGCAGTGATCGCCCGCTTCCAATTTGTGGGTTTGCTCTTTAAAGGGTAGCAGTAGGTCTTTGGGTAGTCCCCAGTCTAGGAAAGCGCCCACTGCGTTTACTTCGACCACTCTCAGGTGTGCGCATTGGTCGACCTGTGCCAGCGGGAATTCTGTCGTGGTGATGTAGCGGTCTTCGGAGTCGACGTAAACAAACACCTCGATGGTGTCGCCGACTTGGCTGTTTTCGGGCACATAGCGTTTGGGCAGTAGAATTTCGCCTAGCTCATCGCCGTCTAGGTAGATGCCAAAATCAACAACTTTGGTGACGATAAGGTGGTTGGTGCGGCCAAGTTTGGCCATGAGCGTAATCCGGTGCTTTTAGCAGGCGATTGTACTAGCTGTGGCCATCAGATGGCTTTGGGTTGTGCACAGATCGAATCATAAGCGGGGCATCACTGCTTGAGCCGGCTATTGATTCTCATCAGCACACGCACCGTCTTGGTACTCGAACACTCTTTCGTCTGCGCAGGCTGAACAGCCATTGGAGTAGGTGGCCATCTCGGTCGAATCACAGGGCGTGGTGACGCATCGAACGCCATTATCTCGGGTCGCGCATACCGGCTGATAGTTGGCGGTACAGGCCTCAGGGCGCGGATCTTCACAGATTGTCGTCATGTCGGCTGAATCGGCATTGCCGCTCTCGCCTGAGCAAGACAAGATGGCCATAGTCAAGGAAACAAGGATGGTGTGTAACAGGGTCTTAGTCATGGATTTTTCCTAAAATTATGAGTGGAGCATGCAGGGCCGCGATAATTTGACGGTCTCGGCATGGCTCGGTCTTTCGGCCGTTTTCTCCAGCGTCAACCCAAGCGTTCCACATCAACCCGCACCGTCAAAATTGATTTCCCCCCATCACCAAAAATCACGCCATTGAGCGGAATAACATCATCATAGTCACGCCCCCATGCAGTGGTGATGTGTTGCACGTTGGGGCGTTGGTTATTGGTGGGGTCGAAGTCCTGCCAGCCCGCTTCATGACCACACCAGACGCTAACCCAAGCATGTGAAGCATCGGCACCGACTAAGCGCGGCTGCCCCTCTGGTGGCAGTGTTTCGATGTAACCACTGACGTAGCGCGCGGCCAAACCCTGATTGCGCAAAGCGGCAATCATCAGGTGGGCAAAATCTTGGCACACGCCTTGACGCTTTTTCAGCACATCGGCAACCGGTGTGGACACAGTCGTGGCGTGTGGCTCGAATTCAAAATCATTAAAAATCGCAGTGCACAAGTCGGAAACCGCGGCGATGATGGGGCGATTGGGCTGAAAATGTGGCGCAGTCAACTGGCCAATATCAGCTGGTATTTGAATCACTTTAGACGGGATGCGGTAAAGCTCCAGCAGACGCGTTTCGGCTTCAACTGGCTGAGTGAGTGCAGCAACGATGTGTTCCCAAGCAGGGCTGTCTTGTGGCTCCGGTCGGTGCCGTTCCAGCACTTCGACAATCTGCGTCAAAAACAAGCGTGCATCATGATGGCTCTGATCTTGTTCAACGTACAACACTCGATTTTTGAAATGGTCCAAGTGCAATTTTGCGTAAGCAGGCGTTGGCCGAATGCGAACGCTGCGCGAAGTGCAACGTTGGTAGGGCACATCACGCAGCAACATACGCAGTTGGTTGTGTGATTGTGCGACCGGCTTGCTGTAGTTGTAGTGGGTGTAATGGCGTAGTCGGTATTTCACCAATTCACCTCCACCAGCTGTTTCTGCGGCAATGAGCGGCGTGGCACAAAGCGGCGCTGTACACGGCTCGCAGTGCCGCGTAACCAATGATCCAGTGAGGCCAGGCGTTCCGCCAGGGCAGAATCCGGCAACGAACTGGTACACAGATGGTCCATATCCAACGCGCCTAAAGCGGCCAATTCTGTAGCCACCCGTGCAGCCAGCGTGTCTTTACCTTCAGAGCTGCTATGCAAACTGCGTAGCAACCGCTCTAACAACATCAACTGATAACGCACTGATTGCGGGTTGCGTTCGGACACCAGCAAACTTTGCATAACCTGATGCAATCCGCTGCTGCTTTCCTGATGAGGCTCAGGCGGTGAGCGAGTCAGCTGTTGCAGCATTGGCGACAAAAACTCCGTCGGACAGTCGGTATCTACGGTAAAGGAGCGAATCAATCTCACCGTGCCAAGGAGCTGCTCTATGCACAGGCCAACTTCAATAACCGTGCGAACGCTGTCCTCGCCTAAGGTACGCAGCAATACGCCCACGAAGGCGTTCAGCACCAGCTGACTTTGGTTGCTTGCTTCACCGCAATGCACCGCATTCGCCTCGGTTGGCAAACTTGATTTCAGACTGCTCAACAAGCTGTAGGC
>JBPOFU010000027.1:0-35473 GCA_051252075.1 Oceanococcus sp. | reverse complement strand
AGATCGATTTGCTGACAAACCTTCATCCCGTTCCGCGTTGGTCAGAGTCGAATCCATCTATTGACCTGTCCGGGAACTGGCTGAACCGAGCATTCATTCGCCGAGAATCCATCCCCACGGACGATCTACCTCGATCCGACGCCGGGATTTCAGGTGTATTGAAAAACGTATCGTCCTTGCAGATTGATCTGGACCGAGCCGGCTTTCCGCCGCACATAGTGCCGAGCCTGGCGCTGGACACTGGCGGGCAGATCACCATGGTGACTTTGCTGCGCGGCGGCCTGCCAGTGCGCCGCTTGCAAGTGACCGATCAAGCGGTCATCCCGGCGATGTGAGCCGCTAAAAAACGGCACAGTTAATTCATGTCTTCAGCTCAGGGTTTCCAAATGCACCTCAGATTATTCTTGATCAGTCTTTTGCTGATCTCTGCCTGCAATAGCCAGTCACAATCGCAGGAAGGGTCGCCTGCGGCTGCGCGGAATTCTCTACAAGAATGGCCACAGCACCGGGCAGGAGAAAACCCGCCCGAGGCACCCGCCGAAATCGAAGCAGTGATTCACGAACTTGATGCCGTGGCGGACAGTCTGCCGGATAATTTGATCACCCTGTTATTTGATCCGCTGACTTTTGGGGTCACAGTTCGTGATCTGACCGACCCCTCGCTGCTGGCCTTCCATATTCGCGCTTCGCTGGCGCAATTTAACGATGGCTCACGCACCCAGCAAAACCACTGGTATGGCCATCCCGACTACAACGATAAAGTGGCGATCGTGCCGGTAAACTTTTCCAACCGCTACGGGACGGAGCTTTACGGGGAAATCATTCTGCCCTCTCGCGGAGAAATTCCGCCCACTGAAGGGCCATTTCCTGTGATCCTGGCTTTGCAGGGTGTCAACAGCAGCTTGGCAGTTTATCGCTGGTGGCACCAGGCCTATGCCGATGCGGGCTATCTTGTATTTGCCTTTGATTTTTCCGGCCAAGGGAAATCACAAGACGAAGGGCCGGATGATCCTGGCAACAATATTGAGGAAGCTCAGGACGCCATCACCTACTTATTTGAGCAATCGCCCGTCCGTAGCGTGCTGGACGCGAGCAAGTTTGGTGTGGTCGGGCATAGCCAGGGCGCCATTACGGCCCTCGGGCTTCAAGCACTCGATCCAAGACCGCAGGCGGTGGTTGCTGCGGCGCCTATCGCGGAGCAAGTTGCAAACTTCGATAGCAATAGCATTCCAGTGATGATCCAAACCGGTGATCACGATGGCCCCATCGCACCTTTCCCGATTGTGAACCCCGCTATCGTGCGACCGGTATATGAAAAATTGGCTGTTGATCGTGCCTTCATCGTGGCTGAGGCGTCCAGCCATTCACAACACACAAACAATCCAATTCTGCCCACATCAACTTGGGGCATAGAGATCGCGGCTTTGTATTCGGTGGCCTGGATGGACTTTCACTTCAACGCTGACTCCGCAGCGAAAGATGTGCTGATAAATGCCCATCCACATCTTTCCTACTTGTGGGACAGTGAAGTGCGTATAGATGGTGAAACAACAATCATGCGAGGCTTGGGGCCTTTGCAGAGCGTTTATTAAAACTTGCATAAAATACGCTGTGTGCGCAGGCAGGCTATTCGACCGACCGCTCTGCTAGTTGCCTCTTAATTGATCACCGCAGTTGCTGGATAGTTAGCTCTTGACTTAGCTCTTGACCGATTTATTCAGTTAGGCCGTTCAATTCGGGCGTCGGCTTTGTTCTGGTTGGAGACCACCAAGTTCTCATGGGGGAGTCTCGGCTTCCGAGAAGCAGTCGCTCAAGATCTCGAGGTCAACCGTCACTTCGTGCCAGTCGCGGTCCTTGAACTGACCCAGGCCAATTCACGCTTTGGGAGCAAAGCGACTGAAGCGCGTATTTGATATCGATGTTCAGGCGTGCGATGCATGCGGCGGTGCCGCTAAGATCGTAGCCGCCATCGAAGAGCCAGAGGCCATTAGGAAGATCCTAGATCACCTAAATGGATCGGGGCGCGATGCCGCAGGCTTACCATTGAACGGTATAGTCGCGTGTTGTTGAACCCTATGTGTTCAACTCAAGCCACACCCCCTGCCTTATCCAACCCACCGGAACCATTCCATGTCATTTAGCTCTTTAGGATTGTGCGACGAGCTGTTGATGGCTGTTTCTGAGCAAGGCTATTCGACACCGTCGCCAATACAAGCTGAAGCGATTCCGGCCGCACTGAGCAAGCGTGATGTGATGGCGCTTGCACAGACTGGCACTGGCAAAACGGCTGGTTTTACGCTACCGATGTTGCAGCTACTGGTCGGTGGCGCTACGGCGCCTAGCAAGGCAATTCGCGCCTTGGTGATTACACCAACCCGTGAACTTGCCGCCCAGGTTTTCAGAAGCGTTGACATCTACAGCAGCCATTTGAGTCTCCGTTCTGGATCAGCTTTTGGTGGTGTGCGGGTTGAGCCACAAATTGCCGTCTTGGAAGCCGGTTTGGATGTGCTTGTTGCTACGCCGGGGCGCCTGCTTGATCTACACAGTCAGCAGGCGCTTAGCTTTGAAAGCCTTGAGATTCTGGTGCTAGACGAAGCCGACCGGATGCTAGATTTAGGCTTTGCTGACGAGATGCATCGAATTCACGAGCTATTGCCTAAGACACGCCAAACGCTGATGTTTTCAGCTACGTTTTCTGACGAAATTAAGTCGCTCGCCAAGGCCTTGTTGAACGATCCAGAGTGGATTGAGCTTGCCGCCGCCAACATTACGGTGGACAGCGTTAAGCAAAAGCTCCATCCCGTAGACAAAGAACGTAAGACCGAACTGTTGATTCATTTGATTAGGAAATCTAAGTGGTCACAGGTATTGGTCTTTAGCCGCACCAAACGCGGTGCCGATGAATTGGTTGCCCAGCTTAAGCAAGCGGGAATTAACGCCGCATCAATTCATGCCAACAGAACCCAACACGCCAGAACACTCGCCTTGGATGGCTTTAGAAGCGGTGAGGTCAAGGTGTTGGTCGCCACCGATATCGCCTCGCGGGGTATTGATGTAAGCCAGCTGCCCTGCGTGATTAACTTTGACCTGCCTTATGTGCCGGAAGACTATGTACACCGCATTGGCCGCACGGGTCGCGCCGGCTCGTCTGGCGTCGCGGTTTCGCTGTTCAGTGCAGATGAGTCGAAGCAGTTGCTAGCGGTTGAGCGCCTGATCGGCCGCCAGATTGAGCGTGAGATCGTCCACAAATTTGAGCCCACTAAAAAGCCCGCTGCGTCACCGCATGATGACGAGGAGTACGGCAGCTTTGAGCCTGATGCCAAACCCGGCAAGCGTGGCAAAGGCAAGTCGTCGAAACATGATCGCAATAGCTGGCGTTATCAATAAAGGCCCGTTGCAATGCCGCTAACACCAGAGCAACCAAGCTGCCCGCCTGCCTCAGCCATCGTTGATGACTTCGTTGCGCCGGTCTGCGATGAGCTGCTGCGTGAGCTGTATCAAGACGACGATATTTTGCTGATTAACAAACCCAGCGGCCTGCTCAGCTTGTCGGGCAAGAACCCAAGCAACTGGGATTCGGTGCACTACCGTTTGCTGCATGGTCAAGGTGGCGTGAGTGCTTCGTTTGCAAACGCTAAACTGCCTCATCGCTTAGATTTTGGAACCTCAGGAATCATGGTTGCGGGGCTGAATGCACAGGCCTCAAAACACCTCAATGCTCAGTTTCAAGCTGCCGCCATTCAAAAACGCTATATCGCGATACTGGAAGGATGGGTTACCGATGATCATGGTGAAATTAGCGCCCCGATAGCGAAGGACAAAAGCCTTTTCCCACGTGTAAAAATTTGCCACGAAACCGGAAAGGCGGCATTAAGTGAATACCGTGTCTTGGAGCGCTTTGAGAATCCTAAGCGGACCGTAGTTGAGTTCACTCCACATAGCGGTCGCACTCACCAATTACGCATTCACAGTCTAGAAATCGGCCACCCTATTCTTGGTTGCGATTTGTATGCCGGCCAGCAAAGTCAGCAGATGGCCGACCGCTTGCTTTTGCACGCAAGTGAATTGAGTTTTGAACACCCTTCTAAAGGTAAGCCGGTGCACTGGCAGTGCCCATCCCCGTTTTTGTAATAGGAACGATAGCTATTGCGGACAAACCCCAATTCACTTCTTCCAAGGTTTCACAATTTGAGATTTTGGCACAGGCAAAATGGATAGCAAAGACGCTGCCGTGCAGGAGCGGAATTAACTGCCAAAAAAATGATTAGCCCGACTGCGTAAAAACCACCAGAGAATAGTCAATTTAGTTCTGAGAGCGGACTACTCAGACATCTACTTCAGCAGTCCACTACGCGCTCGTTGCCGTCATTGCTGGTAACGACCAGATCAGTGCGCCGAGATTCCCGGTTGATTGACGGTTTCCAGTTGCTCACAAATTAGCTCATCCAGACCCCATTGCTGACTTGGCAATCTATTGCGTCCAGACACATGTGGATAAGCAAGCCTATGCCGACTAGCCTGAGTTTAGGTACAAAGCAAAGCACTAAGTACAACAGAACAAAAGCAGGCTGATGCAGTGGATGAAACCCTATGCTGCAACGGCCTGGATCATATATTGGGATTGCAATCAGATGATCGAGATCCACAAGCATGGTCGCAAGCATGATGAAAAAAGCATGCGCCCAACGCCTTCGAAAGAAAATACCGGCTGCCAATGCGGGCGCTAAAAAATGCAATGCAATATGAAACATGTCGGATAGGAAGTACCTGCTTGCAAGCCTCATTTTAAGCCTTTCGGCCGTATCTATCCGATTTCTGCGGATTCCCCACTCAATTGAAGCAACCATCTGCCGGTGCCATATGGTCTTGCGACTCGCAACGGGCTATCTTTAGCAAACGCCGCTTACTGGGAAATATCGTGAAACACATCAATGTGCTTTTAGTGGATGACTCTGCCGACGATCTCGCGCTAGGAACAAGCGTGATAGAAGAATTAGACAATGCGGTCACTGTTCACTGCATAAAAGATGCCGACCAAGCCATTTCTTTATTGGATGGCAATTGGGGGAACTATAAGCCCATGGAAATCGATCTGGTCATCACCGACTGGGTCATGCCGGATGATGGCGGCATAAAACTCATCAGCCACATTCGATCGGATGAGCGTTTGGAATTAATTCCCATAATCGTCTTTACCGGCACAGAACGAACGCAAGAAATCAATTGGGCGTATAGAGCGGGAGCCAACTCCGTAATCCATAAACCAGTCGGGCTGGAAAACTATCAATCAACAATCAAAATGATGCTGGATTACTGGACCCACTTCGCCGAATTGCCTTCGTCCAGCTTAATGTGAAGCGACAGCATCACCAACCGTGTTTTGCCAACTCCATTTTGATCATCAATACGATGAAGTTCCACACGGCTTTGACCTGATCCCAAGCCGACGCTTCAACACCCGCTTGTTGGCGTATGTAATGGCGTAAAGCATCCAACTCTTGCGGGCTGAGTTCGGGGAACACGGGCATGCCTTTGCTGAGTAATGCACCGTCGTGAACTATCGCATTGAAGGCGGGCGCCGACAGCGGAATGCCGGAGGCACGCAAATCGGGCGCATAGCCGCCAGCGACCGCTGCAGTGCCATGGCAAATAGAGCACTGACGGAAATATCGCTCTTTGCCCTGCTCCGCCTTTACATCATCAACAACAAACTCCGGTGCTTCTAGCACATCGGGGCGTGATGGTGCTGGCGATTGCGGCACTTGAGCGTTGCTATCCAAGTTGTAAACCAACAATCGGCGAGGATGAGTGCGCCCGACCCAGCCGTGTTGTGCTGACATCGAACCCATGAGCATTTGGCTACCACCCCAGCCCGCCAAGACGGCGACATGCTGCTGTCCGTCGACACTAAAGCTCATCGGTGGCGCCTGCGTGCCCACACCCATGGCATGACTCCATAGCTCGTCACCTGACGCGGCATCATTGGCAACAAATCGACCGTCGGCGCGGCCTTGGAACACCAAGCCACCACGCGTTGTTATCACGCCGCCATTGCTCAGGCCCGGCGTTGCGACTTCCCAAACGCGCGACTGGGTCTGTGGATTCCATGCCAATAGAGCACTGCTGCCGGCATTGCTGGGCACGTCTCCAAAAAAACCATCCAAACCCATTGGGTCTTCGCGACTCATTTTCCAAACCCGTGGATCGCGGCCACCATCGTTGTAATAGCCCGCCATTTCGCGTGTCGGTATATACACCAAGCCGGTGTCTGGACTGAACGCCATGGGATGCCAGTTGTGCATACCTCCAGACCCTGGCCAGATCAAGGCCTCACCATTTTCATAGCGGGCTCCCGGCACTTCAACTGGTCGCCCTGTTGCCATATCCACGCGCTCGGCCCAAGTTACTTTGCCGAGTTTTTCCGCCGACAATGGCTTGCCGGTGTCGCGGTCTATGACATAGAAAAAGCCATTTTTCGGCGCGTGCATGATGACTTTTCGCGGTTTACCTTGTATGTCCAAATCAGCTAGCACCATGTCCATGGTGGAATTGAAATCCCAACTTTCTCCTGGCGTGGTTTGGTAATGCCAAACGTATTCACCGGTGTCGGCATCCAGCGCGACTACCGAGCACAAGAACAAGTTGTCTCCTCCGTCGGGAGAGCGGAGTTTGTGATTCCATGGCGAGCCGTTGCCGGTGCCCAAATAGATGCGGTTGTATTCAGGGTCGTAGGTCATGGCGTTCCAAACCGTGCCACCACCGCCGTTCTTCCACCAATCACCGGTCCAGGTTTTTGCAGCCATCTCCATGGCGGCATTTTCAAAGCCATCAGCAGGATTGCCCGGCACCACATGCCAACGCCAACGTTGCTCACCACTGTCAGCGTCATAAGCTGTGACATAGCCGCGGACATAACCAAAATCGGCGCCGCCATGACCAATGATCACGCTGTCATTAAAGACCCGCGGTGCACCGGTAATGTAACGATTGTCACCCGGCTGGGTGGTCAAAACCGACCAAGCGAGTTCGCCCGTTGCTGCGTCCAAGGCAATCAAGCGGCCATCTTGCACCCCGACATACACCCGCCCTTTCCAAAAGGCCAGACCGCGAATGCCCCAAGCCATACGCATTTTGATCGGGTCAACTTTGGGATCATAAGTCCAAAGCTTCTGGCCGCTACGCGCATCGATGGCGTGCACCACGCTATAGCCCACAGCCAAATAGATAACGCCATCCACGGCCAAGGGCTGCGAAGACACACTCCACACGTCGTCCAGCTCGTAAGTCCAAGCCAGACCTAAACGCGATACGGTATCTCGATTGATTTCGTCCAGTGGGCTATAGCGTTGCTCATCAAAAGTACGCCCCCAAGCCGCCCAGTTCGCGCCATCAACATTGTTATTTAGTGCTTTGTTATCTATCGCCGCCTGCGCGCTGGCACACAGCATCAGCGCTGCGTAAGCCACGCCTTTAAGTACTTTATTCATACACACCTGAGCTTCGCTCTACGGTTATTTCGAGTGGATTTCACCATTGAGGTAAAACCAGCGGTCTTCTTCTAAAACAAACTGGCTGGTTTCATGCAGCCGAACCGCACGACCACCACCGGGGCGATACCGCGCGACGAACTCTACCTCAGCTTGGCCAGCCGCTAGTGGACAATGCGCTTTAATCTGCAAACCCAACCAGCGCACAGCGTTATCGACATCGCTATGCAAATCATCTGGCCGCGTGCTGGAATGCCAAGTTGAAGCTATATAGTCCATCAACCCCAAAGCGTAAGCACAATACCGAGAACGCATAAGCGCCTCAGCCGTTGGCGCAGCTTCGCCGTTATGCAGCGGTTCACAACAAACGGCATACGGTTTTAGTGAACCACACAGGCAATCCGTAGGTAAGGTCGATTTCATCCCGCCATTTTAGCGAATTGATGTTAACTCGCAGCAAGTTCCGACTTCGCGGCAGTTGCTTGGTCGACTTGCTGAGTCTGCGGGTAGAGCAGAATGTGGTTTGCAGTTAACCCTTATAAGAACTCATGCCAAAATCACCAAAGGGTTCATCGCGCTCACGTACCGCCTGCTTAAAACCCTTCTGCATAGCCGCTTGCTGAAAGGCGTAGCCTTCTGCGGTGTGGCGGGTTATACCATCAAACACCGTGCCTAAAATTTGCGTGCTTTGCAGGCCCTGTGCCGACATGGTTTGGTTCAATAGCAGCTTCATCATTACAAGTTGATTGATTGGCATACGGGCAATGCGGCCGAGCAGGTTTTCGAAACGGTCATCGAGTTTTTCAGCCGCTGCGGATTCAATCGCCAAACCCCATTCCACCGCTTCAGTGCCGGACAAGCAGTCGCCGGTAAACAACAGGCGTTTGGCCTTCTCTATACCGATACGATAGGCCCAAAGTGCGGTGGTAGGCGAGCCCCAAACCCGCGCTGGGGGATATCCAATTTTGGCATTGTCTTCGATCACCAATAAGTCGGAGCACAACGCCATATCGGTGCCACCAGCCACACAAAAGCCATGCACTTTGCACACCACCGGCTTGTCCGAATGGAACAGACTCATAAAGCCTTTCACATTGCGACTCATCATCGCGTAGTCGACCATCGGGTCCCAGGTGCTATCCGGCAGGTGGTTCTTGATCTGAACTTTGGGATCCAGCGGCGAGCCTTCCGGCCGCGCCGGGTCCGCCTCACCCATCTGCATTTTTTCAGCTGAATCAACCAGATCGTAGCCACCGCAAAACCCTGTACCGTTGCCTGATAAAGCGATCACATGCACCGTCGCATCCAAGTTGGCTCGCTCTACACATTGCGTCAATTCAATAGGCAAATCCATGGTGATGCCATTGCCCCGCGCTGGGCGGTTCAAAGTAATACGAGCGATGCGGCCATCAACCGCGTAGGTCATGGTTTTGAGTGTGTCCATTAAATTCTCTGTTGGTGGAGTTGAAGCCGACTAACTGTTTTCTTGAAATTGACCGTGGCGACCGTTGCCGGCGGTAAACCGTTCAGCACCGGCCAAGGTTTCCCCGGAGCTCAGGGTGCGTTGGCCATGTTCGAATTCATTGCTCAATGCTTGCTGCTCACCGTGCCCCCATTGCTCATAGGCACTGCGGCGATCTCCACGCATGCACGCTTGTGGAAAGCCAGCGATCTGCAAGGCCAGCTTTTCCGCCTCTGCCAGCGCCTGCCCCTTGGGCACGACACGGTTAGCCAGCCCCATGCTGAGTGCCTCCTGAGCAGACACCGGCCGTCCCGTGAGGATCATGTCCAGCGCGCGGCTCATGCCAATTAAACGTGGCAAGCGCACGGTGCCGCCATCAATTAACGGCACGCCAAAGCGACGACAGAACACCCCAAAGACCGCTGTTTCATCGGCTACACGCAAATCGCACCACGCGGCCAACTCGATACCACCGGCGACCGCGTAGCCGCTGACCGCAGCAATCACCGGTTTGTTGAGTGACATGCGACTTGGTCCCATAGGCCCGTCCCCTGCTGGAGAAAGGCGATTGGCGGCCCCAGTCTTGCCATTGGCGATGGCCTTCAAATCCGCTCCAGCACAAAAGTGTTCGCCAGCGCCGGTTAATATGGCAACAGACAACTCTGGGTTGGCATCAAATGCGCGAAATGCGTCAGCCAAGGCTTGTGCAGTCGCCCCATCGACACAATTTCGGACCTGCGGCCGATCAATCGTCACGATGAAAATGGAGCCGCGTTCTTCGGTGCGTACAGTCGCAGTAGGTACTATGGGCATCTGAGTCTAGCTATTGATTCGGATTGGCGACTATACAAATTATTACAGTATTCGACAATTTTAACTAAATTTAGTAATTTTCATACATGAAACCAAGCGCGAAAAAACTCATTCTCGGCCTGCTGCTGGCCCGCGAAGGTCAGGCCCTAAGCGTGCAAGGCGCGATCGCGGCCTGCGCGCTATTCAGCATCAGTGAAAACAATGTGCGCGTGTCCTTGGCCCGCCTTTCCGGCGAAGGCCTTATCCAATCCCATGGGCGCGGCGCCTATGTTTTGGGGCCAGCCGCCATCACCACCGCCAGCGAAGTTGCGCATTGGCATGAAGCCGAGCAGCGCCTGAAGTCTTGGAGTGGCGGATACATATGTGTACACACCGGCTCGCTGGGGCGCAGCGATCGCAAAGCTTTGCATCAACGCGAACGTGCCTTGGAAATGCTCGGTCTACGCGAGTTAGTCCGTGGCCTACATTTGCGCCCCGACAATCTCAAAGGAGGCGTAAGTGCAGTGCGTCAACGCTTGCTGTCGTTGCAGGTAGATGCCAACGCCGTGGTTTTTGTCGCCACTCACTTTGCCGATGAACAACAAAGCCGTATTGCCCAGCTCTGGGACGGCAACAGTTTGAATCAACAATACCGTGAACAAAGCCTACGCCTAGAAAACTGGATGGCGAGCTGCGCGCAACTAGAATCGGATGTCGCGGCACGCGAGTCCTATCTCATGGGTGGCGCGGCCATCCGCCAATTGGTATTCGATCCTTGGCTACCTGAACCCATGATCGACACCGACGCGCGCCATAGCTTTGTTGACACTGTGAAACGATTCGACGAGACGGGCAAAACCATTTGGATGCAGCTCGATGCGATGGACCAGGCCATGCCGCTCGCCACCACGCCATCCACTTTGACTTGAACGTTACGGCAACAATTGCTCACGCCACCGCGGTTTAGCACAAAAGCCGAATAACTTTCCAGTGAGGCATTAAATCGCCATACTGCGACCACTATTGGCTCAATGAGTCAAATGAATTGCAGAGGTTTCATGAAGAATCTGTTATGGAGTGTAATCAGCACGTTTGCTTTCGCTAGCGTCATCGGCTGCGACAATCAAGGGAATGCGTCGGGCGAAACTGGCTTAGCTGACAGCGACGCGCCCACCGAAGTAACGCTTGTACCCAAGGCATTTGATGCCGCAGCGGTCCCAACAATGCTCAGCGAGGCGCTAACGCGTGGCGACAGCGCGACGGTTCAAGCTTTACTCGATGACAAGGTTTTGGTTTTTGAATCAGGCGGTGTGGAAAAAAGTTTTGCCGAATATGCGGAGACTCATATGCACGCCGATATGGATTTTCTCAAAACCATGCGACAACAACCCATAAGCCAGCAGTTGTTTGAATTCGATGACCATGCACTGATCGCTAGCCGTACTCGGGTAAGCGGCACCTACAAAGACAAGCCCTTAAAACTCATGAACACCGAAACCCTATTACTGCAACGCAGTGAAGATGGTAATAGCTGGCGCATCCGTCATATACATTGGTCATCAGGCAAGCTGGACTAACAGTCTCGCCTAATCTTGGGCATCCAGACAGATTGAACAGGCAGGCCCCGCAGCCTGCCGGATCAAATGAGCCTCAAAAACTAACCCAAAAATTTCTTAAACGATGCCGCAAGGTCGTCAGATAAACGATCCAAACGACCTGCCACATCTTCCCAAGTATCCTCGGCAGCATCTTTGACTTCTGCCAGTTTCACTTTGGCATTTTCCAAATTGGCGTCGAGTTTTTCTAAATGATCATGGGCAACGATTTTCTGATCTGCCACTTTGCCACGGACTCGGGCTTTGAGCTGATCCAGGCGTGCCACTTGCTCATCGATTTTAGCTTGGGCTTTTTCTAAATATAGATCTCGTTTACTCATAGGGCACGATCCTGTCAGTTGAAATGGTAAGCCGTCACTCATTACGGCGAGTTCGCAGTCTACACCTCTAATCCAATCACAATTATCCACCTGGCTAAGGGATAACTCATGCAATCAATTTGCGGCCGCATACATCGCCGCACCGGCTTGCAAAGGGTCTGCATTTTCTTGGTAGCTCTGTACCCAATCCGTGTAATTGGGAACATTTTGAATATCCGTCGGATGAAAACTGGGCTTGTAGTAACTCGCAATCATCGGCAACAAGCGCATAAAAATACCCTTACGGGGCGACAGCATCCATGGCATCCCTTTGAAATACAAGGCGATACATTGAGCCTTTGTTTTTCCATCCATACGCAACATGTACCAAGGAGATATCAAGGTATATAAGGTGAATGAAAAGGTCGCATGCGTCATTGCTAGCGACCGTTTGAAATAGCCCACCTTGGCGATTTTCTGCAACACGTCAAAAGCAACCGCCTTATGCTCCATTTCCTCCACGGCGTGCCAAGCCAGCATGGCCCGCACACGCTCATCAGCGCCGTCCAAAACGCCTTTTTCAGCAAAAAATAGATCCGCCATCATCGCTGTAAAATGTTCTAGCGCGGCGGTTAAAGCGACGTTGTACTCTGCACTGAATTTTTTCAGCCGACGGTCACATATTGCCTTGGTGTGTTTAGTGAAGGCTTCGATATGAATACCTTGACGCTGCAAGCGAAGATTGAAGTCGCTGTGCACCATGCCGTGCTGCCCTTCTTGCAACATGAAATCACGCACTTCCTGCAATAGAGCTGGATCTTCAATGCGTTCGCGAAATGCTCTTACGGATGCGATGAAATAACGTTCACCGTCTGGAAAGCTCGCTTGAACTGCGTCCAATACACGGGTTTTATAAGCATCACCGGCCATCCAATATTGCGGAATGTCATCCGCATTAAGACCGAAGTCCAAATCCTTACGAACTGTGATGGTTTCTTTGTGTTTTGGTTTAGCCATAGTGCACCCAATTTCGATTGATTCTGTAAGTCACCATACTAGGCTGGGGCCGTGGAGGCGGCTAGCTGTATCTAAGAAATAATTTTTACCGCGACACTTACTACCTTGCCGACAGCACAACGAATCACCGCCTTAGCCCGCGATTTTTTCGTTTCGCGGACTTAGCGTGCGCCCCCACAAACGCGCAGCCGGCAAACTGACTTGCGCGCCATCAAACTGCAATCCATCCACTTGATCTGTGCGCAATAGCAAGGGACCATCGATATCCACATAGCGGCACATTTGAGCCAACACGTGGGCTGGAGCAACGCACAGCGACGAGCCGCCCATGCAGCCCACCATGAGTTCCAGGCCGCGCTGCTTGGCGGCCTGCGCCAAGGCCCAGGCGTGAGTTAAACCACCCGCCTTATCTAGCTTGATATTTAGGTAACGATAGCCATCCGCCAGAGACTCAAGTTCGCCCAAATGTTGGCAAGATTCATCAGCACACAACGGCAGCGGCGACTGAAATCCATTCAGCACCGCATCCTCACCGCGAGGCAAGGGTTGTTCGATCATTTCCACGTCCAGTTCCGCTAAGGGCTGCACCACTTGCTCCAGCAAAGCCATGTTCCAGGATTGATTGGCATCGATGAGCAACGAGGCATGGGGGCATGCCGCGCGAATGGCGGCCATACGTTCCAGCGGCCGATCCGCATTCAGCTTGATTTTTAACACCGGCAACTGCGCCGCTTTGGCTTTGTCGACCATGTCCTGAATGCGCTCTTCCAAGCCAATGGTGAACACCGTTTGTACTGGATCGGCAGCTACGCCCAAGGATTGCCACACGCTGATACCACTGCGTTGCGCCTGCAAATCCCATAAGGCCGCATCGACTGCATTGCGCGCTGCACCAGGCGGCAACAAAAGCTGCAATCGCTCGCGATTCATATCGCCACATTGCAATGCGCTGCGCACGCTTTCCAACTGCGCCAAGAGACTGCTGATATCCTCGCCCAAATACTTCACCGGCATGCCAGCGCCACGCCCGATCAAGCCATCGTCAGCCACGCTACAGACTACGTATTCAAAGTTGTAGGCCACTCGAGTACTGATGCGAAACGGCTGGGCACAAGGCCAGCTCTCCGCGTGCATGGAAACTTGGATCATCGCGGAATCTCCAGACATACCAGCAACACCTCTTCCATTAGCCACAAGCCAGTCAACATTGGCTGAACATTACGCTGCCCACAAACTATGACGCAATTCCAGCCATACCGATGCGGTTGAAGTGGGACGCTCTAACGCTCTAATCACAACTGCCACTTGCGTCGATACCATCGACAGAGTTTCCACAATATGCCCCTCCACTCAAGCAACACGAATTGGTCTAAGGTGCATACGTTGAATATATGCCTCAATCGACCGCCGAACGTGCGTCAAGCCGTGGAGAAATGCAGACATGAAAATCAAGTCACTCAGCCTATTTTTCACCCTAATATTATTGCCGGCGCTGCCACTGCAGGCGAAAACAAGCCCGGAAGATATAGCGAAACTGGGTGGCCCGGATTACACCTGCATGGGTGCCGAGCGTGCGGGCACAGCCAGCGGCGTTGCGGAATTCAGCGGCCAATGGTTTAAGACTTGGCCGGGAGTGAACAGCGAGCATGGCTGGGAGCCTGGGCCGTACAAGGACGAGGCGCCGTTATATGAAATCACAGCGGCCAACATGGGAGAGTACGCAGAACTGATGACACCGGGCCAGCAAGCCCTGATGAAAAAGTATTCAGATCAATTCAAAATGAAGGTCTACCCCAGCCATCGCGATTTTCGCTTTGCAGATTGGGTCTGCGATGTGGTCAAGCACAATGCCGAGCATTCCGAAATTATCGACGACGGTTTGGGTGTCACTGGCACTGCGGGGGCGCATCCGTTTCCATTCCCAAAAACTGGCCTAGAGGCCATCTATAACGCCATCCTGCCGCATCGAGCCTTCAGCGAAAAAACCGTGTTTGATATTGCCGATGTGTACGCCACTGGCTCCGTTGCTTGGGGCCGTGCGCGCTTCATGACCATGGCTCCCGGCATTACTCCAGACCGGAGTCAATCACCACAATACACCGACCACATCAACGCCTACTTTTACATGGGGTTTTTGTTGCCAGACCGGGAGAAAGGCTTTGTTGCTGTGGGCTACCAACCCAACAATTTCAAAAGCGATTCCACCCAAAGTTGGCAGTATTTGCCCGGCATACGACGCGTGCGTAAAGCACCGGAAGTGGGCTTTGATTACCCCGTACCGCCTTCCGGTCTGCGTACGGTGGATGATGACTATTTGTACAACGGCTCACCCGAGCGCTACAACTGGACCCTTGTTGGAAAAAAGGAATTCCTGGTTCCTTACCATAACTTTAAGCTGAACAGCCCCGAACTCAGTTATAAGGAAGACATCATCAGGGCCGGCACTATCAACAGCGACTATGTGCGCTATGAATTGCACCGCGTCTGGGTCATAGAAGGCAATTTGAAAGATGGCGTGCGTCACATTTACAAGAAACGACGGCTGTATGTCGATGAAGACACTTGGCTGACTTTTTGGGCGGATAACTACGACGGCCAGGGCCAGTTATGGCGGGCCAACTTCGCAGCATTTTTCTATTCTCAGGAATCTGGAACCTACCATCGTGGCGCCTCGATTTATCACGACCTAACCTCAGGCAATTACGAAGCCACCTATTTGACCAATGAAAGTGACCATTGGTGGCGGCTGAACACGCCGCTGAAACCCGCCATGTTCAGCCCCGAAGCCGCGGCCCGTAGCGGGCACTAATCCGTGAGTTTTCTGTACCACACACGGCGACGTGTATTGGCCCATGGATTGGTTGGGCTGCTGCAGATCGCCGCCATTTTTGCTCGTTTGGGGGAACTGGGAAAACCCCATGCTGTGCCTGTACCAAATGGCGGATCTCCAGAGGATCTAGATCCCACAGAACAAGGCCGTATTGAAAACCCTTATGCCTACTACCGTTGGTTGCGGGATGAGCGCCCGGTGTACAAACCCAAGGGTCAGGATTTCTATTGCATCAGCCGTTACGAGGACATCCAAAACGTCGCCCGCAATACACAGAGCTATTCTTCCAATATTGTCAGCGTGCTCATGGAGAAAATGCTCGGCAAGGCGATGATGCCGAGCTCGTCGCACGGACCAGGCGTAGGCAGCCGTCGTAATTTCGGAGTCACTCCCGTTGACGTGTTGGCGATACAAGACCCACCGGCGCACAAGTATCAAAAATTATTGACCCACCGCATCGTGGCCGCTGATTTTGTCCGTGAGCTGGAGCCACAGGTGGAGCAGTTAGCCGGACAATTGATCGATCAGTTTATTGATAAAGGCGAAACCGAGTTCATGGCCACAGCAGCCTGGAAGCTACCGATGTTGATGGCCATGCGTTTATTGGGGCATCCCGAAGAGGATTTCCCTATGGTCAAGCGCCGTTGTTCACACTCAATACGTTTGTTGGCGGGAACAACATCGCGTTCTGAATTCCTTAATGATGCAGCGCACAGCTTGAAGTTGTTTCAGTATTGCTGGGAACGCTATAGACAGGGCAAAGCTGCACCACCGGAGAATATCGCCGGTGGCTTGATGCACGCCGCCTTGGACCCGGAACATCCATTGAGCGATGAAGAAGCAGTCAGCATCATTCTGCAGTTACTGCTGGCCGGTAGTGATTCCTCAGCCAGCACGCTGGGCAATGCGCTGCGTTTGCTGATCGAAGACCCACAGCTGCAGGATCAACTGCGCGCCGCACCTGAACTCATCGACAATTTCATCGAAGAAGTCCTGCGGCTGGAATCGGCTTTTCAAGGACATTTTCGCTTGCTAACGCAAGACAGCGAATTGCAGGGCGTGGACTTGCCTCGCGGCACGCGTGTGTTTTTGCTGTGGGCATCGGGCAATCGGGATGAGCGGTTTTGGGGTGAGGATGCTGACAGCATCGATTTGCAACGCCAAAATATGCGACGCCACTTAACCTTCGGCTATGGCATGCACGCCTGCTTAGGACGCGAACTGGCGCGCATGGAGATACGCGTCATGATTCATCAACTGCTACGCCGTACCGAAAACATTCGGCTGGCAGGCAAAGCCGAACATGTGTCCAGCTTGTTTACCCGCACCCTATTGGAACTGCCGGTACGCTTCGACAAAATCGCCAAGCCCGCCACAAAACCCAGCGTGCTGGCATCGGCCAATCTAAACGCTGACGTTTGCCCTCTCCATAATGACGCCGCATAAATCCCAACAGGCCTAGCAAGCGCCACTTTGTTGCGTGGCATTGGGGCATCGCAAATACTTACGAAGCAAAGCCTGAGAAACCAAACCTAAAGACGGCGAAGAGACCGTGCATCGCTATATTGCTGGAGGGTGCACAACACAGCCGCCAATAATTTCACCCGTCCATTTCGCCTTCAAGGCTTGTTGAATATTGGCCAACGGAAAGCGATGAGAAATATAGGGAATCAGCAAACCACTTTCTACCCACTGCGTAATCTTCCGCAGTCGCTCTGTGCGAATTCTGGCATCATGCTGAGTGGATATGACGGTCGGGCAGCCCAGAACTTTTAGGCCTTTCATCATTATCAAATTGGTCGGCAGCATATTCGCATTGGGTGCCCCTCTTTGGCCTTTGCCTTTGGCCACGAAAGGAGTAGAAGCCCAGCCCACAATTAGGAATCGAGCGCCAAAGCGCACACAACGCATACTTTCTAGCGAGATATCACCACCGACACCATCGTAGACCACATCTACACCCGCCCCACCGGTGAGTGCTTTAACCTCATCACGAAAGCGTTTGACGCCTTTTTCTCCTTCGGCAGCCTTGCAATTGATCACATGATCCGCGCCCTGCTCTTTAACGATTTTTAGCTTCTCATCCGAACGACCAGTAGCGATAACCGTTGCGCCTATTATTTTTGCAATATGAACAGCCGCTAAACCCGTCGCACCCGATGCCCCGTGTATGAGCACGGTCTCGCCGGCTTGCAATTGGCCGCAAGCGATAAGGCAGTGGTAGGCGGTTTCATAACTGCCCAATAAATTGCAGGCTTGGTCATAGGAAAAGCCATCGGGGATGGCGCGTAGGGCTTCGACTGGGGCCACTGCGTATGAAGCAAAGCCTCCGTATTGCTGGTAGTCACCGGGCGATCGCGGACCCGCGACAAAGCCATCCACTAACACCCTATCGCCGACTTTGGCTTGCCCCGGATCAACAGCGCTGCCTGTCCAGACGATCTGTCCACTGTATTCAAGCCCTGGCGTGTAAGGCAGTGGCGGTTGATGCTGATACTGCCCGCTGGTCATCAGCAGATCGACCCAACCGACGGCTGAACTTTTCACTGCGATGATCACATCGCACGCATCTAAGCTATTCGAATCCGGTGGGTCTTGCGCTTCGATGCTTAGGTTGTTTTCTACACCTTCTAATGGGTTTTCAGAAAATTCTGATATGCGAACCCGCTGCCCGGAATTGCCTTGAAAGCCTAGTGTTGAATTCTTCGGCGTCATTGATTGTTCCGTGCGCTGGGTCGCAATTTCTTGGCTCTATGCATGCGTGATCTATACGTCTAAAACAACAAAGCCCGGGCTGATTAATAACCAGCCCGGGCTTTAGAGGGTACTAACAGCAGGTATTGAAACCGACTTAGAAGTTGTAACTCACATTGACTAAGAATTCTTCAATGTCAGTCTCATCATAAGTCGCATAGCTCAAACCAAGACCCCAATTTGTGAATACATAGGCCGCTGACAAACTGATAATGCTTTCGTCGGTATCGTCATATTCACGCATGCGATAGCGCGTGCTCAACAAATAGTGATCCGCCAGCAAAGCTCGAACACCAATGTGGGCGCCGAAGCCATCAGTATCACCGCTAAATGAAACCAGGGCTTTGCTGGAGACGCCAGCCTTGGATTCCGCACCGAATGGACTTTGTTCGCACAAATCCTGGCCCAGCAAAGCAAAAACCAGATCATTTACGGTCGTTAACACCAGGTCCAAAGGAGAACCACTGGGCTCGCAAGGTGCTGCACCGGCGCCATCGCCGCCATCGCCACCATCACCACCGGTACCGCCACCACCTGTACCACCACCGGTATTGATGCTGCCACTATATTCGGCGCGCTCATAGCTTAGACCACCGAATAGCTGGACGTTTCCAGCCTCGTTCAAAGGGAAGTTGCCACCAATGCCTGCAGAAATGAACTCTACATCTAAGTTGCCGTAGTCGCGGGTGTTGTAGTCCAAGTTCAGGTGAACAAAGTCCATCACCGCGAAACTGAGATCCAACCCATATCCATCGCCACTCAAAGATCCCGACTCAGAATCAATATAGGACGCGTTAATGTGATTGAAATTGAGAACTTGGCCATCAGCGGCAAGTGCCGAGGCTGAGGTCAGCATGATTGCTGTCGCACCTATGAGAGGTCTCATCATGGATTATTCCTTATTTAGTTATTAGAAAAATTTTCCGACCGCACTATGCGATAGTTTTGGCAACTTACGCAAATCCGCTTGTCCGATTTATCCGGCAAATACGCGCAAACTATTCCCGCCCTATGCGACGAGCGTTGGCGTAACGATAAAACCCCGATTGCTCTTCCTGCCGAAGCTGTCCTGCCAAATCCCCCAGTAGCTCATCTTGCAGTTCGGAGATACGCCACTGCGCATCATTAGGATATTGTTCCAGCAGAGCCTGACGCTTCGCCGCATACAACTGGCCGCTCTCCCAAATCTGGTCACGTTGCAGATCGAGTTGCTGCCAGCGCTGCAAAGCGTCCTCCGGCATACCCATGGCGGCACGAACGCCGGACAAGGTCTCACGACGCTGCGATGCTGGCATGCTCCGCAAATTGGACTGCAGGGATGGCTCATCGAGCAGATGATTGATCAACTCGGTGCGCTTCTGGGCCAACAACTCTTGTGCGTCATCGCCATACACCTGCTCGACCGCGTGTAGAAACTGCTGAGCACGCTCGACCGGAGCCAGTTCTTCAGGCAGAGACGCCAGCGCGTCACCTAAGTCCTGACTGCGTTTCTCTGCAGCCCAAATGTCTTGCGCGTCGACACCAAAAGCCAGTTCCCGTGCCTCCCACAAGGCAGTACGACGCGCCGACGCACTCAATCGACGGAGCTGGTCGCGGTTTTCAGTCAACCATTGGCTGTACTGCTGCAAACTCAGAAAGCGCTGGTAAAGTTCTTGCGCTTGATCTGGAAAAACGGTTTCCAGCATGCCAAGTACGCGGCTTTCCCAATCCTGCGGGTAACGCTGTTTGAGATACGACATGAGCTGTTCAAGTGTGCGTATCTGAGCATGCTTAATGTGGAGATGGGGAGCGAAGCGAGCACGTAACTCCGCTACAAAACTGGCTTCGTCAAAATTCTGTGGCGCAGCATCTGCCGTACTGTTTGAAGTGTCATCCAAAGCCGAAATGGCTTGATGGGGTTCCGGCTGCGTCATGACCACGTGAGATGCCAGTTTTTCGGTGCTTACATCGGAATCTGGGCGCAGCATCACAAGCAAGCTGATAAACGCTACGACCACCCCAAAATAAATGGTCAGTTTCATGCCATACCTTCGCTAGAGCGGCGGCCGGACCCTGCCCGACCGCCACGATGCAATTTTAGTAACCATTATCCGCAATGTAATCCGTGATGGCGGCGTAAAACTCCATTTCATCAAAAGTGTCCGGCGGCACACCGATCACATCAAGATGGTCCTGGTTGATCTTCCAGGCATGCGAAGTCATCTGCGTCGCATTCGGCGCATTCAGGTTGGCCACGTATCCGGTATTGCTCTGCGCCCAAACATAGTCCAGGCAGCCATAGCATTCCCAGTATTCCAAGCGGTAGCCCATTTGCTGAGAATTGATGCCGACCAAACCATCATCGTCGTTGTCCGATGGATCGCCATCACCCGTGCCTAGAGCGCCATCCCCATTGGCATCGTAGCTGGCATAGCCATCACCATCAACGCTGGTCCAAGCCTGCTTGAGCAGGTACAAGGCGGGATTCATGTTGCCGTTGTCTTGGCCAGTCAAAAAGCTACGCGAGCGGGCCATGTGACTGGAGTCGCCGGGGTAGTTTTGGTTGAACGCATAGGTACCCGTAGTAATGCCGTCATTCGGGTCGATGTCATGGTTCACCAGCTGCTTTAGCGCCGCGATAGCATCGTTGCCCCCACTGTAGATCACATCACCAAAGTAGTCCGCCAGCGTTGCCAGCACGGATTGCACACCGGGATTGAGGCCGAGTACATATTGGGCGATGGGTGAGCCTCGGTGTGGCGAGGAAATACTGATGCCATAACGCACAGTTTTGTAGCCACGGTTTTGATGCAGTAATTTGGCTGCCTTGCGTAGATCCAGCCCACCTTGTGAGTGGCCGATAATGTTGACGTAGCTATGCCCTGACGAGGCCAAGTAGCCCTGGATATCCTGATACAGCTCGTAACCACGCTGCTCCGAACTTTGGAACGGCGTTACCGAGGCGACAAAGCTCTCTTGCGATGAATGAATATCGCCGTTGCAGTAGTACTCACCCCACTGGCAAGTATCGAGGACAAAAACGCCATAATCATCCCCCCAATAGTCGTAACCTAAGATGTCATCAAAACCCGCCATACCGTGCGCGAATACGATGGGATACTGGGTTTTGTCGGCGTCACGTGCCCAGCTGGTGCTGGTGCACAATAAGGTAGCCGCCATGGCCAAAACAATGCTGGATTGCTTGTTCATATTTATGTCCTTATTGAGTCAGACGACGGACGCCGTTGCTCAGCGGTTTAAGGTTTATTTTGCGGCTCAAGTCCAGACGTTGTGCGGCGTCCAATAGTTGTGGGTCTGCGAAACTGGCCTGGGTCAATTCGGCCATGGGAACCGCCTGCAAACTCACGACATCCCGATGTAATTCACCCAAGGCGTTAGGCATGCCATTGGTGCTGGTCAATGTCAGACTGCTGAGCTGCAGACCGGCTACCTGCTGTAAGCGATGAAAAATCAGTCCGTAAAAGGGCAGTTCCAGCCAATGTTGCCCCTGCTCCAGAACTCGGGCGCTCTGCGCGGTTGCCAGCGGTGTTCCAGCCAAATTGGCCAAACTGCCACTGAGGTGATAACGCCCCGCTGTCAGTACATCCGCCTGAGCCAGCACCAGCAGATTGCCATCCCGCAGCACTTGCTTATATTCACCGGTCAGTACAGCGCCAGGCGTGCTCAGCAGAAAACCACCCGCAGCTTTGCGTACTTCACCTGCAGCATTTTGAGCGGTGATTTTCACCAACACATTGTCCGCTTGACCCAGCGCAGGGAAAGCGCTCGCATCCGGCGTAAATTGAGCCGAGTAGATGCCATCGCCAGCCACTTGATCCCCAGCTTGGCCCTTGTCGTTGTAGCTCAGTTGTGCGAGTTCGCCTTGCCCAACCAGCAAATCCGCCGTCATCGTCCAGCCAGATGTTTGAGTCAGCTTGAGCTGTGACAGCTCAGCCAACCCGGTTGCTGCAGTAAGCCAGTCCAAGCGGGCGAACAAAGTCACCGCCTGTCCAGGCTGATAGCTGATTTTCTGCCCCCATGTTTCCAATGCCGGCGCTGCACCCTGCGCATCAGCAAGACGTTGACGGCTGGGTGTGCGATCGCGAACAACAGGATCTACCGCGTCAGTAATCAGTTGCGACCATTCTGGAAAATCTGCACGGGCGCGATACGCATCGGCCGCATGTTTGATCAGATCAGGTGCTGTGGCTGCCTGTACGGCAGGAGCGAAAAGGCATGCCAGCGTCAAGCCGGCTATCCATGTGTTTTTCATGCTTGAATCTCCGACTTAATAAAGGATGCTGATGAACTTGCCGCTGGTCATCGAACTTTGCACTTGCGAGCCTGGCGCACAGGGCGAACCTGAGCAGGTCCACAGGCCATCGGGAATGGCCCGACGCGTGTCCGAATCACTGTCGTCACGAATGTCGGAGTGGTTTTCATGGGCAACATCCATGTTCACAAAACCATAAGATTCCTGCTTATAGCTGTTACCACAGACATCGTCGTTGTCGTAGCTGGTGTTGGCACTGCCATTGCAAGCATAAATAGAAGCGTGTTGCACCACGCCATCATCTTCGCCGGACAAGCACACGCTGGCACCAAATATGGCTTCATAGCCGCCGGTTAAATAGATGTTTTTTGCGGGCGGACTGGAATAAGTACGCACTTGTACGTCATCCGAACTCCTCAACCAATTGGTTGCCGTATCGCAGCTTTGTATCCATCCTGCGGCCCAATTGCAGCCGCCGCTGGACTCACCACACACGGCATCCGCACCTTCGGAACCGCGATGGGCACCCGACAACGACATGACCAAGCTGATTCGGCTGGCGACCGTGTCATAACTACCGTTGTAATTGTAGTTTTGGTCCGAGGCATCATTGTTACCAAGGATAAAGTCCATAACCACATTGCCCATGCTGTGCGCGATGACCCAGAAGGTACCGCCCTGGCTGTAGCTTTGAGCGCAGCTATTCCCGCCGCCGTCACTGCTGCCATTGGTGGCAGCAACAATCTCGCTGCTCACTTCACCAGCCGTTTGGCTATCCCAATAAGGCTTGGTGCCGTTATAACCGACAACATAATAGGAACTTGAGAAATTCTTGGTGGCTGTTTTGATTAGATCATCGGAGCCGTCTACCCAGTAATTTCGAGCATTGCTGTAGCTGGTATAGGTCCCTGTATTGGTCTGTTTGCCATGCACAAAGATCAAACATGGCGCTGCGTGCGCAGCAACGCTGGCTCCAGCCAGCAGCAGGCCGAGCGCGGCCCTGGTCAGTAATGAAATCATGATCCCCCCGGAACATTGGTATGAATTCGTGCTCTTGTCACGAATCTAATCATTTTGGAGTAGGACAAGTGTTTCGGGAAGAGAGATATGGTGGCGCTGATGTAGTGATTTCATTCAACGCGCGTAGTGACTCCCCTACACGTCGACTGAACAACGCGTTTTGAGCGATAGAGTTCCATACCGAAAACTCTACACCCCCGTCAAAACAGGGATTGTTACAAAGCGTCTGCTGGTTCCGCTACGCTGGGAATAGGCGGCATGGGGCAATCCAAGGACAAGGCCACTGCCTGCATCAACTCCGCCTCGTCAGCCGTCACAAGTCCGTCGTGAATGACGCTTTCAGCGCAACTGGCGAGCACTGATTCTTTTCTCATCGGTGGCAAACGGTTGATTTTGTTCAGCGCTTTTTGCACGCTGTCATAGTCACAGTTCTCAGGCCATACCGGCGGCTTACCCGCTTTGCTATAACGCCGCATAGCATGCTCATAGGCTAGGCGCTGCGCTTCATTGTTTTCGCTTCCTGCGCGCGCCATCATGGCCATAAGGATGCTGATCTCCGCGATCAACTGATGGTAATGCTGATAACTCACAGGCACGTCTTGCCGTGCTGAAGCACCCAAATGCCCGCACAAGATGGTGTGTAGTGCAAATTCTGACAGTGAGTATTTTTTATCAGCTCGAATGAGAACCAATGAGATCGCTAATAATTTCTTTTGCTCTTCTGGTCGGAGCTGCTGCAAAGATGCAATGCACAAATTTAGCAGCGGCAAGCGCAATCTGCGGTCCAGTTGATCGGCATTACCTAGCAATGCCGCAACATGCTCATTCACCACTGTACTCTCAGAAACATTGAGCGCCTGCATCCCCGCGGCGTGATGCGGGTCGTTTTTCGGCGGGCAGAACAGGACATAAATGACGGCCTTCGCAGCCTCGCTGCCATGGGCTGCTGCGAGTAATGCCTGCGGAAGACTTTTCAGCATATGACTTGCCGCATCCATATCATCAGGCCCCACCGTGCCTACTCGCGCTGTCATCGTCGCGGGTGTCAGAGTACCGGCAGCCGCAGCCGCTGCGAAGGAAACAAATCCGTGAGCAGCCGATGTGCCAGCGGAATCACTTTCCGGTGAAGTCACAGGCGCTTGTCGAACAGGGTCGTCGTCATCGGCCCGTGGCACAAAGCTGGGATGCACGGATTTTATGCGGGCGAGTATGGGCGGATGTGTCGCCATGAGTGATTGAAAACGCTGCTTTATAGGCTCTCCAAAGCACAAGTGACTGATGTCATCCTTGTGCTCACTGAGCAAAGTCGCCCCTACAGAGTGCTGTTTAATTTTCCAAAGCGCCCCAGCGATACCGTCTGGATTTCGTGTGAACTGTACCGAAGCGGCATCGGCAAGAAACTCACGCTGGCGCGATACCGCAGCCTTGATGAGCCCAGCAAAAAAAATGCCTATGTAACCAATAGCAAAAAGGCCAAGGCCAAACATCATGGCACCGCCTCGACTGTTGCGATCCAGGCTACGACCCAAGCTGCGGCTATGCATCATCGAGCGGCCAGCTTGCCCAATCAACAATATGCCCGCTAGCAGCCCCATTAAACGAATATTCAGGCGCATGTCGCCATTCAATATATGACTGTATTCGTGCGCCACCACGCCCTGCAGTTGTTCGCGATTCAGGTTATCCAAAGTACCTTGGGTTACCGCCATCACTGCATCGGTGCTGCGTGTACCGGCAACAAATGCGTTAATGCCTTGCTCCTGATCCATGAGATACAGAGCAGGTCTTGGTGTGCCTGATGCAATTGACATCTCGTCGAGGACATTGATCAAACGCTGCAGCTTAGGATCTTGCGTATCGGCATCGACCAAACGACCGCCGGCCATGAGTGCCACGACTTTACCGCCACCGCGTAAGCGAAGGCTGGTAAACAGTGTTCCCAATACGATGACCAGTAAGGTGATCCCACTGACCATTGCAGCTGCCGAACTGCTAAACCAAGACGCGATCGTGACACCCGTTTCATCACTAAGACTAAAACTCACTGCGCACAACAGATTTACCGCCAACAAGATGGCCACCACCGCCAGCAACATCAACAGTAGCAATACGCTGGTTTTACGGCGGGCCGCTTTTTGCCGCTCAAAAAATGTCATGTCTAAGTCAGTTGCATGAGCAAGGAACTGGCCGAGCGAGGCCTAAAACTTAACTTTGATAGCTTCACGCTTCTCAGCCGCTGAAATTTCCAGCATCTGTGCTTCATCAAAGCGAAATGGCCCTGCCAATAGGTTATTGGGGAACTGCTCACGCGTATTGTTATAGGACATGACCGCGTCATTGAAGAATTGTCGCGCGAAGGCAATTTTGTTCTCGGTACTGGACAACTCTTCCATCAATTGCTGCATGGTTTGGTTCGCCTTGAGATCTGGGTACGCCTCCGCTAACGCCATGAATTTCCCCATGGCCCCGGCAAGCATGCCTTCGGCCTGCCCCAAGCGGCCTACCGCCTGACCACTGTCCGGGTGTGCCGCTGCCGCACCTTTCGCCTGATGGGCGGAATTCCGAGCATCAATAACCGCCGTCAACGTTTCCTGTTCGTGCTTCATGTACGCCTTGGAGGTTTCCACCAAATTGGGGATCAAGTCGTAGCGACGTTCCAGCTGAACATCGATCTGCGCAAAAGCATTCTTAAATTGATTACGGGATGTAACCAGCGCGTTGTAAAGGCTGATGCCATAAACAATCGCCGCCACCACAACCACCCAAAAAATGATGCTTCCCATATCCATGTCCTGCCTCCCAATAGAGCTAAAATCGACTATAGCACCAGGCCCAAATAGCCCGAAACCCAATGAACCGGCATTGTCGCTAGAGCGGCACTAAACCAGCCATCCTCAAAGTACTTTGAGTCATCTGCGCACTGTGCGGTCTGATTATCAACTGGCTTTTTTCTTTCGAGTTTTCGGCAACAGCAAAGCACTGATTTCATCCAATGCTTCGCCGGTATACACTGCCAGACGCTGCATGTGCGGGAGGGTATCGCGGCAGCCGGTGAAACCAAAGTTGAGCGTTCCTGCGTAAGACAAACAGGTGATATTCAAGGCACCGCCATGTGCAATGAGTGACACTGGGTACATGGCTTCCAGCTTGGCACCGTTGAAATAAAGTGTCTCTTTGGGACCGGGAACGTTGGAAATCGTGATGTTAAATACTGGCCTTGCACGACCACCGGCACCACTCAACAACTGCAGTATGTACGGCGCCATAACCACCAGCGTGTACTGCTGCATAGCCGCTCGCGGCAGCGACTGCAGATGATCTTTGGCGCGGGCGGTTGAAGCCTTGATCGCCGCCAGACGTTTTAAGGGATCGGAGATATCCGTAGCCAGATTGGCCATGATGAAGCTGATGGCATTGCCGGTACCCTGATCATCCGCAGGCCGCACATTTACCGGTATACCCGAGGTCAGCGGCTTGTTTGGCAATGCGTTGGATTCTTTCAGAAAACGCCGAATGGAGGTGCTGCAGATATACAGCACAATGTCATTCAAACTACAACCGCCAGCTTCCGCCAGCGCTTTCATGTGCTTGAGATCGTATTGCTGTGTCGCAAATCGGCGTGCACCGCCTTTTATCCGGCCATTGAGTATGGATTTTGGCGCCTGAAAGGGAGCAGTAAATGCATCAGACCTTTCTCGCCCCTTCCTCACCAAGCCGGACAAACCTTTAATCAGCGCACCTGTGGTGCTGCCCTGCTCACGCAAGCCATCCATGACAGCCTGGAATGGGCTGGTGTTGCCTAGATTGTGCTCCGATGCTCTTTTCGGCCGCGGGGGATTTCCGACCGACCAGGGAGCCGCCATGTCACGCTGGTTCGGATCGGTCGAATAGACCCGTTCGGTCAAGCGCGCGCCGCTGACACCATCAATAAGACTATGGTGCATTTTGGAATATAGCGCGACACGATTGCCTTCCAGCCCTTCGATTAAATGGGCCTCCCAAGGCGGTCGATTAAAATCCAGCTGCGTGCTGTGCAGTCTTGAAATTAAACGCCCCAACTCCCTTTCGCCACCTGGCTTTGGCAAAGCCGAATGACGAAAGTGATATTCCATATCGATATCATTTTCTTCAACCCATTTCGGCATCGCGCGGCCAAGATTGCCACCACGAAGTTTCAAGTTCCAGGGTTCTACCAATGTGGTCGAGGCTCGCGCTCTCTCCACCAGCTCCTGCACAAATTCATCCCCCGCACCTTCAGGCAGCGAGAAGATCGACAAATTGCCCACTTGCATCGGTGTCGCACGTGATTCCACATACAACCACGACGCATCCATTGGACTCAGTTTTTTCATTGCTTAACACCCCATTCCCCAAGCTGGCATGGTGGGGGCAATTCGCTGATGGCGCAAGGTCGTCGCTAGATTACTGCGATCAAAAATAATATTGCGCCTCGGTCTACGGTTAGAGCTTGCGTCTCAACAACACTTCCTGCGATACGGTCGCTATCAGTGCCCCACTGGCGGCAAAAACACGCCCTTGAGCCAAACCGCGATCTGCCGCGCGTGCCGCGCATTGAAAATCCATCAATATCCAATCACTGGGATCCAGTAAGCCGTGAAACCATATCGAATGATCCAAACTGGCACTGAAATACTGATCTATAGAGGTAGGGATTTCATCTTCGGCCAACAAGACCGATTCTGTGGGCAGGTCATCCGACATATACGCCAATGCTGCAGCGGCACTGTTAGGCGTATGTGCAATATCCTCTGGCTGTATAAACCAAGCGGAAGAACTCAAGCACCCTTGCGTTGAATCTGGCAAGCCACGCCGCTCAAATTGCGAAAACCAATCTGAGGTCTTGTTCAGGCCCGATGGGGCTGGCACATCGGTCATGTCACGGGCATTTTTATTGGCGTTATTAAAGGCCGTGGTGAAAGACAAAGTCGCCGCCAACAATCGCCGTTCGCCTTGATAGGCGTGAACCAAGCGCGTTGAAAAACTGCCTCCATCACGCTCACGCTCAACCCGATATTCCACCGGCTCAGCATTTTCGCCGCGACGAATAAAGTGCGCATGCACGGAGTGCACCATGCGGCCATCCGCCACGGTATCAGCAGCTGCCATCAAAGCTTGAGCGATGAGTTGGCCACCGTATAAACCACCCCAGGGATAGGCCGGACCGACGCCCTCGTATCGATCATCACCCAAGGACCGAACAGCCAAGATTTTTTCAAGTTTCAATATGGATTTCCTGCGGATGAAAAGACGAAATCGCCTCACCCGTTTTTTCGTGTGTGCCTACGCGTTAGGCTTATGCCCTATTGTAACTATTGGTGCCAGGCTCCGGCCTAAACGACAGGACATCCCATGACCCGCAACGTACTCATTACTGGTTGTTCCAGCGGCATAGGCCGCGCTTTGGCGCAAGCGTTCGCAAGCCACGGCGATCACGTCATTGCCACGGCCCGACGCGCGGAATCGCTCAATGATCTCAAAGCACTCGGCTGTGAATGCCTGGCATTGGACGTCAATGATGAAACGAGTCGAGCAGCCCTCGCTCTGGCACTCGCTGCCGCAGGCCACAAAAAAATCGACATTTTGATCAACAACGCGGGCATCTCTGCAATGGGCCCTATGCTGGAGATCCCTGCCGACAAATTACGTGCCCAATTTGAAACCAACGTCATTTCTCCGGTGTTGATCAGCCAACTGTTGCTGCCGCTGCTGCGCGCCAGCACAGGGGGCATCATCGTTAATATCGGCAGCGTCTCGGGCATACTCACCACGCCATTTGCCGGCGCTTACTGCGCTAGCAAAGCCGCGCTACACAGCATCTCTGATGCCATGCGTATGGAGTTAACCCCTTTCGGGATTCAAGTCGTCACTGTGCAGCCAGGAGCAATTCAATCCAACTTTGGCGATGCCGCCGCAGCCAGCATCAATGACTGGCTGAGCGAGGATTCCCTCTACGCTCCGATCCGCGACGGCATCATGGCGCGTGCTGGCGCCTCACAAGTAAACGCTACGCCTGCATCTGAATTTGCTGCCACACTGCTGGCGGGACTGCAGGGCCCAACCCCATCCTCGCTGCAAAAAATTGGTTATGGCAGCCACAGCCTGCCTCTGCTACAGCGATGTTTGCCAAGAAAATTGCTGCAAAAGGTATTGAACAAGAAATTTCGCTTGACCGCTTCGAACTTGTAAAACGACGCATTTTCATTCCGATCACATCTACAGTCTCGGCGAACTCGCCTTGCTACGTAAACGGGAGTTATCCATGCACATGCTCGCCAACATCCTTATTGGTCTGGTCGCTCTGGCCCATCTCTTTTTCCTGATTCTGGAAATGTTCCTGTGGACTAAACCCTACGGACGCAAAATTTTTGGCACAACGCCGCAATTTGCTGAGGAATCCGCGGCCCTGGCTGCCAATCAGGGTCTTTACAACGGTTTTTTGGTCGCAGGACTGATCTGGGGATTGAGCACCGGCACCGCAGAGATCAAACTGTTTTTTCTGACCTGTGTCATTGTCGCCGGCATCTATGGTGCCGCCACAGTCAAACCACGCATCTTCTTTGTGCAGGCGATGCCCGCCATCCTAGCGGTGCTGGCTTTGCAGTTCGCAAGCTGAAGACAAAACTTCATTGCGTGGTTTTTATTGGACAAGTACCTGCATAGCTCGGAAAACCTGACTTGAAAATTCTGATCCCCCTACCCTGCGTGGGTTTTGATCCCACTGAAGCAGCCGTGAGCTGGTACATACTGCGCCAAGCTGGTCACGATATTGTCTTCGCCACCCCAGATGGTCAGCGCGGGCATGCTGACCCATTGATGTTAAGCGGCGAAGGTCTGGATTTTTGGGGCTTCATCCCGCTGTTGAAAAAAATCCGCCTTATAGGGCTCAGTTTGCGTGCACAGGCTGACGCGCGCCGCTGCTACCGTGACATGGAACGCGACCCAGCCTATTTGTCACCATTGTGTTATCAGGATTTAGAGGTTGCCGATTTTGCAGCGCTGTTGCTACCGGGCGGCCATGCCAAAAGTATGCGCCCGTATTTGGAAAGCGCTCTGCTACAAAGCTTTGTTGCGGATTTTTTCGACAGTGGCAAACCGGTAGCGGCGGTCTGCCATGGTGTCGTGCTGGCGGCCCGCAGCATCTCAAAGAGCAGTGGTCGCTCCGTGTTGCACGGGCGTAAAACGACTGCCTTAACTTGGAAGTTGGAAAAGTCCGCCTGGATGCTGACACGCTACTTCGCCCGCTTCTGGGACCCTGACTATTACCGTACCTACACCGAAGACCAAGGGCAGCCAGTTGGCTACATGGGCGTGCAACAAGAAGTCACCCGAGCGCTGGCAAGCCCAGACGACTTCTGCGATGTACCCAAAACCAGCAAAAACCATTTTGCCAAGACCAGTGGTTTAATGCGTGATACTGCGAACGACAACAAGCCCGCCTGGGTGGTACGCGATGGTCAGTATGTCTCTGCACGATGGCCTGGCGATGTATTTAGCTTCGCCAAAACATTCGATGCAGTATTAAGTGAACAGCCAAAAAAACAGCTGAGTCATTAAAATCTCAAGTTCAACTGCGAACACGATCTTGCACTCTAAACCAGCTTAGTAAACCAAGCTCAGATCAGGGGAATTGGGGCCCAAGCCCTCGTCGGCATAGATAGGGTCGCCTTAGCACGCAGGCCAAACTCGGCTCCTTTGCACACAGTGAAATAGAACTCTCATCTGAAGCCTTCGTCCCGTGAACCAGGTCGTGATCAGGCCTCCATAGCGGCCATACCACGCTGCAGTTGGCCCGCTGTTCCGTCCACACACTATGGTGTCGGGCCTAGCATCTGTTCGGGGCGCACCCATAGATCGAACTGCTGGTCAGTAACGTGACCCAGCGCCAGCGCCGCCGCACGCAAACTTGTGCCCTCCTGATGCGCCCGCTTTGCAATCTCCGCAGCCTTGTCATAACCGATGTGCGGAGCCAGAGCGGTAACCAACATGAGTGAGCGCTCGAGCAGTTCCTCGATTCGCTCTCTATTGGGCTCTAGACCTTGAACACAGCGCTCACTGAACGACAGGCAGGCATCGCCGAGTAGGCGAATCGAATCCAGTAAATTGTGGATCAGCACGGGCTTGTAGACATTCAACTCGAAGTTCCCCTGAGATGCGGCGAAACCAATCGCTGCGTCGTTGCCCATGACTTGAACGCAGACCATGCTCAAGGCCTCTGCCTGAGTCGGATTGACCTTGCCCGGCATGATTGAGCTGCCGGGTTCGTTTTCCGGCAGACTCAGCTCACCCAACCCAGCCCTTGGGCCGGACCCCAACCAACGGATATCGTTAGCGATCTTCAATGCCGCCGCCGCCAGCGTCTTGCAAGCACCGCTGGCAATAACCATGGCCTCGTGCCCAGCCAAGGCAGCAAATTTGTTGGTCGCGGGCACAAACGGCAAGCCGGTGGCTTGTGCGATATGTTCGATCGCAAACACATCGAATCCACGCGGTGAATTCAGCCCCGTGCCAACGGCTGTTCCTCCCAAGGCCAAGGCATACAACGGTGGCAAGGCGGATTGTAAGGCGGTAATTGCGATGTCCAGCTGCGCCACATATCCGGAGAATTCCTGCCCCAGGGTCAGCGGCGTTGCATCTTGCAGATGGGTGCGCCCAATTTTGATGATATCGCTGAAGGCGGTCACTTTCATTGCGAGCGCATCACGCAGAGCTTCGACCGCTGGGATCAAGGCATCGTGCATCCCTTGCGCTGCCGCAATATGCATCGCGCTGGGAAAAACATCGTTGGATGACTGCGACTGATTCACGTGATCATTCGGGTGAACCGGCACATGACTACCGAGGGCAGAGCCCAGCAGTTCGTTGGCCCGATTCGCAAGCACTTCGTTCACATTCATGTTGGTCTGGGTACCGCTGCCGGTCTGCCAAACACTGAGCGGAAAATGCTCCGCCCAACGCCCTGCAATGACTTCGTCCGCGGCCTGTCCTATGGCCCGAGCCAAGGCGCCATCCAGCACACCTAGCTCATGATTGGTAGTCGCCGCGGCGCGCTTGATGCGTGCTAATGCCGCGATGAATTCAGCGCCAAAACGCTGCTCACCAATCGGGAAGTTCTGCAGCGAGCGCTGGGTCTGAGCGCCCCAGTAACAAAACGCTGGAACGGATACGGCGCCTAGGCTGTCGTGCTCGATTCTGCTCTCGGTGTCCATGCTCAGTCTCTTGCTGGAACTCATAGATACGATTGTATGCTTGCTTCATTGCACTTACCGAATCTCTGACCTCTGGTAACAAGGCTCTTAACAGCAGCCTTTCAAATCAGGCTGATGCTGGCATGCGGGTAGCGTGGCTCGCGATTTTGGAACGATAAAATCGAGAGATTCTGAATCACGCCCGCATCAATATTCACTGCGCGTCGTATGGTTTCATTTTTTTGCCAATGCTCGCGGCCAGCCAAAACATCGGACAAATAGACTATGAGTGCAGCTGAAATCGAGCGAGTCGCGCTTTCCCAGAGAAAGCTGGGCGTGTGATCCACCGCATAGTAGTCAATCGTTTCATGTTTGAATGTTGGATTTTTAAACGTGGTGGGCTTGGCAAAGAAAAATCCCATGCCCTCATCGCAACTGACATCAATAATCAGGCTGTGTGGCTTGAGGCAGGATTTTTCTGCTTCAGTAACAAAATGAATAGGGTTATCCGTTTCCTGAAATGTCCCGTTTACGATGATGTCGGCTTCGCTGATCAAATCAGCCAAGGGGTGAGCCGTTCCATCGTGTTCAACCACGACCATGCGCGCCTCACCTTCGTTGCCAGACCGAATCCGCACATAATTACAATCCAATACTTCTTCGCGCACTTCATGGTCAGGGCGCTGTATGCAGATGGTGATATCCCTAAACCCATGGGCCTTGAGGGCATAAATGGCGCCGCGACTGACAGCACCAAATCCAAAAATTATGGTTTTGCGTTGATTACCATAGTGACCATCGATGCCTTTCAGTTGCAGGGCATGAATGACCGCACAATAGCCCGCCATTTCGTTGTTTTTATAAAAGGTGTGACGACCAATCTGGCCGTTAGGCGACCATACAAACATGTCTTCAAAGGCAATCAGCGTTTGCTTACGGTCCAGCGCCGCCTGTGTAATATCCCGTTGCTGCACACAATGCACATAACCCCACAGTGTTCCTCCTACACGTAGCTCTTCTAAATCCTCAAGTACCGGCTTGGCCATAATCACCGAACCTAAATTGGCCAATAGCTCGTGACGGCTGGCAACTCCTCCCGTCTGTGCTGCGATTTCCGAATCTGCTATGCCGAAAGCTTGTCCATAGCCTTCCTCAAATATCAGCTGGCGACGTAGCTGTTCAGGGATACGCGTTAGGTGCTCAGGATGGATAGGAAAGCGTCGTTCGTCTTCTTTTCTCGAAGTCCCAATGACTCCTAGTGTCAATGTACTCATGCCGATTCCTTTTTCAATAAAAAGAATTAGTGCGTGTGAGCTCATCAACGAATCATTCATTTCGCCAATAGGCCGGATCTCATTCCGGCCAGTCGCAAGCCTTACAGATTTTCACTTCCTGCAATCCTATACACATGATGGCTGAATCCAGTCGGATCTTGCCTTAGCGCTCATCCAACATAACACTAGCTAAGCCGCTGAGTGATACGGCATGATTGAATGGCCACAACGAAATGTTCGGGCAAGCAACTGAAACTCGAGCATTTCGCGAATTCCGGTTCAGTGACTAAGGTTTGTATCTCCTGCGTAAGAGTTACAAGCTAGCTGGAGAGATGACCATCCAATTTGAGCTCTAGCTCATTGCGACCAAAGGAACGTGGCGTCGTGTTATCGCGTTTGCTTCTTTCTATGTCGCCCAGTTTGCGTGAGCGCAAGCCGATATAACAGTGCCGTAGCTTTTCCTTGTCCCCTCCTGCCTGCGCTTCTGCGACCTCAAACACCAACGGGTCGTACTCCTTATTCCGCATTTCTTCCAGCACGCGCGTGCGCATGCCTTGGCCCGCGAATCTGTCTTGAACAATGTGCTTTACGGATTCTTCGGCTTTTTCCGAAAGCGCGCCCAGCAAATAGCTGGGCACCCACAACACGAGCACCACGATAGCTCCCTGCAGAGCGGGCACCCAACTGATGTCGATCAAGCAACGCGTTAAGCTGACGCCGCTGACAAAAAAGACCAGATGTGACAAAGCGATCTTGCCCTGCAGCGACGCCGTGCTCAGCCGCATGGTAAGGCGTGCGAACTGCCCACCAAACAGGACGCATAAGATCAACGCGGCGGCAATGCCCAATCCATTTTGACCAGACCAAAGTTCTAAGGCGGGTAGAAGCGTGCCTTCTATCCAAATCAAAATTTCTGCGACCATCGTTGCCTCCGTGCCCAAGTTAGGCTGCCGCCAATATCCGTGCTCCTAAAGCGGAACAGTTACAGTTCTAAACCTTGTAGTGAGAAATAAACGTTATTTTCTTGCTGGCCCATAGGATAAAACCGCTTGATGGCGGCTTATGAAATTTCAGTGCAATCTTTCAAGCAGGGATTGCTGCGCGCTTCCTGCGCTTGTCCCTTCGGGACTCGCAGCTGCGCTGCTCGCGTCGATCGGCCATCCTGCCGATCGATCGAACCTCGGGACTGTCATCATCAATCTCCACTCAAAACGAAAAAAGCCCGCACAAGGCGAGCTTTTCGTTTTGGCTGGGGATGAGGGATTGCCTCGGGCTCCTGCCCTCGGGCCTTCGGCCTCGCAGCTGCGCTACTCGCGTCGATCGGCTTTCCTGCCGATCGATCGAACCATGGGGCCCTTATCATCAAACCCTTTCAAAACAAAAAAAACCGCCTGATGGCGGTTCCTTTGTTTTGGCTGGGGATGAGGGATTCGAACCCCCGCTGACGGAGTCAGAGTCCGTAGT